>CAVXBJ010000013.1:0-363018 GCA_963759915.1 uncultured Actinomycetota bacterium | reverse complement strand
CTTCGACGTCAATGACGAGGTCATTACCTCCGTCGGGTGACGATCAAGCCGGCGAACCCGGTGTTGAGGACCCCGACAGAAGTGCGTCGGTTAGCGGGGTCGCTCAGCGAGCGGTGCCGGCCAGGTCGCTCGACCAGGTCACGGACTCGATCGGCAGACCGTTGGTGTCGAGCCGGATCCACGGGCGTGGATCGCCGCCCGTGCCGTCCGTCGTGATGAGCTGTTGCTCGCCGACCTGGCCCGCCAGCCACACGATCCGCGATCCGGCCCAGCCCAGCGGCGTGACTGCGTCGCGTGGACGCCTCAGGACTGAGTCCGCCCGCTCCTCCATGTCACGGGCGACGAACTGACGGAACCCGGCGTCGTAAAGCAGCAGAAGACGACCGTCCGGCGACCAGGACATCGACGCGTTGGTGACGTGGAGCTCGGTCAGTGTGGAGAGTTGCCGGCCCCGGCGGTCAAGCACCACCGAGTCGGGGCCGTGGGGCACGACGATCCGGCTGCCGTCTGGCGACCAGGCAAACCCGCCGTAACAGGCGAGGTCACTGGAGTCATCTAGTCGAAGTCCTGCCTCGAGATGGGCACCAGTGGATACGTCGATCAGGACGACGTCGTTCTCCGAGTAGCCGGCGAGGGTTCGGTTGTCCGGGCTCAGCATTGGACATGTTGCCTGCGCGCCCCTCACGTCGTCGATGTTTCCCGTCTGCAGGTTGACGATCTCGAGGGGCCACTTCGGATCGTATCCGGTGATGTCGCGGTTGGTCAGCTCTCGGACGACTCGGGTGCCGTCCAGGGACAGTTGGTCTGTCCACGTCGGGTCTACGTCGGACTCCTTCAGCCGCACGGCGCGATGACCACCGATCGGCAAGGCGTACGCGGGCTGCAGATGCGGGGCCGTGAAGTGAGCCGAGGGGGGTATCGAAGTGTTGTCCGCGACGACCAGGAGCAGCGCCGTTCGGCCCGGTGCGGCCGATTCGGCGCTGGAAAGCCGGAGCACCTTCGGCGGCTGGTGCACCGGTGGGACGATGTTCGGCGAGTTCGGTCGCAGCAGGAGCAGGGACCCGGCCACGAGAATCAGCACGACGGCCGCTGCGACGGCAATCGCACCGTAGGAGCGGGAGCGGCGGCGCCGGCGCGCTTGTGAGTGGTCGAGGCGCGTCAGCATCGGCACCGGGCGCACCTCGCCGGACATCTCGGCGAGGGTCTCGCGCAGCTGGTCTTCCAGCATGCTCATGCTGCATCCCCTCCGGGTGCTAGAGCAGGGTCGCCACAAAGGTCGCGCAGCCGGCTCAGTGCCCGGTGGGTCGTGCTCTTCACCGTGCCCAGGCTGACCCCGAGAGCGTCCGCCACCTGCTGCTCGGTCAAGTCCTCGAAGTAGCGCAGCACCAGCACCGTCCGCTGCCGCCGCCCGAGCTGCAGAAGCGCCTCCCGGAGCACCAGTCGGTTCTCGACGTCGTCACCCGTGTCGTGGCCGGACCTGTGCTCGGGAATGATCGCCACCGGCACCTCCGGAAGCCGCTGGCGGCGCCAGGCCGAGACGTGCTCGCGGTACATCGTCCGGCGTACGTAGCCTTCCGCCGCCTCGCGCACGCGGATCGAGCCCCAGCGAGAGATCGTCTTCTCCAGCGCGGTCTGCACGAGGTCCTCGGCGAGCTGCTGATCACCGGTCAACAGGTACGCCGTGCGCAGCAGGGCGTGGCTGCGGGCCGCGACGAAGTCGCGGAACTCGGCGTCCTGAAGGCCGTGCAAGCGTCAACTCCAATCGGTTGCGTAACCGCACCTAATGTGACCGGGGCTCGATCTGTCGTCCACCGAAAGTTCCTAACCGGTGACCGCGTGCCGGTGCCGGGTCGCCTGACGCGACCCCAGCACCGCGGCGCCGGTCAGTGCCGCTCCCAGCGCTGCGCTGAGCGCGAGCTGCCAGGCCGCGGCGTCGTCGCCACCCGAGACCGGTGCCCGGCGCGGCAGCGACCCGGCGTCTTCGGACGTGGAGCGCTGGGTCCCATTTGTCCGCTCGGCCTCTTCGATCTGCGCCTTCGTCAGGTGACCCCGGTTCGCCGCTTGGCGCTCGGCGTACTCGATCTGCGCCGTGGTCGGGTGCCCATCACCGTCGGCGGTGGCGATCGCGGGCAGCAGCGGCAGCGTGCTCAGGGTAAGCGCGGCACCGGCGGCCGCTGTGACGATCTTCATTGTCCTGTCTCCTTGTTGGTTGTTCCGATCAGAGGAGTGGACGTCCGCCGTAAGAGACGTGCCCCGTTGGGGAAAAGGTTGCTTCCGTGGTCCGCCGGCGAAGACCGGTGCCTCGGGCAGGGCTGCTAGCCGCCGGTTCAGTCGATCGTCTCGATCCGGCAGCGAGGGCCCGTCGCCGCAGCCAGTCGCCGGTCCTTGGTCAACAGGACCGCGCCGAGCACCCGCAGCAGCCGGGTCAGCGGGGCGACCGAGTTCACCAGCTGACTGATAGAGCGCGGGGCGATGGGGGACCAATGCAGGACGCGGACAACAGGCGGGCCATGGCGTCGCCGTCGGTTGTGAGCGCTGCGCCGGCGCTGCGGATATCCCCGTTGAGATGGACCACCTCACTGACCCCCGTTCCCCGGTCCGGTACAGCCCCAAGACTCGCCGTCGGTGTAGAGCGTTCGGCAGGCAGCTACGATCTTCTGCCGCCCGAGCGATCGGTAGCGACGGTCCTCAGGCTGCTCGTAAGGCAGGCGAACAGAACCGTCACTATCGAGCGGACCACCGCTCGCATTTGCCGATGGCGGGCCCACCGTGCACGGCGCCCCTTTCCAACGCGGGCCTAGCCGACCAGCGCGTCCAGAGCCGCGTCGACGTCGGCCTCGGTCGAGTAGAGGTGGAACGAGGCGCGCAGCGCACCGGCCCGGGTCGCCGCCCGGATGCCGGCCCGCTCCAGCCTGGCCGCGGCATCCGGCACCGTGGTGGACACGATGGCCGAGTTTGCGGCCGGCAGGCCGAGGCCGGCGCGGAACCGGTCGGCCAGCGCCACGTCGTACGCCCTGATCTGCTCGACACCGATCTGCTCGATCAGCTCGATCACCGGTGCGGTACCCACCCAGCTGAACCAGGCCGGTGAGACGTCGAAGCGCCGGGCGTCAGTAGCCAGCCGCAACGGCGGACCGTAGTAGGACGAGTGCACGTCGGCACCGGCGTACCAGCCGGCGTTGAGCGGGCGCAGTTGTGCCTGCAGTCGCTCGGACAGCGCGAGGAACGCCGAGCCGCGCGGCGACATCAGCCACTTGTAGCCGACGCAGGCGAACGCATCGACCCCGCTGGCATCGGTCGGCAGCCAGCCGACCGCCTGGCTGCCGTCCACGACGACGAGCGCGTCGACCGCTCCGGCCGCGGCAACGATCTCGTCCAGGGCGGCGACCTCGCCGGTCGACGACTGCACCAGGCTGAGAGCCACCGCCGTGGTCCCGGGGGTGATCGCCTCGAGCAGCCGGTCGGTGGGAACCGTGACGACCTCGACCCCGCGGTCCTCGTGGACCAGCCACGGGAACATGTTCGAGGTGAACTCCACCTCCGGTACGACGACGCGCGCGCCGTCCGGCAGGGCGGCCGCGATCAGACCGAGCAGCTCGGAGACGGTGCCGCCGACGGCGACCCGGGTCGGCTCGACCTGGACGAGGCGGGCGAACGCCTGGCGGGCCCGCTCGGTCGACTCGCCCCACGGCTCCCAGCTCCGCGAGCCGCGGCGCCACACCTCCAGCGCCTGCTGGAGCTCCTCCCAGGCGGGGGCCGGCGGCAGCCCGTAGCTCGCGGTGTTGAGCCAGCCCGGCAGTGGGTCCCAGAGCGCGCGCGCGTCGGCCAGGTCCATGCCTCGATCCTGCCCGGTCGCGCCCACCCGGGACAGCATGCGCGGGTAAGATCCGCCGGGTGGACGTTCTCGCCCGTAACAACGTGACCGTGGCCGGACTCCCGGACGGGCCGCCGATGCTGTTCGCGCACGGCTTCGGCTGCGACCAGAACATGTGGCGTTTCGTCACCCCTGCCTTCGAGGCCACCCACCGCATCGTGCTCTTCGACCTGGTCGGCTCGGGCGGCTCGGACCTCACGGCCTTCGACCCCGACCGCTACGGCCACCTGCGCGGCTACGCCGAGGACGTCCTCGAGATCTGCCACGCGCTCGACCTGACCGACGTGGTGTTCGTCGGACACTCGGTCAGCGCCATGATCGGGGTGCTCGCAGCCAACCGCGAGCCCGAGCGGTTCAGCCGGCTGGTGCTGGTCGGCCCCTCGCCGCGGTACATCAACGACGGCGAATACGTCGGCGGCTTCACCAGCGAGGACATCGACGGGTTGCTCGACTCGCTGGACAGCAACTACCTCGGCTGGTCCAGCGCGATGGCGCCGGTGATCATGGGCAACCCCGACCGCCCGCAGCTCGGCGACGAGCTGACCAACAGCTTCTGCCGCACCGACCCCGAGATCGCGCGGCACTTCGCCCGGGTCACGTTCACCTCCGACAACCGGGCCGACCTGGCCGACGTCCGAGTGCCCACCCTGGTCCTGCAGTGCTCGGACGACGTGATCGCCCCGACCGCGGTGGGTGGCTACGTGGCGGACCGGATCGGCGGCAGCACGCTGGTCCAGCTGGCGGCCAGCGGGCACTGTCCCAACCTCAGCGCACCTGAGGAGACGGTGGCCGCGATCGAGACCTTCCTGGCCTCGCGCTGACACCGAGGCACCCGTGACGGCCGACGAGCCCACCGACGAGGAGCGCCGCGCCGCCGCGCTGCTCGAGGACAGCGCCGAGGACCTCTACGAGAACGCGCCGTGCGGCTACCTCTCCTCCTACCCCGACGGCCGGATCGCGCGGGTGAACCAGACCTTCCTGTCCTGGACCGGGTACCGGCGGGAGGACCTGGTCGGGGAGCGCCGGTTCATCGACCTGCTGACCGCCGGCGGCCGGATCTACCACGAGACCCACTACGCGCCCCTGCTCCGGATGCAGGGCTCGGTGCGAGCCATCGCGATGGACCTGGTGCGCGCCGACGGCAGCTGGCTGCCGGTGCTGGTGAACTCCCGGATGCGTTCCGGCGAGGACGGCCGGCCGCTCGCCGTACGGACCACGATCTTCGACGCCAGCGATCGCAAGGAGTACGAGACCGAGCTGCTGGCTGCCCGGCGACGGGCCGAGCAGGCCACCACCTGGGTGCGGGCTGTCGAGCAGGTGGTCGCCGAGCTCGCCGCGGTGTCCGGCGTCGACGACGTCGGGGAGGTGGTGGCGCGGGCCGGGACGACCGCGTTCGCCGCGGCCGCCAGCGTGCTCTGGATGGTCGCACCGGCGACCGGTGTGCTGGTGTGGACCGCCGAGTCCGGTGCGGTCGGCAAGAAGGCCGACCTGCCGCCGGCCCCGGACGCGCTGCCGGATGTCTCCGCGCTGCGTGCCGGCGAGGTCACCCGGATCGGCGACGCCGAGGCCGCCGAGGCGTTCCCCAGCCTGCGCGCTGCGCTCGGCGACGGCCGCGGTGACCTGGTGCTGGCGCCGCTGGTGTCCCAGGAGCGGACGCTGGGTGTCCTGACCCTGCGCCTGGCCGAGGCGCGGACACCGGAGGCGGAGGAGCTGCGGCTGCTGCAGACCCTCGGCCAGCAGGCCGGCCAGGCCCTGGAACGAGCCCGGCTCTACGACCAGCAGCGGACTGTCGCGACCACCCTGCAGCACAGCATGCTGCCCGGGACACTGCCCGACGACCCGCGGTTGGGACTGTCCACGTGCTACCGCCCGGCTGAGGACGCCCTCGAGGTGGGCGGTGACTGGTACGACGCGTTCTTCCTGGACACCGACCGGGTCGCGATCGTCGTCGGCGACGTCGTGGGTCGCGGCCTGCACGCGGCGGCTGTGATGGGGCAGCTGCGCAGCGCGGTCCGCGCCCTCGCCACGGTCGACTCCGGCCCGGCGATGCTGCTCGCACGGTTGGACCGGTTCGTCGAGGGTGTGCCGGCGGCCGATACGGCGACCATGGCGTACGCCGAGGTGGACCTGCGCGACGGCAGCACCCGGTACGCCTGCGCCGGCCACCCGCCACCCGTGCTGGTGGACCGGGCCGGGCAGGCCACCCTGCTCTGGGACGGGCGGTCTGCCCCGCTCGGCGCCCACTTCGGTGTCGCGGCCCGGCCGGAGGCCAGCGTGGTGCTCGCCGGCGGCTCCCGCCTGGTGCTGTACACCGACGGCCTGGTCGAGCGGCGCGACCAGCCGCTGGACGAGTGCATCGACGCCCTCGCAGAGCTCCTGGGCACCTGGTCGCACCGGCCGTTCGACACGATGGCCGACGACGTGACCGACGCGATCCTCGGCAGCGGCCGTACCGGAGACGATGTCTGCGTACTGGCCCTCGCCTACCGCGAGCACCCCACCTTCGCCCGCGCCGTACCCGCCGACACCCGGCAGGTGTCGGTCCTGCGCTCGCACCTCACCCATTGGCTGAAGACGCACGGGGTGTCCGGGGAGGACCACGACGCCACCCTGCTCGCCTGCTCGGAGGCGGTCGCCAACGCGATCGAGCACGGCTACCCGGACGAGCCGGACGGCGTCGTCGACGTGCTGGCCATCATCAGCGCCGGCCAGCTGCGGATCCGGATCCGGGACCGCGGCCGCTGGCGGCCACCCGGCGCGCCCGGCGACCGGGGCCGCGGGCTGCACCTGGTCCGGGCCCTGATGGACCACGTCAAAGTCGACCACCACGCCGGCACCGTCGTGACCATGCAGCGTGGCCTGCCGCAGGAGGCCCGGGCATGACCGGCCTCGCGCGGCTCGACACGGAGGTGCACGGCGCGGCCCTGCTCGTCGTGATCGCCGGCGAGATCGACCTGTCGAACGCGGCCGACCTGGAGGACCAGGTCGTCGAGGCGGCCGGCGGACTGCCCGCTGTGGTGGTCGACCTGACCGCGGTGACGTTCCTGGACAGCGCCGGGGTCCGGCTGCTCGACCACCTGGTCGCCGCTCGTCAGCCCGACCCGCAGCTCCGGGTGGTCGTCAGCCCGTCCGGCCCGGTCCCGTTCACCCTGCGGCTGTGCGGGTTCCGCCCCGACCTGCTGTGCGGCAGCCGCGCCGAGGCGCTGGCGGACCTGTCGGGCTAGCTGGTGCGGCCGACGACCAGGTCGCAGAGCGCCTCCAGCGCCGCCTTGGCCGGGACGTCGGGCAGCGGGGCGAGGCCGTCCCGAGCCGCATCTGCCCAGCGGGCGAGCTCGTCCCGGGCGGCGGCCATCGCCGGGTGCGCGCGCAGCAGGCTCAGCGCCTCCGCGTGGTCGGCGTCGTCTTCGAGCTCGGCGTCCAGCAGCTCGAGCAGGCGCGCGTCCTGCGGGCGGGCGATCGCCGGCGCATAGCAGCACCGGCAGCGTCGGGACGCCCTCGCGCAGGTCGGTGCCGGGTGTCTTGCCGGAGTCCGCGCTCTCGCTGAGCACGTCGAGCAGGTCGTCGGAGAGCTGGAACGCGACCCCGATCCGCTCGCCGAACCGGGTCAGCAGGTCGACCGTCGCCTCGTCGGCGCCGGCCAGCATGGCGCCGAACCGGCCGAGGTGGCGATCAGCGAGCCGGTCTTGTCGGCCACCACCGACAGGTAGTGCTCGACCGGGTCGTCGCTCCGGGGCCGGTCCCACGGTCTCGCGGATCTGGCCGGTGACCAGCCGCTCGAAGGTGCGGGCCTGCAGCCGCACGGCCTCCGGGCCGAGGTCGGCCAGGATGTCGGAGGCGCGGGCGAACAGGAAGTCGCCGGTGAGGATCGCGACGGTGTTGTCCCACCGCGCGTTGGCGCTGGCGGCACCGCGTCGCAGCGCCGCCTCGTCCATCACGTCGTCGTGGTAGAGCGTCGCCAGGTGGGTGAGCTCGACCACGACCGCCGCCGGCACGACGCCGGCGGCGGTCGGGTCGCCGAACTGCGCGGCCAGCAGGACGAGCAGCGGGCGGAACCGCTTGCCGCCGGCCTCGACCAGGTGGCGCGACGTCTCGGTGACGAACGGGTAGTCGCTCTTCACCGCGTCGCGCAGCGCCGCCTCGACCGGATCCAGGCCGTGCCGCAGCGGCCTCGGCCAGGGCTGGGTCGGCCGCGGGAGCGGTGATGCGGCGGTCGGCGGGCACGTGCTCCTCAGCTGTCCTAGCGGACGAACTGCGAGGCCTGGCCGGCAAGGTCGAGGACCGGTGTGGGCCAGACGCCGAGCACCACCGTAACGCCGGCGCCCAGCGCGATGGCCACCGTGGTGAGCGCGCTGGGCACCGCGACGGTCGGGCCGTCGGGCGCCGGCTCGGAGAAGAACATCAGCACGATGACCCGGACGTAGAAGAACGCGGCGACCGCGCTCATCACGACACCGACGACCACCAGCGGCCAGGCGTCGCCCACCCACGGCCGCCGAGAACACCGCGAACTTGCCGGTGAAGCCGCTGGTCAGCGGGATGCCGGCGAAGGCCAGCAGGAACAGCGCGAAGACCGCCGGCCACCAGCGGCGAGCGCCTGCCGAGCCCGGCCCACTGCGACAGGTGCGTCGCCTCCCCGGCCGCGTCGCGGACCAGGGTGACCACGGCGAACGCGCCGATGGTCGCGAAGCCGTAGGCGAGCAGGTAGAACAGCACGCTGGAGACGCCGAGGATCTCGCCGCTCTCGGTCGTCGAGTCGGTCGCGACCAGGCCGACCAGCATGAAGCCGGCGTGCGCGATCGAGGAGTAGGCGAGCATCCGCTTCACGTCGGTCTGGGTCAGCGCGAGGACCGAGCCGACCACCATCGTGAGGATCGCCACGCCCCAGATCATCGGCCCCCAGTCCCAGCGCAGCCCGCCGAGGCCGACGTAGAACACGCGCAGCAGCGCACCGAACGCGGCGACCTTGGTGCACGCGGCCATGAACCCGGTGATCGGGGTCGGGGCGCCCTGGTAGACGTCCGGCGTCCAGGCGTGGAACGGCGCCGCGCCGACCTTGAACAGCAGGCCGACCGCGACCAGCGCGATGCCGACCAGCAGCAGGCCGTCGTTGCCCGTGTTGGTGCTGACCGCGTCGGCGATGCCCGACAGCCGGACCGTGCCGGCGTAGCCGTAGAGCAGCGCGATGCCGTACAGGAAGAACGCCGAGGAGAACGCACCGAGCAGGAAGTACTTCAGCGCCGCCTCCTGCGAGAGCAGCCGGCGGCGCCGGGCCAGCCCGCACAGCAGGTACAGCGGCAGCGAGAGCACCTCGAGCGCGACGAACATCGTCAGCAGGTCGTTGGCCGCCGGGAACAGCAGCATGCCGCCGACGGCGAACATCAGCAGCGGGAAGACCTCGGTCTGGGTGACGCCGGCGCGGTGAGCATGCCGCTCGTGCTCCGAGCCCGGCATGGACGACCCAGCCGGCGCGAAGGGGCCGCCGGGGTCGAGCGACCGCTCGGCGACGTCAGCAGCACCCGGGATCGCGAGCAGCAGGATCGTGCCCTGCAGGAACAGCGCCGGGCCGTCGACAGCGACCGCGCCCTCGCGCGCGATCGCGTCGTCGCCGGCCAGCGAGCACGACGGCGACGAACGCCGCGACCAGGCCGCCGATCGCCAGCACCGAGCTGCGTCTCGTGCCGCCACCGCCGGCGCATGAACGCCTCGACCAGCACGCCGACGCACGGCGACGCCGAAGACGATCAGCATCGGCGAGCAGCTGGCGGTACTCGAGGTCGACGGGGTGGCGAAGTCCCGGCGGCGGCGATCAGCGTTCACCGGCTCTCCTTCGGCAGCGGGCGTGACGGGCTGCGGGTCGGTCGACGCCGACCTGCTGCATGGTGCGCTCGATCGGCCGGGTTGATGACGTCGAGCAGCGGCTTCGGGTAGAAGCCGAGCGCGATGATGACCGCGAGCAGCGGCGCGACGACCCAGGCCTCGCGGGCGCTCAGGTCGCGCATCGTCGCCGTCTGGCTCGTCGGGCTCACCGGTCATCGTGCGCTGGTACATCAGCAGGATGTAGAGCGCGGCCAGGATGATGCCGAGCGTCGCGATCACCGCTGCGACCTGGTAGCGCTGGATACGTGCCGACCAGCACCAGGAACTCGCTGACGAAGCTCGACAGGCCGGGCAGCGCCAGGCTGGACAGCCCGGCGACCAGGAACGTGCCGGCCAGCATCGGCGCCACTCGCTGCACGCCGCCGTAGTCGCCGATCAGGCGCGAGCCGCGCCGGCTGATCAGGAAGCCGGCGATGAGGAACAGCGCGGCGGTCGAGAAGCCGTGGTTGACCATGTAGAGCGTCGAGCCGGACTGGCCCTGCGTGGTCATCGCGAAGATGCCGAGCACGATGAAGCCGAAGTGCGAGATCGACGTGTAGGCGATCAGGCGCTTCATGTCGGTCTGGCCGATGGCCAGCAGCGCGCCGTAGAGGATGCCGATGACCGCGAGCACGATCACCACCGGGCGTGGCCCACTGCGACGCGTCGGGGAACAGCGGCAGGCAGAGCCGGATCATGCCGAAGGTGCCGACCTTGTCCAGCACGCCGACGAGCAGCACGGCGCCGCCGGGCGGGGCCTCCGCCGCGGCGTCGGGCAGCCAGGTGTGCACCGGCCACAGCGGCGCCTTGATCGCGAAGGCGACGAAGAAGCCGAGGAACAGCAGCCGCTCGGTGGTGGTGCCGAGCTCGGTCCCGAGCAGGTTCTCGAACAGGAAGGCCTGCGACC
The DNA here is from genome assembly GCA_963759915.1 of uncultured Actinomycetota bacterium. Lineage (GTDB taxonomy): Bacteria > Actinomycetota > Actinomycetes > Propionibacteriales > Propionibacteriaceae > Microlunatus. Next base: position 352,381 of record CAVXBJ010000013.1, on the reverse strand, counting down.
CGCCGTCGGAGGCGACGTAGAGCCCGATGACCGCGGCCAGCATGAGCAGGCCGCCGAGCAGGCTGTAGAGCAGGAACTTCACCGCGGCGTAGGAGCGCTGCGGGCCGCCGTAGCTCCCGATGAGGAAGTACATCGGGATCAGCATCGCCTCGAAGAAGACGTAGAACAGGAACACGTCGGTGGCGGCGAAGACGCCGACCATCATCGCCTCGAGCAGCAGCAGCAGCGCGAAGTAGGCCTTGACGCTGCGGCGGTCGGCTTCGACGTCGTGCCACGAGGCGAGGATGCAGACCGGCGTGAGCACCGTCGCCAGCGCGATCAGCACCAGCGCGATGCCGTCGACGCCGACGCGTAGCTGACGCCGAACTGCGGGATCCACTCGTGGGTCTCGGTGAACTGGAACTGTCCTTGCTGTCCGGCGTCGAACTGCAGGGCGATCACGATGGTCAGCGCCAGCGCGACCAGCGAGATCGCGAAGCGCCACCTGCTTGGCCAGCAGGTCACGGCCCGGCGGCAGGGCGCCACGACGACCGCACCGACGAGCGGCACCGCGGCGAGGTGGTCAGCCAGGGGAAGTCGGTCACGTCAGAGCCTCACCAGCAGCATGGCGCCGACCACGACGGCGGCGCCGGCGAACATCGACAGGGCGTACGAGCGGACGAACCCGGTCTGCAGGCGGCGGACCCGGCCCGGACGTGCCGCCGATGAGCGCGGCGAGGCCGTTGACGGCGCCGTCGATGCCGCGGTTGTCGACGAAGACCAGCAACCGGGTGAGGTACTGGCCGGGCCGCATGAGCACGGCCTCGTTGACGGCGTCCTGGTAGAGGTCGTGGCGGGCGGCCCGGGCGAGCACCGAGGTCGACGGCGCGGCGACCGGACGGCGCAGGTACATCAGGCAGGCCAGTCCGACGCCGACCACCACGAGCAGCACGGTCAGCGTGGTCAGCAGCCGGACCGGCAGCACCGGTGCTCTCCTCGCCGTGCTCGCCGACGACCGGCTCGAGCCAGTGCTGGATCGCGCCCGTCGGGCCGAGCGCGAGCCCGAGCAGCGCCGAACCGACGGCCAGCACGATCATCGGCACCGTCATCACCAGCGGCGACTCGTGCGGGTGGACGTCGTCGGGCCAGCGGCGCTCGCCGAGGAAGGTCATGATGATCAGCCGGGTCATGTAGAACGCGGTGATGCCGGCGCCGAGCAGGGCGGCGATGCCGAACACCCAGGCCCGCCAGCCGTCGCCGACGAACGCCGCCTCGATGATCTTGTCCTTGCTCCAGAACCCGGCGAAGGCCGGGAACGCCGATGATGGCCAGCCAGCCCAGCCGAACGTGACCCAGGTGATCTTCATGACGGCGGACAGCCCGCCGAAGCGGCGCATGTCGACCCGGTCGTTCATGCCGTGCATCACCGAGCCGGCGCCGAGGAACATGCCGGCCTTGAAGAAGCCGTGGGTGAGCAGGTGGAAGATCGCGAACGCGTAGCCGGCCGGGCCGAGCCCGGCGGCCAGCATCATGTAGCCGATCTGGCTCATCGTCGAGGCGGCGAGCGCCTTCTTGATGTCGTCCTTCGCGCAGCCGATGATCGCCCCGAACAGCAGGGTGATCGCACCGACGATGACCACGACGAGCTGGGCGTCCGGCGCGCCGTCGAAGATCGGCGCGGACCGGACGATGAGGTAGACGCCGGCGGTGACCATCGTCGCGGCGTGGATGAGCGCCGACACCGGCGTCGGGCCGGCCATCGCGTCGCCGAGCCAGGACTGCAGCGGGAACTGCGCCGACTTGCCGCACGCGCCGAGCAGCAGCATCAGGCCGATCGCGGTGAGCGTCCCCTCGCTGGCGCCGTCGGCAGCACCGAACACCCCGTCGAAGCTCACGCTGCCGAACTGGGCGAACATGATCATGATCGCGACGGACAGCCCGAAGTCGCCGACCCGGTTGACGACGAACGCCTTCTTGGCCGCCGCGGCGTAGGTCGGGTTGTAGTTCCAGAAGCCGATCAGCAGGTACGACGCCAGACCGACGCCCTCCCAGCCGACGTACAGCACCAGGAAGTTGTCGGCCAGGACGAGCAGCAGCATCGCCGCGACGAACAGGTTGAGGTAGGCGAAGAACCGGCGCCGGTCCGGGTCGTGCGCCATGTAGCCGATCGAGTAGACGTGGATCAGCGTGCCGACGAAGGTGATGAGCAGCACGAAGCACATCGAGAGCGGGTCGAGCAGCAGGCCGACGTCGACCTGCAGGCCGCCCACCGGGATCCAGCTGTACAGGTGCGACGGAGGCCGCGCGCTCCTCGGCGTCGCGGCCGAGCAGCGCGAGGAACAGCAGCAGCGCCGACCACGAACGCCAGCGCCGGCATCGCAGTGCCGAAGCAGTGGCCCCACGCGGTCGGTACGGCGGCCGCCGAGCAGCAGCACCGCGGCGCCGAGCAGCGGCAGCGCGACCAGCAGCCAGCCGAGGGAAGACACCGAGGCGGCGAGCACGCCCGACGGCGTCTGCCGTCGTCAGAGTCGTCATGGCTCCTCAGTACTTCAGCAGGTTGGCGTCGTCGACCGAGGCCGAGCGGCGGGTGCGGAAGATCGTCACGATGATCGCCAGGCCGACGACGACCTCGGCGGCCGCGACGACCATGACGAAGAACGCGATGATCTGGCCGTCGAGGTTGCCGTGCAGCCGGGCGAACGTGACGAACGCCAGGTTGGTGGCGTTGAGCATCAGCTCGACGCACATGAACACGACGATGGCGTTGCGGCGCAGCAGCACGCCCGCCGGCGCCGATCGAGAACAGCAGCGCCGAGAGGTAGACGTAGTTCATCGGGTTCATCGCTGCGCCCCGTCGTCCTCGCTCGTCGTGCACGACCTCGACCTCACGGATGTCTGCACCGCCGGACACCGGCGAGCGGACGTCTCCGCGCGCGGTGAGCGACCGTGCGACACCGACAGCTCGGCGGGCGTGCCGTCGGGCAGCAGCGCCGGGATGTCGACCGCGTTGTGCCGGGCGTAGACGCCGGGGCCGGGCAGCGGCGCGGGGTGCTGGCCGCCGCGGAAGCGCTGGCTCGGACAGCTCGCGCTGGGTGACCCGGGCCCCGTGCCGCTCGCGGTGGGCGAGCACCATCGCGCCGATCGCGGCGGTGATGAGCAGCGCGCTGGTCACCTCGAACGCGAAGACGTAGCGGGGAAGATGAGGTTGGCCAGCCCCTGCACGTTGCCGTCCGCGTTGGCCTGCGGTCAGGCCCGTGTCGGTCGACGACCGACGTCGCCGAGGCCGAAGATGAGCGAGCACGCCGAAGCCCAGCGCGGCGAGCACGCGCGGCGATCCGCTGGCCGCGCAGCGTCTCGACCAGCGAGTCGCCGGAGTCGACGCCGACCAGCATCAGCACGAACAGGAACAGCATCATCACCGCGCCGGTGTAGACGACCACCTGCACGACGCCGAGGAACGGCGCGTCCTGGGCGAGGTAGAGCACGGCCAGGCAGATCATCGTCAGCGCCAGCAGCAGCGCGCGAGTGCACCGCCTTGCGGGCGAGCAGCATCGCCGAGCGCGCCGAGCACGGCGACGGGCGCGAGGATCCAGAAGGCGACGGCCTCGCCGGTGCCGGTGTCGGTGGCTGCGGCGAGCAGCTGCCTCGAGCCGGTCATCGCCCTCCCCCTGGTCGGCCCGGGTGCCCGCACGCCGCTCGGCGGCGTAGCTGCTCCTGGGCCGGCGTCGCGCGGGCAACCGTGCCCCGGTAGTAGTCCTTCTCGTCGGTGCCCGCGACCATCGGGTGCGGCGCCGGCGACCATGCCCGGCAGCATCGGGCCGAGCAGGTCCTCCTTCTCGAAGATGAGGCTCGGCCCGGGTGTCGTCGGCGAGCTCGAACTCGTTGCTCATCGTCAGCGCGCGGGTCGGGCAGGCCTCGATGCACAGCCCGCAGAAGATGCAGCGCAGATAGTTGATCTGGTAGACGCGGCCGTAGCGCTCGCCCGGGCGAGAAGCGCTCGGCCTCGGTGTTGTCCGCACCCTCGACGTAGATGGCGTCGGCCGGGCAGGCCCAGGCGCACAGCTCGCAGCCGATGCACTTCTCCAGGCCGTCGGGGTGCCGGTTGAGCAGGTGCCGGCCGTGGAAGCGCGGCGCGGTCACCTTCTTCTCCTCGGGGTACTGCTCGGTGACGACCTTCTTGAACATCGTCCCGAAGGTGACGCCGAAGCCCTTGAGCTGGGTTCGCAGGTCGGTCACCGGTCGTCCTCTTCGCTCGGAGCTGGCGCTGGCGTCGCCGGCGCCGACCGCGGTGAGCGCGGGCAGCTGCTGGCCGGGCATCGGCGGAACGGGGTGCCCGCCGGCCATCGGGTCGAACTCGACCTCCACCTCGGGGGTCTCGGCGTCGCGCTGCCGACGGGCGGCGACGACGTCCCACACGAAGGTGAGGGCGACGAGCACCGACCGCGACCACGCCACCGAGATAAGCACCTCGCGGCTGTCGAACGTGTACTCGCGGTTCAGCGCGCGGACGGTGGCGACCATCGACGCATCCAGGCGAGGGCGACCGGGATCAGCACCTTCCAGCCGAGCTTCATGAACTGGTCGTAGCGCAGCCGCGGCAGCGTGCCGCGCAGCCAGATGAAGACGAAGATGAAGACCAGCAGCTTGCCGAGGAACCACAGCACCGGCCACCAGCCGCGTTCGCGCCGTCCCAGAGCGACAGCGGCCACGGGGCGCGCCAGCCGCCGAGGAACAGCGTCGTGGCCAGCGCGGAGACGGTGACCATGTTGATGTACTCGGCGAGGAAGAACAGCGCGAACTTCAGCGAGGAGTACTCGGTGTGGAAGCCGCCGACCAGCTCGCCCTCGGCCTCGGGCAGGTCGAACGGCGCGCGGTTGGTCTCGCCGACCATCGAGACCAGGTAGATGGCGAACGACGGGAAGAGCAGCGACGGCGTACCAGCAGCTGCCCTGCGCAGCGACGATCTCGGAGGTCGACATCGAGCCGGCGTAGAGGAACACCCCGACGAACGACAGGCCCATCGCGACCTCGTAGGAGATCATCTGCGCCGACGAGCGCAGGCCACCGAGCAGCGGGTACGTCGAGCCGGACGACCAGCCGGCGAGCACGATGCCGTAGATGCCGATCGAGGCGATGGCGAGGACGTAGAGCACGGCCACCGGGAAGTCGGCGAGCTGCAGCACGGTCCGCTCGCCGAAGATGCGACACCTCGGGGCCGAACGGGATGACCGCGAAGGCCAGGAAGGCCGGCATGCCGCGATCATCGGCGCCAGGATGAACACCACCTTGTCGGCCGCCTTGGGGATGATGTCTTCCTTGAGCGCCAGCTTGACGCCGTCGGCGAGGGTCTGCAGCAGGCCGAACGGGCCGGCGCGGTTGGGGCCGATGCGGTGCTGCATGCGCGCGACGACGCGGCGCTCGAACCAGATCGTTGAACAGGTGAAGACGACGAGGAAGCCGAAGATGACCACGGCCTTGCCGACGACCAGCCACCACGGGTCGGTGCCGAAGCCCGGCACCTCCGGCGAGGCGATCACGGTGGCGGCGTTCATCGGGCAGCTCCCGGCTCGAGCTCGGCGCGACCCGGCGGACAGCCGCACGACCGAGCCCGGCACGCCGGCCAGCGCCGCGCCGGACCGGGAGCCGGTGGAGTTGGTCGGCACCCAGACGACGCGGTCGGGCATCTCGGTGACGACGACAGGCAGCGTGATCTCGCCGCGTCGGTGGCGACCGTCACCGGTCGCCGTCGCGACGCCCAGCGCCTCGGCGGTCGCCGGCGAGAGCCGCGCCACGGCGTCGTGCGGTGGCGGCGAGGAACGGCTCGCCGTCCTGCAGCCGGCCGGCGTCGAGCAGCTGCGCCAGGTCGCGAGCACGGCCTCACCGGCGACCCGGCCGGGCCGGCTCGCCGGCGCGGCGACCGCGGCGAACGTCGCCCGCTCCCCGTCCCACGGCCCGAGCTCGGCGAGCTCGCCCGGGCGGTCGCGACGTCGGGCAGCCCGAGGTCGACCCCCATCGCCGCGGCGAGCACGTGCAGCACCCGGCCGTCGGTCATCGACGTCGTGCCGCGCAGGACCTCGGCGAAGGGCCGCTCCCGGCCCTCCCAGTCGACGAAGGTGCCGGACTTCTCGACCGCCGGCGCGACCGGGAACACGACGTCGGCGCGGTCGGTGACCGCGACTCGCGCAGCTCGAGGCTGACCAGGAACGGCGCGGCGTCGAGGGCCGCGAGCGCGGCCGTGGGGTCGGCAGGTCGTCCGGGTCGACGCCGCCGACCACCAGGGCGCCGGACCTCGCCGGTGTGGACCGCGGCCAGCATGCCGTCGGTGTCGCGGCCGGTGGTCTCGACGAGGTGGTCCGCTCCCCAGGCGGTGGCGACGTCGACCCGGGCGGCGGCGTCGGTCACCGGGCGCCCGCCGGGCAGCAGCCCGGGCAGCGCACCGGCCTCGAGCGCGCCGCGCTCGCCGGCCCGGCGCGGGCACCCAGGCGAGCCGGGCGCCGGTGGCCTCGGCCAGCCGGGCGACGGCGGTCAGCGCACCGGGCACGGCCGCGAGGCGCTCGCCGACCAGCACGACCGAGCCGGCGCCGACGACGTCCCGGGTGCCCGGCGTCGTCGAGCACCTCCGCCTCGTCGCCGGGTGCGGCGGCGAGCAGCCGGCCGAACAGCTTCTCCAGGCCACGGCTGGCGAACGGCGCGACCGCGACGACCCTCAGGCCCTTGCGGACGGCCTTGCGCAGGCGCAGGAACAGGATCGGCGACTCCTCCTCGGGCTCCAGCCCGACGAGCAGCACCGACGGCGCCTTCTCGAGGTCGGCGTAGGTGACGCCCAGCCCACGGCCGGCGACGTGCGCGGCGAGGAAGGCCGCCTCCTCGGCCGAGTGCGGGCGGGCGCGGAAGTCGACGTCGTTGGTGCCGAGCGCGACCCGGGCGAACTTGGCGTAGGCGTAGGCGTCCTCGACGGTGGCCCGGCCGCCGACGAGCACGCCGGTGGCCCCCTTCGCCGCGGCCAGGCCCTCGGCGGCGACGTGAAGCGCCTCGGGCCACGACGTCGGCACCAGCCGACCGTCCTCGCGCACCAGCGGGGTGGTGAGGCGGTCCTGGGCGGTGGCGTACTGGAACGCCCACCGGCCCTTGTCGCAGTTCCACTCCTCGTTGACCTCGGGATCGTCACCGGCCAGCCGGCGCAGCACCTTGCCGCGGCGGTGGTCGGTGCGCATCGCGCAGCCCGAGGCGCAGTGCTCGCAGACGCCCGGCGAGGAGACCAGGTCGAACGGCCGGGCGCGGAACCGGTACGCCGCGCCGGTCAGCGCACCGACCGGGCAGATCTGCACGGTGTTGCCGGAGAAGTAGGACTGGAACGGCTCGGACTCGTAGATGCCGACCTGCTGCAGCGCGCCGCGTTCGATCATCTCGATGAACGGGTCGCCGGCGACCTGGGCCGAGAACCGGGTGCAGCGGGCGCACAGCACGCAGCGCTCGCGGTCGAGCAGCACCTGGGCGGAGAGGTTGATCGGCTTCGGGTAGGTGCGCTTGACGCCCTCGAAGCGGGTCTCGCCGCGGCCGTTGCTCATCGCCTGGTTCTGCAGCGGGCACTCGCCGCCCTTGTCGCAGACCGGGCAGTCGAGCGGGTGGTTCATGAGCAGCAGCTCCATGACGCCCTGCTGCGCCTTGTCGGCGACCGGCGAGGTGAGCTGGGTCTTGACGACCATGCCGTCGGACACCGTGGTGGTGCACGAGGCGAGCGGCTTGGGCATGCCGCGCCCTCCACCTCGACCAGGCACTGCCGGCAGGCGCCGACCGGGTCGAGCAGCGGGTGGTCGCAGAAGCGCGGGATCTGCGATGCCGAGCTGCTCGGCGGCCCGGATGACCAGCGTGCCCTTGGGCACGCAGATCGAAGCCGTCGATGGTGAGGGCGACGAGGTCGGCGTGCTTCTGCACGGCCGCGCCGGAGGACGCGTCGCTGGTGACGGTCATCGGCTCCCCCCGCCCGTCGCCGGCACGGCGGCCGAGGCGAAGAGGGTCGAGGCGGCCGGGTCGAACGGGCAGCCGCCGTGCTCGAAGTGCGCGAGGTACTCGCTGCGGAAGTACTGCAGCGACGAGGTGATCGGGCTGGTCGCGCCGTCACCGAGGGCGCAGAACGACCGGCCGAGGATGTTGTCGGAGAGGTCGAGCAGCTTGTCGATGTCCTCCACATGTTCCCGCGAGCCGGTCCCCTGCTCCAGCCGCCGCAGGATCTGCACCAGCCAGTACGTGCCCTCGCGGCACGGCGTGCACTTGCCGCACGACTCGTGCGCGTAGAACTCGGTCCAGCGCAGCACCGCGCGCACGACGCAGGTCGTCTCGTCGAAGATCTGCAGCGCCTTGGTGCCGAGCATCGACCCGGCGCCGGCGACGCCCTCGTAGTCCAGCGGTACGTCGAGGTGCTCCGCGGTGAGCAGCGGCGTCGACGAGCCACCCGGCGTCCAGAACTTCAGCTCGTGGCCCGCGCGCACGCCGCCGGCGAGGTCGAGCAGCTCGCGCAGCGTGATGCCCAGCGGCGCCTCGTACTGCCCGGGCCGCTTGACGTGACCGGACAGCGAGTACAGCGTGACCCTTGAGCCTTCGCGGGTCCTCTCTCGGTGCCCATGGCCCTGAACCAGTCGACGCCGCCGCGCACGATCGCCGGCACGCTGGCGATCGACTCGACGTTGTTGATGACCGTCGGGCAGCGCGTAGAGGCCGGCGATGGCCGGGAACGGCGGGCGCAGCCGGGGCTGCCCGCGGTAGCCCTCGAGGGAGTCCAGCAGCGCCGTCTCCTCGCCGCAGATGTAGGCGCCGGCGCCGGCGTGCACGACGATCTCGAGGTCGAAGCCGGAGCCGAGGATGTCCTTGCCGAGGAAGCCCGCGTCGTACGCCTCGGCCACGGCGGCCTGCAGCCGGCGCAGGACGTGCACGACCTCGCCGCGGATGTAGATGAAGGCCTGTGTCGCGCGGATGGCGTACGACGCGATGATCACGCCCTCGACCAGCTCGTGCGGGTTGGCCATCATGAGCGGGATGTCCTTGCAGGTGCCCGGCTCGGACTCGTCGGCGTTGACGACGAGGTAGTCCGGCTTGCCGTCGCCCTGCGGGATGAAGCCCCACTTCATGCCGGTGGGGAAGCCGGCGCCGCCACGGCCGCGCAGCCCGGAGTCCTTGACCAGCTGGATCACCTCGTCCGGCGTCATCTCCAGCGCGGCGCGCAGGCCTGCGTAGCCGTCGTGCCGCTGGTAGGCCGGGAGGGTCCAGGACTCGTCCACGTCCCAGGTGCGGCTGAGCACGGGGGTCAAGGTGAGGGTCATTACTGCTCGCCGTCCTTCTCCGTCGCCGGGGGTGTCGTGTTCGCCTGGTCCGACTCGGCGGTGCTCGCGGGGGCGTCCGAGCCGCTGGTGCTCTCAGGCCGCGCGTAGCCCTGCTCCGGCGAGGCCTTCGCCGAGGACGGCTTGCGGGTGCTCGTCCTCGCCGCTGCCTTCTTCTTCGCGGTCGGCCGCGGGGCCGCAGCCTCGCTGGCGTCCTCCTCCTGCTGCTCCCGGTAGATCTCCAGCCCGGCCAGCGTCGCCGGGCCCGCCGCCGGGCCCTCGTCGGCCCGGCCGTCGTAGAACCCGGCGAGCACCCGCGAGACCTGCTTGAAGGTGCACAGCGAGGCGCCGCGGGTGGGGGTCGGCAGGTCCCCGGACCGCAGCCCGTCGACCAGCGCGACGGCCGACTCCGGCGTCTGGTTGTCGAAGAACTCCCAGTTGACCATCACGACGGGCGCGTAGTCGCAGGCCGCGTTGCACTCGAGGTGCTCGAGGGTGACCTTGCCGTCGTCGGTCGTCTCGTCGTGGCCGACGCCGAGGTGGTCCTTCAGGGTGGCGAAGATCTGGTCGCCGCCCATGACCGCGCACAGCGTGTTGGTGCAGACGCCGACGGTGTACTCACCGATCGGCCGGCGCTTGTACATCGAGTAGAAGGTCGCGACCGCGGCCACCTCGGCGGAGGTGAGGTCGAGCTTCCCCGCGCAGAACTCGATGCCGTGCGGGCTGACGTAGCCCTCCTCGGACTGCACCAGGTGCAGCAGCGGCAGCAGCGCCGAGCGGGCCTGCGGGTAGCGGGCGATGATCTCCTTGGCGTCGACCTCGAGCCGGGACAACGTCTCGGCGTCGAACCGGTCCTGCGTCTGCGGTGACTGGGTCACCGGTCCACGCCGCCCATCACCGGGTCGATGGAGGCGACCGCCGCGATGACGTCGGCGACCATGCTGCCCTCGGACATCGCCGGGGCCGCCTGCAGGTTGGTGAACGACGGGTCGCGGAAGTGCACCCGGTAGGGCCGGGTGCCGCCGTCGCTGACCAGGTGCACGCCGAGCTCGCCGCGCGGCGACTCGATCGCCGAGTAGACCTGGCCGGCCGGCACCCGGAAGCCCTCGGTCACCAGCTTGAAGTGGTGGATCAGGGCCTCCATCGACTGGCCCATGATGTGCCGGATGTGGTCGAGGGAGTTGCCCAGGCCGTCGCCGCCGAGCGCGAGCTGCGCGGGCCAGGCGATCTTCTTGTCCGCGACCATGACCGGGCCGGGCTGCAGCCGGTCGAGGCACTGCTCGACGATCTTGCAGCGACTCGCTCATCTCGCGGATCCGGATGAGGAAGCGGCCGTAGGCGTCGCAGGTGTCTCGGTGACGACGTCGAACTCGTAGGTCTCGTAGCCGCAGTACGGCTGGGACTTGCGCAGGTCGTGCGGCAGGCCGGTCGCGCGCAGGATCGGGCCGGTGATGCCGAGCGCCATGCAGCCGGTGAGGTCGAGGTAGCCGACCCCGACCGTGCGCTCCATCCAGATCTTGTTGCCGATCAGGAGGTTCTCCATGTCGGACAGCCGCTTGGGCATCAGCGTGAGCAGGTCGCGGATCTTCTCGACCGCACCGTCGGGGCAGGTCCTGGGCGACGCCGCCGGGCCGGATGTAGGCGTGGTTCATCCGCAGGCCGGTGATCATCTCGAAGAGGTCGAGGACCAGCTCGCGCTCGCGGAAGCCGAACGTCATGCGGTGAGCGCGCCGAGCTCCATGCCGCCGGTGGCGAGCGCGACCAGGTGGGAGGAGATCCGGTTGAGCTCCATCATCATCACGCGGATGACGGTGGCGCGCTCGGGGATCTCGTCGGTGATGCCGAGCAGCTTCTCGAGCCGCGGCAGTAGGCGTACTCGTTGAAGAGCGGCGCCAGGTAGTCCATCCGCGTCACGAAGGTGACGCCCTGCGTCCAGTTGCGGTACTCGCAGTTCTTCTCGATGCCGGTGTGCAGGTAGCCGATGCCGAGCCGGCACTCGGTGACCGTCTCGCCCTCGAGCTCGAGGATCAGCCGGAGCACGCCGTGCGTCGACGGGTGCTGCGGACCCATGTTGACGACGATGCGCTCCTCGGCGCGCTCGCCGAGGCCGGCGGCGAGGCTGTCCCAGTCCTGACCGGTGACGGTGTAGACGGTGCCCTCGGTGGTCTCGCGGGCCGGGGAGGTGAAGTCGGTCGTGTCGGTCACGAGTAGCCCCTCCGCTCGTCCGGCGGCGGGATCTGGGCGCCCTTGTACTCGACCGGGATGCCGCCCAGCGGGTAGTCCTTGCGCTGCGGGTGACCCGGCCAGTCGTCGGGCATCTCGATGCGGGTCAGGCCGGGGTGGCCGTCGAAGACGATGCCGAAGAAGTCGAAGGTCTCGCGCTCGTGCCAGTCGTTGCTCGGGTAGACCGTCACGACCGACGGGATGTGCGGGTCGTCGTCGGGGCAGGTGACCTCGACGCGGACCCGCCGGTTGTGGGTGACCGAGAGCAGCGGGTAGACCGCGTGCAGCTCGCGGCCGGTCTCGTGCGGGTAGTGCACGCCGGAGACGCCCATGCACATCTCGAAGCGCAGCGCGGGGTCGTCGCGCAGCCCGCGCATCACCTCGAGCAGGTGCTCGCGGCGACGTGGAAGGTGAGCTCGTCGCGGTCGACGACGACCTTCTCGACCGCCTCGGCGTACGCCGGGCAGCGAGCCGCTCGAGCTGGTCGGCGGCGTCGTCGAACCAGCCGCCGTACGGCCGCGGCGTGGCCCCCGGCAGCTGCACCGGCCGGACCAGCCCGCCGTAGCCGGAGGTGTCGCCGGTGCCCTGCGCGCCGAACATGCCGTGCCGCACCTCGACGGTCTCGGCGTCGGCCCGCGGCGCGTGGGTGACGTCCTCCTCGGCGCCGGTGTGCTCGGATCTCAGCTCACCGGAGCAGGCCCTTCATCTGCGCCGTGGGCTTGGCGGTGAGCGCGGCGGCCTCGGCCTCGCGGGCGGCCTCCTCGCGGTTGACGCCGAGCGGCGCGGTGCCGATCTGCTCGTGCAGCTTGAGGATCGCGTCGATCAGCATCTCCGGCCGCGGCGGGCAGCCCGGCAGGTAGATGTCGACCGGCACGACGTGGTCGACGCCCTGCACGATCGCGTAGTTGTTGAACATGCCGCCGCCGGAGGCGCAGACGCCCATCGCCAGCACCCACTTCGGGTTGGGCATCTGGTCGTAGATCTGGCGCAGCACCGGGGCCATCTTCTGGCTGACCCGGCCGGCGACGATCATCAGGTCGGCCTGGCGCGGCGAGGCGCGGAAGACCTCCATGCCGAAGCGCGCGAGGTCGTAGCGCGGGCCGCCGGAGGCCATCATCTCGATCGCGCAGCAGGCCAGGCCGAACGTCGCCGGCCACAGCGAGCCCTTGCGCATGTAGCCGGCGAGCTTCTCGACCGTGGTCAGCAGGACGCCGCTCGGCAGCTTCTCCTCGATGCCCATCGGCGGTCACCTCCCTCGTGCGCACGCGGTCAGTCCCACTCGAGCCCGCCGCGACGCCAGACGTAGGCGTAGGCGACGAGCAGGGTGACGATGAACAGCACCATCTCGACCAGGCCGAAGATGCCGAGCGAGTCGAAGGCGACGGCCCACGGGTAGAGGAAGACGATCTCGATGTCGAAGATGATGAAGAGCATCGCGGTCAGGTAGTACTTCACCGGGAAGCGGCCGCCGCCGACCGGCTGCGGAGTCGGCTCGATGCCGCACTCGTAGGCGTCGAGCTTCGCGCGGTTGTAGCGCTTCGGACCGGTCAGGGCGCCGGCGACGATGGAGAACACCGCGAAGCCGAGCGCGATGGCTCCGAGCACGAGGATCGGGGCATAGGAGTTCACGCCGGGTCACTCCCCTCTTCGATCGAGCCCGGCGCACGACCGGGCTTGCCATCCTAGGAGCGCACGGTGGCGCCGCCCCCACGCGGGTGGTCAGCCACCTCACGCCGCCGGGGCCAGCCGGGACAGGGCGTTGATCACCCGGTCCATGGCGTCGCCGCCGCGCGGGTCGGTGAGGTTGGCCAGCAGCTTGAGCACGAAGCGCATCAGCACCGGGTGCGGCAGCCCGTGGCGGGTCGCCAGCTTCATCACCCGGTCGTCGCCGATCAGCTTCACGAACATCCGGCCGAGCGTGTAGTAGCCGCCGTAGGCCTGCTTCAGCGTCTGCGGGTAGGCCTGCAGCGCGCGCTCGCGGGAGTCGGCCGTCGGCCGGGCCAGCGCCTGGCGCGATCGACCTCGGCGGCGATCTCGCCGGACTCCATCGCGTAGGCGATGCCCTCGCCGTTGAACGGGTTGACCATGCCGCCGGAGTCGCCGACGAGCAGCAGCCCGCGGGTGTAGTGCGGCTGGCGGTTGAAGCCCATCGGCAGCGCGGCGCCGCGCATCGGCTGCGTGCGGTTCTCCTCGCGGAAGCCCCACTCCTCGGGGGTCTGGTCGAGCCAGCGCTTGAGCAGCTCCTTGTAGTCGACCTTGCCCCAGGCGGTGCTGGTGTTGAGGATGCCGAGGCCGACGTTGCAGGTGCCGTCGCCGACGCCGAAGATCCAGCCGTAGCCGGGCAGCAGCCGGGCCCGCCGTCGGTGCTCAGCCTGTCCCACAGCTCCAGCCAGGACTCCAGCCAGTCGTCGTCGTGCCGCGGGCTCGTGTAGTAGGTGCGGACCGCGACGCCCATCGGCCGGTCGTCGCGCTTGTCGCAGGCCCATCGCGAGCGACAGCCGGGTGGAGTTGCCGTCGGCGGCGACGACCAGCGGCGCGCGGTAGGTGACCTCGCCGCGTCGTCGCCCTTGGCGGTGACGCCGGCGATCCGGCCGGTCTCGTCCAGCACCGGCGCCGGTGACGGTGGTGCGCTCGCGCAGGACCGCGCCGGCCTTGACCGCGCGTGCCGGGCGAGCAGGTCGTCGAAGTCGATGCGCGGGCCGCACCAGGCCGTACGCCGGGTAGCTGCGCGAGCTCCGGCCACGGGATCTCCAGCCGCATGCCGCCGCCGATGATCCGCAGGCCCTTGTTGTGCAGCCAGCCGGCCCTCGGCTGGTGTCGATGCCCATCGAGACCAGCGACTTCGACCGCGCGCGGGGTGAGGCCGTCGCCGCAGACCTTCTCGCGCGGGAACTCGGTCTTCTCCAGCAGCAGGACGTCGAGGCCGGCCTGGGCCAGGTGGTAGGCGGTGGTGGAGCCCGCCGGGCCGGCGCCGACGACGATGACGTCGGCGTCTCGGGGCGCTGCGGGACTGCACGGCGGGGCCACCTCTGGGACGGTCGGGCGTGCGCTTGTGAATCGATTCACGAGGGTCGCTGCGGCGCCAGTCTACGGGTCCGTCCGGGCGACGTGCCGAGGGGCCCGTCCTGGCGGACGGGCCCCTCGGATCGCGGGCGATCAGGCCTCAGCGCGATCAGTCCTTGAAGGCGTCCTTGACCTTCTCGCCGGCCTGCTTGAGGTTGGCCTTGCTCTGGTCCTCTTGCCCTCGCGACGCAGCTCGTCGTCGCCGGTGGCGCCGCCGATCCCCTCCTTGGCCTTGCCGCGTGATCTCCTCGACCTTGTTCTTGGTCTTGTCGTCGGCACCCATGGCCTCCCGTTCTCATCGACGTCAGGTCGTGTTCCGACCGACCCCTTGCCGCCGGTGGGACGCGCGAAACCCCGTCAGGCGGTGCGCGCGGTGCAGCGCCACGATGCCCCCGGTGAGGTTCCGCCAGGCGACGTCGCGTCCAGCCGGCGGCGGCGATGCGCTGCGCGAGCGCCGGCTGGTCGGGCCAGGCCCGGATCGACTCGGCGAGGTAGACGTAGGCGTCCGGGTTGCTGGCCACCGCGCCGGGCGACCGCGGGCAGGCGCCCGCATCAGGTAGCCGCAGTACACGGTGCGGAACGGGCGCCAGGTCGGGTGGCTGAACTCGCAGACGACCAGCCGGCCGCCGGGCCGGGTGACCCGGGCCATCTCGGCGAGCGCCGGCGTCGATGTCGGCGACGTTGCGCAGCCCGAAGGAGATCGTCACGGCGTCGAAGACCCGGTCGGCGAACGGCAGCCGCAGCGCGTCGCCGGCGAGCAGGTCGAGCGTCGGGTGGGCACGCTTGCCGACCTGGAGCATCCCGAGGGAGAAGTCGCCGGCGACCACCTGGGCACCGGCCTGCGCGAACGGCAGGGACGACGAGCCGGTGCCGGCGGCCAGGTCGAGCACCCGCTCGCCCGGACGGGCGTCGACCGCGCGGGCGACGGCCCGGCGCCAGAGCCGGGTCTGGCCGAGCGAGAGCACGTCGTTGGTGAGGTCGTAGCGCTGGGCGACCCCGTCGAACATCGCCGCGACCTCGTGCGGCTCCTTGTCCAGGTCGGCTCGGGTCACCGGCACAGCATGCCTCAGTCGGTCGGCGTCCCGCCCTCGTCCGGGTGGTGACGGTTCGACGGGTCGACCCCCGGCTTGTCCGGCTGAGGCCGCTGCCGCCCTCGACGTCCTGGTCGTGGCTCGACCTGGCGGGTCGTCCCGCGGGTGGCCATCGCCTCGGCGTCGGTGGTCTCGCGGTCGATGTCGCGCGGGTCGTCGCCGTCGGCGGGGTAGACCCATCGGTCCTGGCTGCTCGTCATGGCCGGGCGCTTACCCGGGTAGGAGCCCGCCATGCCCGACGACATGCGCGACCAACAGGACCTGCCCGAGCCGGCCACGCTGGACATCACGGCCGCCGACCCCCACACCTACGACGTCACGATCACCCACCCGAGCGGGGCCGAGACCCGGCACTGCGTCACGGTGCCCGAGCAGCTGCTCGCCGACCTCGGGGTCTCGGCGGCCCAGGAGCCACTGCTCGTGCGCGCCTCGCTGGGCTACCTGATGGAGCACTCGCCGGCCGCCGTGCCCGAGCGTTTCGGCCTCGACGAGATCGGCCGGGCCGTCCCGGAGTACCACGACGAGATCGTGGGCCGGCTCTGAGCGGGCGCCGGCCACCGACGTACGCTCGCGGGTCATGAGCACCGTGCCGGGTGAGGCCGGGCCGTCGGCGGCCACAGCCCCCCGCACCGTGCGCTCGCAGCCGGTCGACCTGGTGGGCACCCTGCTGCAGCGGCTGCCGCACGCCGGCGACGCGCTGGCCTGGGTACGGGACGGCACCGGGCTGGTCGGCTGGGGCGAGGCGGCCCGCCTCGAGGTGACCGGGCCGGACCGGTTCGCCCGGGCCCGCGACTGGTGGCGCACGGTGGTCGCGCACGCGGACGGTCCAGGACGAGGTCGGCGTGCGCGGCAGCGGGCTGGTCGCGTTCGGCTCGTTCGCCTTCCGCGACGACGAGCCGTCGGTGCTGGTGGTGCCGGAGGTCGTGCTCGGACGGGCCGGGGGCCGCACCTGGCTGACCACCATCGGCGAGCCGCCGCGGCTCGCGTCGCCCGAGCCGGTCCGGGGCACCCGCGGGCTGCGCTACGCGCACGGCGACATGCCGGTCACCGAGTTCCGCGAGGCCGTCGCGGCTGGCGGTCGGCCGGATCGCGGACGGCGAGCTGGAGAAGGTGGTGCTCGCGCACGACCTGCTCGCCGTCGCCGAGGACGACATCGACGTCCGCGCAGTTCTCGCCGGGCTCGCCGCACGCAACCCCGACTGCTGGACCTTCGCCGTCGCGGGGCTGGTCGGTGCGACGCCCGAGCTGCTGGTCAGCCGGACCGGCGACCGGGTGGTCTCCCGGGTGCTGGCCGGTACGACGCGCGCGCGGCGGTGACGCGGCGGCCGACCAGCTGCGGATCGACGCGTTGATGCACTCGGTGAAGGACCGCGAGGAGCACCGCTACGCCGTCGAGTCCGTGGTGGCGGCGCTGGCTCCGCACGTGCGCGACCTCGACGTCCCCGCGACCCCGCACCCGCTCGAGCTGTCGAACGTCACGCACCTGGCCACCGACGTGACGGCCGTCATCGAGGACGGCTCCGACGTGCTCGACCTGCTCGGAGCGGTCCACCCCACGGCCGCGGTCGGCGGCACGCCGACCAAGGCCGCGGTGGACCTGATCGCCGAGCTGGAGCTGATGAGCCGCGGGCGTTACACCGGCCCGGTCGGCTGGGTCGACGCCGTGGGCGACGGCGAGTGGGGCATCGCGCTGCGCTGCGCCCAGCTCGACGGTCCGACGGCCCGGCTGTTCGCCGGCGGCGGCATCGTGGCCGGCAGCGACCCCGACGCCGAGGTGCTCGAGGCGCAGGCCAAGCTCATCCCGATCCGGGACGCTCTCGAGGGGCCTCGGCCCGACCGGACGATCGATCGGTCAGCGCAGCGCTTGGCCGACCGCGGCGCGGACCCGGTCGTGCAGGTCGCGGGTGCGGCTGCGGTCGGTGCGCACCTCGACGACCCGGATGCCGGCCGGCGGGCCGAGCCGACCGGCCAGGTCGTCCAGCGAGTCGACCAGCCCGTGCGGCGTGCCGGTCGCAGCGCACAGCGCGGCGAGGTCGGCACCGTGCGGGGTGCCGAAGACCCGCTCGAACTCCGCCGCGTGCTCCGGCGCCCCCTGCTCGAGCTGGTTGAACAGTCCGCCACCGTCGTCGTTGACCACCACGACGGTGAGGTCGGGCCGCGGCTCGTCGGGACCGATCACCAGCCCGGTGCTGTCGTGCAGGAAGGTGAGGTCCCCCATCAGCGCGTACGCCGGTCCGCCCCGCGCGAGGGCGGCGCCGATCGCGGTGGACACCGTCCCGTCGATGCCGGAGGCGCCGCGGTTCGCGAGCACCAGGGGCGGTTCGGCCTCCCAGGGGTCGGCCAGGTCGAGATCGCGGATCGCACTGGACGACCCGGCGACCAGCAGGCCGCCCACCGGCACGGCCGCCGCCACGCACGCGGGCCACCGAGATGCCGTTGACCGGCTCGGCGACCAGCACCTGGGCGACGGCGTCGTCGGCGAGGGCGTCGGCGTCCAGCCATCGGTGCAGCCAGGCAGGGTCGCTGTCCCCGGTGACCGTCGGCGTGCGCGTGTCGTCGCGCAGCCGGACCACCTCGACGTCGTCGCGGGCCAGCAGCCGGGTCACCTGGCGGGACAGCGTGGGCCGCCCGGTGACGACGACCCGATCGATGTCGCCGCCGAGGTGGTCGAGCAGCAGCCGGTAGGTGGCGAGTGCGTTCGGCCCGGCGCGGTGACCGGACGACGGCTCGGCCAGCAGCGGCCAGCGGCCCGCCTCGGCGAGGCCGCGCGCGTCGGGCAGCGCCTGGTCGCCGGCGACGACCACAGTCCGGCCACCGGCGGCGAGGTCGGCGTACCCCCAGGCCCGCTTGCCCCCGCGGATCGCCCGCGGTTCCGCCGGGTCAGCGTCCAGCGGCTCGGTCCAGGTGGGGTCGCCGTCCGGGACCAGTGGCTCCCGGAAGGCGAGGTTGAGGTGCACCGGGGCGCGCTTCCCGGAGGCAAGAGCGGCGTCGATCGCACGTGCGCCACCGGCCGACGGTCGAGGGACTGTCGGCCGAGAGGTCGTCGCTGGATGCGACCGAACTGCCGTAGAGCCCGACCTGGCGGATGGTCTGGTTCGCACCGGTGTCCGCGCATCTCGACGGGCCGGTCGGCGGTGAGGACGACGAGCGGGACGTGCGCGTACTCCGCCTCCACGACTGCGGGGTGCAGGTTGACCGCGGCGGTGCCGGAGGTCGTCACGACCGGCACCGGTCGGCCGGAGGCCTTGGCCAGGCCGAGCGCGAGGAAGCCGGCGGTGCGCTCGTCGATCCGCACGTGCAGCCGGAGCCGGCCTTCCCGGTCGGCAGCGTGCAGGGCGAACGACAGCGGCGCGTTCCGCGAGCCGGGGCAGAGCACGGCCTCGCGGACCCCGCCGCGCACCAGCTCGTCGACGACGACGGTAGCCAGCGCCGTCGACGGGTTCACGGGCGCGACCCTAGCCGGGCCTCGACGTCGCGCAGCCGGACCAGCCAGCGCGCGGTGGTCTCGTCGTCCGCGGCGACGGCGTCGGCCCGGTCCGGCTCGGGGCGTACGACGGGCAGCGCGCCGTCGACGACCCGCAGCGGTGCGGAGGTGACGTCGTCGTTGAGCAGCTGCAGAGTGGCGAGGCCGCAGGCGTAGGGCAGCTCCGGCAGCGCGGCAGCGAGTGCGAGCCCGGCCGCGATGCCGACCGACGACTCGAGCGCCGAGGACACGACAACCGGCAGGCCGATCTGCTCGGCGATCCGCAGGCAGGCCCGGACACCGCCGAGCGGCTGGACCTTGAGCACGGCGATGTCCGCGGCCGCCAGCCGGGCCACCCGGAGCGGGTCCTCGGCCTTGCGGATCGACTCGTCGGCCGCGATCGGCACGTCCACCCGCCGGCGTACGGCGGCGAGCTCCTCGACCGTGCGGCACGGCTGCTCGACGTACTCCAGCCCGACCCGGTCGAGCAGCGCGACCATCCGGACGGCGGTGTCGACGTCCCAGCCGCCGTTGGCGTCCACCCGGACCCGGCCGTCGCGGCCGAGAGCGTCCCGAACGGCCTCGACCCGGGCCAGGTCGTCGGCCTCGCTCTGGCCCGGCTCGGCCACCTTGACCTTCGCGGTGCGGCAGCCGGCCGACGCTCGCACGATGTCTGCCGCGGCCTGCGGACCGACCGCCGGCACGGTGACGTTGACCGGCACCGACGCGCGCAGCGCAGCCGGCCAGCCCAGGTCGGCGGCCTCGCGGGCCGCGGCCAGCCAGGGCCCGCACTCGGCGACGTCGTACTCCGGGAACGGCGACCACTCGCCCCAGCCGGCAGCGCCGCGCAGCAGGACGCCCTCGCGGACGTCGATGCCGCGGAACCGGGTGCGCATGGGGAGCGACCAGACGACCGGCTCAGCCACCGGTGCCCTCCGCCCGGCGGGCGATCGCGGTGAGCATCTCCCGCCGGGTGATGCCGCTACCGGCCCGGATGGCGAACCAGTAGAGCCGGAACACCCGCCGGGCGTGCGGGCCGGTGGCGACGACCCGGGTCTCGGTGGCGAGCCGGGTGCCGGCGGCGAGCTCGTGCAGCCGGAAGTCCATCCCGACGCGCACCCAGCCGTCCGGCAGCGGCCGGGCCAGCTCGGCCGCCGTGGCGGGTTGCAACGCCGGACCTGCGCTCATCGGCTTCCGCCAGGATGTCGGTGAGACGAGGCCGAAGAGCAGCTCGGTCGGTTCGCGTCGGGCGACCTCGCCGGGTGGGAGAGCGTCCACGAGTCGACGGTCGTGCGCGCCCTGTCGCGCTGCGGCCGAGGGTGCGGACGCGCATCAGGACGTCGGGTCACCGGGAGCTCGCCGACCGTGAGGTCGAGCACGGCCCGCCAGACGGCGTCGACCGGTGCGGCAATGTCCCGCTGGTGGCGCTCGCGCACGTCCCAGCCGGGCACCGCCTGGTCGAGCAGCGTGCCGGGCCCGTCCGCCATGCGCCTATCCTCGCCGACGTGCCTGCACCTCACGTCTCCGACCTCTTCGACCCCGACGCCTGGGCGCCGGTGGAGGGCTTCGAGCTGACCGACGTGACCTACCACCGGGCTGTGGTCGACGGCCCCGCCAAGGGGACGGTGCGGGTCGCCTTCGACCGGCCGGAGGTGCGCAACGCGTTTCGCCCGCACACGGTCGACGAGCTCTACCGGGTCCTCGACCACGCACGGATGACGCCGGACGTCGGTTGCGTGCTGCTCACCGGCAACGGCCCGTCGACCAAGGACGGCGGCTGGGCGTTCTGCTCGGGCGGCGACCAACGGATCCGCGGCCGCAGCGGTTACCAGTACGCGAGCGGCGAGACTGCCGACAGCATGGATGCAGCGGACGAGGCCAGACTTCGAGCCGCGGGCGGCCGGTTGCACATCCTGGAGGTGCAGCGGCTGATCCGCACGATGCCCAAGGTCGTCGTCGCCGTGGTCAACGGCTGGGCAGCGGGCGGCGGGCACTCGCTGCACGTGGTGTGCGACCTCACCATCGCGTCCCGCGAGCACGCACAGTTCAAGCAGACCGATGCCGACGTCGGGTCGTTCGACGGCGGATACGGCTCGGCGTACCTCGCCAAGATGGTCGGTCAGAAGAACGCCCGCGAGATCTTCTTCCTCGGCCGCACCTACTCGGCGCAGGACATGCAACGGATGGGCGCGGTGAACATCGTGGCCGACCACGCCGACCTGGAGCGGACAGCGCTCGAGGTGGCAGCAGAGATCAACAGCAAGAGCCCGACGGCCCAGCGGATGCTGAAGTTCGCGTTCAACCTGGTGGACGACGGGATGATGGGGCAGCAGGTCTTCGCCGGGGAGGCGACCCGGCTCGCGTACATGACCGACGAGGCGGTCGAGGGACGCGACGCGTTCCTCGAGAAGCGCGACCCCGACTGGTCGCCGTTCCCCTGGTACTACTGAGTGCCCCGTGAGCTGCGCGGGCTGACGGCGCCGACCGGCGCTGACGTCCTCACCACGCTGGTGCCCGCCCTGGCCGCCGCGCTGGACGGTGCCGGCCCTGCCGTGCTGCCGCTGCCAACCGGCGGCGGCCGCGGTGCCGTCATCGAGGCGCTCGACCCCTCGCTGCCGCTGGAGCGCGACGATGTGGCGCTCGTGGTGGCGACGTCCGGGTCGACCGGTGAGCCCGAAGGGCGCGATGCTCACAGCGGACGCGCTGCGGCACTCGGCGCGTGCGACGCACGACCGGCTCGGTGGACCGGGGCAGTGGCTGCTCGCGCTCCCCGTCACCCACGTCGCCGGGCTCACGGTGCTGGTGCGCTCGCTGGAGGCGCGCACCCGGCCGGAGGTCCTCGACCTGTACGGCGGGTTCTCGGTGGACGCCTTCATGGCCGCTACCGCGCGGCTGCACCCGGCCGTGCGCCACTACACGGCGTTGGTGCCGACCCAGCTCCGACGGCTGCTCGACGCCGGCGCAGAGCTCTCGTCCTACGACGGTGTGCTGGTCGGCGGGGCGGCGCTGTCCCCGACGTTGCACGCCGCCGCCGTCGACGCGGGGTGCCTGTCGTGACGACGTACGGGATGTCGGAGACCTGCGGCGGCTGCGTGTACGACGGCGAGCCGCTGGACGGCGTCACGGTGCGACTGCTGGACGACGGCCGGATCGAGCTCGCCGGCCCGGTGGTCTTCGCCGGCTACCGGCTGCGGCCGGACCTCACGGCCGAGGCGCTGGTCGACGGGCGGCACCAGACGCAGGACCTCGGCCGCTGGCTGCCGGACGGGCGGCTGGAGGTCGTAGGCCGGGCCGACGACGTGGTGGTGACCGGCGGGGTGAACGTGCCGGCGGCGATGGTGGAGCGAGTGCTCGGCGGCCATCCCGGCGTCGCGGCCTGCGCCGTGGTCGGCCGGCCGGACCCCGAGTGGGGCGAGCGGGTGGTGGCGGTGGTCCAGCCGACCGACTGGTCCGCGCCGCCGGACGTCGAGTCGCTGCGGTCCTTCGCCGCCGACGCCCTGGAGCCGGCTGCGCTGCCGCGCGAGGTGGTGCTGCTCGGACTGCTGCCGGTGCTGGCCTCGGGCAAGCCGGACAAGGTCGCGGTGCGTACGCTCCTGCGCGACCGTCCCTGAGCTGCACCCGGAGGAATCACCAGATGGCCACGCCTGCCCAGTGGCTCGAGGGCGCCCGCCCCCGCACCCTGCCCGCCGCTGTCGCACCGGTCGCCGCCGGCACCGGGGCAGCGGCTGCCGTCGACGGCTTCCACCTCGGGCGGGCGCTGCTGGCCCTGCTGGTCGCGGTCGCCCTGCAGGTCGCGGTCAACTACGCCAACGACTACAGCGACGGGGTCCGCGGAACAGACGCCGACCGGGTAGGACCCCTGCGCCTGGTCGGGTCCGGCGTCGCGTCGCCTGGCGCGGTCAAGCGGGCGGCGCTGCTGGCGTTCGTGGCGGCAGCCGTCGCCGGTCTGGTGCTGGCGCTGCTCGTCGCGTGGTGGCTCCTGCTCGTCGGCGCGGCCTGCATGGTGGCTGCCTGGTACTACACCGGCGGTCGTTCGCCGTACGGCTACCGGGGCCTCGGCGAGGTGTCGGTCTTCGTCTTCTTCGGTCTGGTGGCGACGGTCGGTACGACGTACGTGCAGGCCGAGGAGGTCACGGCGGCCTCGGTGCTGGCCGGCATCGGCTGCGGCGCCCTGGCCTGCGCGATCCTGGTCGCCAACAACCTGCGCGACATCCCCACCGACGAGGTCGCCGGGAAGCGCACGCTCGCCGTCCGGCTCGGCGACCGACGGACCCGGCTGCTCTACGTCGCGCTGGTTTTCACGGCGTACGCCGTGGTCGTGCTGATCGCCGTGGAGCACCTGCTCGTGATGGTGACGCTGGGCAGCGCCCTGCCGGCGATACGGCCCACCCTCGGTGTCCTGTTCGGCGCCAGGGGCCGCGAGCTGGTGCCGGTGCTCAAGGAGACCGGCCTGCTGCTGCTCGTGTACGGCGTGGCGCTGGGCACCACCCTCGCGCTGTCCTGAGCAGCTCAGATGTTGCTGCTGCCCCCGCCCCACTCGCTGCCGCGGACATGCTGCGGATGACCGCCGGCCCCGATGTCGCGATGGGCCTGCGCGTCCCTGCCGGATCCGCTCTCGGTCCGCCCCCTGCGGGACCAGACCAACGCGACCACGGGCACAGCGACGATCACGATGAACAGCAGCGCGAGCTCCATGGCTGGACTCCCCTGTCGTTGGCTCATCCCAGACTCCTCAACGGAAGGCTAGCCCTACCTCGAGTGACCTGACCCCTCGTTCGAACTCAGGTCAGGGGTGGGTCGGTGCTCTTGGTGTAGGTCTTGCCCAGTGGGCTGGTCCAGGTCTTGTTCCCGGTGTCGGGGTCGTAGCTGAGTTGCCAGAGGCCGTGGGTCTTGGCGTTGTGGTGCTGTCGGCACAGCGGGCCGAGGTTGACTCTGGTCGTCTGGCCGTGGTGGGCGTAGGTGACGATGTGGTCGCAGTCGCAGTGTCGGGCGGGGTGGTTGCAGCCGGGGAACCCGCAGACCCGGTCGCGGGCGGCGATGAAGGCGCGCAGCGTGTCGGAGGGGCGGTAGCTGGTGGCGCCGCGGTCCAGGAGCTGTCCGGTGTGGGGGTGGGTGGTCCAGCGGACCCAGTCCCGCTCGCCGGCCATCGCCCGGGCCAGTGGGGCCGGGATGGGGCCGTAGCCGGGGATCTCGCCGGGGTGCTCGGCCAGCCCGAGGGCGGTGGGCAGGTCCAGCACGACCGCGGCGGTCTGGGCGCCGCCGCAGCTGCATCTCGGCAGCCGCCCGGTGCTCTCGGCGGCTGCGGTGCCGGCCTGGCCGAGGACGGCGTCGATCAGGGCGTCGACCCGTAGCGCGTCCAGGCCGGGGTCGTGCCCGGCGCCGGCCTGCAGCTGGGCCTGGGTGGTCCTGGCGCGGGCGCTCAGGGCGGTCCACAGGTCGTTCTCGACCGTGGCGGGCAGCGTCAGCCACCAGCCGATCATCGCCTCGGGCTGGGGGACCCGTTCGATCCGGCGGGCCGCGGCCGCCTTGGCGGCCCGGTCGGCGGCGGCGGCCGGGTCCACCGAGAGCACCGCCCGGGTCACCGAGCGCTTGAACTCGGCCAGGGTCTGGTCGTGTGGCGCTGGCTGCCCTGGCCAGGGGGGTGTCAGATCTTCTGTGTAAGGGGTCGGTCCGTCTGAGAGGAACAAGATGGACCTTGTGGCTGATGAACCGCGCTCCACCGGGGCGGACTTCGTCGAGGAACTGAAGGCGGCCGGTGATCTTGACCGGTTGTTCGCGAGGATCGACGCCGGCGAGGTCGAGCTCACCGGCAGCGACGGGCTGATCCCGGGCCTGATCAAGGCGGCGCTGGAGCGGGGGCTGCAAGCCGAGCTCAGTGATCACCTGGGCTATGACAAGGGTGATCCGGCCGCGGCGCTGTTCGCGAACTCACGCAACGGCACGACCCCGAAGACGATGGTCTCCCAGGTCGGGGACGTGCCGCTGGACGTTCCGCGTGACCGGGACGGCTCGTTCGCCCCGCGGCTGGTCCCGAAGGGATCACGCCGTCTCGGCGGCCTCGACGAGATGGTCATCAGTCTCTATGCGGGCGGGATGACGATCCGCGACATCCAGCACCACCTCGCCACAACGGTCGGCACCGAGCTCTCGCACGAGACGATCAGCAAGATCACCGACGAGATCCTCGAGGAGGTGCTGGCCTGGCAGCGGCGCCCGCTGGAGGCGTTCTACCCGGTGATCTACCTCGACGCGATCGTGGTGAAGGTCCGCGATGGCGCGCACGTGCGCAACAAGTCCGCGCACATCGCGGTGGGCGTGGACATGGACGGCGTCAAGCACGTGCTGGGGATCTGGGTCCAGGCCAACGAGGGCGCCAAGTTCTGGGCCGGGGTCTGCGCCGAGCTGGCCAATCGCGGCGTCCGGGACGTGCTGATCGTCTGCTGCGACGGGCTGACCGGCTTCGCCGAGGCGATTGAGGCGACCTGGACCCGGGCGACCGTGCAGACCTGCGTGGTGCACCTGATCCGGGCCGCGATGCGGTTCGTCAACTACAAGGACCGCAAGACGATGGCAGCCACCCTGCGGCCGATCTATCAGGCCGCGGACGCCGACGCGGCCCGGGTCGAGCTCGACACGTTCAAGGCCTCCGACCTCGGCCTGAGATACCCCAACACGGTGGCCACCTTCGAGAACGCGTGGGAGCGGTTCACCCCGTTCTTGGCGTTCCCGCCCGAGCTGCGCCGGGTGATCTACACGACCAACTCGATCGAGTCGTTGAACTACCAGCTGCGCAAGATCATCAAGAACCGTGGGCATTTCCCGTCCGACCAGGCCGTCGTGAAGCTGCTCTGGCTGGCGATCTGTGACGTCGAGGACAAGCGAGCCCGCGACCGAGAGAAAGAACGCGGCCACCCAGCTGCCCAACGCAAAGCCTCCGGCCGGCTCGTCGAAGGCCAGATCACCACCAATTGGAAACAAGCACTCGCCCAACTCGCACTCGCCTACCCCGACCGCATCGAGCCCTACCTGTGAACCCCGACCGGCCCCTTACACAGAAAACTTGACAGGCTCCACCGCGCGGGTCACCGAGCGCTTGAACTCGGCCAGGGTCTGGTCGGCTGCCCTGGCCAGCACCCGCGCCTCGACCTTGGTGGCCGCCTCATCGGTCAGCTCCCGGACCGCTGAGACCAGGTGCGCGGCCTGCAGGTAGAAGATGTCCCCGGCCCGCAACGCCGCCAACGCTGCCGGCAGCCGGCGGGCCAGGCAGGTCGCCACCCAGGTCCGTTCCCCGGCGGTGGCCGGGGACAGCCGCAGCGCCGCACCGACCTCGTGACGGGCCTCCTCCTCGGCCAGCCACCGGCCTTCGGTGGCCTCCGCGACCGCGACCAGCGCCACCTGCTGCTGGCCGGCGACCATCGCGGCGACCCGCTCCCAGGCCCGGATCAGGTCCACCCGGCCCTCCTCATCGAGGCACCGCGGGTCCAGGGATGCGAGCAGCCCGACCATCGACAGGTCCGGGGCCAGCTCACCATCGGCCACCAGCGCGGCCACCTCGCCGAACCGGCCAGCAGCCAGCGCCGCGGACACCCGCCCGTCCAGCTGCACCGACAACGCCGAAGTCATACCCGAAACCTAGAGACAGGGCCGGACACAACCCCCACCCCCGGAACCCTTGTCCACAAGGGAAATCCGCTTATCGGCAAGGGCCTCAACGTCCCGGTGTGACGCCTCCACCGACCTGCGAACGAACCGCCTCGGCGACGTCGTCCGCGCAGCTCTCGGGCAACCAGTGACCGGCGTCCAGCTCCAGAAGGCGATAGGGGCCAGTCACCAGGTCCGCCGTGCGTCGCACCGAGCCCGGGCTGAAGAACGGGTCCCGTCGGCCCACGACGTACGCCGTCGGGACCTCGACCCGCCCGGCGCCACGTCCCCGGGAGACCGGGATCGCCCGGTACCAGCCCAGTGCAGCGGACAGAGCACCTGGCTCACGCATCCTCGCCGTGTAGTGCGCAGCCCGCTCCGCGGTCAGCCCTGACCGGCGCAGCCCGGCGGCGAAGACCTGACCGCCGGCGATGCTGATCATCAGCTCGGGCAGCGCCGGCAGCTGGAAGACCACCATGTACGCCGACCGCAGCCCCTGACTGCCCATCCACTCGGCCCGCATCGCCGCCGGGTGCGGGGTCGACAGCACCGTCAGCGAGCACACTCGGTCGCTGCGCCGGGAGGCGAGGAACCACGCGACGGCGCCACCCCAGTCATGCCCGACGATGTGCGCCTGCTGCACCCCGGCAGCGTCGAGCAGCGCGATGACGTCGTCGGCGAGGCCCTCCAGGGCGTACGCCGACCGCCCTGCGGGCCGGGCCCCCGGCGAGTAGCCCCGCTGGTCCGGCACCAGCACCCGGAGCCCGTCGGCGGCAAGCAGCCGCGCGACACCGTCGTACGCCGTGCCGTCCTGCGGGAACCCGTGCAGGCACACCACCACCTCGCCGCCGACCGGACCGGTGTCCCGGACGTCGAAGATGAGGTCGTCCCTGGTCCACGACGTCAGTGGGGTCAGTGGGGTCAGCGGTGTCATCGGGATGACGTACCCGACGGGAGGCGGTGCAGTCTCACCCGGGACAGCCGTCCCCCCGTCATGGTGCAGGTCATGAACGTGTGGTCGGGCTGCCGACGGCGATCGGTGGGAGACCCAGGGTTGAGCAGTCGAAGCCCGGTGGCCGTCGTGGTGTCCCACGGGATGTGGCTGTGACCGAAGACGAGCACATCGGTGTCCGGGAACGCTGCTGCGCACCGACGTTCGCGGCCCGTGGCCGGACCGGTCTCGTGCACCACCGCGAGCCGCACCCCCTCGATCTCGGTCCAGTCGCCGGCGTGCACGACGACGTCGGCGCGGGCCACCTCGCTCCAGACCTGCGCGGGCAGATCCTTCGCCCGGCGAGGGACATGGGTGTCGGCGATCAGCAGGACACGCACGTCGGACCCCCGGGCTTGCCCACCCGGGCTGCGGACCTAGCGCCCACCGACCGCGTCGGCCGGCGCTGCCCGGCCCTCCCACTTCGTCGACAGCACGACGGTGGTCCGGGTGCGGGCCACCCCGCGGATCCGCCGCAGCCGCGAGAGGGTCTGCTCCAGCCCGGCCACGTCCGGGACCCGGACCTTGATCAAAAAGCTCTCGTCCCCCGCGACGAACCAGCAGTCCTCGACCTCCTCGAGCCGCTGCAGCGCAGCCGTCACGGCGTCCTGGTCGGAGGTGTCCGACAGGTGCACGCCCACCAGCGCCGCCACCGAGCGGCCGAGCTCCACCGGGTCGACCGCCGCGTGGTAGCCGGTGATCACCCCGCTGGACTCCAGCCGGGACACCCGGTCGGTGACGCTCGGTCCGGACAGCCCGACCAGCCGGCCGAGCTCGGCCCAGGAGGACCGGCCGTCCCGGCGCAGCGCCTCGATCAGGACGCGGTCGATGTCATCCACGGCCTCCGCCCCTCACGTGGGAAGAAAACTTGGTCGATGCAAGTTCTTACCTTAGTATCATAGGTACACCGCCCGATAGACCTGGAAAGTAGAGGCACCACCGTGTTCACGCTCGACCTGGCCCGCGCCCACATCCGCGAGCTCACCCGCGAGGCCGACAAGTCCCGCCGCTCCAACCGGCACGAGGCCCGCGCCGCCCGGCGCGCCGCCCGGGCCCGCTGACCTGCCGCAGCACGGCGACCGCCCCGCCGTCGACGTAGGCTGACGACGGAGGAGCCGCGACACATGCTCAAGATCTTTCTGCTCGCCCTGCCGATCGTGCTGGCCGTCTACGCGCTGGTCGACCTGGTCCAGACCAAGGACGAGGACGTCCAGGGCCTGCCCAAGCTGGTCTGGGTCCTGCTCATCGTCCTGGTCTGGGTCGTCGGCCCGCTGGCCTGGCTGCTCGCCGGCAGCCGCAGCCGGACGCTGCCCGGCCTGTTGCCGCGCGCCGACGGCGGCCCGCGGCCCGGCTCCCGGCCGCCGCACGACGGCGCCCGACGACGACCCGGACTTCCTGCGCGGCCTCAACCCGCCGCGCCCGCCGCGCCCGCCGGAGGACGACGAGCCCGGCCCGCCGGTCCGCTGACAGGCTCTCAGCTGACCCCGGCGTAGGAGTGGAAGCCCACCAGCCAGATGTTGACGACCAGGTAGTTGAACAGGAACGTCGCGTACCCGAGCAGCGCCACGTACGCCGCCTTCCGGCCCTTCCAGCCCGCCGTCGCCCGGGCGTGCAGGTAGGCCGTGTAGACCATCCAGGTGATGAAGGCCCAGGTCTCCTTGGGGTCCCAGCCCCAGTACCGGCCCCAGGCGTTCTCGGCCCAGATCGCGCCGGCGATCACCGCGAAGGTCCAGATCGGGAAGGCGAACGCGTGCATCCGGTACGCCGACCGGTCCAGCACCGCGGCCGACGGCAGCCGGTCCATGAACGAGGGCTGCCGGGCTCGGCCGGCGCCCGCTCGCGACGCTCCTGCACGAGGTAGCAGATGGCTGCGCGAACGCCGATCGTCAGGATGCCGGACGCGATCATCGCCGCGGAGACGTGGATGACCAGCCACACCGACTTCAGGGCGGGCACCAGCTGCGCGCGCTCGGTGTAGAGCACGGTGACGGCCAGACCCGAGGGTGAGCAGCACCGGCAGCATCACGAAGACGCCGAGGTAGCGCACGTCGCTGGCGGGCCAGCAGCACGAGGAACACCCCGGTCACGGCCAGCGCACCCGGTCACCGAGAACTCGAACATGTTGCCCCACGGCGGCCGCCCGGCCGAGATGCCGCGGGCCACGACCGACGCCAGGTGCAGGGCGAAGGCCAGCGCGGTCAGCGAGACCGCGATCCGGCCGAGCCGCTCGGCCTTGCCGCGGCCGGTCCGCGCCGGCGCACATCGTCGCGGCGCCTCGCGACCGGGGCGCCACGGCGTACCGGCCGGGACGGCCTGTCGCGCTGCCCACCGTCGCCAGCTCTCGCAGCTCGGCCAGCGCCCGCCGGCCGCTTGCTGCGCCGCGGGAGCCCGAACGCGAGCTCGGCCGCGTAGCAGTACATGGCGGCCGCGTAGACGGCCATCGCGGAGTAGAGCAGGTTGTTGCTGAGCTGCGCGACGCTCTCGCTGCCCACCGTCAGTCCTCCTTCGGCGCAGCGCCGTGGCGATCGTCGGCAGACCTCGTCGACCAGGCCCTCGCCCTCGGCACGGGCGAGGCCGGCGACCCGCACGAGCGTACGCCCGTCGTCACCTGGTCGTCGCGCGCACCCAGACCCGGCGGCGACGGACGAACAGCGACAGCATCAGGCCGGTCAGCGCGAGCGCCGCGGCGCCGAGAGCAGGGCCCGAGCTTGCCCGGGTCGCGGGACACCTGCAGCGAGGTCCACCGCCGTACGCCGTCGAACGTGATGCTGCCCGCCCGTCGGGCAGCGTCATGGTCGCCCCGGGCGCCAGCGACTGCGCGAGCGGGCCGGCCGTTCGCGCCGGTCACCTGGGTCATGCCGCGTCGTGTCCAGCGGTACACCGACTGCGGCGTCCCGTTGTCCAGGCCGAGGTCGCCGGTCCAAGCCGTGAGCACCGCGCGGGGCAGCGCGCGTCGTCGGGGAAGACCGAGATCGGCCCGCGCCTCGGGTCCAGCACCGCGGTCGGCAGGAACAGTCCCTGGAAGCCGAGCTGCGGCGGCTTGGCCCCGGCACCTTCACCACGCCGACTCGAGGTGTTGTTGCCGTCGCGCGGCAGGAACGGCACCGGCCCGGAGAACACGACCTCGCCGGCGCCGTCGCGCACCGTGAACACCGGCGCGTATCCGTTGCCGAGGAGGAAGACCTTGGTGCCGTCGACGATCAGCGGGTGGTTCACCCGCAGCTCGTAGGGCCGCTCGCGGCGAGCATCGCGGCGAGGCGGTGAACGGTCACCGCGGCCCGGAAGTCGCGCGGCGCGCCGCGCTGCTGACCGCCCTCGCTGGTAGCGCACGGTGAGGTCGTCGAGCGTCACGGTGAACGGCACGAGCGAGCCTCGTCGAGCGAGCCGTTCCCGGCCGTACACGTGTCGTACGCCGACACGGTGTTGGAGAAGCGCCTCCCCTCGGCCAGCGAGCACGTTGCCCTGGAAGCCGAACAGGTTGCCCACGGCCACCGCGACCAGCAGCAACAGCAGCGACGAGGTGGAAGACCAGGTTGCCGGTCTCGCGCAGGTAGCCCTTCTCCGCCGCCACCGCACCGTCGATGCCGACATCGACGCGGAACCGTCGCCGGCGCAGGACGCCGCCGGGCGCGCCGTCGAGCACCTCGCGCGGGACTGCGTCGGTGGTCGCAGCCCTGCGGCACCGGCAGCCGCTCGAGGTGCGCGGCGCAGCCGGGCGGCCGTGCCCGCGACGCCGCCCAGTGCGCCCGGCTGCGCGGCACCACGCAGCCGGCGAGCGAGACGAACAGCAGCAGGTAGATCGCGGCGAACCAGGGCGAGGAAGACCTCGAACAGCGACAGCCGCTCGTACCACGGCGCGAGCGAGGGTGCTGCGCCTCGAACTCGCGCGACCCGCACCGGGTCGACGCCCGCTGCGGGCACCAGCGAGCCGGGTACGGCGGCGACGGCGAGCAGGAGGAGCAGCAGCAGCGCGGTGCGCATCGAGGTGAGCTGCCGCCAGGCCCACCGGGCCATGCTCGACCGGGCCGCCAGGCCGCTCGGGCCGGCCGGCTCGGCCTCGCTCGGGGCCGTGGACATCGCGGGGTGGTCCACGTCGGAGTCGACCATGCAGCTCACCAGACCGCCGGGGTGAAGCCGTTGACCCAGACCCGCAGTGGCGACCGTCAGGTCGTTCCACAGCTCCGGTGACGAGCAGGACGCCGATGATCACGAGCAGCGCGCCCCCGATGCGCATCACCCACACGTAGTGCTGTCTTCACCCAGGCGAACGCGCCCATCGCGCGGCGGAACGCGATAGCGGTGAGGACGAACGGCAGCCCCAAGCCGAGGCAGTAGGCCACGGCGAGGACGCCGCCCCGCGCCGCGCTGCCCTCGGTGACCCCCAGCGTCAGGACCGCACCGAGAGTCGGGCCGATGCACGGCGTCCAGCCCGAGCCCGAAGAGCACGCCCAGCATCGGGGCACCGGCCAGCCCGATGGCCGGCTTGCGGTGCACGCCGGAAGTCACGCTGGAACCACGGCACGGCGCCCATGAAGGCCAGCCCGAGCACGATGGTCAGCGCGCCGAGGACGCGCTGGAGCAGCCGCTCGTGCTCGATGAGGAACGACCCCGCGCCGCCGACCAGCACGCCGGCCGCTCACGAACACGGCCGTGAAGCCGAACACGAACAGCAGCGCCCCGGCGAGCGAGCCGACCGCGACGGCGGCGCTCGGCGAGGTCCACACCAGCCAGCCCGGTGACGTAGGACAGGTAGCCGGGCACCAGCGGCAGCACGCACGGGGACAGGAAGGACACCAGCCCGGCGAGACCGGCGAGCGGCACGGCGAGCAAGAGCGAGCCGTCGGTGATGGTGTCCGTCGAGCTCATCGCGACGCCGATCGGTCCGGCTCGGCGAGGACGTCGTCCACGACTCCCGGAGGGTTCCGGCCCTCGACCTTGCCGAGGACCCGCGCCGCCACCCGGCCGCTGCGGTCGAGGACGAGCGTGCTCGGGATCGCGGTCGGCGGCAGCGTGCCGCGGAACGCCAGCAGCACCCGGCCACCGTCGTCGTCGATGCTCGGGTAGCTGATCGCGAACCGCCGCTCGTGCGCGCGCGCAGCAGCGTTCTGGTCCCGCGGTGTTCACCCCGACGAACTGGACGCCCTCGGCCCGGGTCTGCTCCCAGCACCTTCTCCAACGCCGGCGCCTCCGCGATGCACGGCGGGCACCACGACCCCCACACGTTGACCACGACCACCTCGCCCGCGATGGTCGGCCACGTCGAACCGGCCGCCGTCGAGCGTGGTGCCCGCGAAGCGCGACCGCCCTGTCCCGGTCGGCCGCGGCGACCAGCGTCACGGTGCCGTCGCCGGAGATGTAGCCCTTGTCCGGCGCGCCGCTCGGCGCGGGCGAGCCGCTGCAGCCGGCCAGCACGACGGCGGCGAGGACAGCCGCGACACGGCGCACGGCGTACGACGGGCTGGAACGGTCGGTGCATCAGGCTCCGGCGACGAACTTCTTGGTGGCGCCCGCACCGGCAGCAGGTCGTGGGCCGGCTCCTCGTAGGCCACCGACACGAGCTCGTCGCCGTCGTAGGTGAACGAGGTGAGCGACGCGAGCGAGCACTGCCGCTTGCGCGGGTCGTGCCAGAGCCGGCGTCCGGTCGCGAACGACCGGGCCGTCCAGATCGGCAGCTGGTGGCTGACGAGCAGGGCCTCGTGGCCGCGCGCGGCATCGCGGGCGTCGGCCATCGCGGCCAGCATCCGCTCGGCGATCTCGATGTAGGGCTCGCCCCAGGACGGGCGCAACGGGTTGCGCAGGTGCATCCAGTGCGCCGGGCCGGTGCAGCGCCCCGTCACCGACGCCGAACGTCTTGCCCTCGAAGACGTTGCCCGGCCTCGATGAGGCGGTCGTCGATGCGCACCGGCAGGCCGAGCGCCGCGGCGCTGACGGCGCGGCGGTCTCCTGGGCCCGCTCCAGCGGCGAGGACACGAGGTGGGTGATGTCGTCGCCGGCGACGCGCTCGGCGATCCGGTCGGCCATCGCGTGCCCGAGGTCGGAGAGCCGGAAGCCGGGCAGCCGGCCGTAGAGCACGCCGGTCGGGTTGTGCACCTCGCCGTGGCGGAGCAGGTGCACGACGGTGGTCTCGCTCATGCGTCGCCCTCTCGGGGTGGCCGACGCGGCGGCCCGGGCGGCGTGCGGGCAGCGCATCGGCGACCCGCGAGAGCGCCTCGTCGTCGTGGGCGGCGGAGAGGAACCACGACTCGAACGCGGACGGCGGCAGGTAGACGCCGCGCGTCGAGCATCGCGTGGAAGAACGCGGCGTAGCGGAACGTCTCCTGCCGCTGCGCACGCGGCGTAGTCGGCGACGGCGTCCGGCGCTGAAGAACACCGAGAACATGCTGCCCGCGTGCTGCAGCCGGTGCGGCACGCCGGCCGCCGCGCAGCGCGTCGCACGGCCAGGCCGCCCAGCTCGGCCGGCGGCCTTGTCGACGTCGCGCGTAGACGTCGTCGGTCGCAGGCGCGCAGCGTCGCGAGCCCGGCGGCGGTCGCGACCGGGTTCCCCGACAGCGTGCCGGCCTGGTAGACGGGCCCGGCCGGCGCCAGGCGCGCCATCACGTCGGCGCGACCGCCGAACGCCGCGGCGGGCAGCCCGCCGCCCATCACCTTGCCGAACGTCATCAGGTCGGGCGCGCACGCCCTCGAGGCCGAACCAGCCGGCCCGGCTGACCCGGAACCCGGTCATCACCTCGTCGCTGATGAACAGCGCGCCGTTGCGCGCGGCACAGCTCGGCGAGCCCGGCGTTGAAGCCGGGCAGCGGCGGCACGACGCCCATGTTCCCGGCAGCCGCCTCGGTGATGACGCAGGCGATCTGCCCGTCGTGCGCCGTGAACGCCTCGCTCGACCGCGGCCAGGTCGTTGTAGGGGACGACGATGGTGTCGGCCGCCGGCGCGCCGGTGACGCCCGGCGTGTCCGGCAGGCCGAGCGTCGCGACGCCGGACCCGGCCGCGGCCAGCAGCGCGTCGACGTGCCCGTGGTAGCAGCCGGCGAACTTCACCACCTTGCTGCGGCCGGTGAAGCCGCGCGCCAGCCGGATCGCCGACATGGTGGCCTCGGTGCCGCTGGACACCAGCCGGACCTGCTCGACCGGGTCGACGCGGGCGACGATCTCCTCGGCGAGCGCGACCTCGCCCTGGGTCGGCGTGCCGTACGACGTGCCGCGCGACACCGCCGCGTCGCGCACTGCCGTCGACCACGCCGGGTGGGCGTGGCCCAGGAGCAGCGGTCCCCACGAGCAGACCAGGTCGACGTACTCGCGGCCGTCGGCGTCCAGCCTAGGGGCCGGGCCGCGGACCATGAACCGCGGGGTGCCGCCCACGGCGCGGAAGGCGCGGACCGGTGAGTTGACCCCGCCGGGGGTGACCGCCAGGGCGCGTTCGAGCAGCGCCGCCGACGCGGGCGCGTCAAAGGGGTAGGTCACTGCGCAGCAACGCCGGCGGCCTCCACGGCCCAGTAGGTGAGCGACGACGTCGGCGCCGGCCCGGCGGATCGAGGTCAGCGTCTCGAGCGATGGCGCGGTCGCGGTCCAGCCAGCCCTGCTCGGCGGCCGCCTCGACCATCGCGACTCCCCCGAGACCTGGTAGGCCGCAACGGGAACGCCGCTGCCGGCAGCGTCGTCGGCCACCCGGCGCAGCACGTCGAGGTAGGGCAGCGCCGGCTTGACCATCACCATGTCGGCGCCCTCGGCGATGTCGAGCGCGACCTCACGCAGCGCCTCGTCGAGGTTGGCCGGGTCCTGCTGGTAGGCCCGCCGGTCACCCGTGAGCGCGACTCCGACGGCCTCGCGGAACGGCCCGTAGAACGCCGGAGGCGTACTTCGCGGAGTAGGCCAGGAGCGCCGTGTCGATGCGGCCGTCTGCGTCCAGCGCGGTCCGCACCGCGCCGACCTGGCCGTCCATCATCCCGGACAGCCCGAGCACGTGGGCTCCGGCCGACGACTGGGCCAGCGCCATCTCGGCGTACCGGACCAGCGTCGCGTCGTTGTCGACCGACGCCGTCCTTGGCCAGGACCCCGCAGTGACCGTGGTCGGTGAACTCGTCGAGGCACAGGTCGCTCATCACGACGGTCGCGTCGCCGACCTCGACTGACCACGTCGGCGATGGCCTGGTTCAGGATGCCGTCGGGTCGACGGCGCCCGATCCCGGTCGCGTCCTTCGCCGCCGGCACCCCGAACAGCATCAGGCCGCCGACGCCCGCCTCGACGGCGTCGACGGCCGCCTTGCGCAGCGAGTCGCGGGAGTGCTGGACGACCGCCGGCATCGACGCGATCGGCGCCGGCTCGGCCAGCCCCTCCTTGACGAACATCGGCAGCACCAGGTCGGCCGGCGTGCAGCCGGGTCTGCGCCACCAGGCTGCGCAGCGCAGCCGTGCGGCGCAGCCGGCGTGGCCGGCCGGCGGGGAAGGGCGCGCCGTCCGATGCGGCTCACTTGGCCTTGCGGCGCGCAGCCGTGCGCTTCTGCGACGGGCGCAGCACGGGCTCGCCGGCCGCGAGGGCGGCGACGCGCTCGGCCGTGCCGTACTCCGCGAGCGCCTCGGCGAGTGCCGGCACCGACGGTGTCTCCGCGAGGACGTCGACGCGCAGGCCGTGCTCCTCGGCCGTCTTCGCCGTCGCCGGGCCGATGCACGCGATCACCGTCGACGGTGTGCGGCTTGCCGGCGATGCCGACCAGGTTGCGCACGGTGGATGACGAGGTGAACAGCACGGCGTCGTAGCCGCCGCCCTTGATCGCCTCGCGGATCGGCGCGGCGGGCGGCGCGGCGCGCACGGTCCGGTAGGCCGTGACGTCGTCGACCTCCCAGCCCCGCTCGACGAGGCCGGCCACGAGGTTCTCGGTGGCGATGTCGGCGCGCGGCAGGAAGACCCGGTCGATCGGGTCGAAGACCGCGTCGTACGGCGGCCAGTCCTCGAGCAGCCCCGCGGCGGACTGCTCGCCGCTGGGCACCAGGTCGGGCTTGATGCCCCACGCCAGCAGGTCGGCGGCGGTCTGCTCGCCGACCGCGGCGACCTTGATGCCGGCGAACGCCCGGGCGTCCAGGCCGTACTCCTCGAACCGCTCGCGGACGGCCTTGACCGCGTTGCGCGAGGTGAAGGCGACCCACTCGTAGCGGCCGGTGACCAGGCCCTTGATCGCCCGCTCCATCTGCTGGGGCGTGCGCGGCGGCTCGACGGCGATCGTCGGGACCTCCTCGGGCACCGCGCCGTACGAGCGCAGCCGCTCCGACAGCGCGCCGGCCTGCTCCTTGGTGCGCGGGACGAGCACCCGCCAGCCGAACAGCGGCTTGGTCTCGAACCACGACAGCTTCTCGCGCAGCGCGACGGTGTCGCCGACGACCGTGATGGTCGGCGGCGACGAGCTTGGCCGGCCTTCACGTCGGCGGCGACCCGCTCGAGGGTGGACACGACGGTGCGCTGCTCGGTCGTGGTGCCCCAGCTGGGTCATCGCGACCGGCGTCTCGGCGACGCGGCCGGCGGCGACCAGGGCCTTGGCGACGTCGCCGATCGCCCTTGGTCGCCGACAGCAGCACGAGGGTGGCGTTGCCCGGCCCGGCGTAGGCCGACCAGTCGACGGTGCCCTCGGCGACGTTGACGACGCGCA
The DNA here is from genome assembly GCA_963759915.1 of uncultured Actinomycetota bacterium. GTDB lineage: Bacteria > Actinomycetota > Actinomycetes > Propionibacteriales > Propionibacteriaceae > Microlunatus. Next base: position 314,978 of record CAVXBJ010000013.1, on the reverse strand, counting down.
CCTCGCGGTCCTTCGCCGTCGTCAGCGGGATGCCGGCGTAGGCCGGCACCGCGCTGATCGCCGAGACGCCGGGCACGACCTCGAACGGAGATGCCGGCCTTCGCGCAGCCGGCCGCCTCCTCGGAGCCGGTCGCGTAGAGGAACGGGTCGCCGTCGAGCAGCCGGACGACGAGTCCGCCGGACCTGGCCGCCTTGACGACGAGCCGGGCCCGCATGGCATGGTCAGCGGCTGGCCGTCGTCGCCGAGCGACCCGTCGATGACCTCGACGTCGGCGCGGCAGAACCGCCGGACGAACGTCGGCGTCCTGCGACTCGGTGACGACCACGTCGGCGCTTGCGCAGCAGCTCGACGGCTCGCACGGTGAGCAGGCCGGGGTCACCGGGGCCGGCGCCGACGAAGGCGACGCACCTGCCCTTGGGCTTCCGGCTGGTGGCTCTTGCCGGTTGGCTTCGGGCGGGTCACGGGACGCGCTCCCACATCAGGTCGGCCGCACCCTCGGCGAGCAGATCGGTCGCCAGGCCGCGGCCGATCCGTGCTGCCTCGTCGAGAGGTCCGGTGGCGGACAGCCGCACGCTGCGCCGAGCCGTCGACCGCACTGACGGCGGCGCGCAGGTACAGCTCGGGGACGTGCTCGCCTTCGGCTGCTTCTCCGTAGGCCCCGACGGGGGCCGAGCAGCCGGCTTCCAGGGCGGCGAGCAGGGTGCGCTCGGCGGTCACGACGTGCCGGGTCGCGGCATCGTCGAGCACCGGCGAGCAGATCGAGGCGTCGGTGTCGCGTAAGCGTCGCGTCCGTCCGGAGCCGGCACTCGATCGCCAGCGCGCCCTGGCCGGGCGCGGGCAGCATCTGGAGCGGGTCGATCACCTCGGTGACCGCGTCGAGCCGGCCCAGCCGGGCCAGCCCGGCGCGGGCCAGCACGACGGCGTCGAGCTCGCCGTCGGTCGACCAGTCGCAGCCGGGTGTCGACGTTGCCGCGCACCGGCGACGACCTCGAGGCCGAGCCGAGCGCGCGCAGCTGCGCCGCGCGCCGCGGCGACCCGGTGCCGACCCGGGCGCCGGTCGGGCAGCTCGCCGAGGGTGAGCCCGTCGCGGGCGACCAGGGCGTCGCGCGGGTCCTCGCGCGGCGGGACCGCGGCGAGCAGGATGCCCTCGGCGTCGGCGGTCGGCAGGTCCTTGAGCGAGTGCACGGCGACGTCGACCGTCGCCGGCCAGCAGCGCGTCGCGCAGCGCCGTGACGAACACGCCGGTGCCGCCGATCTGGGCGAGCGCCTCGCGGGAGGTGTCGCCGTACGTCGTGACCGGCACCAGCTCGACGGCGCGGCCGGTGCGCGCGGTGATCGCGTCGGCGACCAGCTGCGCCTGGGCGGTGGCCAGCGCGCTGCGCGCGGGTGCCGAGCCGGCAGCGCGGTCATGTCGACGCTGCACGGCGGCGCCTCGTCGGTCGCGACGTCGGCGCGGGTGACCGCCTCGACGGCCGCTGGGTCCAGGCCGAACAGCTTGCTCAGCGCGTCGGCGTAGGACTGGCCGCCGGGCTCCTCGGCGAGCTGCTTCACCCGCACCGTCGGGGCGTGCAGCAGCTTGTCCACCACCCGTCCGACGGCCTGCTCGATCTCGGCCCGCGCCCGGTGGTCGAGGTCGGGCAGCCGGCCGACCCAGCGCACCAGCTCGGCCTGCACGACGTCATCGGCCATCTCGCGCAGGGCGACGACGGTGGGGGCGACGCTGGCCGCGCGCTGCCAGCCGAGGAACGCCGCGACCTCGTCGGCGACGATCTCGCGGGTCGCCTCGACGTCGGCGGTGTGCTCGCTGGTGGCGAGCACCGGGGCCAGCGTCTCGAGGTCGACGAGCGTCACGCCGGGGATCTCGTGCGCGGCACGGGTCGACGTCGCGGGGCAGCGCCAGGTCGAGCAGCACCAGCGGCCGCGTCCGGCCCGGCGCTGCCGCGCCGGCCGACGACGTCGGCGGTGAGCAGCTGGCCGAGCGGCGCCGGTGCACGAGACGACGAGGTCGGCCTCGGCGCAGCGCCGCCGGCAGGTCGGCCGAGCGGCATCGGCCTCGCCACCGACCGACGGCCGGGCGACCCGCTCGGCGCGGGCGAGGGTGCGGTTGGCGACCACGACGCGGCCGGCGCCCTGCTGGGCGAGCGACGGTGGCGGCCAGCGCGCTCATCGAGCCGGCGCCGACGACCAGCACCTCGGCGCCGGCCAACGGCCCGAGCACCCGGACCGCCTCGTCCAGGCCGGCGGTGACCAGCGACCGGCCGGCCCGGTCGATGCCGGTCTCGGTGCGGGCCCGCTTGCCGACCCGCAGGGCCTGCTGGGCGAGCTCGTTGAGCGACCGGCCGGCGGTGCCGGCCTCCTGCGCGGTGCGCAGCGCCGACCCGGATCTGGCCGAGCGATCTGGCTCTCGCCGACGACCATCGAGTCCAGCCCGCAGGCGACCGAGAACAGGTGCGCCACCGCGCGGTCCTCGTAGTGCACGTAGAGGTGCGGGGTGAGCTCGTCCAGGTCGACACCGGCGCTGGCGGGCCAGCAGCTCCGAGGCCTGCGGCGACCCGCCGTGGAACTTGTCGACGTCGGCGTAGACCTCGACCCGGTTGCAGGTCGACAGCACCACCGCCTCGGCCGCGTGCTCGCTGGCCACGACGTCGGCGAGCAGCTTGGCGACGGCGTCGGCGGTGAGCGCGGCCCGCTCGAGCAGGCTCGACCGGAGCGGTGCGGTGGGACAGGCCCACGACGAGGACGCTCACGAGTTCACCGCCCGCGCCAGCCCGAGGGTCCGGCGGGAGCTGCGGGGACACCTTGCGCTGCTCGTGGAACGCGAGGATCTGCAGCTCGATGGACATGTCCACCTTGCGCACCTCGACGTCGTCGGGGACGACGAGCACGCGTCGGCGCGAAGTTGAGGATGCTGCTGACGCCCGCGGCGACCAGCCGGTCGCAGACGCTCCTGGGCGACGGCAGCCGGGGTCGCGATGACGCCGATGGCCACGCCGAGGCTCGCGCACCAGCCGCTCGAGCTCGGACAGCGGCGCGACCGGCAGGCCGGCGACCTCGGTGCCCGACGATGGCCGGGTCGGCGTCGACCAGCGCCTGGATCTCGAACCCGCGGGAGGCGAAGCCGCCATAGTTGGCCAGCGCGTGCCCGAGGTGGCCGAGGCCGACGATGACGACCGGCCAGTCCTGGGTCACGCCCAGCTCGCGGGAGACCTGGTAGACGAGGTACTCGACGTCGTAGCCGACGCCGCGGGTGCCGTAGGAGCCCAGGTAGGACAGGTCCTTGCGCAGCTTGGCGGAGTTGACCCCGGCAGCGGCGGCGAGCTCCTCGGACGACGACGGTGGAGACACCCTCGTCGGCCAGGGTCCCCAGCGCCCGCAGGTAGACCGGCAGCCGGGCGACGGTGGCGTCCGGGATGCCCCGGGCGGAGGTGGCACGCGCGCGCGAGACGCTGCTGGCACGGTCGAGGTTCGACCGCTGCGCACTCGTCTCAGGGCTGGTCACGGGACTCCCACTCGACGGTGACCGGATGCCACCGTGCGCCCGCCAGGTTAGGCGCTTGTGAACGAGAGCACAAAGTGAGCGATCGGGCCCACCCGGTCAGCTGGTCAGCGCCGCCCGCAGCCGGGCCTCCGAGACCCGCCAGAAGTCGTGCTGCTCGCCGTCGACCAGAGTGACCGGCACCTGCTCCCAGTACCGGGCCCGCAGCTGCGGGGTCGTCCAGGATGCTGAGCTCCTCGTAGTCCTCCCCCAGCTCGGCGGTGACCCGGGCCACCACCTCCCGGGCCTCGTCGCACAGGTGGCAGCCGGGCTTCCCGATCAACGTGACCCGGGGGCTCACAGCAGCTCCTCCGCCGTTCCCTCGCCCGCCCGCAGCCGGCCCTTCGCCACCTTGCCGGTCGCCGAGTGCGGCAGCGCCTCGACGACCTGGACGATCGTCGGGCGCTTGAAGCGGGCCAGCCGGGTGGCCGCGTGCGCGGTGACGTCCTCCGGCCCCAGCGCGGCTCCCGCCCGCGCCACCACGAAGGCCTTCACGGCCTCCCCGGTGTACGGGTGCGGCACGCGCGATCACCGCCACCTCGGCGATGTCCGGGTGCTCGGCCAGGGCGTCCTCGATCTCGCGCGGGTAGACGTTGAAGCCGCTGACGAGCACCAGCTCCTTGCGCCGGTCGACGAGGAACAGGTCGCCGTCGTCGTCGGCGTACGCCACGTCCCCGGTGGCCCACCAGCCCTCGGCGTCCGGGCCGCGAGGAGCCGTCCGGCCAGTACCCGGAGAACAGGTTCGGCCCGCGGACGACGATCTCGCCCGGGTCGTCGTCGGCGACCTCGGTGCCGGCCTCGTCGACCAGGCGCAGCTCGACGCCGGGCACCGGCCGGCCGATCGAGCCGGCCTTCACCCGCTCCGAGGCCAGCGTGCTGCTGACGACCGGAGCCGTCTCGGTGAGCCCGTAGCCCTCGTAGATCGGGCGGCCGACCTCGGTCTGCACCTGCTCGAGCACCGCGGGCGGCAGCGGCGAGGCGCCGGAGGCGAGCATCCGGACACCGCGCAGCGACTCGTAGGCCTCGGCGGCTGGCCCAGGCGACGTACATCGGCGGTGCGCCGGGGATGTTCGTGACCCCCTCGGTCCGGACCAGCTCCGCGGTCGCCACCGGGTCGAAGCGCTCGACCAGCACTCCGGTCGCGCCGGTGGCGACGACCATGCCGAGGGCGGTGTTGAGGCCGTAGATGTGGAACAGCGGCAGCACGAGCAGCACGACGTCGTCCGGGCCCATCGGGCTGGGCTCGGAGAGCCTGGCACTGCTCGAGGTTGGCCAGCAGGGCGCGGTGGCTGAGCATCGCGGCGCGCGGCTGGCCGCTGGTGCCCGAGGTGAACATCAGGACGGCGAGGTCCTCGCCGCCGCGGTCCTGCGCCGGACCGGCGCGTCGGCCGCGGCCGGCCGCGGTGACCGCGTCGAGACCGGCCGGGTCGACGAGCACCCGGTGGGTGCCGGCGACCGCCTCCTCGACGACGCCCAGCGTCGAGTCGTCGCAGAGCACGACCTTGGCGTCGGCCTCGCCCAGCAGTCGCGCGGTCTCCGGCGCGGTGTAGCCGGTGTTCAGCGGCACGGCGACCAGACCGGCGCGCAGCACGGCGAAGTACGACGTGACGAAGGCCGGCGTGTTCGCCATGGCGAGCGCGACCCGGTCGCCGACGTGCAGGCCGAGATCGGTGCGCAGCCCGGCAGCGGTGGCGTCGACGTCGGCGTCGAGGGACTGCCAGGTCAGCGCTCGTCCGGTCGCCGCCCGCGCGGCAGGTGCACGAGCGCGGTGCCCTCGGGACGGCGGGCTGCGGCGGCACGCAGGACGTGCGCGAGGTTGGTCGGGTTCTCGCTGCCGGCGGCGCCCACCGGCGCAGTCTGGCACAGCCAGGTAGGGCGACCGGCCGCTACCGCCGTACGCTCACCCGACATGCGGCTGCGACGTTCCACCGGCGACGGCGCTGCCGACGCCGACGCGGTCGCCGCCGGCCAGGCCTCGGCCGCCGCCGCGGAGGTCGAGGCCGCGCTGCAGGTGCCGCTGGACCCGCACCGCCGCCGCCTTCTTCGACGTCGACAACACGGTGATGCAGGGCGCCTCGATCTTCCACCTGGCCCGCGGCCTGTACGCCGCGCGACTTCTTCACCGCCCGCGACATCGGCCGGTTCGCCTGGCAGCAGGGAAAGTTCCGGCTCGTCGGCCGGGAGGACATGAACAACGTGCACGAAGCGCGCGAGACCGCGTTGTCCTTCGCGGCCGGGCACACCGTCGCCGAGCTCACGACCATCGGCGAGGAGGTCTTCGACGAGGTGATGGCCGCGAAGGTGTGGCCGGGCACCCGCGCCCTGGCCCAGATGCACCTCGACGCCGGGCAGCGGGTCTGGCTGGTCACCGCCACCCCGGTCGAGGTGGCCTCGGTGATCGCCAAGCGGCTGGGCCTGACCGGCGCGCTGGGCACGGTCGCCGAGACCGAGGACGGCGTCTACACCGGCCGGCTGGTCGGCGAGATCCTGCACGGGCAGGCCAAGGCGCAGGCCGTCACCGCGCTCGCGGAGCGCGAGGGGCTCGACCTGGGCGCCTGCTCGGCGTACTCCGACTCGGCCAACGACATCCCCCTGCTCAGCCTGGTCGGCCATCCCTGCGCCATCAACCCCGATGCCAGGCTGCGGGCGCACGCCCGGGAGCACGGCTGGCGGGTGCGCGACTACCGGACCGGGCGCAAGGCGGTGAAGGTCGGCGTCCCGACCGCGGCCGCCGCCGGGGCGCTGGCCGGGGCGCTGGCCGCGGCAGCGTCTGCCCGCCGGAAGGCCGACTGAGGGCGATCTCGGCCGATTTGGCCCTGCGGCTACCGATGGGTAACGTCGGATCGCCGCCCGAGACGTTCGTCACACCGGACCCGCGGGTATGGCCGGTCCACACGCCGCTTCGCCCGCCCGTGGAAGGGGGTCGACGTGCGCCGCCTGCTCGCCCCGGTCGCGCTCGCCGACCTGCACGCCCTGGTCGGCGCGTCCGGCTCCCCGCGCGGGCTCGTCCTGGCGATGGCCACGACCGGGCTGCGCCGGCACCGCACCCGGGCGGCGGGCCGGGCGGCGGGGAGGTCACCGACGACCCGGAGCGCCAGCGGATCGCCGGCCTGGTGACCCTGGCCCAGCAGGGCGACGCCGAGGCCTTCGGGATGGTCTACGACTGCTACGTCGACCAGATCTTCCGCTACCTCTACTACCGGGTCGGCTCGCACGCCCTGGCCGAGGACCTCACCTCGGAGACGTTCCTGCGCGCGCTGCGGCGGATCGACTCCTTCACCTACACCGGCAAGGACATCGGGGCCTGGTTCACGACCATCGCCCGCAACCTGGTCACCGACCACGTGAAGTCCAGCCGGTTCAAGCTCGAGGTCTCCACCGCGGACATGCTCGACGCCGACCGGGCCGACGACGGCATCGAGGCGCAGGTGCTGGACCGGCTGCAGAACGCCGCCCTGCTCGACGCCGTGCGCCAGCTCAAGCCGGAGCAGCAGGAGTGCGTCGTCCTGCGGTTCCTGCAGGGGCTCAACATCGCCGAGACCGCCGAGGTGATGGGCCGCTCCGAGGGAGCGGTCAAGCAGCTGCAGCTGCGGGCCGTCCGGGCGCTGGCCAAGCTGCTCCCGGAGCAGGCGTCATGACGCCGCTCCGCCAGGCCGTAACCGCCGCTCCCGGCGGGTCGTTGTCAGATCGGTCGCGTCAACGGGGACGACCGGCACGACGAGCAGAGGGGGGCCGGCAGATGACCATGATCGTGTCGGCACGACGGCGGCAGGCAGATGACCTGGACCGGCTGCTGTCCGGCCGCCGGGCCAGCACGCCCGCAGGCGGCCCGGGACCTGGCGCCGCTGGCCGACCTGGCCCGCAGCCTGGCGCCGGTCCGGCACGCCCCGTCGGACGACTTCCGGTCAGCGCTGCGCGCGCAGCTGGTCGACCGAGGCAGCCGCCCGGGTGCCGCGCGCCCGGCGTACCCGGCCCAGCGGGCCCGGCCCAGCGCCCCGGCCCGGCTCCGGCAGGCGGTCGCCGCCGTCGCCATCGCCTCGGTGGTCGCCGGCGTCGGCGCCGCGGCGGCGAGCACCCGGGCGCTGCCCGGCGACGCGCTCTACGGGCTCAAGCGCCAGATCGAGAACGTCCAGCTCGACCTCGCCCGCGGCGACCTCGGGCACGGCCGCGAGCTGCTCCAGCAGGCCGACGCCCGGCTGTCCGAGGCCGAGGCGCTCACGGCCTCCGAGCAGCGGTTCTGGTCGCCGCCACCCGGGGCCGCGTGATGACGGCCCTCGACGAGATGGACGCTGCGGTCGTGCTCGGCGTCGACGACCTGAACCGGGCCTACCGCGAGACCGGCGACGAGGAGCCGCTGCTCGTGCTCGAGCGGTTCGTGACCGACCAGCGCGAACGGCTGGCCGACCTGATGCAGCTGCTCGACCCCGCGCTGCGGGCCCGGGCCGAGCTGATCGACGAGCGGCTCGGCGCCCTCGACCGGGCGGTCTCCGCGCTGCTCGGCTCCCCGGTCGAGGCGGCCCGCGCGGTCGCAGGCCAGCGGCTTGACCGCCTCAGGTGACGGCTGGGCGGTCGGCCGGCTGGTCGACCGGGCGGCAGCCACGGCGACCGGCACCGGAGCGGCGGTCGGCGTCGGCGGGTCCGGCTCGCGCGGTGACCGCACCGGCACGTACCAGGCGGGCACCGGCGTCGGTGACGTGGTCGACGCTGTCGGCGACGTGACGGGCGCCGCGACCGGCGGCGGCACGACCGCGGCACCCGCAGGCTCCGGGCCGATCGACTCCGTCGTCGACGGTGCGACCGGGAGCAGGACGACCAGCGTTCCGCGGATCCCCGAGCCGACTCCGGTGCCGGCCGTCTCGGTGCAGCCGCTGCCCACCGCGCCCCCGGTGGTCCCCGACCCGACGGGCCCCGTGACCCCGGCCGCGCCGCTCCCGCCGGTCCCCTCGGTCTCCGCCTGCGTCCCCGTGCCGCCGCTGACCAGCTGCTGAGCACCGACCGGCCGCGGCGGGCCTAGAAGAAGATCGAGCGGCGGGACATCAGCAGGCGGTAGAGGGTGTGCTGGATCGTCTCGCGCACCTGGTCGGTGAGGTTGAACACCAGCATCGGGTCGTCCGCGGCGCCGAGACCGAAGCCGTCGGTGGGCACCGGCTCGCCGAACTCGATGATCCACTTGCTGGGCAGCGGGATCGCGCCGAGCGGCCCGAGCCACGGGAAGGTCGGGGTCACCGGCACGTAGGGCAGCCCGAGCAGCCGGGCCAGCGTCTTGACGTTGCCCAGGATCGGGTAGATCTCCTCGGCGCCGACGATCGAGCACGGCACGATCGGCACCTGGGCCTTGAGCGCGGCCGAGACGAACGCCGCCCCGGCCGAAGCGCTGCAGCTTGTAGCGCTCCGAGAACGGCTTGCCGATGCCCTTGAAGCCCTCCGGCCAGACGCCGACGACCTCGCCGCGTGCCGAGCAGCCGCTCGGCGTCGGCGTTGCAGGCCAGCGTGGTGCCGCTCTTGCGCGCCAGCTCGCTGATGATCGGCGTCTGGAACACCAGGTCGGCGCCGAGCATCCGCAGGTGGCGGTGGGCGGGATGGTGGTCGAGCAGCGCGATCTGGGTCATCATCGAGTCGAGCGGGATGGTGCCCGAGTGGTTGGCCACGACCAGCGCACCGCCCTCGGCCGGGATGTTCTCCAGGCCGCGCGCCTCGACCCGGAAGTAGTGCTCGTACAGCGGCCGCAGCGCCGCCAGCAGCACGTGCTCGGTGAGCTCGGGGTCGAAGCCGAACTCGTCGACCTCGACGTCGCCGGTCAGCCGGCGGCGGACGAACGCGAGCGCGGCGGCCACCTTGCGCTCCCACTCCGGCAGCTCGTCGGTCGGGCGTCGGCTCCGGCTCGGGCAGCGCGTCGAGCAGCTCCTCGACCGCCGGCGCGGTCGGCGCGGCCGGTGCGGCCGGTCCTGGCTGCCGTCGTACGCCGGCGCGCCGGCCGCGCGGGCCGGCTGGGCTCGCGCCTCGGTGGCCGCGTCGTCGAGCAGCGGGGTGGCCCGCCGGCGCCGGGACCGCTCGCCGGAGGCGCCGCGACGCACCGGCGGCGACGGCGTCGGCCGCCGACGACCGGCGCGGCGGTCGTCGCCGCCGCGATCGGGATCACCCGGGCGTCAGGCATGGCTGCCGGTCCGGTCTGGCGACGGTGTCCAGGACGTCGCACGACCTTGCTCTCGACCGCGCCCACGACGTCCGGCGACAACGGCCCGCGCAGGCCCTGCCGCGTCGACGAAGTCGTCGAAGGCCTCCCGGGTCGGAGTAGCGCGGCGTGAAGCCGAGCACGTCCTGCATCCGGCTGGTGTCGACCACCCGGCCGTAGGTCAGGAAGCGCATCTGCTCGGAGGAGAAGTCGGCGACCCCGAGGCGGCGCAGCGCCTGCCCGATCCAGGGCGCCGCGGGCTGCGGCAGCGGCAGCGACGGGCGGCCGGCCCGGCGGATGGCCTGGGACAGCGTCATGACGCCGTCACCCGCGATGTTGAAGGTGCCGCCGTGGTCCCCGAGGGTCGTGCGCCAGAGCACCTCGAGCCCGTCTCGCTCGTGGACGAACTGCAGCCGCGGGTCGAAGCCGAGCACGGTCGGGCACGACCGGCAGCGAGAAGTACGACGTGAGCGGCGTGTGCACCTTCGGGCCGACGAAGTTGGCGAACCGCAACGTGGTCACCGCGACGTCCGGGCGGCGGCGGGCGAAGCCGCGGACGTAGCCCTCGACCTCGACCGAGTCCTTGGCGTACCCGGTGCGGGCCATCGCGTTGGGCTCGAGGTCCTCGGTGAACAGCGCCGGGTCCTGCGGCGAGGAGCCGTAGACCGCGGTCGAGGACTTGACCACCAGCTTGCGGACGCTGGGCGCCTTCTGGCAGGCCGCCAGGAGCTGCATGGTGCCGATGACGTTGATCTCCTTCATCATCGCCCGGCCGCCCGCGTCCAGCGGGGTGGCGAGCACCGCCATGTGCACGACGGTGTCGACCTCGGCCTGCGAGATGACCTTGCCGATCACCGGGTTCCGGATGTCGGCGCGGACGAACTCGGCATCACCGAGGTCGGTCTTGGGCGGGACGACGTCCACGCCGATCACCCGGGCGATGTCCGGGTCGGCCTGCAGCAGCTGGGTGAACCGGCCGCCGAGGTAGCGCGAGACCCCGGTGACCATGACGACCCGGCCCACTCACGCCTCCGATGGCACCTCGATGAGTTCTGGCTACTTCTTGTTGCGACGCTGGACGCGAGTCTTCTTCAGCAGCTTGCGGTGCTTCTTCTTGGCCATCCGCTTGCGGCGCTTCTTGATGACGGAACCCACGAGGTGAACCTCTTCGGTGGACGGGACGGAGGAGCTGGCACGGATGCCGGGGGCGCACGCGGTGCGCCACGCCTGGGCCCGAGCCTACCTTCCGCCCCTCACGCAGCGCGACGCCGGAGCCCGTAGCGGCCTGAGCCGAAACCGTGACCTCCCTCACGCCGGCTCGTTGGGCCCTGTGACGCCCGAGGCCCCGGGCAGTCGGCCCGACCCAGTCCCGTGGAGGAACACTGTGCGGAGAACACCGCGAACTCGCCACCTGCTGGCCGCAGGTGCGGCGCTGGCCGTCTCGGCGGCGATCCTGCCGACGCTGCCCGCCGAGGCCACCATCGCCGACCCCCTGAGCAACGGCTCCGGCGCCGACCAGGCGGTCGACAGCCGCGCGGTCACCCACGCGCTGTCGCCCACCGCGGCCCAGGTCGCCGCGGTCCGCGCGATCGTCGCTGCCGCCCCGAAGGGCGCGCGTGCCACCTGGGACCCACGCTTCGGCACGCCCCGCTCGATCCTGGGCACCGGCGGGTACCTGACCGGCGCGCGTGCAGGCTCCGCCGTCGATGTCGCCCGGGCCTGGCTCGCCGGCAACCGGGCCGCCTTCGGCATGTCCGCCGAGCAGGTTGCAGCGCTGCGGGTCGACCGTGACCACACCCTCCCCGGCACCGGCACCCACGTCGTCACCTTCACCCAGGTCTTCGACGGCGTCGCGGCTGCCCACGGCGGCCGGCTCAACCTCGCCGTCACCAAGGACGGCAAGGTCCTCTCCTACGCCGGCAACCCCAGCCGCGGAGCCGGGCTCACGGGCAGCTTCGCGCTGAGCCCTGCGCAGGCACTGTCCAAGGTCGCCGGTGCGCTCGCCGACGCCACCGGCTTCAGCCCCAACGCCACCGGCGACACAGCGGGGTACACCACCTTTGCCCGGGGTCCGTTCGCCGCGTCGTCCTACGTGAAGAAGGCCTCGTTCCCGACCGCGACGGGAGCCCGCGCGGCCTACCGCGTGCTGTTCATCGAGAAGCTCGACAAGGCGTGGGACACCGTGGTCGACGCGCAGTCCGGCGCGGTGCTCTCCAAGCAGGACCTGGTGAAGCACGAGTCCGAGGGCACCGTCTACGAGAACTTCCCGGGCGCACCGAAGGGCGGCACCCCGGTCGTCACGTCGTTCGGCCCGACCGCCGAGTCGCCGAAGGGGTACGTCGACCCGACCGGCGCCGGCATCGACGGGCCGACCACGCTGGGCAACAACGCCAGCACGTACGCCAACTACTCGAACTTCCTCGCACCGGCCGACCAGGGCCCGCGCCCGGTCAGCCCGACCAGCCAGTTCAACTACACCTACGACAAGAACTGGCAGAGGACCAACGGTGCCATCGTTCCGCCGTCGTACGCGCTGGACCTCAACCCGGCCGCGACCAACCTGTTCTGGCAGCACAACCGGATCCACGACGAGTTCTACGACTTCGGGTTCACCGAGTCGGCCGGCAACTTCCAGGCCGACGGCGGCGACCCGGTGCTCGGCCTGGTGCACGCCGGCGCCGCGAGCGGCGGCGCCCCGACCTACACCGGACGCGACAACGCCTACTTCCTGCCTCTGCCCGACGGCGTCCCGTCGTGGAGCGGGATGTTCCTCTGGGAGCCGATCAACGACGCCTTCGAGGGCCCGTACTCCGACGGCAACTTCGACGCGAGCGTCATCGAGCACGAGTACGCGCACGGGCTGTCGACCCGCTACGTCGCGGGCGGCGAGTCGCTCGGCTCGCACCAGGCCGGCTCGATGGGTGAGGGCTGGGGCGACTGGTACGGCCTCAACTACCTGCACCGCGAGGGGCTCTACAGCAAGTCCGTCGTGGGCGAGTACGTGACCGGCAACCCGGTTCGTGGCATCCGGAACTGGGCCTACGACGCCAACCCGACCAACTTCGGCGACATCGGCTACGACCTGACCGGTCCCGAGGTGCACGCCGATGGCGAGATCTGGACCGCCACGCTGTGGGACCTCCGCAAGAAGCTGGTCGCGCAGTACGGCCAGGCGCAGGGCTCCGAGGTCGCAGCTCGTCTGGTCACCGACGCGATGCCGCTGTCGGCCCCGGACCCGTCGTTCCTCGACATGCGGGACGCGATCCTCGCCGCCGACACCGACCGGTACCACGGCGACAACACCGACACCGTCTGGACCGTCTTCGCCCACCGCGGCGCCGGCGCGTCGGCGTCCTCGGCCACCGGTGACGACACCGAGCCGCAGCCGGCGTTCGACCACGCGTCGGGCTCGCGCAACGGCACCCTCGTAGGCACCGTCGTGAACTCCTCGACGGGCACGCCGGTCAAGAACGCCAAGGTGATCGTGGGTGAGTTCGAGGCGCGGGTGTCGCCGCTGGTCCGCACCTCCGACACCGGTGGCTTCGGGGCCAGGATGGCCGCGGGCAGCTATGACCTGCTGATCCAGGCACCGGGCTTCGGCGCCCAGAAGTTCCAGACGTCGCGGTGACCGCGGGACGCACGACGTCGCTGAAGTTCTCGCTCGCCCCGAACCTGACGTCGCTGGCGTCCGGCGCCACCATCGTGTCGGCGTCCAGCGAGGACGCCGGGCCTGCCGGCGAAGTTCCTGCTGGACGACACCGCTGCCAGCGTATGGAGCACCAAGAAGTCGACGACGCCGTACAACGCCGGACCGGACCAGCGGGTGACGGTCAAGCTGGCCAAGCCCACCACGATCTCCGCGATGCAGGTCAGCGCCTTCAAGAACACCGTGGCCAGCCGGTTCGCGGCGCTGAAGGACTTCACCTTCCAGGTGTCCGACGACGGCGTGCTCTGGAAGACCGTGAAGACCGCTGGGTTCGGCTACCAGACCCCGCGGCCCACCGCGCCGGACCTCAACTACAAGATGTTCACGCTGGCGACGCCGACGAAGGCCGGCGTACGTCCGGTTCTTCGTGGACTCGGTGCAGGGCGAGACGATGAAGTACGCGCAGGCCGCCGAGCTGCAGGTCTTCGGCGCCGCCAAGGCTTCGAGCCGGCGGCGCCGCCGCGCCGACCAGCCGTTCACCGACTCGGGCACGATCGCCGTGGGCAACCCGGTGGCCGGCGACCCGACCGGGCTGCAGAACGTGGCGGCGTCACGGCCAACGAGTTCGAGCAGACCTGCACCGCCCCGCCCCGGCTCGCAGGGCGTGGACGCCTGGGTCAGCACGCTGCCCAGCGGCTTCGGTGACGGGGTGCACACCGTGACGGTGACCGGCGAGGAGACTCCCGGCCGGGCACGACATCGACCTGTACTTCTATGGACGCGGCCTGCACCCTGCTCGGGTCGATCGCCACCTCGGGCGCCGACGAGTCCGGGGTGATCCCGGGCGGCACGGCGTACGTCCTGACCCAGCTGTGGACCGGCGCGGACGTGCCGTTCACGCTCACGGCGACCGACGCCGGGCTAGCCGGCGCAGCCGCAGACGAGCCGGGCAGCGGCCCCGCTCACCCCGACGGCAGGGGGGTGGGCGGGGGCTCTGCCTTTCCCGCGCCGGTCGGGCGACGCCTAGGCGGTCTCGACGTAGGCCTGGTCGAGGTAGTCGTGCACGGCCTTCTCCGGGACCCGGAACGACCGGCCCACGCGGACGGCAGGCAGCGTGCCCGCGTGCACCAGGCGGTAGACGGTCATCTTCGACACCCGCATCACCGAGGCGACCTCGGCGACGGTGAGGAACGTGACCTCGGACAGAGGACGGTCCTTGGGACCCTGAGCAGCCATGACGCACCGAACCTTCAGCACGTGACGGGCGCCGGCTTCCCCACCGGAGCACGAACCAGGCGTACGCGCTCTGAGCACAGGGTAGGGGCGGATGTGCCTCGTGGGAAAGGGGTGACGGTCAGACTCACCCGGTCGGACGCCCCCGCCAGGGCCACCGGCGGGCACGCTCGACGGCGAGCCCAGGACGAGCTCGGCGGCGGGCACCGGCCGGCCGAAGCAGTAGCCCTGGGCCTGCCGGCAGCCGAGCTCGGCGAGCTCCGCGAGGGTCGCCGTCGTCCTCGACTCCCTCGGCCACCACGTCCAGGCCGAGCCGGTCGCCGAGCGCCGATCGTCGAGTCGACGATCACCCGGTCCCGCTCGCTGGCGGTGAGCGCGGCGACGAAGGTCCGGTCGATCTTCAGCTCGTGCACCGGCAGGGTCTTCAGGTAGGCCAGCGAGGAGTACCCGGTGCCGAAGTCGTCGATGCGACAGCCGGACGCCCGCCGCGGCCAGCCGGCTCAGCACCGCGAGAGCCCGGTCGGGGTCCTCCATGATCGTGGTCTCGGTGATCTCCAGCCCGAGCAGCGCCGCCGCGGACGCCGTGGATGCCGAGCGCGGCCAGCACCTGCTCGGCGAAGCCGGGCTGCAGCAGGCTGCGGGTCGAGATGTTCACCGCCACCGGGACCTCGCGGCCCTCGTCGCACCAGGTGCGGGCCTGGGCCAGCGCCAGGTCGAGCACCGACTCGGTCAGCGGGTGGACCAGGCCGGTGCGCTCGGCGACCGGGCACGAACTCAGCGGCGGCAGCAGTCCGCGCTCGCGGGTGCTGCCAGCGCACCAGCGCCTCGACGCCGAGCACCCGGCCGCCCAGGTCGCACTTGGGCTGGTAGTGCAGGAGCAGCTCGCCCGCGGTGAGCGCCCGCGCCAGGTCGGCGAGCAGGCCGAGCCGTTCGGTGCTGTGCTGGTCCAGCGCCGGGTCGTAGGCGCAGGTCGCCGGCGTGCGTGCGCTTGGCATGCTCGGCGGCGACGTCGGCGTGCCGCAGCAGGGCCGGGCCGTCCTCCGCGTCGGCCGGGTGCACCGACACCCCGGCGCGAGCGTCCAGGGCCACGTCCAGGCCCGCCGACCTGCACCGGGGCGCGCAGGGCGCCGCGCAGCACCTCGGCATGCAGCATCGCCGACTCCACGCCGTCACGTCACGCAGCAGCACGGCGAACTCGTCGCCGCCGAGCCGGGCAACCAGGTCGTCCGGGCCGGCCAGCGCGGTCAGCCGGCTGGCCATCTCGAGCACCAGCTCGTCGCCTCGGACGTGCCCGAGGGTGTCGTTGACCTCCCGGAACCGGTCCAGGTCGAGCAGCACCAGCGCCACCGAGCGGGCCCGCGCCGGCCACCGCCGCGGCAAGCTCGGCGTCCAGCAGGCGAGCGGTTGGCCAGCCCGGTCAACCCGTCGTGCAGCGCCTGATGCTCGTTGCGGTCGGCCTCCTGGCGCAGCCGGCGGGACGCCGTGGCGACGGTGCGGAACAAGCCCGAGCCAGAGGACGACGAGGCCGGCGAACAGCAGCGCGACCGCCCGCAGGTCGTGTCGGCCCGGATGCTGGCCTGCACCGGCTGGTAGGGCAGGTAGAGCTCGAAGACTCCGGCCGGCTCTGCGTCGTCGGCGTACAGGATCGGTACGTAGACCTCGAGCAGTGTGCCGTACCGCCCGAGCAGCGCGGCGTTGTCCGGCTCCCCGCTGCTGCTGATGATCTCGGCCTCGATGGCGCCCTCCAGCGCCTCCTCCAGCTCGTGGGACGGCGCGGTGCTCGGGTTGCGGGGCGTTGCCGTGTGCGGGTCCGCGGTGTAGAGCAGGTCCCGGCCGCTGTTCCAGATCTTGATCCGGGCGATCTCGGTGCCCTCCCGCGAACCGTGCACCGCGCGGTCGAGGGCGGCCGTCTTGGCGGGCGGCAGCTCGTGGTCGAGGTCGTCCACCGACAGCAGCGGCTGCACCGCGATCGTGGTGGTCAGGACCGCGGCGTCCTTGGCGGACTCGAGACCGCGCGCGGAAATCATCGACGCCAGCAGTTGGGCGAGCGCGGCGCCGAGCGCGACGACGAGCACCAGGCTGACGACGGCGAACCGCACCAGCAGGCTGGCCCGTCGGGCCCGGCGCAGGGTGTCCACACCTGGTACTCGACATGTGGGCTCTGACCCTGATCACCCGTTCAGGCGAATCCACGCTTAGGACGGCTGCGGACCGCTCCGCCAGGCGCCGCAGCGCCTTACAAGGTTTAGGTCGTTTTTGGAAGATTCACTAAACCAACCTAAAGTTGATAATCTGGCGAAGTGGACCCAGTTCGAAATCCATACACCCCCAATGCCGGGGCCCAGCCCCCTGCCGTCGTCGGCCGTGACGATCAGCTCGATGACGTTCGATCTGCTGCTCCGACGGATGAGTGCCGGACGGACAGAGCAGTCAATGATCATCACCGGCTTGCGCGGCGTAGGTAAGACAGTCCTCCTCGGCAAGTTCTACAACAAGGCCCTAGCAGAGGGCTGGGTCGTCATCGAGGCCGAGGTCACCAAACACGACGACACGGCCTTCCGGAGGAACATTGCCTCGTGGATGCGGACCGCGCTGTTCGAGCTCTCGCCGAGGGCTCGTTGGTCCGACCGCATGGAACGCGCCGGCGCAGTCCTCAAATCCTTCTCCCTCTCGGTTGATCCCGCCGGTGGGCTGACTGCTGGAATCGACGTAGACGCATACGCACGGTCTGGCTGATCGGGGCGAGCTCCAGCATGACCTCACTGATCTTTTCGTTGCCGTTGGGGAGGCTGCGCAATCAAGATCAAAGGGGTTGGTGCTGCTCTTTGACGAGGTGCAGTTCCTGAACTCGGCTCAGCTGGAAGCTCTCATCTCCGCCTTGCACAAGACGGTGCAACGGAGCCTCCCCGTCACACTCGTCGGTGCCGGACTTCCGCAGATCGCCGAGCTCGCTGGCGACGCCAAGTCCTACGCCGAGCGCCTATTCAAGTTTCCCTCGATCGGCAACCTGAAGGGGAGCGATGCCAGACGTGCGCTTGCAGAGCCCGCACACGAGGAGGGTGCCCAGTTCGAGGAAGGTGCTCTCGATCGTGCGGTCGAAGTAACCGGCGGCTATCCCTACTTCTTGCAAGAGCTCGGTTACGCCGTCTGGGGTGTGGCGGAGAACGACCTGATCACTGCCGACGACGTCGAGGCCGCCCTGCCTCTTTACGAGGCCAAGTTGGACTCTTCCTTCTTCCGAGTGCGTCTCGATCGCGCGACCGAGATGCAACGGGTGTACCTACGCGCAATGGCGGAACTGGGACCTCAACCCCAGAAGGCGGCTGATGTCGCCGCGTTGATGGGGCGGACCTCGCCACAGGTGGCACCGACACGTGCGGAGCTGATCGCGATGGGTCTGCTGTACACGCCTGAGCACGGGTACGCGGCATTTACGGTCCCGCACTTCGATCAGTTCATGCTCCGGGCTGTCCCCGACCTCGAAGTGCCTGAGGTACGTCGCCGCAAAGGTTAGATGTGTTCGAGGCAAGGAGCAGGTTGCTTCCGCTCAAGGTCCCGGTAGAGGTTGACCCAGATCGGTCGAAGGACACGCCGTAGCGGCCGGACTGGGCCCGAGGCGAGCTCGCGCAACGACTGGTCCAGCCCGATGCGCTGCAGGCCGCGCAAGCCGCGCTCGACCGCCGGCTGCCGCCGTCGAATGGCGAGCCCTGCAGGCCCAATCTCGAACAACCAGCCAACGTACGTCGGGGGCTGTCAGTCGCCCAGGCCCGCGGCGTGCAGCAGGTACGCCGTCATGGGGGCGTAGAGATGCGGCGGCACGTTGTCGTCCAGCGGCACCGACACGGCGATCGTGCCCTCGGCCTCGCCGACGAACAGGGCAGGGTCGTTGCAGTCGGCGAACCCGACCGTGGTGAGGCCCGCCTGCGCCGGCGGCACCGGCCCAGCCGTGGTCGGCGACGACGAGGTCCGGCATCGCTTCTGCTGCTTCGGCCAGGGCAGCCAGCAGGCCGCGCATCGGCGCCGCCGAATGGGTGTGGTTGAGGTCACCGGTGCTGCTGGAGACGGCGACGCCGTGCAGGTAGCGCACGTGCCGGTCGACCCGGCCGAAGCGCGTCATCGACTGGTAGGTGAAGCCCGGGCCGGGCTCGAGGACGGTGGCTCCGGCGGTCCGGAGGGCTTCGGCGACCGCGAGATGAACCACCAGCAGGCCGGCCGGGTGACCGGTCGCGAGCAGCACGCGGGACCGGTCCCGGGCGGCCCGCCCGACGTGCTCAGCCATCCGGTCCAGGGCGTCCAGGGTGCGGTCGGGGTCGATCCGGTCGGTGCCCCGCAGGTGGTTGGTGTCCGCCGAGACGCCGACCTTCTCGACCATCAGGTCCAGCACGTCGTCGAGGTTCCAGCGGCCGGTGGGCGCCAGTCCGAACATCGCCTTCGGGATGCGGCTGGCGAGCATGCCGTACTTCAGCAGGTTGTCCTCACGGCTGGTGGCCACGTCGCCGGCGATCCGGCTGTGGACGAGGTGCTCGCGCAGCCCGGCGCGGTCCGGCGCGGTCACAGGTGGAGCAGCCCGCCGAGCCCGTGGGCCGGGAAGACCGCCCGCATGGTGGCAAGCACCGCGCGGTCGACGGCATCGGCAGGGTCGTAGCCCGCAGACCAGTCCGGCCACGACGGGTCGAGCACCGTCGGTCATCCGGCTCGGCGCCGCCAGGCCGTAGCGCTCGGAGACGAACTCGCGCCAGCCCTGCGGGACGAGTGTCTCCGGCGGCATCGGCTGACCCGCGGCCTCCGCGAGCAGATGCGTCCAGGCCCGCGGCACGACCTGCGCCAGCTCGTAGCCGCCACCCCCGGTGGCAACCCACCGTCCCCCGGCGAACCGGTGAGCCAGGTCGTGCAGGGCGGCGTACGACGTGCGCTGTGCGTCGACGGTCAGGCCCATGTGCGCCAACGGGTCGAGGACGTGGCTGTCGCAACCGTGCTGGGTCACCAGCACGTCGGGCCGGAACTCCTCGAGCAGCGGCGGCACGACGGCATGGAACGCGCGCAGCCACGGCCCGTCCGTCGTCCCCGGCGGCATCGCGAGGTTCACCGCACTGCCCTCTGCCGCCGGTTCCTCCGGTGTCCTCGGGGAACCCGGTGCCGGGGAACAGGTAGCGGCCGCTCTCGTGCACCGACACCGTCAGCACCCGGGGCTCGTCCCAGAACGCGCGCTCGACGCCGTCGCCGTGGTGCACGTCGACGTCGACGTACGCGATGCGCTCGGCGCCCTGCTCCAGCAACCACGCGATGGCGACCGCGGGGTCGTTGTAGACGCAGAAGCCGCTACCGGCGCCCGGCATGGCGTGGTGCAGGCCGCCGGCGACGTTGACCGCGTGCTCGGCCTCCCCGCTCCAGACGGCGCGCGCCGCGGTCAGAGTCGCTCCGACGACAAGGGCGGACGCCTCGTGCATCTGCCGGAACGTCGGGGTGTCCGCGGTCCCGAGGCCACGGGCCAGGTCGGTGCGGGACGGGTCGTCGCCCGCCCGCTTCACCGCCTCGACGTACTCCTTGTCGTGGACGAGCGCCAGCTCGTCGTCGGTCGCGGGGTCGGGCCGGACCATCGTGACGTTCGGCAGGTCGAGGACTCCGAGGTCGCGGGCCAGCCGCATCGTGAGGTCGACCCGCAGCGGGTTGAGCGGGTGCTCGGGCCCGAAGTCGTAGCCGACCAGCGCCTCGTCCCACGGGACGAACACCGAGCGGCTCATGCCCGGCACGCTACCCGGCGTCCCCGCCGAACACTGCGGGCGGACTCACTCGGTGCGCAGTGCCTCGACCGGGTCCAGCCGGCCGGCCCGCCGCGCCGGGGCGACCCCGAAGAAGATGCCGACCGCCGCGGACACCCCGAACGCGAGCACCGGCGACCACCACGCGATCACCGCCGGCAACGGCGACAGCGCGGCGACGAGCAGGGACGACCCGACACCGAGCCCGATGCCGATCAGGCCGCCGACCACGCAGAGCAGCACGGCCTCGATGAGGAACTGCAGCAGGATGTCCCGCTGCCGGGCGCCGAGCGCCTTGCGCAGGCCGATCTCGCGGGTCCGCTCCCGGACGCTGACCAGCATGATGTTCGAGACCCCGACGCCGCCGACGATGAGCGAGATGGCGGCGATCGCCGCGAGCACCAGGGTGAGCAGGCCCGAGGATCCGCCCGATCGTGCCGAGGATCTGGGTCTGGGTGACGGCCGAGAACTCCTCGCCGTCGTACTTGTCCTGCAGGGCCGCGACCAGCTGTCGTCTGCAGCGGCTCGACGTCGTCGGCCCGCGGCGCCTTCACCGCCAGCGCGTCGATGCGGTCGACTCCGAACAGCCGCTGGGCGGCGGTCACCGGGATGTGCACCTCGGTGTCCCGGTCGACGCCGAACGTCGAGCCGACCGGCTCGAAGACGCCGATGACCCGGAACCGGACGCCGGCGATCGACACCTGCCGGCCGAGCGGGTCCACGTCGCCGAAGACCCGGCGTACGACCGTGGAGCCGAGCACCGCCACCCGTCGGCGGGTGTCGACGTCGGACGGCGGTGATGTAGTCACCGCGGGCGAGCGGCCGGTCGAACACGTTGGGCACGTTCTCGTTGACCCCGTTGACGGTGACGAACGTCTCCCGGCGACCCGACGCCGACGTTCTCGCCGGACGCGATCGACACCGCGACCCGCCGGACGTCGCCGACGACCCGGCCGAGCAGGTCGACGTCCTCGAGAGTCAGCCGGCTCACCGATGGCGCCGAGCCGAACTCGAACTTGCCCGGCACCACGATGATGATGTTCGACCCG
The DNA here is from genome assembly GCA_963759915.1 of uncultured Actinomycetota bacterium. Lineage (GTDB taxonomy): Bacteria > Actinomycetota > Actinomycetes > Propionibacteriales > Propionibacteriaceae > Microlunatus. The sequence continues at coordinate 293,583 of CAVXBJ010000013.1, read as the reverse complement.
AGGCCCTCGACCTGCTGCTCGACCTCCTGCTTCGCGCCGCTGCCGATGCGCCACCAGGACCACGACGGCGGCGACCCCGATGACGACGCCGAGCATGGTCAGGGCGCTGCGCAGCCGGTTGGCCCGCAAGGCGTCCAGCGCCACCCGGAACGCCTCGCGCGACCTTCATGACGGCGCCGCTGTCCGACTCGAGCAGCCCGTCGCGGACGTGATGCGGCGTGCGCGCCAGCGCGGCGACCTCGCGGTCGTGGGTGACGACGACGACGGCGACCCCGCGGTCGACGAGTCAGCCGGCCGAGGATGGCCATCACCTCGGCCCGCTGGCGGTGTCGAGGTTGCCGGTCGGCTCGTCGGCGAGCAGCAGCCGTCGGCTCCCCGACCAGCGCGCGCGCGATCGCGACGCGCTGCTGCTCGCCGCCGGAGAGCTGGCCGGGGCGGTGGCTCGAGCCGGTGCCCCAGACCGACGGCGGTCAGAGCGGCAGCCGCCCGGTCCCGCCGCTCTGCGCGCGCGACCCCGCGGTAGACCAGCGGCAGCCCGACGTTGTCCAGCGCGCTGGTGCGGCCGAGCAGCTGGAACGACTGGAACACGAAGCCGATCGTGCTGGTTGCGCAGCTCGGCCAGCTCGCTGTCGGTCAGCGTCGCGACGTCGCGACCGCCGACGCGGAGCTGTCCGGACGTCGGGCGGTCCAGGCAGCCCAGCAGGTGCATCAGCGTCGACTTGCCGGAGCCGGACGGGCCGACCACGGCGACGTACTCGCCCGGGTCGATCCGCAGGCTCACCCCGCGCAGCGCGTCGACCGAGACCCCGTCCAGCCGGTAGCTGCGCCGTACGTCGACGGCCTCGACGGCCGGGACGGCGTCGGTCACGGCACCTGCTGCCCGTCGCGCACCCGGTCGGCGCCGCGGACGACGACGCGTTCCCCCACCGTGAGCCCCTCGACCACCTGGACCCGGGACTCGCCCTGCGCGCCCAGCCGCACGACCCGCTCCCGGGCGACGTCGTTGCGCACGACCCACACCGCGTCGCGGCGACCGTCGCGGAACACCGCGGCCGCCGGCACCGCCACGGCGTCGTTCGGCAGTGCGGACCTGCAGGTCGACGACGGCACTCATGCCCGGCCGCGGGGTCGGCGCCGGCTCGCCGCCCGGCGCCGGTGCCACGGCCCAGCGACAGCCGCACCAGGTAGGTCACGCCGCCGCGGCTGGAGGTGGTCGGCGTCGGGTCGATGCTGGCCACGGCGGCGTCGTACCGTCGCGTCCGGTCACGGCGTCCAGCTCGGCCGAGGCCGGCACGCCGGCCTGCACCAGCAGCACGTCGGTCTCGTCGACCTGGGCGGTCAGCGACAGCGTCGAGGTGTCGGTCACGCGTGAGGATCGGCTGGCCGGACGTCACCGGGCGACCCTCGGCGAGCACCGCGTCGACCGAGCGAGCCGGCGCCGGCGTCCCCGAGCAGGTCGCCGGCCTGTCCCTGCAGGCTCTCCGGCAGCTGGCCGAGCAGCGCCGGCCGTCGCATCGGAGCCCTGCCCGGCCGGCGGAGGTGACAGCGAGACCGTGCCGGCGACCGGGGCCCGGACGGTCAGGGCGGCCACCGACGCGGCGGGCGACGTCGAGGGCTGCCCGGGTCTGCACCCGCTGGGCCGACGACAGCGCCGCGACAGCGTCGGAGAGGCTGCCGAGCCCGGCCGCGAGCTGACGGACCGCCTGGTCGGCGCTGGCCCGGGCCGCGGCGTACTGCGACTGCGGAGACCCGCAGGGCGGACAGCGCCTGGGTCCGGGCCGGCCCGGGCGGGATGCGCTGGGCGGCCCGGCGGGCGCGGGCGAACGCGCGCTGCGCCTCGGCGTCGGCCTGCCGGGCGGCGCCCAGGTCGACCGGCACGGTGCCCGGCGTACCGGAGGTGGCTGCTCGGGCATCGGCCCGCTGCGCCTGACGCAGCCGTCGCCGGGTGTCCGGTGACTCGACCCGCAGCAGCACCTTGCCGGCACGGACCTGCTGGCCCTCGCGCACCCGGAGCCGGGCGACGGTGCCGTCAGCCGGCGAGCTGACGGTCGCGGTGGCCCGGGCCGTCACCGTCGCCGGCGCCTCGACCACCTCGACCACCGTGGCCCGGCCGACCTTCGCGACCTCGATGCCCGGGTCGCCGCCGCCGGTGCAGCCCGCCCACCACGACCGCCACGGCACAGGCAGTCGCCCCGAGAGCGAGTCGTCGTGGTGGCCTCACCGCGTCATCGTAGGTACGTCGTCGGGTGAACCGCCGGGGCCGCGAACGGTCAGGCGTCGAGGTCGCCGGCGACGGCGCGCAGGACGGCCGCCGTCTTCTGGGCCGCGGAACGGTCCGGGTAGCGGCCGCGTCGCAGCGTGTTGCCGACGCCGTCCAGCAGCTTGATCAGGTCCTCGACGATGACGCCCAGGTCCTCGGCCGGCTTGCGGGTGCCGGCTGCCAGCGACGGCAGCGGGTCGAGCAGGGTCACCTTCAACGCCTGCTCCCCGCGCCGCCCGGCGGCGATGCCGAACTCCACCCGGGTCCCGGCCTTGAGCGCGGTGACCTCGGCCGGCAGCGCGTCCTTGTGGACGAAGACCTCGCCGCCGTCGTCGCGGGACAGGAAGCCGAAGCCCTTGTCGGCGTCGTAGAACTTGACCTTGCCGGTGGGCACGGGGAGACCTCGAGATCGTCGTCAGGGGAGGATGCGGATCCGCGCGAGGAGCGCGGCCGTCCAGGATAGCCCGCGCCCGGCCCGGCCCCTAGCGATTCCTAGCGGTAGCGGCCCGGGTCGGGCAGCAGCTCGTTCATCGCACCGGACCGGAAGCCCCGCGGATCGACCTCGACGTCGGGGAAGCCCGCCGCCCGCACCGCCGCGAGCACCGCCCGCGCTGGCGGTGACCGCCGCGACCGCGGCCCGGTCGACCTCCAGCCGCGCGGTGTCGCCCAGGTCGCGGACCCGGACGTTCGGCCGACTCGATTCCCTCGGCGGCCAGCGCCGCCCGCACCGCCGCCTCGGCCTGCTCGACCCGGGCCAGCCGGGCCGGTGAGATCTCCAGGCCGAACGCGACCCGGCTGGAGAGGCAGGCCGCGGCCGGCTTGTCCCAGGTCGGCAGCCCCCAGGCCCGGCTGGCGGCCCGCACCTGGGCCTTGGTCAGGCCGGCGTCCAGCAGCGGGGTCACCGCCGACCGCTCGGCAGCGGCCCGGATGCCGGGCCGGAAGCCGGCGCGGGCGTCGTCGGCGTTGGTGCCGGTCGCGACGTGCGCGACGCCGAGGTCGGCCGCGAGCGGTCCGAGGACGTCGAGCAGCTCGGCCTTGCAGAAGTAGCAGCGGTCCCCGGCGTTGGCGCGGTAGCCCTCGCGGCTCATCTCGTCGGTCTCCGGCAGCACGTGGCGGACGCCGAGGTCGGCGGCGAACCGGGCGGCGGCGTCCAGCTCGGACGCGGGCAGGCTGGCACTCACTGCGGTGGCCGCCACCACGTCGTCCGCACCGAGGGCCCGGACGGCGGCCGCGAGCAGGAACGCCGAGTCGGCGCCGCCGGAGAAGGCGACTAGCCACCGAGCCGAGGCCGGCCAGCGCCTGCGTGCAGGTCGTCCAGCCGGCGCTGCAGCACGTAACCGTCCAGCCAGGCCGGGAACTCGGTGAGGTCCGCGAGGACGACGTCGGCGCCGGCGGCGCGCAGCTCGGCCGCCCCGACCGGTCCGGTGGGGACACCGACGCTGACCGCCCCCGCGGCCCGGGCGCCCTCGATGTCGCCGACGTGGTCACCGACGTAGACGGTGGCGCCGTGCTCGAGCAGCGCCTCGCGCCTTGCCGGGACCCCAGCAGCCAGCCGGCCAGGTGATCGACCGGGAGGCCGAGGTGGTCGAGGTGCAACCGGGCGTTCGGCTCGTACTTGCCGGTCACGACCACGACGCTGCCGCCGTGCCGGCGTACCGCGTCGACCGCCTCGCGGGCACCCGGCAGCGTGGTCACCGGCGCAACGGCGAGGGACGGGTACAGCGCGCGGAACCGGTCGCCGACGGCGACCCACTGGTCCTCGGGGAACCAGACCGCGAGCTCGTCGTCCAACGGCGGGCCGAGCCGGCTCACGGCGGCCGCCGAGTCGATCGGTATGCCGGTCTCCGCGGACAGCGCGTCCCACACCGCGGCGATGCCTGGCCGGGTGTCGATCAGCGTCATGTCGAGGTCGAACCCGACGACAAGGGGTCGCACCCGGCCAGGGTAGGCGCTCAGGCGGGCGGGGCCTGCCGGGTCCGGTCGCGATCCGTGAGGTCGACCTGCTCGTGGCGGCCCTGCGGCTCGGCGAGCAGCTCGACGAACAGCGCCCGGTAGTGGACGAACGCCTGCCGCAGCTCCTCGGTCGAGGCGTCGTCGGCCCGTTGGCCGACCTCGTGCGCGGCGCGGTAGTGCCCGGCCAGCTCGGCGTGGTCGGCAGCGACCAGGTCGGCCCGGTCCTCGACGTCGTCGAGCGGGTAGCCACGGACCCGCATCACGTCACCGACCAGGACGTCGGCGTCGCGGGCGGCGCCGACCGGGTCGTCGACGAAGGCCGCCTGCACGTCCGACCACTGGCGGGAGTAGCTCTCCCGCTCGCCGGCGTCGAGCTCGCGGATCTCGGCCTTGTCGCGCCGGGCGGCGACATCGGACAGACGGTGCTCGGCATCGCGCCGGCTGCCCCCCTCCTCGACCGCGCGGTCGTACTCGGGGCCGAAGCGTTCGCGCAGCGCCTCCCGCTCCTTCTTCCGGCGGGCCATCATGAGCGCGGCCAGCGCAGCGAGCACCAGCAGCACGACGACGATCAGGATCACGGCAGCGGTCGTGGACATGGGGCGTACCTCCTCGGGGGGACCTCGGGCACCTACCCCTCACCCACCGCCTCATGCCTGCCCGCGACCGCCCGGAGCTGGCCGGAGGTCAACCGGGCGGCGACCGGCTGGGACGAGCCCCGCGCGTCGCGCCGCTCCTGCGCCCAGCGCAGGTGCATCGAGGCCTGGCGCACGGCCACCTCCCGGGCGTACCGCAGCCGCAGCCAGGGCGACGGCCGGACGCCCTCGCCGGACACCGGGTAGTCGTGGCGCCGCAGCCCTCGCGCCAGCACCGCCTCGAGCAGGCCCAGCTCCCAGGGCTCCAGGTCGCCCTGCCACGCGTCGACCCGGTGGCTGCCGACCGACGACGCGAGGTTGCCGTGCCAGTGCTTGCCGGCCGGTACGACGTGCCGCACCTCGCTGGGCCGCAGCATCGTGGGGTCGAAGTCCTCGGTGAGGAACGTGCACAGCCGGCGCAGCTCGGACTCAGGATCAGCCACCAGCGACTCGTACCGCAGCACGGTGAACACGTCGGCCGGCAGCCGGCGCCGGTCCCGCCGGGCGCAGAAGTCCGCCTGCGCCCAGGTCGCCATCGAGGCGACGCTGTCGTAGGGCCACCACGGCATCGACCCGAGCGAGGCGACCGTGGCCCGGGGTCACGGACGATGTGCACGATCTGCGCGTCCGGGAACAGCCGCAGCAGGACGTCGACCTCCTGGAAGTACAACGGGCGCTTGTCGCCCCACCTGGCCTTGCCGTGCAGGTCGGCGTACGCCTGGAACACCGTCCCGAACGCCGAGCCGATGGTCGGCGGGGCGGCCAGGATCTGCCTGCGCAGCGTCCGCGGGTCCAGGCCCAGGTCGCGCACCCGTGAGCCCTTGCGGGTGCAGGCCCGGGCCAGCTGCTTGCGCTGAGCCGGCGTCGACAGGTCGCCGTACCGTGCCCTCGCCCGCCAGGTCGGCAGCAGGAACCGCGACTCGGGGGGCATCGCCAGCCGCGGGTGCGCGTGGATCATCAGAGACAGCAGCGTCGTCCCGGACCGTGGGCAGCCGACCACGAAGATCGGCCGGTCGCTGCTCACAATGCGGCGAGCGTACCGTGGGGCGGATGCCCACCTCCCGGCCGCGCAGCCTGGCCGACGACCTGCGCGCGCGCAGCGACGCCGCTCTCGTCGCGCTGCTGCGCGCCCGGCCGGACCTGCTCTCGCCGGTGCCCTCCGACCTGGCCTCGCTGGCGGCCCGGGCAGCGACCCGGCCGTCGGTGTCCCGGGCACTCGACCAGCTCGACCGGTTCGGGCTGCAGGTGGTGGAGGTGCTCTGCGCGCTGCCCGACCACAGCACCGAGGACGACGTGCGCCGGCTGCTCGGCGCCGACCCCACCGCGGTCCTCGACGCTGTTGCACGACCAGGCCCTGGTCTACCGCGACGACGAGGGAGGTCTCGTGGTCCCGCGCGCGGTCGCCGACGTCATCGGGTCCCCGGCCGGTCTCGGTCCGGCTGCCGAGCAGGCGCTGCACGGCTACGGGCCGGCCCGGCTGGACCGGATCGCCGGCGACCTGGGCATCGCCCCGACCGGGGACCCGGTGACGACCGCGCGGTCGATCGCCGGGGTGCTGGGCGACCGGGACCGGCTCGAGGCGTTGCTCGGGCAGGCGCCGACCGGAGTTGCCGACGCGCTGGCCACCATGGTGTGGGGCCCGCCGACCGGCCACCTCGAGCGGGCCCGCCGCGATGTCGGCGCGAGCAGTGCGGGCAGCCCGGTCGAGTGGCTGCTCGCGCACGCGCTGCTCGTCGCCACCGACACCGCAACCGTGGTCCTGCCGCGCGAGGTCGCGCTGCACCTGCGGGGCGGCCGGGTGCACGAGGCGGCCGAGCCGGAGCTGCCGGCCCTGGCTACCTCGCCGGTCGACCCCGACCATGTCGACCGTGCGGCCGCCGGGGCTGCGGCCGAGACGGTGCGCCTGGTCGAGGAGCTGCTGGAGCTGTGGTCGGCCGAGCCGCCGAAGGTGCTGCGCACCGGTGGGGTCGGCATCCGCGAACGCACCCGGGCGGCCGGTGCCCTCGACGTCGACGAGACCCGGCTGGCGCTGGTCGTCGAGACAGCCCACGCGGCCGGCCTGCTCGCCGCCGGCGACGACGTCGACGAGGTCTGGCTGCCGACACCGGCGTACGACGGGTGGCTCGGCGAGCCGGTCGCCGCCCGCTGGCTGGTCCTCGCCACGGCCTGGCTGGCCTCGACCCGGGTCCCCGGACTGGTCGGTGGCCGGGACCAGCGGGGCCGCACCCTGTCCCCGCTGGGCCCCGACCTCGACCGCACGGTCGCCCCCGCCGTGCGGGTGGCCGTCCTGGCCGACCTCGCCGGGCTGCCGGTCGGGACGGCGGCCACCACCGAGTCGTTGTCGGCGCGGCTGCGCTGGCAGGCCCCACGCCGGGGCGGCCGGCTGCAGGACGACCTGGTCACCTGGACCGTCGAGGAGGCGCGAGCCCTCGGCCTGGCCACCGGCGGAGCGCTCGCCCGGCACGGCCGGCTGCTCGCCGCGGGCGACCCGGCGGCCGCGGCCACCGCACTCGAGGCGGCGCTGCCGCAGCCCCTCGACCACGTGCTGCTGCAGGCCGACCTCACCGCGGTGGCGCCCGGCCCGCTCGAGCCGGCACTGGCTCGCTCGCTGCGGCTGGTCGCCGACGTCGAGTCGACCGGTGGCGCGACCGTGTACCGGTTCACCGAGTCCACGGTGCGGCGGGCCTTCGACGCCGGCTGGACAGCCGGCGACGTGTCCGGCCTGCTCGCCCGGCACTCGCGCACGCCGGTTCCCCAGCCGCTGACCTACCTGATCGAGGACGTCGGCCGTCGGCACGGCCGGGTGCGCGTCGGCGCTGCGTCGTCGTTCGTCCGGTGCGACGACGAGTCCACCCTGGGCGTCCTGCTCAACGACCGGCGGGCGGCGTCGCTCGGGCTGCGCCGGATCGCGCCCACCGTGCTCGCCGCCTCCGCGACGGCCGACGTGGTACTCGACCGGCTGCGCAGCATGGGCCTCGCCCCGGCCGCCGAAGGCCCGGACGGCGCTGTCATGGTGCGCCGCCCGGAGTCCCGGCGGACCCGGACCCGGCGGCCGCCGGCGCGGGTCGTCGCGGCTCCGGCCGCACCCGGTGACACGTTGCTGGACGCCGCCGTCCGCGCGATCCGTGGTGGGGACCGGTCACGGCTGGTCGGGGCGCTGCGCACCGGGCGGCCGACCGCGGACGTGCTGGCGATGCTCACCCAGGCCGCCGGGTCGGGCGACGCCCTCTGGATCGGCTACGTCGACGCCGAGGGCCGGGCTACCCAGCGGGTCGTCGAGCCGATCGCCGTCGAGGGCGGCTACCTCAACGCCTACGACCACCTCCGGGGCGCCGTCCGGTCCTTCGCGGTGCACCGCATCACCGGCGTCTCGGTGCTGGACGAGGAGACCGGCTCCTGAGGCCGGACAGTGCTGGGCCGGCGGCCGATTTGCATCGGTCACCCACAATGGGTGGATGACTGACGGCCCGCTGATCGTGCAGTCCGACAAGACCCTGCTGCTCGAGGTCGACCACGTGCTGGCCGCCGAGTGCCGTCGCGCGATCGCCCCCTTCGCCGAGCTCGAGCGCTCGCCCGAGCACGTGCACACCTACCGGCTGACCCCGCTGGGGCTGTGGAACGCCCGCGCCGCCGGGCACGACGCCGAGCAGGTGGTCGACGTGCTGCTGAAGTTCAGCCGGTACGCCGTGCCGCACGCGCTGCTGGTCGACGTGGCCGAGACGATGGCGCGGTACGGCCGGCTGCGGCTGGAGAAGCACCCGGTGCACGGCCTGGTCCTGGTCACCACCGACCGCGCGGTGCTGGAAGAGGTCATCCGGTCGAAGAAGGTCGCGCCGCTGGTCGGGACCCGCCTCGGACCCGGACACCGTGCTGGTGCACGCCTCCGAGCGCGGCCACCTCAAGCAGGTGCTGCTCAAGCTCGGCTGGCCGGCCGAGGACCTCGCCGGCTACGTCGACGGCGAGGCGCACCCGATCGAGCTGGTCCAGGACGGCTGGGAGATGCGCCCCTACCAGCGCGAGGCCGTCGAGGGCTTCTGGCACGGCGGCTCCGGTGTCGTCGTCCTGCCCTGCGGCGCCGGCAAGACGATCGTCGGCGCCGCCGCGATGGCCGAGGCGAAGGCGACCACCCTGATCCTCGTCACGAACACGGTCGCCGCCCGGCAGTGGCGGCGACGAGCTGCTCAAGCGCACGACGCTGACCGAGGACGAGATCGGCGAGTACTCCGGCTCCCGCAAGGAGGTCCGGCCGGTCACCATCGCGACCTACCAGGTGATGACCACCCGCCGGAAGGGCGTCTACACCCACCTCGAGCTGCTCGACGCCCGCGACTGGGGCCTGGTCGTGTACGACGAGGTGCACCTGCTGCCGGCTCCGATCTTCCGGATGACCGCGGACCTGCAGGCGCGGCGGCGACTCGGCCTGACCGCGACCCTGGTGCGCGAGGACGGCCGGGAGGGCGACGTGTTCTCCCTCATCGGCCCCAAGCGGTACGACGCGCCGTGGAAGGACATCGAGTCCGCAGGGCTACATCGCGCCGGCCGACTGCGTCGAGGTGCGGGTGACGCTGTCCGAGTCCGAGCGGCTGGCCTACGCGATCGCCGAGCCGGAGGAGCGCTACCGGTTCGCGTCGAGCACCGCATCGAAGACCCGCGTGGTCGAGCAGCTGGTCGAGCCGGCACCGCAACGACCAGACGCTGGTCATCGGGCAGTACCTCGACCAGCTCGACGACCTCGGCGAGCGGCTCGACGCACCGGTCATCAAGGGCGACACGACGGTCAAGGAGCGGCGAGCGGCTGTTCCAGGCGTTCCGGGCCGGCGAGATCTCGCTGCTGGTCGTGTCGCAAGGTGGCCAACTTCTCGATCGACCTGCCCGAGGCGGCGGTGGCGATCCAGGTGTCCGGCACGTTCGGCTCGCGGCAGGAGGAGGCCCAGCGGCTCGGCCGGGTTCTTCGTCCCAAGGCCGACGGCCGCACCGCCCGGTTCTACGCGGTGACCGCCCGGGACACCGTCGACCAGGACTTCGCCGCGCACCGGCAGCGGTTCCTCGCCGAGCAGGGCTACGCCTACCGGATCGTCGACGCCGACGACCTGCCCACCCTCGACGCCAGCTAGCGGTGCCGACGTACCCCGTCCGGGTCCGGCTGCTGGCCGACTGCTCGGCCTCGGCGGTCGGGGCCGCGATGTCGGCAGACCGCGACGCATTCCTGCGCGCGACCGATCGCCTGGCCGTTCTCGACGCCGAGCAGGTCGGCCTGGTGCTGGGCGTCCGTGCTGCGCTCGTTGCTGGAGGACCTGCACCCCGATGGGCTCGCCAGCGACGACGCGCAGGACGTGATCGTGCGGTGCGCCCGGTCGGCCGCCGGCTGGTTCCCGGAGGTCGACGTCGACGCGCTGGTGCTCGTCCTCAGCGGCGCGCTCGGCCTGCACCCGCAGGAGGACGAACCGCTGCCGGTGACACCGCTCGACGTCGCCCGGCACGCCCCGCTGATGGTGGCCGACCTGCTGACCGCCGGCGACCGGTCGTACCCGCCGTACCTGCACGCCGCGCTCACCGGCATCGCCGTCGCCGAGGCGAACGACCTCCCCTGACACGAGGTGGACCGGCTGGGGCGGCGTTACCGCCGCCACCAGCCGGTCCACATCGGAATCGCGCTACCTCTATGGCGTGAAGGTGCCGCCGTAGATGTCGGTGTTCCCGAACGCTTGCGTCCCGCCCTGCGGGCAGTCGACGTTCGGTGCCGGCCGCTCGCCCGGCAGGGTGGCGGCCGCCTCGACGGCGGAGTCGCGATCCTCCTGCTCCTCCTCCTCGACCGGCCCGATCGCCCCGCTGGTCACCGCCTTGGCGATGGCCTGTCGGTAGGCATCGATCAGCGGGCAGTCGGCCGCGTTGCGAACGTCGTTCCAGACCGCGATCCCGGCGTCGCGGGTCGCGACCGCGTAGTTGTAGTCGCCGAGGAACTCCGCCGTGAGCCCGTTGGTGCTGGAGCCGCGGGCGTCACCGGCCAGCCCGCGGTGCAGCTCGGCCACGGCGGAACCGTCCGGGGTCACGTGGTTGACCACGCCGAGCATCGGACGCGGTGCGGAGGTGTCGGGCTGCCACGGCTCGCGGTAGGCGTTGTAGACGACGTAGACGTCGGTCCCATCGGGGGAGATGGCAACGGCAGGCTGGTTGGCCCGGTCACCGGTCGTCGACACGGTCGACGGCGCGGAGTAGCTGTTGCCACCGTTGTTCGACCGGATCAGGTAGGCCCGCTCGTCGTTGGTGCCGGCGCGGTCGTCCGACCAGGTCACGACGATCTCGTCGGTAGCGTCCGAACCGCTCGGCGCGCCGTTGGCGATGTCGATGCTCGGGAACACGTCTGTCCGGGCACCAGCGACACCGTCGATGGTGAACCGTCCCTGGACCGGGTCGAACTGCCCGATGCCGGTAACACCGACGATCGGCCGGGCCGCTCGAAGGTCGCGCCGCCGTTGAAGGAGCGAGCCTGGAAGAACACGCCCTGACGCGCTTGATGTCCGTGCCCACCCACACCACGTACACCGTGCCGACGCTGTCGGTGCGGACCGCGCAGCCCTGCCGACCGCCGGTCTGCGAGTTGTTGGTGGCGGCGCTGAGCTGCCGGTGCGTCCAGGTGTCACCGCCATCGGTGGACCGTGCGAACAGCACGGGCTCGGACCCCGCGGCGCCGCGGAAGCCCACGTTGCAGACGTACACGTTTCCGAAGTGCGCAACTCGAGGACGCGTTGTCGGCCCAGATCTGTTCCTTGTCGCTGAACAGCGCGGAGTTCTGCTTGGTCACGATGACCGGGTCGCGCCAGTGCCGCCGAAGTCGTCGCTGCGGGAGACCGCGATCGCGGCGTCCCCCTTGAACGGCTCCTTCCCGGGGAACTTCGTCGCGATGTTCGCGTAGTAGAGCCGCTGTCCGTTGCTCCACGAGAACCGCCCGTTCGCACCGCGCACCGGCCCGAAGACCAGCTCCGGGTCGCCGTTGGAGACCAGTCCGTTCTCGCAGTACCTCGGGCAGGGTGCCGATCGGACCGACCGTCGGCACGCAGCCGGTGCTGCTAAGGGGTGCGGGCCGGCAGCTCGGGTTACGAGCCGAGTAGCCGCTGTACGTCGGCTGCGTCCAGGTGGCTCCGCCATTGGTCGAGAGCTGGATGCCCGAGACGCCTACACCTGCGGTGAAGGGGCAGGTCTTGGGGTCCCCTGCGTTGCACTGCTCGAGGTCGATGTTGTCGTTGGCTCCGGCCGCGACCATCATCGGGTGGACCGGGTTCACGGCCACCCCGGGCTCGTTCTGCTTGTTGTGCGAGAAGTACCGGTCGTCGCTGCCGACCGTCACCTCGGTGTCGGCCGTGCCCGGTGCTGCAGCGGCCAGCCCCGGCACGCTGATCAGCGCGCCGGCAGCGACCGCGACGAAGACTGTGCGGATCACACGCATGCCATCCTCCTGCGGACAATGAATCCCCCGAGTCCAGCACGCACTCTCCGCCGCGGCGGATGATCTGACAAGTCCTCACATGTCCTGATGGCTCGATCAGTGGTCTGGCAGTGACGGTCGGTGGTCGACGTGGCACGAGTAGTAGCGCATCGCGAGCACGCCGGCGTCCGGGTCGATGCTGCCCTCCCCGACTGCGATCACCTGGTTGAGCCACCGGTGCGGCTCGTGCTCGGTGCGGAACGTCAGGACGTGCACGCCCTCGCCGTCGGTCAGCGAGGACATCCCCACCATCGAGAACAGGACAAACCCCCCCTCCGTCACCGCGATCGAACCCTGGCAGCTGGGGAACGCGTAGCCGCCCCGCAGCCGCGGGAAGTTCGACCACCGGGCCCGACCGGTGATCCGACCGGAGAAGTCGGCCGTGCCCTGGCCGTACACCTGGCCGTCGCCCGAGCCGGAGGGCGGCACCTCGTCCAGCAGGTCGTAGCGCCAGACCACATCGGCCAGCAGCTCCAGTCGCATGGCTCCCCCTCCGTCAGGCGTGGCGCTCATCCTGCTCCCGCGGCAGCCGGAAGTCACCGGGCCCACGACGTATCAGGAAGTCAGCAGCCCTCTCACACCTGGTTGCCAGGTTCGCTCGCGACGGTGGGCCTCCCACCAGCGAGGTCCCCGACAACCAGGAGCGACGATGACGACGCTGCAACACCCACCGCTGGAGCTGGCCCTCACCCCGACCCGCACGGTCCTGCCGGGCAGCGACGAGCTGTCCGGGCGGCTCGCCCAGCACCTGGTGGCCAATGCCCTGGTGCGCAAGAGCGTGAACGACCCGGTGCCGTTCCCGGTCTGGTGGCGGGTCACCGACGCGCTGCGGGCCAGCGTCCTCGCCGCACCTGCCGACGCACTCCCGGAGGTGGACGCCGCCATCGCCGCGCTGGTCGCGCAGGTCCGCGGGCTCTCGGTCGGACCGGCGGTCAGCCACCCGGTGCCCGCGGCGGACATGGACCGCGCGCTGCAGCTCGCCCAGGTCCTGCTCGCCCGGCTGGTCTTCGCCACTGCCCCGACCTCGCCGACCCTGCTGCACGTCCGGCTGGCCCGTCTCCGCCGAGCCCTGGCGGCCGCCACGCCTGGGTAGCCTGGGGAGGTCGTGACCTCCCCCACCCTGGCCGCCGAGCGTGCCTACCTCGCTGCCGCGCGCGCCGACCTTCGGGCGATGCGCGAAGCGACCCTCGCGCTGGATGCCCGGGGCGGCGACGCGGTCTCCGAGGCCTACCTCGCAGCGTCCCTGCACAAGCGGATCCTGGCACTGGCCGACGACCCGGAGACCCCGTTGTTCTTCGGCCGGCTGGACCTCGCGACCGGCGACGAGCAGCGCTACTACGTCGGACGCCGGCACGTGCACGACGACTCCGGCGACCCGGTGGTCGTCGACTGGCGAGCCGGCATCTCGACCGCGTTCTACCGCGCCACCCGGACCGAGCCGATGGACGTCGTGCTGCGCCGACGGTTCGGCTTCGAGCGCGGTGAGATCACGGCGTACGAGGACGAGCACCTGCTCGACCGCACCGAGGCCGAGACCCGCAGTGCCATTCTTGCCGGCGAGATCGAACGCCCCCGGGTCGGGCCGATGCGCGACATCGTCGCGACGATCCAGCCGGAGCAGGACGTGATCGTGCGGGCCGACGTCGGCGAGACGGTGTGCGTGCAGGGCGCGCCCGGCACGGGAAGACCGCCGTCGGCCTGCACCGTGCGGCGTACCTGCTCTACACGTTCCGGGACCGGTTGCGACGCGGCGGCGTGCTCGTCGTCGGTCCGAACTCCGCGTTCCTGTCCTACATCTCCGCGGTGCTGCCCGCCCTCGGTGAGGTGGACGTGAAGCAGGTCACGCTCGAGGAGCTGGTCGGTGACCGGGTCGAGGTGCGTGCGGTCGAGCCGGCGGCGGTCGGCCGCGCTGAAGGGTGACCCGCGGATGGCGCAGGTGCTGGACCGCGCGGTGCACGCCGGCCTGACCGAGCCGACCGAGGCGCTGGTGCTGCCGCGGGGCTCGCGCCGGTGGCGGGTGCCGGCCGACGAGCTGCGCGAGATCGTCGCTGGGCTGCGCGCCCGCGACGTCCGCTACGGGGCGGCCCGGGCGATGCTGGCGCAGCGGCTGTCGCACGCGCTGCTCACCAAGATGGAGGCGGCCGGCGACTCGCCCGACGACCGGGTGCAGGACGCCGTCGCGCGCAGCGCCCCGGTGCGCAAGGCGGTCGACGCGCTGTGGCCGGCGGTCGACCCGGTGCGGGTCGTGATGGCATTGCTCGCCGACCCGGCGGTGCTCGCCGGCGCCGCCGCCGGCATCCTCGACCCCGCCGAGCAGGCGCTGCTGCTGTGGGCCAAGCCGCCGCGCGGGCCGAAGACGGCGCCCTGGTCGCTGGCCGACGCGGTGCTGGTCGACGAGGCCGCCGACCTGGTCGACCGGGAGCCGAGCCTGGGTCACGTCGTGCTCGACGAGGCGCAGGACCTCTCGCCGATGCAGCTGCGCGCCGTCGGACGCCGGTGCTCCACGGCGTCCGCGACGGTGCTGGGCGACATCGCGCAGGGCACCACGCCGTGGGCCACCACCGACTGGGCCGAGTCGCTCACCCATCTGGGCAAGCCGGACGCGCACATCGAGGTGCTGCGGCGGGGTACCGGGTGCCGGCCGCCGTCATCGAGTTCGCCGGCCGGCTGCTGCCGCACATCGCTCCCGGCGTCAGCCCGCCGGAGTCGGTGCGCGAGAACGACGGCCGGCTCGACATCGTGGCGGCCGTCGACCTGATGGACGTGGTGGCCAGCGAGGTACGCCGGGTGCTCCTCGAGCCGGGTTCGGTCGGCGTCGTGGTGGCCGACGCGTACGTCGATCGCGCTCAGCGCCGGCCTCGGGGTCGAGCACGGGGTCCTCGGCCGCGACGACGACACGTCGCGGGTCACCCTGCTGCCGGCGACGCTGGCCAAGGGCCTCGAGTACGACCATGTCGTCGTGGTCGAACCCGCCGCCATCGTCGAGGGCGAGGCCTCGCCGTTCCAGGGACTGCGGCGGCTCTACGTCGTCCTCACCCGCGCGGTGTCCGGGCTCTCGGTCGTGCACGCGCGGCCGCTGCCGGACGAGCTGGCGGCCTGACCGTGCGGCACCTCGCGCCGGCCTGGCTCGAGCTGGCCCGCCGGGTGGAGGCGCACGGCGACGTCGCCGGCGCCGGCGCCGCCCTGCTCGGACACTGGGCCGAGAAGCACCGGGCCTACCACGACCTCGCGCACCTGTCGGAGGTGCTGGAACGGGTCGACCTGCTCGCCGCCGAGGCCGACCGGGCGGACGCCGTCCGGCTGGCGGCCTGGTTCCACGACGCCGTGTACGACCCGAGGGCAACGGACAACGAGGAGCGCAGCGCCCAGCTCGCGAAGACCACGCTGACCCGGCTCCGGCTGATCCCCGACCTGATCGACGAGGTGACCCGACTGGTGCGGCTGACCGCGACGCATGACGTCGGCCCCGACGACGCGAACGGCGCGGTGCTTTGTGACGCCGACCTCGCGGTGCTCGCCTCCGACGACCTGCGCTACGCGGCGTACGTCGAGGGCGTCCGCCGCGAGTACGCCCATGTCGACGACGCCACGTTCGCCGTCGGCCGCGCCCAGGTGCTGTCGACACTGCTGGACCGGCCGGTGCTGTTCCACACCGCGCACGGCCGGTCGGCCTGGGACCAACCTGCCCGCGCGAACGTCACCGCCGAGCTCAGCCGGCTGCGCGCGACCTGACCGCCCGCCGCCCACTCATGCCGTTGAGCGATTGCTGGTGCATTGGCTCGCAGATGGGGCACATAGCTCGCATTGTTCGCGGGCCGCGAGGAAGGCCCCGACGTGGCCGAGCCCGGGCAGCCAATGTGCCTGCGCTCGTCGCATCGCTTGGTGACGGCCTTGTCGTTGAGGTGCGATCCGGATCCTCCAGAGCGCCGGCCACCAACAAGGTGGGGCAATCGATCTGGCGAGAACAGGGGCGACGCCGCCCAGTCCCGCCACGGCTCGGAGATTGAGCGCAAACATCTCCGGGTCGGTCCCGAGGAACTGGGCGCGAAGCCAACCCGGCAGTTCGATGCCTTCCTCGGTCTCCACGTCGGTGACCAGACTTGCCATCCCCCTCGTCCGGATGATGGTCTACGTACTCCTCGAAGCTCGGCGTCGCCGACCAGCTCAGAATCGGGCTGCCAGTTCACTCCGAGGCCGACGAGCGACGCGACCAGATCTGATGCACGCGGCTAGCGCGTGCCCGACCTGAGCACCGGCCGAGTAACCGACGAAGCCCACGGCTCGTTGACGACGCCTCGATCACTGCCACCACGTCGTCGACGTAGTGAGACATTGAATGAGCAGCCAGATTCCCGGGTCGACCACTCGCACCACGGCCCCGATGATCGAGAAGCACGAGACGAAAGTCCGTCAGATACGCGAGATGCTCCGTCCACATTCCACTGTCGCCGGCTCCGCCGGTCTGCAGGAACACGGTTGGGCCCTCGCCAATGATCTCGTAGCTGATTCGAACACCATCTCGATCAACCCACATGCCGCCACGCTAGTGCAGCCCGGACCACGGGATCCGCACGCCGACTCTCCGAAAGCGGCGATCACGCCGCGGACATCACGTCCTCGTGAGCAACTCGTCCTCGCGCCGTCGGAGGACTGCTGATGTCAGGGAACGTCGGTGATTGTCGCTGCCAGACGAAAGCCCGACCACAGCCTCCCGCCGACCTGGTCGAGGACGTCGTCCGCGACGGCAACGAGTCCCATCGGGTCGCCGGCGAACGCCGCGTGCAGGCTCTCGTGTAGCAGCCGAGCGAAGGTTGTGCCCTTCACCGCGTCCAAAGCCTCTACCTCGCGGATGAGCCACTTGCCGGTCCCGCTCCACGATTGCGCGGTCGCTAGATGAAGTTCAGCGGTGCCGCGCCACACCTCGATGGCCGCAGCGTCCAGCAGCCCCGGTGGTCCGCCTCCCACGAGGTCGTCGATCTGGTCGGTGAGTGAGTAGCGCGCCAAGGCAAGATCGGACTCACCGAGTGGTCCGCGGCCCCCGAGCGACCACGCCTGCGCACTCCGCGCGCAGTGCGCTCCCGCCTTCGCCAACCACAAGGGGAAGCCCCGTGGACACGAGCCGGGCCATTGTTGGTCGACGGCGCGCGAGGTCCTTGGCGACGAAGTGTCGGACCGACGACTCTGTGTGGACAAACAGCTCCACCGGCCAGCCGTCGTGCGTGACTGACTCCCGGTGGACCTCGGTCGTGTCCAGGAGCACGGTGATGTCGAGGTCGGACGTCTCGGTCGACCCACCCAGAATGACCGACCCCGACAGCCAAGCTTGGCGAGCCTGTGGAAAGCGGCCCGCGACAAGCGCGCGGGCAGCGTCGACGGGGTCTGGTCGCGTCACAGCGTCAGGCGCATCACCCAGCGCCACTTGGCAATCTGCCGGTCGCGGCCGAATCCGAACTCCTCAAACAGGGTCTCCGGCCCGGTATGAAAGTACGCACCGCGCTGCGGAGGGCGGTCCTCGACCTGCTCGGGGTAGGCCTCGACGACCCCACCACCGGCGGCGCGGATGGCATCCAGCGCACCGGAGACCGCAGCTCGGGCTACGCCGCTGCCTCGGTGACCCTTGCCGGTGAAGATGCAGCCGATGCGCCAGTCGGGCAGCTCCACGAGCTCCTTGCCGTACGCGCCAGAGTTCTTGATGTTGGGCAGCTCGGCCGGCGATCCGTACTGGCACCAACCGACGCACTCGTCCCCTTCGTAGACCAGCAGCTGGTGCACCGTGCCGGCGCGCACGTGCGCCTGCTTGGCCGCCCGGTTGTCGGCCGGGCTGCGAGTCAGCCCGTCGGTGTGGAACCCCATGCACCAGCAGCCGCCCCAGACGCCGTTGTTGGCCTCGACGAGACGGGTGAAGTCGTCCCAGGTCTCCGGGGACAGCAGGCGGGTGCTGTACGCACCACGATCAGTTGCCATCGCGCCATGATGCCTACCCATGGCGGTTACTGGAAGGGTGCCCGACCGCGCGGGCGTGCCGGACGCGGTGGGGGGAAGTGGGTCTGCAGGTCAGTGGCGGTGCGGGCGGCGCAGGCCGGAGTCGCGCAGCCGGGTGATCAGCTCGCGGCCGGTCACCGGCTGCGCCCCGAGGGCGATCGCGGCGTCCCGCATCTCCTCGGGCAGGTCGTAGTGGTCGCCCTGGAAACCGCGCCGCGGGATGCCCAGCAAAGCCGCGGCCGCGTGCAGCTCGTCGTACGACGTGTCGCTCACCAGGTGGCACCAGAGCCGGCCGCGGAACGGCCAGATGGGCGTGTCGACCAGGATCGCCATGTCTTGATGGTGGCGCAGCGGACAATGGCGCTCGTGACCGACGCCCTGCTCGAGGCCCGCGCCCGGGTCCTGCGCGACCTGGCCGCGTGCGGGCTGGACACCGCCGCCACCGTGTCGGTGGTCGACGAGGTCCTGACAGCCCGCCGCTGGTGGGTCGACGAGTGGCCGGACGGCGCTGTCTTCGTCACCTGCCTGGTGGCCCAGGACGTGCAGGAGGCGCTACTCGACCAGATCGGCCGGTGGCCGGCCTGCACCCTGCCGCACGACGTCGACGACGAGCGGGCCGGCCACGAGCTGCGGGTGACCCCGGACCTCGGCGAGGACCCGCACTGGGTCTGCGAGGAGGGCGGCGTCGTGGTGGCCCCGGTGGGTGCCCTCGGGCCGCCGGCACCGATGAGACGGGCCGCGTCTCGCCGTGGCCTGTGCACAACTCCACGGCGGCTCTCGCGGAACTCCCTAGGTTCGTCCGGACCCGTAACCCGAAACCGCTAGGAGGTTTCCGATGACCGCGTTCCGCGTCACCCCCACCGAGCTGCTGGGCCTGTCCCAGCAGGTGCACGGCACGGCCGGCTCGATCGAGTCCGAGCTGGGCAGCCTGCGCAGCCGCGTGCTGCCGATCAGCGGCACCTGGACCGGTCAGGCCCAGGACCGCTTCCAGGGCCTGTACGACGAGTGGAACCGCAGCGCCCAGGGGCTGCAGCAGGCGCTGGCCGGCATCAGCCAGCTGCTCGCCCAGGCCGGCCAGTCCTACGACGAGGCCGAGCGGCGGATCGCCGGGAGCTTCGCCGGGTAACCCGCCGCCCGGTGATCCCGGGATGTGACACCGGGCGATCTTGGTCGCAACGATTCCGTCACGATCGCGCTCCCCCTCTCGGCACCGTCCGCTCCCTGCGGCAGCGTGGGGCCCGAACCACTCCGGGCCACGCACGCCCGACACGGGGGCGGGACGCGGGACTCGAGGAGGGGCACGGCATGGCGGCAGGGTCGGTGACCGCCGCTGCCCTGCGGCACCGACCCCGCCAGGCCGTGCTGATCGTCGTCCTGTCCGCGATCGTGACCGCTGCGGCCGCGCTGGGCCCGCTCTACGCCCGGGCCGTCGAGCAGTCCGTGCTGCGCAACGTGGTGGCCGACGCCGAGGCGGCGGACAGCACGCTGGTGGTGGTCGATGCGGCGGACCGGCCGTCCTCGCCGCGCCGGCTGGCCCGGGTCGTACGCCGTCAGGTCCCGGCTCAGTTCGGCGCGCCGGTGGGAGGTGCCGAGGCGCCGGTCCGGCTCACGGCGCCCGGCGCCGACGACGTCCGCGGCCGACTGACCAGCCGGGCCGGGCTGTGCGCGCACCTGACGGTGTCGGCCGGGCGCTGCCTGCGCGGCCCCGGCGAGATCCTGGTGAGCGGCCGCTCGGCGGTCGTGACCGAGCTCGCTCCCGGGTCCGCGGTGACCCTGGTCGGCGGCGACCCGGCCAACGGCGGGGTCCGGACTCGCGCCACCGTGGTCGGTCTCTACGAGGCGATCGACGTCTCCGCGCCCTACTGGGCCGGCCGCGGCCAGGCCCCGACCGCAGCCCGGCCGACCGTCGAGGACCAGTCGGCGCGCACCATCGACGACGTCTTCACCGGCTGGTCGACCCTCGCTGCCCAGCCCTGGCCCGAGCTGCGCTCGCACCTGGACCTCCGGCTCCGGGCCGACCGGATGGACCTCGACACGGTCCCGACCGTGCGCTCGGCCACCGCAGCGGTCGACGCCCAGGCCGGCACCATCGGCGCCTCCGCCAGCAGCGGGATCGGCCCGTTGCTGGACTCCACCGCGACCCAACGCGACCAGGCCCGCACCGTGATCCCGTTGCTCGCCGTGCAGCTCGCCGTCCTGGGCATCGTGGTGCTGGCATTCGTCTGCGCTGCGGCGACCGAGCAGCGCCGACCGGAGATCGCGCTGGCCAGGCTGCGCGGGCACGGCACGATCGGGGCGGGCGTCATGCTGCTGCGCGAGCTTGGCGTCCTGGTGCTGGCCGGCACCCTGCTCGGAACGGCGCTCGGCTGGCTGACCGGCTGGGTCGCGACCCGGCTCTGGCTGGAGCCGGGCGTGGTCCCCGAGGCCGGCTGGCCGCTGGCTGCCGCCGTCGGTGCCTCCCTGGTCGCCGGCCTGCTCGCGATCATGGCGGCCAGCACCCCCAACCTGCGCCAGCCGCTCACCTCGCTGCTGCGCCGGGTCCCGCCGCGGGCGTCGACCCTGCGGGTCGGGCTGGTCGAAGGCGCCGTCGTGGCGGCGGCCGCGGCGGGCGTGGCGACCCTGCTCACCGGCGACGGGGGGCCGATCGCCCTGCTCGCCCCGGGGCTGCTCGCCATCGCGGGCGGGCTGCTGCTCGCGCAAGCCACCATCCCGGCCGCCGGCCCGCTGGCCCGGCTGGCGTTGCGCCGCGGCCGGCTGCCCTGGGCGCTGGCCGGTCTGCAGATCGCTCGCCGCCCGGCGCTGCGGCGGCTGATCGCCATCATCACCGTCGCCTGTGCGCTGCTGGTGTTCGCCGTCGACGCCTGGGCCGTCGCCGAGCGCAACCGCACCACTCGCGCCGAGATCGAGGCCGGCGCACCGGTCGTCCTCACGGTCGACGCCGACAGCTCGCTGGCCCTGCGCGACGCCCTGCTCGACATCGACCCGAACGGTCGCTTCGCGACGCCCGTCGTCACCGTGTCCTCCGCAACCGAGGTCGGGCCGCGCACCACCGCGGTCGAGCCGGCGGCGTTCGCCCGGATCGCCCGGTGGGGCCGCAGCGACGGTCGGCCGACCGCACAGCAGTTGGCGGAGATCAGCCCGCCGCGGCCGGCGCCGATCGAGGTGCGCGGCGACCGGGTCGAGGTCGACGCCGGCTTCGCGGTCCGCGGCCTGCCGCCCGTCCGCGGCGAGCCGGAGCCACGGCTCGGTGGTCCGGTCCGTCTCAGCCTCGGGCTCAGCGACGCGACCGGCGTCACCCGTCAGGTCGAACTGGGCCGGTTGCGCGAGGGGCGGCACACCTACCGGGCGGCCATCGACTGCACGCGGGGCTGCCGTCTCGACCAGGTAGTGGCCAACCGCACCTTCGGCGACTTCGTCGACGCCCTGGTCGAGCTCGAGGTCCGCGGGCTGCGGGCCGGCACCGCGGGCCGGCTGGCCGCTGTCGACCTGGACAACGAGGAGCTCGGGTCCTGGGAGGCCCTGCCCTGGCGCGCCGACGCCGTCGACGACGCCTTCGTCGATGCCGGCCCGACCCTCAAGCTGCGCGGCACCTCGTTCGGCGTCCCGGTGGCCGCGCAGCGCCAGGACCGCCCGGTCGTCCCGGCGGCCCTGTGGACCGGCAACCTGCCGGAGCTCCCGTTCACCCCGAGCCGGGTGGGGCCGCACGTCCTGGCTCAGGACGTCGGCACCGGCGACGTCGCGGTCAAGATCGTCGGTGAGGTGCCGCGGATCCCGCGGTCCGGGAGCCGCGGCGTGCTCGTCGACCTGGCCGCGGTGGTCACCGGGCCGAGCGCGGCGCCGGCCCAGACGTCGTACGAGGTGTGGCTCGCCGCCGACGACCCGACCCGCGAGACGGCCCTGCGCCGGGACCTCGCCGACCACGGCCTGCAGGTGGTGACCCGCGACACCGTCGCGAAGCACGCCGAGCACTTCGCCAGCGAGGGTCCGACCCTGGCTCTGCGCCTTGCGCTGCTCGCCGGGATGGTGGCCGTGGTGCTCGGAGCCGCCGTGCTCGTCGTCGGGGTCGCCACCTCGGGTGCCAGCCGGGCCCGCGACCTGGCCGGCCTGCGCCTGGTGGGCGTTCCTGCCGCCGCCGTCCGGGCCGCCTCGGTCCGCGAGCACCTCGTGGTCGCCGTGCTGGGGGTGCTCGCCGGCAGTGCGCTCGGCCTGGTCGCCGCCCAGGCGGCACTGCCGGACATCCCGCTGTTCGCCACCTCCGCGACCCGGTTGCCGCTCGTGCTCGGCCCGGCATGGCGACCGGTGCTCGGCACCGTCGCCGGCTGCCTGGTGCTGCTCTGCGCGGTCTCGGTCGTCGTCGGTCGCGCGCTGGCCGCCTCGGCCGTCCCCGCCCGCCTCCGGGAGGGCCGATGAGGACGACCCTGCGGCTGGCCCTCGCCGGGCTGTGGTTCCGGCGCAGCACGGCCCTGATCGTGCTGGTGCTCGCGACCGTCGCGAGCGCGGCGGCGGTGATCGCGCCGCTGTACTCACGCGCCGCCGAGGCCTCGATCCTGCGCGACACCCTGCGCCGCGCCGACGCGTTCACCCTGTCGGTGCAGGTATCGGTGCCGCAGGCCGGCTCCGGTGCCGGGGAGCGCGAGGCCCGCGACGGGACGTTCATGGTCGAGACCGCCCGGACGGTGCTCTCCCACCCCGCCTTCGGCCGGCCCCGGCTGGCGTACGCCGGGAACGGCACGTACACGCCGACCGCGGGTCCGTTCAAGGGCGGTCTGGTCGTCGGGCAGGTCGTCGAGCGAGCCGGCATCTGCGACCACCTGCCGCTCGCCGCGGGTCGGTGCCCGACCGCCGCCGGCGAAGGTCTGGTCAGCCGGCGCAGCCTGGCCCTGATCGGCGCGCAGATCGGCCAGACCGTCGACGTCGAGCTGGAGGAGTCCGCGACGGTCGAGACCGGCGGCATCCCACCGGTGCTGACGGTCACGGTCGTCGGCACCTTCGACCCGGTGCCGGTCGAGTCGGCCTACTGGGCCGGCCGCCCGTACTTCTCGTCCTACTACCCGGAGGCGACCACCCGCTCGCTGGAGTCGGTGCCGCCGACCGCCGACCCGGTCTTCGTCGGTCCGGGTTCGGCAGCGCTGGGCCAGATCACGACGTACACCGTCGACATCCCGGTCCGACCGCTCCAGGTGCAGCTGGAGGACGCCGCGACGCTGCGCAAGCAGATCCACCGGCTGACGAACACCACGGCGGGCTACCTGGTCACCACCTACTCCCAGCTGCCCGCCGCCCTCGCCCACGCCGACGACGGGCGCGAACTGGTACGGATCGCCGCGCCGCTCGCCGTGACCCAGCTGGTCCTGCTGAGCTGGTGGACGCTGTACCTGGTGGTCGGCTCTGCGACCGAGGAGCGGTCCCCGGAGATCGGGCTGGCGAAGCTGCGGGGAATGGCCGCCCCGCAGACCCGGCGGTTCGGGCTGGCCGAGATCTTCCTGCTGCTGCTGCTCGCAGCGCCGCTGGGCACCTTGGTCGGTTACCTCGCCGTCCGCGGGTCGGCCCGCCGGGTGTTCGCCCCCGGCACCGAGGTGGTCTTCACCTGGCCGGTGCTGCTCACCGTGCTGGCCGCGGTCGCGGGCGGCCTGGTGACCGCCGCACTGTCCTCCCGGCAGGTCTTCCGCCGGTCGGTGTCCGAGCTGCTGCGCCGGGTGCCGCCGCGGCGTGCGGGCAAGCGCGCCGGACTGGTCGAGGGTGTCGTGCTGGTGCTCGCGGTGACCGGTGTCGTACAGCTGGTCAGCGACCGCGGTGGGCGGCCGAGCCCGGTGGCCCTGCTGGGCCCGGGCATGGTCGCGGTGGCCGGCGGGCTGCTCGCCGCCCGGCTGCTCGTCCGGGTGGCCCGTCGGCGTGCGGCGGTGTCACTGGCCCGCGGCCGGGCCGCCGGTGCCGTCGGCTGGGCCGGCGTCGCCCGCCGGCCAGGCACCTCCCGGATCGCCTCGGTGCTCGCGGTCGCCACCTGCCTGCTGCTGGTGGGGGTGCAGGCCTGGACGGTCGCCGAGCGCAACCGGGTCGAGCGCTCCGAGGCCGAGACCGGCGCGCAGGTCGTGCTGCAGGTGCGCGCCGCCGACCCGCGGGCGCTGCTCGACGCCGTCCGGGCCGCGGACCCCGAGGGCGGCTACGCGATGGCCGCCGTGCAGGTCACGACGAGCAACCAGGAGGCGCAGATGGTCGCCGTCGATGCGGCCCGGGCCGACCGGGTGCTCGGCTGGGGCTCGCCCGGCTCCCGGCCGTCGCGCTCGGTGCAGCAGACGTTGCTGCCGACACTGCCGGACTCGCTGCGCCTGCAGCCCGGCCGGCTCGCGGTGACGGTCGACCTCAGCACGGCTGACAGTCCGTCGCCGCTGCGCCTCACCGCCCGGCTGGACGAGCACGGCGTCTTCCAGCGGGTGCGCCTGGGCGAGCTGCGGCCCGGCTCGCACACCTACGCAGCCGACCTGCCGGCCGGCTGCACCGCGGCAGACTGCCGGCTCGCCGCGCTGGCTGTGGACCACCCGGGCACCGACATCGACAGCGCCACGGCCGACCTGCTGATCACGGCGGTCGAGCTGGCTCCGGCCGGCGGCCAAGCCGAGCCGCTCGTCGCCAGCTTCCGGGTGCCCGACGCGTGGCGGCCCGGGCCGCCGACCGTCGGTGGGCCCGAGGTGCTGCTGAGCCCCGGAGCTGCGCTGCGGGTCCGGCTGCGGTTGCCTGGCGGCCCGTTCGCCGAGATCGTCCACGGCGACTCGCCCGAGCCGTTGCCCGCGCTGGTCGGTCGCGCCGCCGCACCAAGGCCGGAGGCGGAGGGCGGCTCCCCGTTCGGCTCGACCACCGGGATGTCCGGCGCCGCGACCCGCTACCGGGCGGCGGCCGTCGCCGACTACGTGCCGCGGGCCGGCAACGACGCGGTGCTCGTCGACCTCGGGCTGGCCCTGCGGCTGGACGACGACGCCGTCCTGGGTGACCGGCAGGTCTGGCTCTCCCGCGACGACCCGGAGGCGGAGCGGGCGCTGCGCGCGGCGCTGAAGAAGGCCGGCGTCGCCGTCGGCGGCCGGGAGGCGAGAGGCGACCTGGAACGCGGTGTACGCCGGCGACGGGGCGGTGCTCGCCCTGCGACTGCTCCTGGTGTGCGGTGCGGCGGCCGTCGTCGTGGCGGTCGGCGCCCTGCTCGTCGCGGCGTACGTCGGGCGACGGCAACGCGCCTACGAGGTCGCCGCCCTGCGGGTGGTGGGCGTCCGGCGCCGGACCGTCCGGTCCCTGTTGCTGCGCGAGAACGTCGGCGCGGTTCTCGTCGCGCTGGTCTGCGGGGCGCTGGCCGCCACCGTCGCCACCTGGGTCGTGCTGCCCGCGCTGCCCCAGTTCGACGACCCGTCGCCGTTCGTCGAGGTGCACTACGCACCCGACGCGGCCTCGGCCTGGGCCGCCATCGGCGGTCTGGCTCTGCTCCTCGTCGCGGTCGGCCTCGCGGTCGCCGTCCTGCAGCTGCGCAGCGGTCGCCCCGACCGCCTGAGAGAAGGTGTCCGATGAGCGGTATCCCCGTGTCCTGCCACGGCCTGGTGCACATCTACCGGCTGGAGGGCAACGACGTGGTCGCGCTGTCCGGCGTCGACCTCGACGTCGCCGGCGGCGAGGTGGTCGGCCTGCTCGGGCCGTCCGGGTCCGGCAAGTCGACGCTGCTCAACCTGTTCGCCGGGCTGCTGCGCCCGAGCGCCGGCCGGCTCACCGTCGGCAACCACGAGATCGCCCGGATGGACGAGCGCGGGCTGGCCCGGATGCGGGCCGGCGACGTCGGGGTGGTGCTGCAGGGCGCGATGCGCAACCTGCTGCCCTACGCCAGCCCGGTCGACAACGTGCGCTTCGCCCAGCGCGGCGCCCGACGGCTGGCCCGCAGCGGTGACGACCTCGACGCCGGGCTGCTCCCCGAGCCGCTCGAGGTGCTCGACCTGGTCGGCCTCGCCGACGAGGCGCGTACGCCGCTGACCGGGCTGTCGCCGGGCCAGCGGCAGCGGCTCGCCGTCGGGGTCGGGCTGGCCGCGCGCCCGGGGCTGCTGCTGCTCGACGAACCGACCAGCCAGCTCGACCACGAGGGTCGCGACGAGGTCGCTCGCGGCGGTCGGCGACATCAACCGCGACCTGGGCACCACCGTCGTGGCGGTCACCCACGACCCGGAGGTCGCCGAACGGCTGCCGCGCACGGTCACGATCCGGGACGGCCGGGTCGGTGCCGAGGGCCGGCGCGGCGAGGACTTCGCGGTGGTCGGCCCGGGACGGCTCGCTGACGCTGCCGCCGGACGTGCTCGAACGGGTGCCGCCGGGTTCGCTGCTGCGGGTGACGATCGTCGACGAGGACGCGGTCCGGCTGGACCGCACGGACACCAGCGGCGGGAGCACAGCATGACCGAGATCCTCGCCCGCGACGTGCACGTCGACTACGACGGCCACGAGGTCCTCGCCGGGGTCGACCTGCACGCCGTGCCCGGCCGGATGGTGGCGGTGACCGGACCCTCCGGCGCCGGCAAGACGACGCTGCTCTGGTCGCTGGCCGGGCTGGTGCAGCCGGGCCGCGGCCAGGTCGAGGTCGACGGCGCGGTGCCGCGCAACCGGGACGAGACGCAGCGCCGCGGGTGTCGTGCTCATCCCGCAGGACAACGCGCTGGCCAGCGTGCTGACGGCGTCGGAGAACGTCATCGTCCCGCTGCTCGCCGTCGGCGTGGACGCCGAGGAGGCGACCCTGCGGGCTGCTGCCGCTCTCGACTCCGTCGGGCTCGGCGCTGCCGGCAGCCAGCTGATCGAGGAGCTCTCCGGCGGCCAGCAGCAGCGGGTCGCGGTCGCCCGTGGCCTGGCGCAGCAGGGCAGCGTGGTGCTGGCCGACGAGCCGACCAGCGAGCTGGACGCGGTCAACCGGGCCCGGGTGGTGCTGCTGCTGCGGGCCGAGGCCGACCGCGGCGCGGCCGTCGTCCTGGCGACCCACGACCCGGACGCCGCGGCCGAGTGCGACGCCGAGCTGCACCTGGACGCCGGCGAGGCGACCTGGGTCCGCCCCCTGGCCTGACGCCGCAGGCCCGATGCTCAGGCGGGGTCGGCGTCGATCGTGCGGGACATCCGCCAGCCCACGACCTGGAAGCCACGGGCCGGCCAGAACCGGGACGACAGCAGGTTCGTCGTGCGCCAGTCGGCCGCCAGCCGGGTCACGCCCTGCGCCCGGGCGGCGTCGATCACGGCAGCGGTCAGGGCCAGCCCCACACCGCGGCCGCGGGCCTGCTCGGGCACCGCGGCCACGCTGAGCTCGGCGTACGACGAGGCCATGAACGGCCCGTCGATGCCGTCGTACCAGATCGCGAAGCCGACGGCGCGCTCCGTCGACGCGGGCCACCAGGTAGTGCGCCTCGGGGTCGGCCAGCTCCTCGCGGTGCGACTCCTCGAGCTGGTCGAAGAACTCCGCACCGACCCGGGCGAACACCGGCGAGGCCACCTGGTGCCGGCCGATGACCGGCGCCAGCGGCAGGATCTCGGCCAGGTCGTCGGGGCCGCCGGGCCGGACCTCGACGCCGGGCGGTACGGCGGCGCGCCCGGCGTCGGGGAGGCTGAGGTCGAGCACGGCGTAGGCCTGCTCGTGGCCGAACCCGAGGTCGACGAGCGCGTCGTGCCGGGCCCGGTCGGCCGCGCGCACCACCGCGGTGTGGGTGCGGTGGCCGGCAGCGAACCAGGCGCCGGCCTGCGCGGCGTACGCCTCGCGGAGCGCGGCCGGGTCGCCGACCAGCCCGAACACCGGTGCGGCCAGCGCACCGCCACCCGGCCGGCCCAGCCAGCCGGCCACCACGGCGCCGTCACGGCGCAGGACGGTGCCCTCGAGGCCGTCGAGCAGCGGCCGGACGGCTGCGGGGTCACCGGTCACCGGGCCGAGCAGGTCGTCGGCCCGCCGGTCACGGGCGTGCTCGGCGGCGGCCAGCGCGGCGACCTGGTCGAGGTCGGCGGCGTCGACCGGCGCGGCAGTGGCTCGGGACGGGGTGGAGGTCGTCGTCATGCCGGCACGTTAGGGCCCGCGGCTCTGCAGCCGGCTTGGAGATTCCCTGGCCACCGGCGTCCCGCGCAGACGCCGACGGGCGGCCCCTCGCGAGAGGGACCGCCCGTCGGTGCGTTGCGGTGCTGCGGTGCTGCGGTGTTGCGGTGGGACTAGAAGTCCATGCCGCCCATGCCGCCGTCGCCGCCGCCCATGCCGCCGCCGGCCGGTGCCTTCTCCGGCTTGTCGGCGATGACGACCTCGGTGGTGAGGAACAGGCCGGCGATCGACGCCGCGTTCTGCAGCGCCGAGCGGGTGACCTTGGCCGGGTCGATGATGCCGGCCTTGATCATGTCCTTGTACTCGCCGGTGGCCGCGTCGAGGCCGTGACCGACCTCGAGGTTGCGCACCTTCTCCACCACGACGCCGCCCTCGAGGCCGGCGTTGATGGCGATCTGCTTGAGCGGGGCCTCGAGCGCGATCTTCACGATGTTGGCGCCGGTCTGCTCGTCGCCGTCGAGGTCGAGCTTCTCGAACGCGGTGGTCGACGCCTGCAGGAGCGCGACGCCACCACCGGCGACGATGCCCTCCTCGACGGCAGCCTTCGCGTTGCGCACCGCGTCCTCGATGCGGTGCTTGCGCTCCTTGAGCTCGACCTCGGTCGCCGCGCCGGCCTTGATGACGGCGACGCCGCCGGCCAGCTTGGCGAGGCGCTCCTGGAGCTTCTCGCGGTCGTAGTCGGAGTCCGACTTCTCGATCTCGGCGCGGATCTGGTTGACCCGGCCGGCGATCTGGTCGGCGTCACCGGCACCCTCGACGATCGTCGTCTCGTCCTTGGTGACGACGACCTTGCGGGCCCGGCCGAGCAGGTCGACGCCGGCGTTCTCGAGCTTGAGGCCGACCTCCTCGGAGATGACCTGGCCACCGGTGAGGATCGCGATGTCCTGCAGCATGGCCTTGCGGCGGTCGCCGAAGCCGGGCGCCTTGACGGCGACCGAGCGGAACGTGCCGCGGATCTTGTTCACGACCAGGGTCGCCAGCGCCTCGCCCTCGACGTCCTCGGCGATGATGACCAGCGGCTTGCCGGCCTGCATGACCTTCTCGAGCAGCGGCAGCAGGTCCTTGACCGCGGAGATCTTGGAGTTCGCGATCAGGATGTAGGGGTCCTCGAGCACGGCCTCCATGCGCTCCGGGTCGGTGACGAAGTACGGGGAGATGTAGCCCTTGTCGAAGCGCATGCCCTCGGTGAGCTCGAGCTCGAGGCCGAAGGTGTTGCTCTCCTCGACGGTGATGACGCCTTCCTTGCCGACCTTGTCCATGGCCTCGGCGATCATCTCGCCGATCGTCGGGTCGGCGGCGGAGATCGAGGCGGTGGCCGCGATCTGCTCCTTGGTCTCGACCGTCCTTGGCCATCTTGGAGAGCTCTTCGCTGACTCGCTCGACGGCCTTCTCGATGCCGCGCTTGAGCGCCATCGGGTTCGCGCCGGCGGCGACGTTGCGCAGGCCCTCGCGCACCAGCGCCTGGGCCAGCACGGTCGCGGTCGTCGTGCCGTCACCGGCGACGTCGTCGGTCTTCTTCGCGACCTCCTTGACCAGCTCGGCGCCGATCTTCTCGTACGGGTCCTCGAGCTCGATCTCCTTGGCGATGGAGACGCCGTCGTTGGTGATCGTGGGGGCGCCCCACTTCTTCTCCAGCACGACGTTGCGGCCCGCGGGCCGAGGGTCACCTTGACGGCGTCGGCGAGCTGGTTCATGCCACGCTCGAGGCCGCGCCGGGCCTCCTCGTCGAACGCGATGATCTTTGCCATGCGGTTCCGGTCCTCCCGATCGGGGTGGATGCGGATCCGGTGGTGCCCGCGACGGACGGTCGGCGCCGCCGGCGACGTCGCCGGCCGGCACCGGCCTCACCTGGCCGGATCCGGTCGTTCTGTCACTCTCGTAGTCAGAGTGCTAACACCAATGATTAGCACTCGACCCCTGTCGAGTGCAAGCGGTCGGACGGTCCGCCGGGCGCCGTGGCCGGACCGCAGCCTCGGGACGCCAGCGGACCGACCTCTGCACGCCAGCGGACGCGACTTGGGCACGGCGCTCGCTGACCTGGGGACACAACTGGGGCAGGAGATGCCGATCCGGTGCGCACCTTCGCGCCACACGTGCCCCAGCCGCCCCAGATGTGTCCCAGCGTCAGACCACGGTCGACCGTGACGCTGCGACGGCCCGGACCCTCGAGGGGACCGGGCCGTCGGTGACCGACTTGCGTGCGGTCAGACCGCGCGGACCGCGTCGGCCTGCGGGCCCTTCTGACCCTGCGAGATCTCGAACTCGACGCGCTGGCCCTCCTCGAGGGACCGGTAGCCGTCCATCTGGATGGCGCTGTAGTGGACGAACACGTCCTCGCCCTCGTCGACGGCGATGAACCCGTAGCCCTTCTCGCTGTTGAACCACTTACTGCGCCCTGGGCATCGTTCTTCTCCTGCTGTGCTGGGCCGACGGGCCCGCACCGCACGGACCCGGGTCGTGCTCGACCCGACCCGAGGAGGGTTGGGGCTCCGCGAACAGGTTCTTGGTGCACACGATGCTCGACCGAGCCGCAGCGTAGTGGCGCGCGCAGGCGCCGTCAGGAAATCGATGACATCGGGTCGTGACAGCCATCCGGTGCGGCGGCGCGGACCGACGGGTCCACGGGGTCAGGCCAGGCCGGTCGCCGTGAACGCCGCGGCCGAGGCCGGGATGGTGGCCGCCGGCCCGACGTGCGCAGCGACGGCGTCCAGGGTCTTGAGCCCGTCGCCGGTGTTGAACACGACGGTGTCGGCGTCCGGGTCGAGCTGGCCCGGCCTCGAGCAGCTTGCTCAGCGTCGCCACGGTCACCCCGCCGGCGGTCTCGGCGAAGATGCCCTCGGTGCGGGCCAGCAGCCGGATGCCCTCGACGACCTCCTCGTCGGTGACGTCCTCGACCAGCCCGCCGGTGCGCCGCACGGTGTCCAGCACGTACGGGCCGTCGGCCGGGTTGCCGATCGCCAGCGACTTGGCGATCGTGTCCGGCCGCACCGGGCGGACGACGTCGTGGCCGGCCTTGAAGGCGGCCGAGACCGGCGAGCAGCCGGTGGCCTGGGCGCCGAAGATCTTGTACGGCGACTCGTCGACGAGACCGAGGGACACCAGCTCGCCGAACGCCTTGTCGACCTTGGTCAGCTGCGAGCCGGAGGCCACCGGGATCACGACCTGCTGCGGCAGCCGCCAGCCGAGCTCCTCGGCGACCTCGTAGCCCAGGGTCTTGGAGCCCTCGGCGTAGTAGGGCCGGACGTTGACGTTGACGAACGCCCAGTCCTCGTGGTCGCCGGCGAGCTCGGAGGCGACCCGGTTGACGTCGTCGTAGGTTCCCTCGACCGCGACCAGCATGCCGCCGTAGACGGCGGTCGTGACGATCTTCTGCTGCTCGAGGTCGGCCGGGACCAGCACGACCGAGCGGATGCCGGCCCGGGCTGCGGCCGCGGCGACGGCGTTCGCGAGGTTGCCGGTCGAGGGACAGGCCAGCGTGGTGAAGCCGAGCTCGCGGGCCGCGGCCAGCGCGACGCCGACGACGCGGTCCTTGAACGAGTGGGTCGGGTTGGCGCTGTCGTCCTTGACCCACAGCGCCCGCATGCCCAGCGCGCGGGCCAGGTTGTGCGCCGGCACCAGCGGCGTGCAGCCGGGCTCGAGGTTCGGGACGTCGCGCACGGTCGACGGGACGGGCAGCAGGTCCTGGTAGCGCCAGATGTTCTGCGGGCCGGCCTCGATGGACGCCCGGGTGACGGCGCCGAACTCGTAGGCGACCTCGAGCGGGCCGAAGCACTCGCCGCAGGCGTAGAACGGGCCGAGCGGCGCGGTGGCGCCGCACTCGCGGCAGGTCAGCCGGCGGGCCGGCCCGAGGTCGGGTCCTCCGGAGACCGTCACGGAGGGGGTCGTCGACGTCGTGGTCGGGGAAGCGGTGGCGGGGACGCCGGTCATGAGCAGAGGTCCTTCCTCATCTGTCCCGGCGACGCGATGCCCCGGGTCGGAGTTGGCACCGTGACCGCGCAGCGTGCTGCGTGGTGCGGTTGCCGGGGCTTCGTCGGGCCGTTCCCTCTGCCCCTCTGGATGAGCGGTGTTCAGTTGTGCCGACCACTGTAGATCGCCTGCCCACGCGTCGGACAGCAAGGTCCGCGCCCTGAGACGGGGCCGGCAGGGCAGCATGGGGGTGTGGACGCGCGCTGGCGGGTGCGGCAGGTGGTCAATGTCGTCAACCTCTCGACCCCGCTCGGCCTGCTCGTCGCGCTGGCCGGACGGGCCCGGCTGTCCCGCGGACCCGACGGGCTGCTGCTGGCCAGGCGGTTCCGGCTCGGCGTACCCGCCCCGGCCTTCACCGTGGGCAACGTCGTGCTGATCCGGCTCGACGACGAGGCGCTGACCCGGCGTCCGGGGCTGCTGCGGCACGAGGCCCGGCACGCGACGCAGTACGCCTGCTGCATCGGACCGGTGATGCTCCCGCTGTACGGGCTGGCCGCGCCTGGTCGTGGCTGCGCTGCCGCGACCCCGCGTCGTACAACGTGTTCGAGGTGCGGGCCGGGCTGCCCGACGGCGGCTATCGCGGACCGTCGCCGGCCGGCCGGGAGCGACCGAGTTGCTTGATCACCCCGCAGGGCGGGAAGGTGCCGCCCATGGCTCCGTCCGGCTCGGCCCCGTTGCTCGTCGCGTCCAACCGCGGACCGCTGTCCTTCGTCGAGCGTGACGACGGGTCCCTGGAGGCCAGCCGCGGCGGTGGCGGGCTGGTGTCCGGGCTGTCCGGACTCGGCAGCGACGACGTCGTCTGGGTCTGCGCCGCGCTCTCCGACGGCGACCGCGCCGCGGCCCGTCAGGTCGAGGACGGTCGGCTGGACCGCAACGGCCACGACACCGGCGGCATGGCGGTCCGGATGCTCGACATCGACCCGGCGACCTTCCACCGGGCCTACAACGCGGTCGCGAACTCCACGCTGTGGTTCGTGCACCACCTGCTCTACGCGATGCCGACCGCGCCGGCCTTCGACGCCGGCGTTCCGGCGCGAGTGGTCGTCCTACCAGGCCTACAACCAGGCGTTCGCCGAGGCGCTGCGGCCGAGGCGGCCGACGGCGCCAAGGTGCTGGTGCAGGACTACCACCTCACCCTGCTGCCCCAGCAGCTGCGCGAGCTGCGCCCGGACCTGCGGATCGCGCACTTCTCGCACACCCCGTGGGCGCCGCTCGACTACTTCCGGGTGCTGCCGGCCGACGTCGCCCGCGACACGCTGCTCGGCATGCTCGGCGCCGACCACGCCGGGTTCCACTCGATGCGCTGGGCCCAGGCGTTCGCGGCAGTGCTGCGCCGAGGTGCTCGGCGCCGAGGTCGGCGACCGCCAGGTGACGTACGACGGGCACACCACCCGGCTCGGCGTGCACCCGCTCGGGGTCGACGCCGAGTCGCTGCGCGAGCGGGCGCACGCCGACGACGTCGAGACCCGGCTGACCACGCTGCGGCGCAAGCTCGGCGACCGCAAGTCCATCGTGCGGGTCGACCGCACCGAGCTGAGCAAGAACATCGGCCGCGGGCTGCTGGCCTACCGCGAGCTGCTGCGGCAGTACCCCGAGTGGCGCGGCAAGGTCACCCATCTCGCGTCGGCGTACCCGAGCCGGCACGACCTGCCGGAGTACCGCGAGTACACCGCGCAGGTGCAGCGGCTGGCCGCCGAGATCGAGGACGAGTTCGGCACCGACGACTGGCGGCCGATCGTGCTCGACGTCACCGACGACTACGCGCGGTCGCTCGCGCTCTACCGGGTCGGCGACGTGCTGCTGGTGAACCCGGTGCGCGACGGCATGAACCTGGTCGCCAAGGAGGTGCCCGCTGCTCTCCGAGAACGGCTGCGCGGTCGTGCTCTCGACCGAGGCCGGGGCGGCCGACGAGTTCGGCGACGACGCGCTGCTGGTCAACCCGTTCGACGTGTCCGGGCACGGCCGACGCGCTGCACCGGGCGCTGTCGATGCACGACGGCGAGCGCCGGGAGCGCACCGACCGGCTGGCCGCGGCCTCGACCCGGCTGCCACCGAGCGCGCTGGCTGGCCGACCAGGTCGACGCGCTGGACTGAGCCGCTGCGCTAGAGGGCGTCGGCCAGCGCGCCGAGCAGCGCGACGACGCCGTCCGGGCCGTCGACGACAGGTCGGCCCGGTCGGCCAGCGCGGTCACCTCGGTCGAGCCGCTGCACACCAGCAGTCCCGGTGTGCCGGTCGCGCGCAGCGCGTCGACCGCGTCGAAGGCCGCGAGGTCGCCCAGGTCGTCCCCGACGAACACGACGGCGGACGGCGGCCGCTCCTCGACCAGGGTCCGCAGCGCGTCGCCCTTGTCGCCGCCGGCCGGCCGCAGCTCGAGGACGAACCGGCCGGGCTCGACGACCAGCCCGGTCTCGCTCCGCCAGCCCGGCCAGCGGCGCCCGGAGCTGGTCGAGGGCGGCCTGCGGGTCGGCGGTCCGCCGGGTGTGCACCGCGACCGCGGCGCCCTTGTCCTCGACGAAGGTGCCCTCCGGCGCGCCGAGCTCCGCCAGCAGGTCCGGGCAGCCGGTCGCCGCGCCGTCCTCGACGCCGGACAGCTCCTCCGGCGCCGTGACCGCGCCGGCCTCCCAGCGCTCCAGGCCGTAGTGGCCGAGCACGACCAGGCCGGGGACGCCCGGCGATGCCGGCGTACTCCACCGCGGTGCCGGCGGGCCGGCCGGTCACCACGGCGACCCGGACCCGGCAGCGGCGCAGCCGGGTCAGGACGGCGGGCACGTCCGGGGTGGCCGCGGGCCGCATCAGGGTCGGGCACGATCGGCGCCAGCGTGCCGTCGAAGTCCAGCCCGAGCAGAGCCGCGCCGGGGCTCGGCGAGCAGGGCGGCCAGCCCGCGCCCGGCCGGTCGCCGTCGGCGGCTCGGGCAGTGCCGCGGCCACCGGGTCAGCCCGGGTAGGAGTCGGTGACGACGACGGTGAGGCGGGTCGTCGACAGGTTGCCGAACCGCGGCCGGATGCGCGGCGTCGGTCGGCAGGCTCTCGGCAGCGGCCTGCGCCGCCGGCCTCGCTCGCCGGCGGGTAGTAGACCGTGGTCGCCGGGACGATCGCCGCGGAAGTTGCCGACCGCCGGGACCGTCCAGCCCTTCCCGCGCAGCGACGTCGGCGACCGTGCCGGCCAGGCCGCCGCGGCTCGTCTGGTTGAGGACGACGACCTCGACGTCCCGCAGGTCGGCCGGCTGCGTCGGGTCGTCTTCGGCCGGGCTCGGCGGGCGGCGTGCTCTCGCGGCGTCGGCCGGCGGGGTCGGGCGAGGCGGCGTCGTGGACGCGCGCCGTGCTCAGCGCCTCGCGCGGTCACCGGGCCGGCGCGTGGTGGCGCTGGCTGCCGCCTGCGGCTGCACCGGGTCCTCGCCCCGCCAGACGGCGAGCGAGGTGATCAGCGCCGCGACGGCGAGGACGGCCAGCAGCGAGGGGACCAGGGCCGCCGCGATGCTGCGACCGGTGCGGTGGGCGCCCCGGCGGGCTGCGGGGTGCGGGGTGAGCTCATGACGGGCTCCGACGGTAGCGTCGGTCAGACCTCGATGCCCAGCCGGCGGGCCGAACGGGCCCGCTGCCGGGCCGAGCGCAGCCGGCGCAGCCGCTTCACCAGCATCGGGTCGCTGGCCAGCGCCTCGGGCCGGTCGATCAGGGCGTTGAGCACCTGGTAGTAGCGGGTGGCCGACATGTCGAACAGCTCGCGGATCGCCTGCTCCTTGGCGCCGGCGTACTTCCACCACTGCCGCTCGAAGCGCGAGGATCTCCTGGTCGCGCTCGCTCAGCTGCGCCCCAGCTCCGGCCTCGTTCGGCCGGTAGGCGTTGGCGGCGTCCATGGCACTCCTCGATGGTCACACGCGTCGTCACGCTCGTCCGGGCCATCGTACGGGCCGAATCACACCGGTGTCATTCACCTCGGGCGTGTCCGCGGCGAGCGGCGTTCAGCCGCGGCTGCAGCTGCCGCCGGCGCGGATCGTGTCGACCAGCCGCTCGTCCGGGCCGACCCGCTCGCCGGGCCAGACCACCGAGCGGACCAGCTGCCCTCCACCACCGCCCCCGGCTCGACCACCGACGCGCCGCCGGAGGCAGCCATGTTCGCCCGCAGGTAGTCGGCGGGAGTGCCGCAGTCGATCGCGCGACCAGGTCGGTGACGACCAGGTCGAGCCGGCCCGCGGCGTGCAGGCCCCGCCAGCGAGACCTCGTAGAGGCCGGACGGGTCCGGCGCGAGGTCGCGCACCGACCACCAGGGCAGCAGCGCTGTCCCGACGTAGCGCAGGTCGCCGAAGTCACCGCCGTCGCCGTCGCGGACGCAGAGCAGCCGCGGGCCGCTCGCCGTCCCAGCCGGCCAGCAGCTCGACGCCACCGGGTCGGTGATCGCGGGATAGCACGCGTCGGCGTTGGTGACCAGCACGGCGGCGCCGTCGATCCACCCGCGCAGCGCGCCCGAGCGCCCCCGCCGTACCGAGGGCACGCGGGCGCCTCGAGCGAGAGGTGCAGGTCGCGATCGGCCACGGCGGCCGCGACCTGGTCGGCGCAGGTGGTGCGCGTTGACCGCCGTACGTGCCACGTGCCCGGCGACCCGGTCGAGCGCGCGGTCCAGCAGGGTCGTGCGCCCACCGGGCACAGCGGCTTGGGTCGTACGTCGGTCAGCGGCCGGAGCCGGGTCCCGGCCCCGGCCGCGAGCACGACACCCACCACGTCGGTCAGGTCGGTCACGTCGGCCACGCTCTCACGCGGCGGGAATCCCGGTCGTCCGGCCCACGTTCTGCTCCACATGCCAGCCGTGACCGTCGACGACGTCCTGTCCCTCCCCCGCCTTCCCGCGCCGGACCTCGGCGCGACCGACCGGCCGGTCCGCGCGGTCACCACCGCGCCGCGCGGCTTCGAGGGCGAGGGCTTCCCGGTCCGCCGCGCCTTCGCCGGCGTCGACCTCGCGGACCTCGACCCGTTCGTGCACCTCGACCAGATGGGCGAGGTGGAGTACGCGCCGGGCGAGCCCAAGGGCACGCCGTGGCACCCGCACCGCGGCTTCGAGACCGTCACCTACATGATCGACGGCGAGATGGCCCACCAGGACTCCAACGGCGGCGGCGGCCTGATCACCAACGGCGACACCCAGTGGATGACCGCCGGGTCCGGGATCCTGCACATCGAGACCCCGCCGGAGGCGCTGGTCATGAGCGGTGGGCTCTTCCACGGCTTCCAGCTGTGGGTGAACCTGCCGCGCGGACAAGAAGTGGGCACCGCCGCGCTACCAGGACATCCGCGGCGCCAAGGTCGGGCTGCTCGCCTCGGCCGACGGCGGCGCCCTGGTGCGGGTCATCGCCGGCTCGCTCCCCGGCGTGCAGGACGTGACCGGCCCGGGCTCGACGTACACGCCGATCACGCTCGCCCACGCCACCCTGCAGCCCGGCGCGTCGCTGACGCTGCCGTGGCAGCCGGACTTCAACGCGCTGGTCTACGCTGCTCGCCGGGTCGGGCACCGTCGGCGCCGAGGGCCGGCCGGTGCGCGCCGGCCAGCTCGCGCTGCTGGGCGCCGGCGACACGGTCACGGTGCGGGCCGACGCGACGCAGGACAGTCGCAGCCCCGAGCTCGACGTCCTGGTGCTCGGCGGCAGCCCGATCCGGGAGCCGGTCGCGTGGTACGGCCCGTTCGTCATGAACGAGGAGTCCGAGCTGCGGCAGGCCTTCGAGGACTTCCAGGCCGGCAAGCTCGGCACCATCCCCGCCCTCCCGAAGTCGACC
Source organism: uncultured Actinomycetota bacterium (assembly GCA_963759915.1). Taxonomy (GTDB): domain Bacteria; phylum Actinomycetota; class Actinomycetes; order Propionibacteriales; family Propionibacteriaceae; genus Microlunatus. Next base: position 255,462 of record CAVXBJ010000013.1, on the reverse strand, counting down.
ACGTAAACGTGATCGACGGTTGCTGGGCATGGCGCCGGCGCCGTGCGGAGTTACCGTCCGCCTTGCGAGGTACGCCGGCCGCCGGGTCGGCGTAGGGTCGCGCGCATGGGCACCTTGATGGCCGTGCTGGCCACCCTCGCGTTCTGCTCCTGCGCTGTCGTCGTCGTGGTCCGCAGCTCGGTCCGTGCGGTACGCCGCCGGCTGCTCGGGCTGCGTGACGCGGCGGCCCTCCGAGCCCGCGCCCACGGCGTCGGCCCGGCGGCGGAGGTTGCCCGGCTGCGTCGCGAGATGGAGCGCTCGGTCGGCGGCGCACGGCGGGCCCTTGCGGCCGCCCAGGCCGTGCAGGCACCTGTCGGCGACGTGCGTTCCTTGCTGGCCCGGCTCGAGCTTGCCGCGCGCGCGGTCGACGCCGAGCTGCGGGTGCTCGAGTCGCAGCCGGAGCGGGCTCGGCTGGCGGCCGGGCTGGAGGGCGCCCGGGTCCGAGCCGGGCTGGTCACGACGTCGGCGGCCGAGCTGGTCGACGGGCTGCTGCATGCCTCCGGGCACCGGGACGACGAGCTCTCGTTGCTGCACGCCGCCTGCACACTCGAAGCCGAGGCGCTGCGTGCGTCCCGGCCGGCCGGGGCCAGGGACCTCAGCAGCCGCTAGGGCCGCTCGTCGACGCCGTACTTCTCGGCGATCGCCACGACGTGCCGCGGCAGCTTGCCGGTGAGCACGTCCTGCAGGGTCACGTCCTCGAGCACGTGACGGAGGCTGCCGCGCACCGCGATCCAGACAGTGCGCAGCGGCTCGGTCGGGCCGACGTACGCCAGCGCTGCCGGGCTGGTGTCGCGCACGGTGGCCAGCGGGCCCTCCACCGCCCGGATGACGTCGGCGATGGCGATCTCGGACGCCGGCTTCGCGAGGGTGTAGCCGCCCTCAGGGCCGCGGCGGCTGACCAGCAGCTTGTGCTGCTTGAGCTGGCGCAGGATCTCCAGCAGGAACTTCAGCGGGATCTGTTGCGCGGTCGCGAGCGCCTCGGCCTTGACCGGCTCGGTCGAGGCGTCCGAGGCGAGCTGGACCAGCGCCCGGACGGCGTAGTCGACCCGGGCTGTCACGCGCATGGCGGACACTCTCTCAGGAGCCGAGCCGGAGCCGGCCCATGGCCGCCCACGGGCACGCGCGACGCGTCAGGCGTCGAAGTCGAGCTCCAGCTCCTCGGAGACCGGCACCGACTGACAGGCGAGGACGAAGCCGGCCGCGACCTCGTCCGGGTCGAGGGCGTAGTTGCGCGCCATCGAGACCTCGCCCGAGACCAGGCGTGCCCGGCAGGTGCCGCAGACCCCGCCCTTGCAGGCGTACGGCGCGTCGGCCCGGACCTCGAGCACCGCGTCCAGCACCCGCTGCCCGGTGCGCGGAACGTGCAGCGTGGTGGCCCGCCCGTCCAGGGTCACCAGCACGGTGCTGGTGCCGGCGGCCCGGACCTGCTCCGGCGACACCGACTCGCGCGGCGCCTCACCTTCGACGAGGAACAGCTCCGCGTGGACGTGCGCCGCGTCGACACCCGCCTCGAGCAGCACCTCCCGGGCACCCTCGACCATCTCGAACGGCCCGCAGAGGAACCACTCGTCGACGGTCTCTGGCGGCACCAGCGCGGCCAGGACCCGACGCAGCCGCGGCGGGTCGAGCCGGCCGGTGAACAGCTCGGACTCCTGCTGCTCGCGGGACAGCACGTGCAGCAGCCGGAACCGTCTCGGGGTAGCGGTCCTTGAGGTCCTCGAGCTCGTCGAGGAACATCACCGAGGCCGCGGTCCGGTTGCCGTAGAGCAGCGTGACCGTGCTCCCCGGCTCGACCTCGAGCACGGTCGCGACGATCGACAGCACCGGCGTGATGCCGCTGCCGGCCGCGACCGCGCAGTAGTGCCGGGCCTGGGTCGGGCTCGACGTGCGGGGTGAAGCGCCCGGTCGGCGTCATCACCTCGACCACGTCGCCGACCTTGAGCGTCGACGTCGCATGCCCGGAGAAGACGCCGCCGCCGAGCCGCTTCACGCCGATGCGCAGCGTCCGGCTCGGGAGCCGGCGCGCAGATCGAGTAGTTGCGGCGCACCTCGGTGCCGCCGACCTCGGTGCGCAGCGTCAGGTGCTGGCCCGCGTCGAACTCGTAGTCGCCGCGCAGCTCGTCGGGCACCGCGAACGTGATCGCGACCGCGTCGTCGGTCAGCGGCTCGACGGCCGCCACCCGCAGCGGGTGGAAGGTGCCGTGCCGGCGTCCGGTGTCGACGACTCCAGTGGTCACCGCGATGTCGGTGGACATGCTCAGATCGCCTTGAAGTGGTCGAACGGCTCGCGGCAGGCGCGGCAGACCCACAGCGACTTGCACGCGGTGGAGCCGAACCGGCTCGACTCCCGGGTGTCGGCGCGCCGCACTGCGGGCAGCGCACCGACAGCGCCAGAGCACCGGCGCGTCATCTCCCTGGGGCGTACGCCGGCCGGGCGGCGCGATGCCGTACTCCTGCAGGGCTTGCCGGCCCTGCGTCGGTCATCCAGTCGGTGGTCCACGCGGGCGAGAGCACGGTGCGCACCTCGACCCGCTCGAACCCGGCCGCCCGCACCGCTGACTCGACGTCGCTGCCGGATCACGTCCATCGCCGGGCAGCCGGAGTAGGTCGGCGTGATCGTGACGGTGACGGTGCCGTCGTCGGTCATCGTCGACGTCGCGCAGCACGCCGAGGTCGTCGATCGTCAGCACCGGCACCTCGGGGTCGAGCACCGACGCCGCAGCCGTTCGCGCGTCGTCGACGGTCAGGACCGCGCTGCGTCGGGGTTGGTCACCACGCGCTCCGGGGTGGGCGCGGTGCAGGTGCTGCATCTCGGCCAGCAGGTAGCCCAGCGCCTCGGTGTGGATGCCCCGCCGGCCGCCGCCCGGCGGGGTGCGCAGCCTCGGCCGGGTCAGCGTCGCCTCGGCGAGCACCCGGTCGACGTACCCGTCCCAGCCCGGCGCGCAGGGTCGAAGCGTCGACGGCGACACCCTCGGCCACCAGCGCCTGCTCGAGGTCGTCGGTGCCGAACAGCTCGTCGACGTACGGCCAGACCGCTCGAGGCCGGCCTGCATCCGGCGGTGCGTCTCGTCGGTGCCGTCGCCGAGCCGCAGCACCCACTGGGTGGCGTGGTCGCGGTGGTAGTCGACCTCCTTGACGGCCTTGCCGGCGACGCCGGCCAGGGTCTCGTCGGCACTGACGCGTCAGCGCCTGCGTACAGCGCGAGCTGGTAGGTCGAGAACAGCAGCTGGCGCGCCATCGTCACCGCGAAGTCGCTCGTTCGGCAGCTCGACGAGCTGCACGTTGAGGAACTCGCGCTCGTCGCGCAGGTAGGCCAGGTCGTCCTCGGTACGACCGGTGCCCTCGACCTCGCCGGCGTAGGTGAGCAGCGTGCGGGCCTGGCCGAGCAGGTCGAGCCCGATGTTGCCGAGCGCGATGTCCTCCTCGAGCTGCGGCGCGTTGGTGACCCACTCGCCGAGGCGGTGCGACGAGATCAAGCGCGTCGTCGCCGAGCCGGAGGGCGTACGTCGCGACGCGGCGGTCATCGTCATCTACAGGTGCTGCACTTCGTCGGGGATGTCGTAGAACGTCGGGTGCCGGTAGGCCTTGTCGCCCGCCGGGTCGAAGAACGAGTCCTTCTCGTCCGGGCTGGACGCGATGATCGCGGCCGCGGGCACGACCCACAGCGAGACGCCCTCGGAGCGGCGGGTGTAGACGTCGCGCGCGTTGCGCAGGGCCATCGTGGCGTCCGGCGCGTGCAGGCTGCCGACGTGCTGGTGGTCAGGCCACGCCGCGAGCGGACGAAGACCTCCCACAGCGGCCAGTCGCGCGCTCGGTCCCCGGGCTGACTCATGCCGCACCGGCCCGCGCGGACCGGGCCGCCTGCTTGTCGGCGTACGCAACGGCCGCCTCGCGCACCCACGCGCCCTCGTCGTGCGCCCGGCGGCGGTGCTCGATGCGCTCGGCGTTGCACGGGCCGTCGCCCTTGAGCACGGCGAAGAACTCCGACCAGTCGATCGCGCCGAAGTCGTAGTGGCCGGTGGTCTCGTCGAGACGCAGGTCGGGGTCGGGCAGCGTGAGGCCGAGGACCTCGCGACTGCGGCACCGTCATGTCGACGAACTTCTGGCGCAGCTCGTCGTTGGAGAACCGCTTGATCCCCCACGCCATCGACTGCGCGGAGTTGCGTGCGACTCGTCGTCCGCGGCGGCCCGAACATCATCAGCGACGGCCACCACCAGCGGTCGACCGCGTCCTGCGCCATCGCCTTCTGCGCGGGCGTGCCGTGCGACAGCGTGTGCAGGATCTCGAAGCCCTGCCGCTGGTGGAAGGACTCCTCCTTGCAGATGCGCACCATCGCGCGGGCGTACGGCCCGTAGGAGCAGCGGCAGATCGGCACCTGGTTGACGATCGCGGCGCCGTCGACCAGCCAGCCGATCGCGCCCATGTCGGCCCAGGTCAGAGTCGGGTAGTTGAAGATCGAGGAGTACTTCTGCCGGCCGGCGTGCAGCAGGTCGAGCAGCTCGTCGCGGTCGACGCCGAGCGTCTCGGCGGCGGAGTAGAGGTAGAGCCCGTGCCCGGCCTCGTCCTGCACCTTGGCCATCAGGATCGCCTTGCGGCGCAGGCTCGGCGCCCGGGTGATCCAGTTGCCCTCGGGCTGCATGCCGATGATCTCGGAGTGCGCGTGCTGGGCGATCTGGCGGATCAGCGTCTTGCGGTAGCCCTCGGGCATCCAGTCCCGCGGCTCGACCCGCTCGTCGGCCGCGATCAGCGCGTCGAAGCCGGCCTGCTGGGTGCTGTCGTCGTCCACGGGCCGGAGTCTAGGCGGTGGATATGACACCAGCCAAGCTCACTCGCCGAACTGTGTCACATCGCGGCCGTGATATCCGCTCTCGCCTAGCCTCGGAACGTGTCACGTCCCCGCAACGGCACACGCTTCTCGACCCGGGAGGCCCGCGCCGCCGACCTAGCCGAGCTGGTGGAGATCGAGCGCGCGGCCGGTGAGACGTTCCGTCTGCTCGGCATGGACCTGGTGGCTGACGACGACCCCGGCTCGGTGAAGCCTCCGACAGGAAGGCGGGTTCGCTCCGGTGACGCCGGCACCGGCCTGTGGCCTACCTGCTCCCGGATCGTGGACGGCGAACGGTCACCGGTGGAGCGACGGGCCGTATACCCTCTCCTCCCCGCCGCTGAGACCCGTTCGCCGGCGAGGGCGGGAGGCGGGGGCGATGCGTGGCCGCGGGCGGCACGCCGTCCTAGGCTCGGCGGCGTGCTGCCGCTCACCGACCCGGACGAGATCGCGCGGCGCAGCGCTGAGGTCATGCTGGCCGACGACCGGGCCTCTCCCGGAGCAGGCGTCGAGCTGGTGGACGTCGGCCCAGGGCGCGCGACCGCGACCATGACGGTGCAGCCGGACATGGTCAACGGGCACGACATCGCGCACGGCGGCTACGTGTTCCTGCTCGCCGACACGGCGTTCGCTGTCGCCTGCAACAGCTACGGGCAGAGCACGGTGGCGGCCGGCTGCGACATCGCGTTCCTCGCCCCGATCCGGGCCGGCGACCGGCTGACCGCCGAGGCCCGCGAACGGCACCGGGCCGGCCGCAGCGGCATCTACGACGTCTCGGTGTCGCGCGACGACGGCACCGTGGTGGCGGAGCTGCGTGGTCGCAGCCGCACCATCGAGGGCATCCTGGTGCCGCAGGAGGAGCGATGAGCGAGGCCTACCTGGTCGACGGCGTGCGCACCCCGATCGGCCGGTACGGCGGCGCGCTGGCAGCAGTACGTCCGGACGACCTCGCGGCACACGTGCTGCGGCCCTGTCGACGGCCTGCCGGCGCGTCGACTGGGCGGCCGTGGACGACGTCGTGCTCGGCTGCGCCAACCAGGCGGGCGAGGACAACCGCAACGTGGCCCGGATGGCGCTGCTGCTGGCCGGGCTGCCGGAGACGGTGCCCGGCACGACGGTCAACCGGCTGTGCGGCTCGGGCGCGGACGCGGTCGCGATCGCGGCGCGGTCGGTGCGTGCCGGCGAGGCCGACCTGGTCGTGGCCGGCGGCGTCGAGAGCATGAGCCGGGCGCCGTTCGTGATGGCCAAGGCGACCTCGGCGTACGCCCGCGCGGTCGCGATGCACGACACCACGCTGGGCTGGCGGTTCGTGAACCCGGAGATGGAGCGGCGCTACGGCATCGACTCGATGGGCGAGACCGCGGAGAACGTCGCCGAGGAGCGTCGGCGTCCCGCGCGCGGACCAGGACGCGTTCGCGCTGCGCTCGCAGGAGCGGACGGCGAAGGCGCAGGCCAGCGGGCCGGCTCGCCGAGGAGATCGTCGCCGGTCACCGTGCCCGGCCGCGCGGGGCGAGCCGACGGTGCGTCGAGCCCGACGAGCACCCGCGCGCCGACGACGCTCGAGGCGCTGGCGCGGCTGCGGCCGGCGTTCCGCGCCGGCGGCAGCGTCACCGCCGGCAACGCCTCGGGCGTCAACGACGGCGCGGCGGCGCTGCTGGTCGCCTCCGAGCGGGCGGTCGCAGCGGCTACGGGCTGACGCCGCTCGCCCGGGTCACCGGCGCCGCGACGGCCGGCGTGCCGCCCCGGGTGATGGGCCTCGGCCCGGTGCCGGCGACGCGCAAGCTGCTCGACCGGGCCGGCCTCGCGATCGGCCGACATCGACGTCGTCGAGCTGAACGAGGCGTTCGCGGCCCAGGCGCTGGCGGTGCTGCGCGAGCTCGGCCTGCCCGACGACGCCGAGCACGTGAACCCGAACGGCGGCGCGATCGCGCTCGGCCACCCGCTCGGCATGAGCGGCGCGCGGCTCGCCCTCACCGCGGCGCTCGAGCTCGCCACCGCGACGACGCCGGCGCGCGTCGCGACGATGTGCATCGGCGTCGGCCAGGGCATCGCGCTGCTGCTGGAGCGCTAGCTATCGACCCGTAACATCGGCGCCATGTCCCGCCGGGCGGCAGCACTCCCCTTCACTCTGAACATCGCGATCACCAACGCCTGGGTGAGCCAGTTGTTCGACCAGGAGCTGCAGAAGCGCGGGGTCGCGCCGTTCCAGAGCGGCACGCTGACCGTCCTCCACCGGCACCAGCCGGTCACCCCGTCGGACCTGCAGGCCGTCATGGGCGTGCCGTCGACGACGTTGCGCAACCGGGTCAACGAGCTGGTGGCCGCCGGGCTGGTCGAGCGGCTGCCGAACCCGCAGGACGGCCGATCGCACCTGCTGCGCACGACCGCGGCCGCGAAGGACGTGCTGCGCGCCTCGGCCGCCGCCGACCGTCAGGTGCAGAAGATGCTGGCCCGCCGGGGCGTCGACGTGGACGGCGACCTCCCGGACCAGCTGAACGCCTTGCGCGGCGTGGTGAAGGGGCTGGTGACCGACCCGCTGCCGACCGGCGCCGGATCGCTGACGACCGGCCCTTGGTGAGCTACCGGCGGACGAACGGGTCGCCGTACGGCCGCGACCCGAACGGTGCCCACCGTTCGGCCTCCTTGTCGAGCTCCTTCCACAGCTCGGCCTGCGCCTCCCGTGCAGGCGAGCGGCATCTGCACCTCAGCAGCGGGTCACGGCGGTGACCGCCGCACCCGCCGCCCCGGGAGCCGGTCGCCGCTGGGCAGATCAGGTCGTCTGCTTTTCGGCCTCAATGGTGATGCGCTGCCGCGGCAGGTCCAGCTGCGTCGAGGGCGGGATGTTGTTGTTGAGGCGGAACAGGTTCCCCGGGTCGAACCTGGTCCTTGACCTGGGTCAGCCGCGTGAGGTTCGTGCCGAACGCCGCGGCGCGCAGGTCGCTGCCGATCTCCTCGTCACCGCTGAAGTTCAGGTAGATGCCCCGCGCCGACGGGAGCTGCGCGGCCTCGGCGATGAAGCCGCGCGTCCACCCGATGGCGCTCGTCGTCGTCGGCCGCGTCGATCCAGTTGCCGTCGACGCTGAGCATGTACGCCGCGCTGCGGTCGCCGAACGCCGGACTCGTCGGCCGCGATCCGCGACGTCGCGCCGCCCATCTGCGGGACGTGCACCAGGGTCAGCGGGTGCGGACGGGCCATCGCCCGGCGCACGATGAGGTCGCACGCCGCGTCGTCGAGGTCGTCGAGATAGAGGGACTTCCAGTAGCTCCGGGTCACCCCCTTCGCGAAGAACGGGTCGAAGTTGGACTGCGCGGCGCGGTAGGGCAGCGCCATGCTCAGGTCGAAGAGCAGGGCGCCCATCTCGCGCAGCGGCTGCAGCACCCGCTCGCCCTCGTCCGGCGACCCGCTGTGGAGTGCGGCGAGGATCAGGGCGTCCTGGCCGCGCAGCTCGGGCGGCAGCGCGTCGACGTCGGGGAAGGTCCAGAACAGCGCCCGGCTGGTGGCCTCCTCGGGAGCCGTGCGCGTCCACGCCACCCACTTCGGAAGGATCTCCGCTGCGGCGGCCATCGGGTAAATCGGCGCGGCGTTGAACACGATCGGGCCGACGGGATGGGCGTCGTACTCCATCGACACGACCACGCCGAAGTTGCCGCCGCCGCCGCGGAGCGCCCAGAACAGGTCCGGCTCGCTCCTCAGCGCTGGTCCGGATCAGCCGGCCGTCGGCGGTGACGAGCTGGGCCGAGCGCAGGCTGTCGCAGGCCAGGCCGAGCTTGCGGTGCAGCCAGCCGATGCCGCCGCCCAGGGTGATGCCGCCGATGCCGGTCGTGGAGATGATGCCGCCGGGGACGGCGAGGCCGAACGCCTGCGCCTCCCGGTCGACGTCGCCCCAGGTGGCGCCGCCCTGGGCCGTGACCGTCCGGGCTTCCGGGTCGACCCACACGCCGTTCATCGCGCCGAGATCGATCAGCAGCCCGCCGTCGATGCTCGAGTGGCCGGCGATGCTGTGGCCCCCGCCGCGCACCGCGACCAGCAGGGCTTCGGCTGCCGCGAGGCCGACCGCGTCGATCGACGTCGGCGGTCCCGGTGCAGCGCACGATCAGTCCGGGTCGCCGGTCGGCGTACAGCTCGTTGAACCCGCCGGCCCGCGCCTCGTCGTAGCCCGCATCTCCCGGCACCACCACCTCGCCGCGGAAGCTGCCGCGCAGCTCGGTGATGCCGCTCGTCGTCGAGCGTGACGGTGCCGCCGTCGAGGCGAGTGATGGTGGTCGGCACGGTTCCTCCCGTGGATGAGTGGTGGCCCCCATGAGGTCCACCTCACCGTGCGCCGGAAACGATGGACCGTCAACGACCGCATTCCGGGCGAACCGTGTCGGGTCTGGCAAGCCGATCAGACGGCGAAGTCGACGCCCTGGGCCAGCGGCAGCTGCCGCTGTAGTTGATCGTGTTGGTCGCGCGCCGCATGTAAGCCTTCCACCAGCCCGACCCGGACTCGCGGACCGCACCGACCGGCCCGCGTTCAGCGGCGCCACGATCTCCACCCGGCCGAACCGGTGACAGGAGTGCGGCAGCGTCGGGTCGACGGCGCGGAACCCGCCGTCGGTTGCCTCCACATACTCGTCCATCATCACCACGACCAGGTCGCTCAGGTCCAGCTCGCCAGCGGTCAGCCCGGCCAGGTGCGCGTACGTGCTGGCCAGGCTCCGACCGCCGGGGCAACCGAGCAGGAACTGACGGCCAGGGGTGCGGCGGCGGTAGCGGTCCACGACCAGGGCGGCGTCCTCGGCCCCGATCTCGTCGGGGCCCGCCAGCACGCGGGGAGATACCGGCACGACGGCGACGATACCAGTCAGACCAGATGCCCGTCCGTCGACTCCGGACCATCTCCGTACGCCATCCGGATGAGCCAGTGAGCAACTGGTATGGTCTGGCCATGGTCGCAGGTCCGGCGCGAGAGCAGGCGTACCAGCAGCTGACGGCCCTGCTCGACCGCGGTGTCTATCCCCCGGCGCCCGGCTGCCCGGGGAGCGGGCCCTGGCCGAGGAGATCAAGGTCAGCCGCTCCACGCTGCGATTGGCGCTGCTCCAGCTGGCCGAGGACGGTCGGCTGGTGCCCTCGGCCCAGCGCGGCTGGTTCGTCCCCCAGCTGGTGCTGGGCGAACCGCCCAGCCAGCTCGTCTCCTTCACCGAGCTGGCCACCCAGCAGGGTCTGCGGGCCACCTCGCGGGTGCTCTCCCGGCAGACCCGTCCGGCGACCTTCGAGGAGGCCGCCGACCTGCAGGTCGCCGCCGCGGCCCCGCTGATCGAGGTGGTCCGGCTGCGCGGCATGGACGGGGTGCCGATCACCGTGGAGAGCGCGGTGCTGCCGCTCCGGCGGGTGGCGTGGCTGGCCGACGAGGACCTGACCGACCGGTCCCTCTACGAGGCGCTCGAGGAGCACGACATCCGGGTGCACCGCTCACCTACACGGTCCAGGCCATGAACGCGGGCGAGTGGGAGGCCGGGCTGCTCGACCTGCCCACCGGCGCGGCCGTGCTGGTGGCCCGGGACGTCACCTTCACCCTCGACCGGGTCCCGATCATCATCACCGTCAACCGCTACCGCGGCGACGCGTACCGGTTCACCGCCGACCTGTTCCGCGCCGCGGTCTGAGCCCGACGGTTCACCAATTCCTCTCTTTCTCAGCCGCCCCAGCCGGCGGCCAGACCGGCCCCCAGCAACGGCGCGTCCGGGCCCAGCTCGGCCACCACCAGCTCCGTCGGCGTACCGAGCCGGTCCCACTGCCGCAGCAGCGCGGCCGGGCCGCGGTGTCGGCGCAGCCCAGCCCCCGCCGAGCACGATCCGAGCCGGGTCGAGCAGCCGCACCACCGCCTCCAGGGCGTCGGCCAGGGCCTGACCCGCCGTGGCCGCGATGGCCACGGCGTTGGTCTCCCGGTGCTCGGCCGCAGCCAGCAGCGCCCGGGCGTCCCGGCCGGGTCGGCCGGTGGCCGCACCCCAGCGGACGGCCATCCCGGCGCCGGAGGCGAACTGCTCCAGGTTGAGCCCCAGTGGTCCGGGGAGCTCGCCCAGCGCGATGGCCCTTCCCCGCGAGCCGGACCAGATCCGCCCGTCCACCAGCACGGCCGAGGACAGGCCGGTTCCCCAGGACACGAAGACCGCCGAGTCCACGTCCCGAGCCGCCCCCAGCCGGCGCTCGGCCAGCAGCCCGCAGCGGACGTCCGACTCGACCGTCACCCGCGCACCCGGGAACACCGTCGGGAGCCAGTCCTCGGGTTGCTCGGTCCAGGCCAGCACCTCGCGGCTGGTCAGCCGGTTCCCCGCCACGTACTCGCAGCAGCCGATGCCCACAGCCGTCACCAGCGCGCGCTCGTCAGGGCTCCCGCCTCGGCGACAGCTGTCCGAGGCCAGGTCGCCGGCGAGCTCCGCAGCGCCGTCGAGCCGGCGTCGGCCGCCCCCGGCGGCCCCGGGGTCGCGCGCTCGACCCGGCGCCGGATCCCGTCGGCGTCCAGGAGCGCGCCGACCAGCTTGGTCCCACCGACGTCGAGCGCGACCGTCAGTCCTGGCACGCCACCACCTCGTGCCGTCGGATCACGGCCGCCACCCCTCGGGCACCCGGGCCGCGCCCTGCAGGTAGGTCGCAGGCCGGTCGGCGCGCACCAGCGTCCGCAGCTCGTGGCCGGCGGGGACGAAGCAGGCGTCCCCGGCCTGCAGGCAGCCGACCGTGTACGCGGACTCGGCCTCGGCGGGATCGCGGACGTCCACCCACAGCTCGCCGGTGACCACCCGCAGCACCGTCTCCTTGTCCTGGCGGGCGAAGGCGTCCACCGTGCCGGGCTGCACCTCCCCCCGGACCACCGTCAGCAGCGGGGTGTCGAGCAGCGTCCAGACCAGGTGGCCGGGTGACGCGTCCCGGAAGGACAGCAGACCGTCCTCGACCCGCAGCGGCACGAGCCGACGGCCGGCGCGCTGCTCGGGCAGAGCCTCCGGCCAGCGCCCCGCCAGCGCTGGTCGACGTAGCGGCTCTCGGTCAGCAGCGGCCGGGTCCGCCCGTACGTGGACGCCGTGCCCAGCACCGGCGGCGGGGACATGAACTCCACCACCCGCGCGGTCTCCGGGCCGAGGCGAAGCCGTGGTGCCAGGTGTCCCGGCCGAAGTAGACCCCGGTCCCGCTCGGGCACCAGCACGACCTCGCCGGTCTCCGGATCGGCCAGCACCAGCGTCCCCGCCACGCACAGGTAGGCGACGTCGGCGGCGAACAGCGTCGGGTTGTCGGCGGTGTGGCCGAACCTCGGCCCCGGGCGGCAGCTCGAACTCCAGCACGTGCAGCTGGTCGCGGGACGAGATGACCCGGTCGGTGACGTAGCCGCCTTCCGCGTCGCCCCAGACGTGATGGGCCGGCATCGCGCGCGAATCAGCCGCGGCCCGTCGAAATGAGGCCGCGGAGTGTTGCGCCGAACCATCTGGGGAAGCATGTGGTCAAATCTGGCATAACTGGTCTGCCAACGGTAGGTTGGGCAAGCAGTTCACCCGATTCCCGGAGTCGCAGGAGCGTCATGGCGGAGACGGTCTCGGTCGGCATCATCGGTTGCGGCAGCGTGATGCAGCACGCGTACATGCCGTTGCTGGTCAACGAGATCGCCCGCGGGCACGCCGTCCGCGCCGACGATCTGCGACCTGCGGGCGGACCGGATCGCCGAGGTGGAGCCAGTTCCCGATCGCCGGCAGCACCCGGACCCGCAGGACATCATCGACGACCCCACCATCGACCTGGTGGTGGTCCTCACCTCGATGCCCGAGCACGGCGACCTGGCCGAGCGGGCGCTGGCCGCCGGGCACCACGTGCTGGTGGAGAAGCCGATGTCGCTGTCGCTGGAGCAGGCGGCCCGGCTGGTCGAGCTGGACCGGAGCGGCCCGGCCAACCTGCTGTGCGCTCCGCATGTGCTGCTCAGCCCGGACTACCAGCGGATGGCCCAGATGGTGCTGGACGGCCGGATCGGTCGGCCGCTGCTGGCCCGCGCCCGCTACGGCTGGAACGGCCCCGACTGGGGTCAGTGGTTCTACGGTCCGGGCGGCGGGCCGCTGTTCGACCTCGGGGTCTACAACGTGACCACGCTGACCGGTCTGCTCGGGCCCTGTCGCTCGGTGACCGCGATGACCACGCTGACCCGCCCCGCCGGGTGGTCGACGGCGAGGAGATCGAGGTGCAGACCGACGACACCTTCCAGCTCCTGCTCGAGCTCGGCGACGACCGGGGCAGCGTGCTGGCCACCGTGACCACCGCGTTCGGGATGCAGCAGTACCTCGGTCCGGCGGTCGAGGTCTACGGGCTCGACGGCACGGTGCAGATGCTCGGCGACGACTGGGCCCCCGACGGCCTCCAGCTGTGGGAGAACACCCTCGGCTCCTGGCAGACCTTCCACAGCAAGTCCCGCTACTGGCCGTGGACCGACGGGTTGCGCCACATGATCGACTGCATCCGGACCGGCCAGCAGCCCTACACCCGGCCCGAGCACGCCTACCACGTGCTGGAGATCATGCTGGCGGCGATGGAGGCGGCCGCCACGGGGACCACCCAGAAGATCACCAGCACCTTCACCCCGCCGGCACCGATGGCCACCGGCGAGCACGGCCCCCAGCACCTGATCCACGACCGCGTGCACGAAGACGCCCAGTGACCCGATGAGCCCAGTGACCCGAGGCCAAAACACCGAGGAGACACCATGATCACCAACCGCCGGACCTTCCTCGGCCTCGCGGCCGCGGCCGTCACCATCCCGCTCGCCGGCTGCGCCCCGGGTGGCTCCGCCCCGGCGGCCTCCAGCGCGCCCAGCGACGTGAACACCGACCCCGCGTCGCTGCCCGAGACCACCATCACCACCCTGGACACCTGGACCGACAAGGCCTCGATGCAGTCCCAGTGGGTGACGGCGGTCAACGCCGCGTTCACCGCCAAGTACCCGAAGCTGAAGGTGAACCGGACCAGCGCCACCTTCGACGACATCAACAAGACGCTGAAGCTGAAGCTGTCCGACACCTCCGCCCCGGACGTGGTCCCGGCCAACAACGGCTGGCAGGGCATCGGCACCTTCGCCAAGGCCGGGCTGATCTTGAACCTGGACGCGTACGCGAAGGGCTACGGCTGGGGCGACCGGATCCCCGCCACCATCGCCAAGATGCACCAGGTGGCCGCCGACGGCAGCCAGATCGGCACCGGTTCCTGGTTCGGGGCACCGATCGCCCAGGGCGGCTTCATCACCGTCTACTTCAACCGCTCCAAGCTGGAGAAGCTGGGCATCGGCACCCCCACCACGTTCGAGGAGTTCAAGCAGAGCCTGAGTGCGGCGAAGGCGGCCGGTGAGGTGCCGATGATGATCGGCACCCAGGACCAGTGGCTGAGCACCACCACGTTGTTCGCCCTGATGAACGTGTTCGCCGAGAAGCAGAAGATCGCCGACTTCGTCTACGGCGCCGGCGGCTCGGCGAGCGACATCGGGATGTTGGAGGCCGGCGAGCTCTACCAGCAGTGGGCCGCCGACAGCTACCTGCCGAAGAACTTCGCCGGCACACCCGGCTCCGACTCGGGCCAGGCGTTCGTGGAGGGCACCGGGGTCTACTACTTCTACTACAGCGACTCGCTGCCCTTCAACAACGTCGAGACCGCCAACAAGTTCGGCACCTTCCTGCTGCCGACGGAGGGCATGCCGCTGCAGGCCACCGGCGCCTCCAACCAGAACTTCTCCATCGCCACCAAGAGCAAGAGTCCCGACGCCGCGGCGGCGTACCTGGACTTCGCCTCCAGCCAGGAGGCTGGCGAGATCGCACTGAAGACGGGCGTGATGCCGTTCAACGGCACCTTCACCAAGCCCGCCGACGCCGGCGCGCTGCTGGCCGACGAGCTGGCCGAGCTGAACGCGGTGCAGGAGACCGACGGGTTCGTGCCCTACTTCGACTGGGCGTCGCCGACCATGCTGGACACCCTGGGGGCCCAGACCCAGCTGCTGCTGGCCAGCAAGATCACCCCAGCCCAGCTCGTCGAGGCGTGCCAGAAGGACTACGACGCCTTCCGGAAGTCGCAGGGCAAGTAGGACCGTGGCCGAACCGACGGTGTCGGCGGAGAGCCCGCTCGCCGCCCAGGCCCGGAGGGCCCGGCGCCGGAGCTCCCCGGCTCCCCGCGGACCGCGTCGCGGCCGGCGACGCTGGGTGGGTTGGCTCTACGTGCTGCCGGCCCTGCTCCTCTACGCGTTCGTGGTGCTGCTGCCGTCGGTCCAGAGCATCAACTACTCCCTGTACCGCTGGGACGGCGTGTCCGCCGCGGTGTTCGTCGGACTGGACAACTACCTCGCGTTCTTCGACGACCCGCTGCTGGCCGAAGCGATCGGGCACATCGGCGTGCTGGTGATCTTCTACGCCGTGCTGCCGATCACCCTGGGTCTGCTGAGTGCGGCGT
This sequence comes from uncultured Actinomycetota bacterium, assembly GCA_963759915.1. Lineage (GTDB taxonomy): Bacteria > Actinomycetota > Actinomycetes > Propionibacteriales > Propionibacteriaceae > Microlunatus. The sequence goes on along the minus strand of CAVXBJ010000013.1, from coordinate 240,156 downwards.
TGCTGGCCCGCTACCGCCGGCCCGGCTTCGCGATCTTCCGCTGGGTGATCTTCCTGCCCCAGGTCCTCACGTCGGTGGTCGTGGCCGTGCTCTGGAAGCAGCTCTACGGGCCCGAGGGTCCCATCAACAACGCCCTCCAGGCGCTGGGGCTGGAGGCCCTGACCCGCGACTGGTTGGGCGACTTCACCCTCGCCCTGCCCGCGCTCGGCCTGGTCGGCACCTGGACCACCTTCGGCCTGTGCATGGTGCTGTTCGTGTCCGGCTCGTCGTCGATCTCCACCAGCCTGTACGACGCTGCCCGGGTGGACGGGGCCGGTCTGGTCCGGGAGTTCTTCGCCGTCACGCTGCCCGGCCTCCGGCCGCAGATCGCGGTGGCCGCCACCTTGACGGTGACCGGCGCGCTGCGCACCTTCGACCTGGTGTGGCTGACCACCCGCGGTGGTCCCGGCACCTCGACCATCACCCCGTCGTTCCTGCTCTACACCAAGGCGTTCGCCGTCGGCGACGTCGGCGCGGCGGCGGCCATCGGGGTGGTGATGGCGGTGACGTGCCTGCTGGTGGCCCTGCTCATCGTCCGCCTCGTGGAGAGGGACGCCTGATGGCCGGCACCCGGCTCGAGACCGTCTTCTCGTACCTGATCCTGACCCTGTTCTCGCTGGCCGTGGTGCTGCCGGTGGGCTGGCTGCTGCTGGCCGCCACCAGCCCCAAGGCCAACGCCGGCGTGGACCTGACCGACATCCGGCTGTCCAACTTCGCCGACGCCTGGGTGCAGGCCGACTTCACCACCCACCTGCTCAACAGCCTGATCATCTGCGTCGGTGCGGTGGTGATCACCTCGACCGTCTCGATCCTGGCCGGCTACGGTCTCACCATCCTGGCCATGCCGGGCAGCCGGATCGTCTTCCCGATCATCCTGGCCGGCATCATGATCCCGCTGGAGGGGATCCTGGTCCCCCTCTACTTCAACCTGCGGACCGTCGGGCTCACCTCCAGCCTGTTCGGTCTGGTGATCGCCCACGCCGGCCTCGGGGTGTCCTTCGGGGTGTTCTGGATGCGGGCGACGCTGCAGGCGGTGCCCCGCGAGCTGGTCGAGTCCGCGGAGCTGGACGGGGCCGGTCGGCTGCGGATGCTCTGGTCGATCGTGCTGCCGGTGATCCGGCCCGGGCTGATCACCATGGTGCTGCTGATGTTCATGTGGACCTGGAACGACTACTTCCTGGCCTTCGTGCTGATCAACGACGAGGCCAAGATGCCGGTCACGCTGGCGTTGGGGTCGTTCTCCACCCGCTACACCCAGCAGCTCAACCTGATGGCCGCCGCCGCTGTGCTGGTGGCCCTGCCCGTGCTGATCTTGTACATGTTCTTCCAGCGCCAGTTCATCCAGGGCGTGATGTCGGGAGCCCTGAAGGGCTGACCGGATAGGGGCGACGACAAGCGTCAGGGCTGACAGTCGACCGCCACCGCCAGGGCGGAGCACACCTGGCGCATGCGATCACTGCTCAACCGACCCAACCGGTCGACCAGGACACCGAGCGACACACTCTCAACCGAGTCGAGGTTGACCGCGGACAACCTCGGCACCGGATCGACCACGGGATCCAGGACCACCTCACTGACGAGGCCCCGGATGGTTGTGGTGCAGGGCGCAATCAGCGCTCGCCGGTGGCGTGGAATGACGGCGTCACGGGACAGCACGACCACTGGACGGCGGCCGACATCGGGTAGCTCACACCACCAGATCTCACCGCGAGCAGGCAGGCTGCTCACGAAGCCCCAGCCGCTCGCCGGAACGAGGCAAGATCGCCCCACTCATCCGCCTCATCGAGCGGGTGGTCGTCGTACGCCGCATAGCTGGCATCCACCTCGGCAGAACGATGCCGACTGAGGAACGCCACAAGCGCCTCGTCGATGAGGGCAGCGTCGGTCACACCCGAGCGAAGATCCCGCGCGTTTCTGAGAAGGGTCTCGTCGACGGTCGTACTGAGGCGTGTTCTACTCATGCCACCATCATGCCACGATGTCCCGGATGCGGATCTTGCCGTCGGCGGCGACCAGGAACTCCACGTCCCCCAGGTTTCGGACGATCCCGTCGGCCTCGAGCTCGTCCTCCGGCGTCGTGGTGATCACCGCGAGCCGGTAGCAGCCGGCGGCCTGCGCAGCGGTGAGACCGGCGGGGGCGTCCTCCACCACCAGACAGCGCTCCGGAGCCACGCCCAGCCGCTCGGCCGCCAGCAGGAACGGGTCCGGGGCGGGCTTGCCGTGCTCGACCTGGTCGGCGGTGACCAGCACCGAGGGGGCCACCAGCTCGGCGGCGGCGATCCGGGCGCGGGCCAGCGGCATCGTGCACGACGTGGCGATGGCGTTGCGGGCGGAGCGGAGGGCGGCCAGGGCGTCGGCCGCCCCGGGCAGGACGACGATGTCGTGCACGTCGTCGATCTCCAGGGCGTTGATCCGCTCGATGGCTGACTCGTGCTGGTGGTCGGGCAACAGCTTGCGCACCACGCGGGCCGACGGCATCCCGTGGTGCCCGGCCAGCTGCTCGGCGGTCAGCCCGTGCTCCTGCGCCCAGGTCGTCCACGCCCGGGCCACCGCCGGGGTCGAGTCGATCAGGGTGCCGTCCATGTCGAAGATGACGGCGTCGAAGTCCAGCTCGGCCAGCGTGCCCAGCGCCACAGTCGTCGCCCCGTCCTCTGATGTCTCGGCCGCCGCGCCACCCTGGTGTCGCGCGATCGACCAGTCGTCCGGCAGCCCATTATCGCGGATCTCTCTCGGCCTCCGTCGCCCCCGGACGCCGCGCCCACGCGGGTCGCTTGCGCTATCTTCAGTCCTGCGACACCAGCCGACGTGCCTGGCGGCGACCGCCGTCTCGCCGGGCGCACCGCGTGAGCTGGTGGCCGGATCTCGGCCACACCGACGACGGTCGGCTCCGGTGGATCTGCTGACGATCGGAGGACCGTGACCCCTGCGCAGCAACCTCCCGAGCCACCGACCGCCGCGGCGGTGGAGAACGCCACCGGCCGAGCCGCCGGCATCTACGGGTTGATCGTCTCCGCCTCGGTGCTGGCGACGGTCGGGGCGCAGATGCGTACCGCCCCCCTGGCCGTGGCCGTCTTCGTGACCCTGCTGGTCTACTGGCTGTCGGAGCAGTACGCCGAGCTGGGAGCCCGGGCGAGCGAGGGGCGGATCCCCTCCGCGGGCAGCGTCCGCTCCGCCCTGAGGGCCAAGTGGCCGATCGTCAGCGCGTCGTACGTCCCCCTGGTCGCTCTGCTCCTGGCCCGGCTGCTGGGCGCGACACCCTCCGACGCCGCGCTCGTCGCCTTGATCGTCATCGTCGTGCTGCTGATGATCTACGGGTGGCGGGCCGGGCGGGCGGCCCGGATGGGCCGTCTGGCGCAGACCGGCATGGTGCTGATCGCCGGTGGGCTCGGCGTGCTGATGATCGTGCTCAAGGTCTCGCTCAAGTACTTCCACTGACGATCGCACCCTAGGCGTCACCGGGGATCCGTCCTAGGATCGAGCATGACCTCGCCGGGCTCGATCGCCGAGGCCACGGCCTCCACCGACGGGCGTACGTTCCGCATCGACGCCACCGGCTCCCCCGGCTACCGCCCCGGGGACTTCGTGTCCCTCACCGAGGGCGACGGGGTCGGACTCGGGCTGGTCGAGGCCGCTGAGGTCGACGGCCGGGGACGTCTCATCACCTCGGGCCGGATCTACGGTGCGCCGGCGTCCCGGGTGTCCGGTCCAGGACCAGCAGTGGTCGCTCCGGCGGAGCCGGAGCTCGTCGAGTCGCTCCTCGCGCGCTCCGGCGCGGTCCTGGAGGTCGGCCGGCTGGCGTCGATGCCGGGCGTCGGCGCCGGGCTGCTCCCCCACCGGTTCAACCGGCACACGTTCTGGTGCGGGCAGAGCGGATCCGGGAAGACGTACGCGCTGGGCGTGCTGCTCGAGGAGCTGTTGATGCACACCGAGCTCCCCTTGATCATCTTCGACCCCAACGCTGACTTCGTCCATCTCGACCAGGTCGACCCGGAGGCCTCAGGGGACCGCGTCGACCGGCTGAGGGGTCGCGACATCCGGATCCTGCGCGCCGCCGGGCAGGCAGGCGACGACCTGCTGGTGCGGTTCACCGCCATGAGCGTCACCGCCAAGGCGGCGCTGCTGCGCCTGGACCCGCTGATCGACCGGGTGGAGTACAACACGCTGCTGCACCTGGAGGACATGCTCGCGGCGCAGGAACCCGGGCAGATCCTGCCGGAGCTGAGGCAGAGCACGGATCCCGAGGTCCGCAGCTTCGCCCTGCGGATCGAGAACCTCGGCCTGCTCAGCTGGGACATGTGGGCGGCGGGCGGGCGGGCGGCGACCGAGATCATCGACACCAGGCCCGCGGCGACCGTTCTCGACCTGGGCGGTTTCACCACCGCGGAGCAGCCCCTCGTCGTCGCGCTGGCGGTGCTGGACGAGCTGTGGGCCCGTCGCAGCGAGCGTCGTCCCGTGCTGATCGTCATCGACGAGGCCCACAACCTCTGCAGCCCGGAGGCCGAGACGCCGCTGCAGCGGATGGTGCTGGAGCGGATCATCCAGATCGCGGCCGAAGGGCAGGAAGTACGGGCTCTGGCTCCTCCTGTCGACCCAGCGGCCCTCCAAGGTGCACGCCGGGATCATCTCCCAGTGCGACAACCTGGCGCTGATGCGGATGAGCTCCGAGCGCGACCTCGACGAGCTCGCCGCGACCCTGAGCTTCGCGCCGCCGGCCCTGCTCGCCGCGTCACCGTCGTTCCGCCAGGGCGAGGCGCTGTTCGCCGGTGGGTTCGCGCCCGTGCCGAGCACCGTCGTGATGCGCCGCAGGCTCACCGCCGAGGGCGGACGCGACGTCGCGGTGCCTGCGGTGGGCTGATCCCGAGCCCTCGGATCGGCTCATCGAGCTGCACGCTCAGGGCAGGTGGACCCCGCGGTGGAGCTCGTAGGCCCGGGCCAGACCGGGGGCCTCGGGGTCGTCGACGATCGGCTCGTCGGCCATGAACTGTCGGATGACGTTCGCCAGCTCGGCGGGGTGGCTGAAGTTGATCGCGTGGGCGGCACCGTGGATGACCACCAGGAGCACGTGGTTGTCGTTGCGACCGGCGACCTCCCGGACGCGGGCCGGCCCGGGCATCATCGGGTCCCGGCTGCCCACGACCGCGAGGGTCGGGATCTTCAAGCTCGATGAGGCGCTCCAGGGCCGGGTACTCCGTCAGCGCCTGGAACATCCTCCGGGTGCTGGAGATCCCGAAGCGCAGGTAGTCGGGGACGGCGACGCGCAGCAGCCGGGCCGGTTCGAGGGGACCGTCGCGAGCGAGCTGGCGCACCGCCCGGTGCAGCGGCTGGTTGTGCACTCCACCGGCCGGTGAGACGAGCACGGCCCGGTCCACGCGGTCGGGGTGGCGGTGGGCGAGCTCGCACACGACGGCGCACCCCATGGAGTTCCCGACCAGCGTCGCCGACTCGACACCCCGGTCGTCCAGGAACGCTGCCGCCGCCTCGGCCAGGGCCGGGACGTCGAGGGAGTCGGCGTCACCGGCGCTGCGTCCGAAGCCGGGCAGGTCGGGCACCAGGGTGTGGAAGCGTTCGCTGAGCAGCTCGGCCGTCGGCACCAGGTAGCGACCGGACAGGCCGAAGCCGTGCAGGTGCACCATCACGGGAGCGCCGGCGACGCACGCCTCGCGGTAGAAGACGTCCACGCCGTCGACCGAGGTCCAGCGTTCGACGAGCCGGGAGGTCGGGGGTGGCGGCCGGCGAGCCCCCGGTACGAACTTCACGATCGCCTCGGGCGCGTCCGTACGACCTCGGCCGTCGACCGGTCCGTGACCGGCGGGGCTGGTCCCGAGCCGGGCGCCCGCCGGGGCAGGCGACCGGTGAGCAGGAGCCCGGCAGCCGTGAGGAGGGCCGTGAGACCGAAGGCGACCCGTAGCGCGCTGAGCCGGCCCTCGGCGTTGACCGTGCTGATGGTGGCGGCCTGGTCGGCGGGAACCCCGGCCCGGGCCAGCGCCTCGTCGAGCTGCTTGTCCGACAGGAACGGGACGCCCCCGACCAGCTGGGTGGAGGCTTGCTCCTTGACGGTGTCCGGCACGGCCGGGTTGTCGCGGATGCCGGCGATCACCGAGCTGGTCAGGGTGGCCAGCAGCACCGAGCCGATCAGCGCGGTGCCCAGCGACGCACCCAGGTTGGTGGCGGTGTTCTGCAGCCCGCCCACCTCTGCGCTCTCCGAGTCGTCCACCGCGGACACGGTCACCGCACCGAGCTGGGAGGCCAGGGCGCCGAGCCCGAGCCCGATCAGCAGCATGGGGAGGGCGACGACGGCGGCGCTGGCCCCCGGATCCATCCCGGCCACGAGCACCAGCACGCCAGCGAGGACGCAGCCGAGGCCCAGCTGCACGATCCGGCGGGGGTTGCCGCGAGGAGCCACCCGCGGGATCCCCGCGGCCGCCAGCAGCAGCGCCGCTGACAGCGGCAGGATGCGGAGACCCGTCTGCAGGGCGTTGAGCTCCAGGACGACGGAGAGGAAGAGCGGCACGGTGAAGAACACCCCGGCCTGGACGAGGTACTGGGCGAAGAACATCGACAGCCCGCCGGTGAGTCCGCTGTTGCGCAGCAGCGCGGGCCGCAGCAGCGGGTCACCGCCGGTGCGGACCAGACGCTGCTCCCACCACAGGAACGCGAAGACCACGACCACACCGCCGACCAGCAACCAGATCGACGGGCGAGGCGCCGAGGACCTCCGGGGCGCCCGGCCTTGGCTGCGACCCACCCCCACTCGCTCGAGCGCAGCACCCCGTAGACGACGGAGCCCAGACCCAGCACCGACAGCAGCGACCCGACGACGTCGAGCCGGCCCGGCGAAGGCGGGACGTCCGCGATCCGCCGCAGGAAGACCAGGATCACCAGCACCAGGACGACCTCGCCGATGAAGACGTAGCGCCAGGAGGCGAAGGTGGTGACCGCCCCGCCGATCAGCGGGCCGGCGGCGACCGCCATCGCCCCGGCGGCGGCGACCAGGCCGTACGCGCCGGCGCGCCGCTCGGCCGGGAAGTTGGCGGCGACCAGGGCGACGATGGCCGGCATGATCAACGAGGCGCCCAGCCCCTCCAGCAACGACCACCCGAGCAGCAGCACGGGCAGGTTCGGGGCCAGCGCGGTGATCAGCGACCCGGCGGCGTAGACGAGCAGACCGAGGGCGAAGACGCGGCGTCGGCCGAGGATCGTCCCGAGCTTGCCGCCGGTGATCATCATGGTGGCCATCACCAGCGTGTACAGGGTGATGGCGGTCTGGATGCCGCTGATGGTCGTCCCGAGATCGGCGGCGACCACGGCCATCGACACGTTCATGACCGAGCTGTCCAGCGTCATCAGGAACTGGCTGGCCGCGAGCACGAGCGAGCACCAGACCCGCACCCGGGGCCTGCGCTGTGGCCATCAGATCGTCGCTCTCGTCGGAGTCGTCGAGGTGGAGGTTCCTCAGTCCGATCGTGGCGTCCCCGCTCCGCCCTGTCGTCACACAGAACGGGTGAAGTGCGCGCGGGACCCGCCGTCACCAGCCGAGCAGACCCACTGTCCCTGCCTGCTCGACGGCGTCGCTGCGGGACGAGACGCCGAGCTTCCGGTAGATCGAGCCGACCTGGGAGTTGACGGTGTTGCGGGACACGAACAGCCGCTCCCCGATCTCGCGGAAGGTGAGGTGCGTCTGCAGGTACGGCAGCAGCCTCAGCTCGGCCGGGCGTCAGCGGGATGGTCACCTGCACCGAGCCGGGCACGCTCGCGTCCACGCCTCGCCCGCGACCTGGCTGACCTGGTCGAGCAGCGCTCCCGAGGTCCGGCCGGAACATCACGATGTCGTCGATCTCACGCAGCAGGTGACGAGCGGTCACCTGATCATCGCGGCGCGGTGAACACCGCGATGAGCTGCAGTCGCATCCGGACGGCGAGGTAGGGCACCGTGAAGGTGCAGATCGGGCGGGCCCGCATGGCCCGGGCGAGCTGCCGCTCCTCCTCCTCCGGGTCGCCGCGGTGCACGGCCAGCCGGGCAGCAGCGGCGAAGGCGAGCACGCTCAGCAGGTAGTCGTCCAGCCGGCGCTCGTCGACCGTCTCCAGCGCCCGGCGCAGGTGCTCGGGCTGCATCGACCACCGGCCCTGGTCCATCGCCAGCACCGCCAGCTCGGCCTCGCAGAGGACGACGGCGTTCGACGTTGCCCAGCGCGGCCGCCACCGCCGAGCTCTCCGCGAAGAGCCGGCTCGCGCGGCGACGGGCGCGTCGAGCAGCAGCTCCGCCTCGGCGCTGAGACACAGAGCGCGTCGCCCGCCAGCTGCTCCACGGCGGCTCCGCCCGGACGCCGCGACGCCGCATCCGCCGCCATCTGCTCGGGACCGTTCGCGCACATGGCCGCCCGCAGCATGGCCCGCGCCGACGCGAAGCCGGCGGTGCCGTCGGCGGACGGTTCGTCGTGGCTGAGCGGTGTCCACCAGCGCGGCCCAGCGCTGGGCTTCGACGGTCTCGCCGGCGTACATCGACATCCAGCCGGCCAGGACGGCCAGCGGCGGGTGGGACTCGGTCGTCGGCCGGCCCGAGCGCGCTGAGCCACCGCCGCACGGTCGCCTGCTGGCCGGCCTGGTAGGTCGGCAGGATCAAGGCGGTGAGCAGCTGCACGCACCGCTGACGCTCGTCGGTGCTCAGCAGGTGCTCGAGCGCCAGCGCCGCCGATCCGTTGGCCTCGTACCAGTCGGCGGCCCGCAGCTGCAGCTCGCCGACGACGTCGGGTTCCACCCGGCGCAGCTCGCCGAGCAGGAACTCGCGGAACAGCGCGTGGTACCGGTACCAGCCCCGCCGCCGGTCGAGGGGGACGAGGAACAGGCTCGTCGCCTCCAGCTCCCGCAGCCGCGCCTCCGCCCCCGGTCGACCCAGCACCGCATCGCACAGGGGGGCGCTCAGCTGGTCGAGGATCGCCGTCCGGCGCAGGAACCGCTGCACCGTCTCGGGCAGCTGGACCAGCGACTCGCGGTAGAGGTAGTCCGTCGACGTACCGGTCGTCACCGGAGATCGTCGAGACGTCGCCGGGACTCCCCCGGGCGATGATCGCGGCCAGGTACAGCCCCGCCGGCCAACCCTCGGTCCGTCCCGTCACCGCGGCCGCCGCCTCCGGGGTGATGTCGACCTCGGCCCGCGCGAAGATCTTCTCCGCACCTGCTGCGTCCAGGGCCAGGTCGACGGACGAGAGCTCGAGTGCGTCGCCGGCGGCCCGCAGACGAGGGAGCAGCGGCTGCTCGGACCGACTGGCGAGCACCAGCTGGGAGCCCGCCGGCATCCCGGCCACCACCACGCTCAGCACGTCCTGGCAGGCCGGCAGCCGGAGCTCGTGGAGGTCGTCCACCAGCAGGACGAAGGGCACCGGGCTGGTCCGGAGTGCGGCGGCGAGTCGAGGAGCCGCACGTCCGAGCACCGACAGACCGGCGCCACGGATGTCGTCGATCAGGTCGGTCCGTCCCGACACCCGCGCGAAAGCCGAGGCGAGGAGCATCAGCAGCGCCGACGGGTCGTCGTCCAGCCGGTCCAGCGACACCCAGCCGACCGGGCGTTCCTCCGAGCGGGCCCACTCGATCAGCAGCGTCGACTTCCCGTAGCCCGCCGGTGCCGTCACCCCGATGACGCGGCAGCCGGACTCACGGGCCGCCCTGATCAGCGGGGCCCTGCTCACCGAACCCGGTTGCGGGTTCGGGACGGTGATCTTGGCCTCCAGGAGGTCTTCCTCGAGGCGCGACGTCGGGGGTGCTGGACGGCGGGATCGTTCCGTCACAAGCGCATCGTAACCACGTTCAACCCACCGCGCTGCCCCGTCCTGCGGTTGCTGGCCCGGGGCCGCCGGGGGTGGCGGTTCACGCGATCTGCGTGATGCCACGACCGCGGACGAGCGCTTTGATCGAGGTGAAGAAGGACGATCCGCCACGGACGCCTTCTTCGTGCAGCTGCCTCGGGCCGACCTGGCTCGAAGGGCAGGTCGGCGATTCGAAAGGTGGGAAGAGAGCAATGAACTTCTGGGACTTCTTCTGGCTCCTGGTCTGGAGCTTCTTCTTCGTGATGTACCTCATGGTGCTGTTCCAGATCATCGCGGACCTCTTCCGCGATCCCGACCTCGGCGGCGGCATGAAGGCGCTGTGGCTGATCGGGCTGTTCTTCCTGCCCTTCCTGGTCGCGCTGATCTACCTCATCGTGCGGGGTAAGGGGATGGCCGAGCGCCAGTCGGCGACCGTTCACCGGGCCCGGGCGGAGGCGGACGACTACATCCGCACCGTCGCCGGCAGCTCGAGCTCGGCCCAGGAGATCACGTCCGCCAAGGCGCTCCTGGACGACGGCGCCATCACCCAGGCCGAGTTCGACCGGCTCAAGGCCAAGGCGCTGGCCTGATGCAGCAGCACGCCGACGTCGTCGACCGGTCGCGACGACCGACCTGGACGAGACCGGACCGATCGACTACCTGGTGGTCGAGTTCCCGGGCAACCGGATGACCGGGGAGGGATTCCCCCTGCTTCTCGACCTGGTGGAGCCGGGACGATCCGGATCCTCGATCTCGTGTTCGTCACGCCGCGCCGACGACGGTTCGGTGACGGCCCTGCGGATCGCCGACCTCGACGGCGACGGCGAGCTGGATCTCGCCGTGTTCGAGGGGGCCTCCTCCGGCCTGCTCGGTGCCGACGACCTCGAGGAAGCCGGCTCGGTCATCGAACCCGGCAACGCCGCCGGCATCCTCGTCTACGAGAACATGTGGGCCGCCCCCTTCGCGACCGCCCTGCGCCGGGCCGGCGCCCGGATGGTCGCCAGCGGACGCATCCCGGTCCAGGCGATCCTGGCCGCCCTGGACGCGAGCCCGCCCGGGTGAGCAGCCGACCACCGCCGGCGCCTCCGCCTGAGACCCGAGCACCATCCCGTCACCGAGCTGAACCGAGAGGTCATCACATGCCAGGTCTTCTTCGCGGCATCGCCCGCACCGCCGTCGTCGCCGGCACCGCCACCGCGGTCTCCGGTCGCGTCCAGCGCCGCCAGCAGGGACGCTGGGCCGCCCAGGAGCGAGGCCGCCGCAGCAGGCCGCTCAGCCGCCCGCGGCCTACCTGCCCCCGCCCGCCCCTCCCAGCAGCAGCCGCCGCCACCGCCGGACACCGACCGCAAGATCGCCCAGCTCAAGGAGCTGGCCGGTCTCCGGGACGCCGGTGTGCTGACCGACGTGGAGTTCGAGCTGGAGAAGGCACGATCCTCGGTTCGTGAGCGACCCGCCACGACCGCGCCCCGAGAAGGAGAACCGATGGTCGCCCAGCCGTTCCCGCCGCCCGTGACCATCGCGGACCGCCGTGATCGAGGGCGGCAGGCCTCACGGCAGACCCCACCGGCCGTCGCACGCGGACTGGACCCCGGCCGCCGATCGCCCCGATCCCGTCGAGCTGCTGGTCGCCCAGAACGTCACCCGGGAGAGCGATCTGGTGCCGGTCCGGCACGGCCGGATGATGACGTCGCCGCTGGCCTTCTACCGGGGGGCGGCGGCCGTCATGGCCGCCGACCTCGCCCGCACCCCGACGGCGGACCTCCAGGTGCAGCTCTGCGGCGACGCCCACCTGTCCAACTTCGGTGGCTACGCGTCCCCGGAGCGTCACCTGGTGTTCGGGGTGAACGACTTCGACGAGACGCTGCCCGGCCCGTTCGAGTACGACCTGTTGCGCCTCGCGGCGAGCTTCACCATCGCCGCCCGCAGCAACGAGTTCCGCCGGCGGGACGTCCGGGACGTGACCGGCGCGGTGGTGCGGGCCTACCGCACCGCCATGATCGACTTCGCCGACCAGCGCACGCTCGACGTCTGGTACGCCCGGATCGACGAGTCCGACATCCGTGCGGCCATGCGCTCGCTGCGTCGGCGGCCCGCCGGCCCGGTCGAGGGCTCCGCACCAGGGAAGAAGGGGCGCCGGGGCAAGCCGGAGGGACGGCCCAAGACCCGCGGGGCGCACCTCGACAAGGCGATCAAGGCGACCCACAAGCTGCTCCGCAAGGCTCGCACGCGCGACCACCTGCACGCCCTGGCGCGGTTCACCGAGGTCGTCGACGGGCAGGCCGCGCATCACCAGCAACCCCCCGGTGGTCACGCCCTCTCCGGGAGCTCGACGGCGCCTGGGGGCTGTCGGGCGACAGATCCGCGCGGTGGTCCAGGACCAGTTCGAGGCGTACCAGAGCAGCCTGAGCGCCGACCGACGCCAGCTCGTGGCGAGCTACCGGATCGTCGACGTCGCCCGCAAGGTGGTCGGCGTCGGCAGCGTGGGAACGCGGGCCTTCATGGTGCTGCTGCAGGGTCGCGACGAGCAGGACCCGTTGTTCCTGCAGGTCAAGGAGGCCACGCGATCGGTGCTCGAGCAGCACCTGCCCGCCACCCGCTTCGCCACTCCCGGCCAGCGGGTGGTGGAGGGCCAGCGGCTGATGCAGTCGTCGTCGGACATCTTCCTGGGCTGGACCAACGGGATGGCGGAGGACCGGTTCTACTACTGGCGCCAGCTCCGCGACATGAAGGTCTCCGCCGCGGTCGAGACGATGGACCCCCTCCGGATGCACTTCTACGCCCGGTTGTGCGGGTGGACGCTCGCCCACGCCCACGCCCGGTCGGGTGACCCGGTGGCGATCGCTGCGTACCTGGGCCAGGACGATGACCTGGACCGTGCGCTGGTCGAGTTCTCGGCACGGTACGCCGCGCAGAACGCCGATGATCATCGACGGTTCGTGGCGGCCATCTCCGACGGACGGGTCGAGGCCCTCCAGGACGTCTGATCCGAGCAGGACGGCCGACCGAGGCAGGACGTCTGAGCCGGGGCAGGACGGCTGATCCGGGGCAGAACGGCCGGACCCGCCGACCTGTGACGCCTCACTGCTCCAGGGCAGCGGCCACGTCGTAGCCGAGCGCCATCCCGAGGCTGGGGGCGGCGGTCACGACGCTGGGCAGTCCCACCACGGAGACGACACCCACGAGCACGTCGACGATCTCACGGTTGGTGGCGCCGGCGCTGACCGCGGCGTTGGTCTCGGCGCCGTACGACGGGACGGTGCCGCCCACGGCGACCAGGGCGGCCAGCCGGACGAGGGCGAGGGTCTTGGGGTCCAGGTGGGTCTCGCCGGCACCGACCTCGGTGGCGGCATCCTCGGCGAAGGCCCCGTCGTTGATGGCGAGTCGTCGCAGCACCTCCGTGTAATCCATCGTGGACCCACCCTCTCGACGCTCGGAACACCGACAGACCCAGTCTCGACCGGGGCAGGGCTCCGCAGCATCATGCGGATCGAGTGAACTCCTCGCCCACCACCGGCGGAAACCTCGTCGGGGGCTGTTCCACGCGTTCTGCATGACGACACGACGGCCGGGCCGCCGGAGGATCGTGGTGTCGCAGAGACCCACCGGCGACCCGGTGAAGGGAGCCGATGCTCATGACGCCACAGAAGGCGTGGCTTCGGAGCGTCCGGCGTCGAAACCGCCGGCCGCACCGCACCCGCGGGGCCTGTTGATCATGATCGGGATCGCCGCGGTGCTGGTGGCCGCGCTCGGTCTCCGGGCGTTCGCGAGCGTGGTCGCGCCGGTGTTCCTGGCCGTGGTCCTGGCGATCACGGTGCAGCCTCTGCGCCGGCTTCCGGCCCGACGGGGACTGCCCGACCTGGGTCGGCGCGTGCTGAGCCTGCTGGCGGTGTACGCCATCGTCATCGGCCTGATCGTCGTCCTGGTGGTCTCGGGAGCGCAGCTGGCGGCCACGTGCTGGAGGACTACGCGCCACAGTTCGAGGCGTTCCTCGGCCGGGTCGGCGACCCGCTCTCCGCCGCCGGCGTCGGCGCCAGCCAGCTGGATTCCCTGTCCGCCGCCCTGGATCCCGGCAAGCTGGTCGGCGTGATCGCCGGCCTGCTGGGCGGGTTGGCCGGCATCTTGGCAGCATCACCTTCCTGATCCTGCTGCTGTTCTTCACGGTCACCGACGCTGGAGTCTTCGCCGGCAACCTCGCCCGGATCTCACCGGCCGGCAGACGGCTGGCCGACGCGCTCGTGCTGTTCGCCCGCGGGAGCCGTCAGTACCTCGCGGTAGCGACCGTCTTCGGCGCCGGTGTCGCGCTGTGCGACGTGATCGCGCTGACCGTGCTGGACATCCGGTACGCCTGGCTGTGGGGGCTGCTCGCCTTCATCACCAACTACATCCCCAACGTGGGCTTCCTGGTGGGACTCCTCCCGCCGACGCTGGTGGCCCTGCTGGACCACGACCCGGGCACCGCGTTGGCCGTGGTGATCATCTACTGCGGCCTCAACGTCGTCCTGCAGAGCGTCGTCCAGCCCCGGGTGGTCGGCACCACCGTAGGCCTGTCCGGCACCCTCAGCTTCTTGTCGCTGCTGGTCTGGAGCACCTCCTCGGCGGTGTCGGCGCCTTGCTGGCCATCCCGGCCACGCTGTTCGTGAAGGCGATCTTCGTCGACGTCGACCCCGACCGCCACTGGCTGACCCCGCTGCTGTCCAGCGGATCCTCGGACCCCGACGGAGACACCCGGTGACCACGGCCGGTTGGATCATCGTGGTGATCCTCATCATCCCCATGCTCGCCGTCCTCGCCTGGATGGTGATCAGCAGCTCGTTGGTCCGCGTCCCGTCAGGCAGCCTCGGGCTGCTGATGGTTCGTGGCCGGGCCACCGACACTGCCCTGAGACCCGGTCCGCACTTCGTGCCGGCGCTGCGGCGCAAGATGCTCGAGGTCTATCCGTCGGTGCAGCTGAGCTTCCGGGCCGGAGCGCCGACGTCGGAGGCCGCCGACACCGAGCTCGACCGCACCGGTCCCGGCCTGCCCGTCACGCTGGGCGATCGGACCACCGCCATCGTGGGCTACACCGTCCGGTTCCGCCTGGTGCCGGCCAGGCTGCGGGAGGTGCACGAGAACCTCGGCCCGCACGGGGTCTTCGGCTTCGTCCGAGACGAGACGGCCGCCACGATCACCCGGACGCTGCGTGACGCCGAGATGGAGATCGACGACCTGGTCGGCAGTGCTCTGGAACGGTGCCAACAAGATCTTAGGGTCGCCGTCGCCGCCGGGTTGGCCGAGAACGGCATCGAGCTGACGGGTTTCCGTCTCGGGACGCCCGATCTCGGTCGCACCGGTGAGGTCATCCAGGCCACCCTGCGGGCGCGTCTCGAGCTGGAACGTGAGCGGGCCGAGGCGGCGACGCGGCTGGCTCGAGCTGTCAACGACGCCGAGCTGGACGCCAGGTTGCCCGCCGCCACCGTCGGTGCCTGGCGCTACCGCGAGACCGACCTGTGGGCGGAGCTGGTGCAGCGCACGGAGGCGTTGCAGGTCGCCCTCCGGGCCGTCGGACCTGGTGAGACGAACGGATCGCAGCGGCGCCAGTCCAGGAGCAGCCCCCGACGGTGGAGGAGCGGTGAGCGAGCAGACCTCGGGGGCGGGCACGTTGCCCGCTGCCGATCGGCTGATCGAGATCATCGCGGTCCTGCTCCTGGGCCTGACCACCATCGGGACCGCCTGGTGCGGCTTCCAGGCCGCCCAGTGGAACGGACTCAGCGGTGACATGGCCCGGGCGTCCGCGGAACAGCACATCGACAGCGCCCGCCTCTACGGCGTGGCCACGCAGCGGGTGAGCTACGACAGCCAGATCGTGGCGCAGTACGCGGAGGCCAAGTCGGCGGGGAACACGCAACTGCTCAGGTTCTACCGGAACTCCCTGATGCGGCCGGACTTCCTGCCCACCCTGAACCGCTGGGAGGCTGAGGTGGATGCGGGTCGATTCCCCACCGGGCTGACTGAGGACCGGGACTACGTGACGACGCAGCTTCTCGACTACCGGAAGGCCGTGGCTCGTGCGGCGGCGTCCACAGCTGCCAGCCAGGACGCCGGACAGAGCGCTGACGCCTACGTCGCCACGACGATCCTGCTCGCGGCCGCCCTGTTCTTCGCCGGCGTCACCTCCTCGTTCCGGTACCGACCGGCTCGCGTCTTCCTGCTGCTCGCCGCCATCGGGACGGTGGCCGTGGCCGCGTCCCGCCTGGCCGGACTTCCGATCGGCTGAGAGCACCGAAACCATGATCAGCAACCCCGTCTGTCCAGGGAGAGGACCCAGGCCGATGTCGCCAGTGCCCACCACACGGATCCAGCGGACCCGATGATCACGTCGATCATCGTCGCCCTGGTCGTGTTCACCCTGAACCTGATCGCGCTCGGCCTGGTTCCCGAGCGACGACGACCGTCCTCGGCGATGGCCTGGCTGCTGTTGATCTTGTTCCTGCCCGGGATCGGTCTGCTGCTGTTCCTGCTCATCGGTAGCCCCTACGTCCCCCGGAAACGGCGCGAGCAGCAGCGGGTGACCGGGGCGCTCATCCAGCGTGGTCTGGCCGAGGTCCCGGCGTTGCCGGCGTCCTCTGAGCGACCGGGTTGGCTCGACTCCGTGATGGTCCTCAACCGACGTCTGGGATGGCTGCCCGGCGTGGAGCACAACTCCGCGGTGCTGTTCAGCGACTACGAGGAGTCGATCCGGGCCAAGGCGGATCTGGTTCGGACCGCCGAACGCTACGTGCACGTCGAGTACTTCATGCTGTGCCGCGACAGCACCAGCGAGCCCTTCTTCGCCGCACTGTTCGATGCCGCCGCCCGCGGCGTCACCGTCCGGGTGCTCTTCGACCACCTCTCCACCTTCGGCCTGCCGGGTTACAAGGACATGTTGGCCGCCTTCGACCAGGCCGGCATCCAGTGGCGGCCGATGCTGCCCATCCAGCCGCTGAAGGGCCACTGGCGTCGCCCTGACCTGCGGAACCACCGCAAGATCGTCGTGGTGGACGGCCGCTCGGGCTTCGTCGGCTCCCAGAACATGATCGACGCCAGCTACCACAACAAGAAGCACGAGGCCGCCGGGCGCCGATGGCATGAGCTCACCGCCCGGGTGGATGGACCGGTCGTCCAGTCCATCGACCTGGTGTTCGCCTCCGACTGGTACCTGGAAACCAATGAGAACCTCGGTCCCCAGCTGGAGCTCGCACCCGCTGGAAGCGGTGATCTCACCTGCCAGATCGTGCCCAGCGGGCCGGGGTTCCCCGACGAGAACAACCTGCGGCTGTTCAACACACTGATCTACGGTGCCCAGCAGCGTCTGGTCATCACCAGTCCCTACTTCGTTCCGGACGACTCGCTCCTCTACGCGATCACCACGGCAGCGCAGCGAGGGGTGGCGGTCGAGCTGTTCGTCAGCGCCCAGGGCGAGCAGTTCATGGTGAGTCACGCCCAGTGCTCCTACTACAGCTTCCTGCTCGAGGCGGGCGTCCGGATCTTCCTCTACCCCTACCCGTACGTGCTCCACGCCAAGCACTTCTCGGTCGATGACCACACGGCCGTCATCGGCTCGAGCAACATGGACATCCGCTCGTTCAACCTCGACTTCGAGGTGTCGATGATGTGCAGTGGTCCGAGCTTCGTGCGGCAGATGCGCGAGGTCGAGGACGGCTACCGAGCCGTGTCGCGGGAGCTCACGTTGGAGGAGTGGCAGCGGCGCCCGCTGACCAAGCGTTGGCTCGACAACGTGATGCGTCTCACCTCGGCGGTCCAGTGACCGGCGACGGTCACCGGATCATCATCAGCGATCCGGCCCGAGACCGTTGCTGGTGAGGTGAGGACCGGCCTGGTGGCCGACGAAGAAGCCGCCAGGGCAGGCAGTGCTCTCGTCACGAAGCGCGGCACCACCCTCGCGAGCGGGGTCATCGAGCCGGCCCTCTTCTCGGCGCAGGTCGGCTCGGCCTAACCTGTCGACCATGGCGCAACGGCCGGCTGGCTCGTCCCGGGACGCGCGGGCTCCACTGGAGGACGTCGCGCAGAGCCGCGTGCGTTCCCTGGTCGACCTGAACCGCTCCATCGTGGCCGAGCTGACGTTGGCCGCGGTCCTGCGCCGCGCCGTCGACGCGGCTCGCACGATCGCGCGCGCCCAGTACGCCGCCTTGGGTGTCCTCGGCCCCGACGGTCGCCTGGAGCAGTTCATCCACGCCGGGATGGACGAGGACACGGTCGCCGCGATCGGCGACCTCCCCCGGGGCCGCGGGGTGCTGGGGGCGCTGGTCAGTGACCCCCACCCGATCCGGTTGTCCTCGATCGCGGCCGATCCGAGGTCATCGGGTTTCCCGGCGGCGCATCCACCGATGACCTCGTTCCTCGGGGTACCGATCCAGTCCCGTGGTGAGATCTACGGCAACCTCTATCTGACGAACCGGATCGACGCGAGCGAGTTCACCGCCGACGACGAGGAGCTCGTCCAGGCGGTTGCTGCCACCGCCGGCGTCGCGGTCGAGAACGCCCGCCTGTATGAGGAGTCACGCCGTCAGCAGGAGTGGTTGCGGGCCTCGGCAGAGATCAGCCGGCAGCTGCTGCAGAACTCCGCGGCCACCGAGATCTTGACGCGTATCGCTGATGTGGTGCTGCGGTTGGCGGCCGCCGACGTGGTCACCGTGGTGTTCCCGGGCGCCACAGCGGACGAGGTGACCGTGCAGATCGCCCGGGGTGAGCAGGCGTCGTTGTTACTCGGCTACACCTACCCGGCCGCCGGTTCGTTGGCGGTGGAGGCGTTGACGTCCGGCCATGCCGTGCGTGTCGACGCCACCGACGGCCGATACTTCGTGCATCTGCAGTCGGCGTTCGCTGTGGGCCCGGTGATGGCCTGCCCGCTGGTGGGAGAGGACGGGGTCAGGGCGGTCGTCATGGTCGGTCGGGCGGCCGGCTCGGCGGCTTTCTCGGGGGAGGACCTGCGGATGGCTGAGGCGTTCGCCAGCCACGCCGCCATCGCCTTGGAGCTCTCTGACCGGCGGGAGGGTCTGCGGCAGCTCGCGGTGCTCGAGGACCGTCACCGCATCGCCCGCGACCTCCATGACCACGTCATCCAACGGTTGTTCGCGACCGGCCTCAGCGTCCAGGCGGCGGCGGTACGGACCACTGATCATGACGTGGCGGCACGGTTGCAGACGGCCGTGGAGGACATGGACGACACCATCCGGCAGATCCGTACCAGCATCTTCGGGCTGCAGGAGAGCCGGAACGCCGCTGCCACCCCTCGGTCTGTGCTGGTGGACCTGGTGTCGGAGCTGGAGCCGGTGCTCGGGTTCGCACCGGACCTCCGGTTCGCCGGTCCGGTCGACACCGTCCTGGACCCGGGCGCTCTCGATGACGCGACGGCGGTGGTGCGGGAGGGTCTGACGAACGTGGCGAAGCACAGTGATGCCGACCAGGTGAGCGTGTCGGTGTCGGTCTCGGCCCGTCACATCACGATCGAGATCGTCGACAACGGATCGGCCGAGCCGACCGGCGGCGGCCGCCGGAGCGGGCTGGCGAACCTGACCCGTCGGGCGAGCCTGCGCTCGGGGGCCTTGACGTTGACCCACGACCCCCAGGGGACGACGCTGCGCTGGACCGCCGCTCTGGGTGACTGACTCCCGGCGCGTGCCTCAGGTGGCGTGGCGTGAGCGGTCGCCCGCCGACTGCAGGAGCCGGGACCCGTACGCCGCGATCTGGGTGCGGCGTTCCATCCCCAGCTTGGCCAGCAGCCCGGACACGTAGTGCTTGATCGTCTTCTCGGCCAGGAACAGCCGTTCGCCGATCTGCCGGTTGGTGAGCCCTTCGGTGATCAGGGCGAGGATGTCACGCTCGCGGGCCGTGAGGTCGCTGGTGGTGCTCCGAGCGTCGGCGCTGTCGTGGGGTGTCCGCAACCGTTGCAGCAGCCGCTCGGTGAGCGAGCTGTCGATCATGGAGCGGCCGGCGGCGACGTCCCGGATCGCGTCGGTGAGGGAGGAACCTTTGATCTGCTTCATCAGGTAGCCGGAGGCGCCGGCCATCACCGCGGCGAACAGCGCGTCGTCGTCGTCGAAGGACGTCAGCATCAGGCAGCGTGTTTCGGGGAGCAGGCTGCGGATGTCGCGGCAGACGTCGACACCGGAACCGTCGCCCAAGCGGACGTCGAGGAGAACGACAGCGGGGCGGACGGCGGGAATGCGGTGCACGGCATCGGCGGCGGACCCGGCTTCCCCGACCACCCGCATCCGCGGATCGGCGTCCAGCAGGTCGATGAGGCCCCGACGGACGATCTCATGGTCGTCGACGATGAACACCGTGATCGGGTTGTCAGCAGTCTGGTCAGTCACGGTGCTCCTCCTCGCCGGCGGGGGAGGCGACGAGGCGGGCCGGGTCGTGGAGCTGGATCGGCCGGTGGCGCCGCGGCCGCAGCCACAGCTGCCGGTTGGCGGCCGGGGCGATGTGGAAGTAGTGGGACGCGGGACCGCCGGGCCACCGCTCGAGGAGCTCTGCTGCGTGGCCGTCGATGTCGCGGGCCGCAACCAGCCGGCTGAGGCCGCGGACGACGGTATCGGGATCAGTGGTGTCCGCGTCGACTGCGGTCAGGCTGACCGGGGTGTCGGCGAGGTAGTTGCCCGCTTCGTTGAACGCCGGCAGGTGAACGGTGTAGCCGTCGTCGGTGCGGAGGCACTCGACGATGATCGAACGCGGACCGTGCCCGGTGGGGAACACCAGCCGTCCCAGGAACGGCGACGGTGGTGGCGGAGGCGGACCAGGGGCGCGGTGGAGACGGAGCCGGCGGAGTGTCGAAGTCATCGGGTGCTTCCTTCAGTTGTTCCTGGGCACCATCGTGCTCGCCCGCAGCAGGGCGCGCGAGGGCCGGAGGTCCGGCCCGAGCAGGACTTAGGTCCTGCAGGCCCCGCAGCGTGCCCGGCGGTCGTCATGGCAGAGCCGGTGCACCGTGGTCGCGGTCCGCTGCCGCCGGATCGGGAGTGATCCGGGTCAGGGGAACGGGTCGACGTCATCGACCGGGTAGAACGTGCGGCCGGTGATGTGCTGGGGGCTGACGGCGATGACCAGGTTGCGGTTGCCTCCGGCCCAGGGCTGGACAGCTCGGGCTGATGATCCTCGGGTCAGGTCGTCGGGCGAGGCGATGCCGGCGGCACGGCCGCGGATGATCACACTCCAGCCCCGGCGCCGGGCCTGGTCGATGTCGTCGACTTCGAACACGACCGGCGTGCGGCGCACCAGCTCGGACAAGATCCCGTACGCCGACGTCCGGAACACCACGATGCCGTCGACCCAGGCATAGCTGATGGGAAACAGCTGTGGCCCGTCCGCCGCACTCCAGGCGACTCGTCCGACGTGGTGGGCGGCCAGGAGCTGCTGGCATCGGAGCAGGTCGAGATCGTCATACGTGCGGTGTCGCGGGCCACGCCGGTCGGTGCGAGCGCCCTGCTCGGGTTCAACGCCAGGGCGTGAGTCCGGCGCCTGGCCGGCGGCCGCGGCGGTCATCGTGACCCACTGCTCGTGTGGTGTTCGCCAGCGGCACGTGGCGTCCGCCGGCGTACCGGGTGTTCGTGCAGCTCGGTGCCGATGGCGTAGCCCCACGCCCGGATCGAGTCCCAGTCGCGGAAGTCACCCGTCGGCGCCGCCGACGCGATCCACCGTGCGATCCGGCCGGCGATCATGGTCGGATCGAGCCGACCCGCGAAGGTGGTCGGCTGAGTCAGTCCACGACGGCGCGCGATGGTGCGAACGGTGCGGGGGACCGGGGTGGCGCCGAGGCTGTCCGACGGCGGGCCGCAGGGGCCGCTCTGGAACAAGAACGTGGGCCGGGTGGCCAGGACCGGGGCCTGCCGCAGCAGGTAGCGGTTCGCCGCGGGCAGCCAACGGCCGGTGTAGAGGGCACTGCCGATCACGACGGCGTCGAAGCCGTCGACGTCAGGGGCGGTGTCGCACGGCGCGAGGGTGACGCTGTGGTCGGTCTGGCGGAGCTCATCGGCTATCGCCTCCGCGATCTCCCGCGTCGACCCCGCACGAGTGGCGTAGGCCACGAGGATCGTGCACATGGTGATGTCCTTCCCTGTACTGAGTCGATCGTCGACCGACAGGGCTGCCCAGAGAAGGGTCGATGGATGCGAACGCGTCGGACCTTGGTCTGACCGCCACCAGGGCGGGGCTGACGGACCTTTCGGCAGAGTGGGCGGACCGAACGGCGGTGACGCTGGCGGAGGCGGGCGGGCCAGCATGGCAGGGATCGCGGGCAACCCGCCCGGCCGATCCAGCGCCTGCGAAGGGGACACCATGACCAGCACGGTGCGGCACGACGGCATCGCTCCGGCGGAGCCGGAGCTGAGGGCGGGGTCGGTGGTGGTCGGCATCAGCGCCGGCCGCGACGCCGAGTACGAGCGGGCCCTGCGCGCGGCAGGTGAGTGGGCCGGCCGCCGCGCCGTCGACGTGTTGCTGGTGACCGGGGTCGGGAAACCCGATCCGGACGATGAAGGCGATGATCCTGGTCCCCGTGTCCTGCTGGCCGAGATCGACCGGGCAGCCGACCACCTGGCCCTCCAGATGGATCCGCATCAGCGGGTCCACAGTGCCGCGGTCCCCGACTCCGGTGTCGCCGCTCTCCTGGCCGCCTCCACGATGGCGGGGCTGGTGGTGCTGCAGCGTCGCCGCCTGGGTGCGCTCACCCGGCTGCGAGCCGGGTCGACCACAGCGGCAGTCGCGGCCCGTGCGGACTGTCCCGTCCTGATCGTGCACGCTGACGACCCGCTGACCGACCCTCCCAGTGACCGCGTCGGAGTGGTCGTCGGCGTCGACGACCGCGGTCACGCCGCCAGCGCGATCGCGGCGGCGTTCGAGGAGGCGTCGTTCCGGGGCGTGTGCCTGACTGCGGTCATGGCGTGGACGCCACTCGGGTCGACCTTCGTGCCGCCGGACGACTCCGAGCTGGCGCTGAACCAAGCGACGTACGGGGTTCGGCTGGCCGAGCAGCTGGCCGGCTATCGCGACCGCTACCCCGATGTGGTGGTCCACCCGCTGGTGCTGGCTGGCGAATCCGATCACGTCTTGTCCGAGGTGTCCCGCCACCACGAGCTGCTGGTGGTGGCCCGTCACACCGACGGCCACGGTGTGCGTCGCAACCTTGGTGCCGTCACCCGTCGGATCATCGAGCAGGCGCGCTGTCCGGTCCTGGTCACCTCAGCAAGCCGGCCGGCCGCCGTGCCCAAGCATCGCCGATCCGCCCACGAATGACCTGGCACTCCCGTGGGAAGGTCTGACATGAGCGGCAACGACACACCAGAGCGCCGGTCCCGTGAGCTCTCCACGACCGAGTGTCGGGCACGGCTGCAGTCCCACACCATCGGCCGGGTCGGGTGGAACGCCGGCGAGGGACCGCAGATCCTGCCCGTGGCCTACGTCGTGCGGGACGGGATGGTCGCCTTCCGGACCTCCCCCTACGGTGCTCTCGGGGAGCTTCGGCTGATCCGTCACGTCGCCTTCGAGGTGGACGAGTACGACAGGATGACGCGCACCGGCTGGAGCGTGCTGGTGCGCGGTACCGCCCGACCGGCGGTCGACGCCGAGGAGCTGACGCGGCTCTGGCAGAGTTTCGATCCGGTCCCGTGGGCGGATGGGGCTCGGAACATGTTCATCACCATCACCCTCGACCAGGTGACCGGGCGGGAGATCTCCTCGTGAACGACGCCACCGACGCGGCCCAGCCGGTCCGCATCTTCCTGCTCGATGACCACGAGATCGTCCGTCACGGACTGCGAGACCTCTTCGAGTCCGAGAACGACCTGGTGGTGGTGGGGGAGAGCGGGTCGGCCAGGGAGGCCGAACGGATCATCCCCGCCCTCCGACCGCACGTTGCGGTGCTGGACGCCCGTCTCGGTGACGGCAGCGGCATCGACGTCTGCCGGTCCATCCGCTCCCACGACCCGTCCATCCGCGCCATCATCTTGACCTCGTACGACGACGACGAGGCCTTGTTCGCCGCGATCATGGCCGGAGCATCGGGCTACGTGCTGAAGCAGATCGGTAGCAGCGACCTGGTCGATGCCGTCCGGCGGGTGGCAGCGGGCCAGTCGCTGCTGGACCCGGCGGTCACCACCAAGGTCCTGGACCGACTGCGCCATGGCCAGGACGAGCCGTCGGAGCTGACGCAGCTCACCGAGCGGGAGCGGCAGATCCTCGAGCTCATCGCCGAGGGACTGACCAATCGTCAGATCGGCACCCGCCTGCACCTGGCCGAGAAGACCGTCAAGAACTACGTCTCCAGTCTGTTGGCCAAGCTGGGGTTCGAGCGCCGCACTCAAGCTGCTGTGCTCGCCGCCAAGCTGCTCGGCTGAGTCGCTGCCCGGGACGGGTCCCGGACACGTGCTGTCCGCCACCGCCGATCCGCGCGTCGGGACCTTCGGCCCCCGCAGATCCCGACCTGCGGCCCTGCCGCCACGCCGGGACCACGGCGTTTGCTGGATTCATCGGCAGACAGCCGAGACCCGACCTCAGGGAGCACACGATGAGCAACCTCACCCAGACACCGACCGCCACCGATGCAGTCGTCGCTGATCACCGGATCGTCACCAGCCGGGCCGCTCGCCGGACCCTTGCTGTCCTGCGCATCATGTTCGGCTTCACCTTCGTGTGGGCGTTCGTGGACAAGGTCTTCGGGCTCGGCTTCGCCACTCCCGGCGAGAAGGCCTGGATCCGCGGTGGCAACCCCACCAAGGGCTTCCTCAGCAGCTCCGAGGGACCGTTCGCCGGGTTCTACCACGCCATCGCCGGCAACGCCGTGATCAACGTGCTGTTCATGCTCGCGCTGCTCGGGATCGGGTTGGCGCTCGTGCTGGGCATCGGCCTCCGGATCGCGGCCGTCGCCGGCAGTCTCCTGTACGTGATGATGTGGGCCGTCGTCCTCCCGCTGACCACCAACCCGATCATCGACGACCACCTGCTCGGTGCCGTCACCTTGATCGTGTTCCCGCTCGTCGGAGCGGGCGCGACCTGGGGCCTCGGCCAGTGGTGGACCAGCCAGGGCTTCGTCCAGCGGAACCGCTGGCTCGTGTGACACCACCCGCTACGTGGGACAGGCTTCGGCGCGGACACGCAGGACCCTCGTCGTTGCGCCTGACCTCCAGGATCTCCGACGACCACAACACATCGACGAGGAGAGCGCGATGAACCACGCAGACTACTTCCTGGCCACGGCCCGCGGCGCCAAGATCATGGAGCTCACCCGCGACGAGGCGGTGCAGCTGCTTCCCGCCAAGACCGTCGGCCGGCTCGCCTTCCTGCACGAGGGCGCGCCGATGATCATGCCGATGAACTTCACCCTCACCGAGGAAGGGATCGTCATCCGCACGCTCGCCCACGGGGCAGCCGCGCGGGCCGTCGACACAGCCGTCGCGTTCGAGGTCGACGACATCGACGACTTCCTCGAATCGGGCTGGAGTGTGGTGGTCACCGGCACCGCGCAGTTCCTCACCGAGGAGCAGCTCAACCGGCTACGGCTCTCCGACGCCGCCCCGAACCCGTGGGCCGAAGGACCACGAACGCTGTTCCTCCTGGTTCCCCTGACCGGGGTCACCGGCCGACGCCTCATCACGAGCTGACCGTCACGGTTCCGACGACGACCTGTGGGAATCCGATGCCGGCACTGGCCGCGGACTCGATGCCTGGGGAGACTCGACGCCGACGGACACGTGGAGCAGGGGAGTTTGAGGCCGATGCCTCATGCCCCGGCGGGGGTCATCCCACCACTCTGGGGTCATGGCAACCACTCCACGACGTGCAGTCAGCACCCTCGCCCAAGCCCCGTGGCTCGCCCGGGGCTCTGACGAGCGTTTCACCGGCTACGGCGCGATGGGTGTGCCGTACTCAGGAGGGCACTACCTCGCTTTTCGCGACATGCTGGCAAGCTCGTTCGGCAAGCCGTACCGGGCGATCTGGCATCGCGACCCGCAGGGCCGCTGGACCATCTTCACCAACTACCGATCCGGACGCGAGCTGTCCCCGCTATTTCGGCTCGGTCGACTGCCGTGGAGCAGGTTCCTGCCATCGAGGTGACCTGGACGGACGACTGGACCGCTGGACGTGCGTGATGGGAGCCCGTCTCTCGTGGCGGCTGAGGCTCGGGCGACACCGGCCACCCGGGCGATGACATCGATGGGCGGAGCCACGCCGCAGTGGGCCTGGAACAGCGATGCTGTGCTCGGCCCGATGGGATCGATGGCCGTCGGGTTCCTGCGCTCGGGGCGGATCAGATTGCACGGGCGCACTCCCAACGGCCAAGGCTTCAAAGCAGCGCCGCTGCGGGTGTGGCGAGTCGTCGGCGGCGCGCGCCGAGCTGGACGGCGCAGATATGGGCGCCCTTGCTCCGTTGCGGGAGCAGACGCGTCTGGGCGACTTCTGGCTTCCCCAGCGGGGGCTGTTCTTCGCCGGTCAGGCCCGGTTCACGGCACCGGTCCCGACGATCGAGAACCCCAGCGATGAAGCACGTTTCGATGACGGCCCCGACCAACCTTCACCACCACGTCCGCACCAAGAGCCGACACCACCGAGAGGAAGCATCATGACCGATCTACAGCAGGCACCCACGATCGACGTCGACAAGCTCATGGCGTTTGTTTTCAAAGCCGTCGACGAGGTCGGCGCCACCTTGAACACGGCCCTGGTCGTGCTCGGCGACAAGCTGGGCTACTACACCACGATGGCCGCGGGACCGGTCACACCGGGGCAGTTGGCTGCGGCCACCGGGACCGGCGAGCCCTACGCCCGGGAATGGCTCAACGCCCAAGCCGCCGGTGGCTACGTCGAGTACGACGCCACCACCGGCCGCTACACCTTGCCGCCCGAGCAGGCGGCCGCGCTGACCGACCCGAGCAGCCCCGCCTACCTGCCCGGCTTCTTCCAGATCGCCCTGGGCACGACTCCACGACCTCGACGGTGTGCTCGCCGCGGCCCGCAGCCACGCCGGACTGGGCTGGCACGACCACCACAGCCGACGTTCACGACGGTTGCGAGCGCTTCTTCCGCACGATGTACAACGCGCACCTGGTCGGCGAGTGGCTACCGGCGCTGGACGGCGTCGTCGACAAGCTCGAGCGTGGCGCCACGGTCGCGGACGTGGGGTGCGGACACGGCGCCTCCACGCTGATCATGGCCCAGGCGTTCCCGAACTCCACCTTCACCGGGTTCGACTATCACGAGGCCTCCATCGCGACCGCCCGACAGCGGGCCATCGAGGCCGGGTGGGCGACCGGGTGCGGTTCGAGGTCCGCGGCCTCGACCGCGTTCCCCGGTACCGGTTACGACCTGATCACCACGTTCGATGCCCTGCACGACATGGGCGACCCGGTCGGCGCGGCACGACATGTCCACGACGCACTCGCTCCCGAGGGCACCTGGATGGTCGTCGAACCCATGGCCGGCGACACCGTCAGTGACAACCTCAACCCGGTCGGGCGGGCCTACTACGGTTTCTCCACCTTGCTGTGCACACCGTCCTCCCTGGCGCAGGACGTCGGGCTGGCGCTCGGCACCCAAGCCGGGCCGGCACGCATCCGCGACGTGGTCACCACGGGCCGGCTTCACCCGCTTCGCGTCCGTCGCGGAGACCCCGTTCAACAGGGTCCTCGAGATCCGACCCTGAGGGCACCGGTCAGCGGTGCGTGGTCGCCCCCGGCACGCGCGACATCGCCCGCCGGGTGACCCGAGCTGGAAGCAGGAGCAGAATCGGCCCATGAGTGGCTCGGGCGGCCCAGCGACGGAGAGCCTGCCCCGGCGTGTCGAGGTGCTGGCCGGGCTCTCCGTGGCGATCGACCTCGGACTGGGTCAGCCCGACCGAGCACATGCTCCGCTCGGCGACGATCGGTTGCCGGCTGGCCGACCGGCTCGGCCTCGATCCCGAGCAGCGCGGCACCGTCTTCTACACCGCTCTGGTGATGTGGATCGGGTGCCATGCCGACTCCCAGGAGTACGCCCGCTGGTTCGGCGACGACATCGCGGTCCGGCGCGAGGCCTACCTCGTCGACTGGTCCGGCCTGCCGTACCTGCGGTTCCTGCTCGGCAACGTCGCCAAGGGCGAAGCGCTGCCACGGCGCCTGACGGTGTTGGGCACGCTCTTCCGCGACGCACGCGGCCAACTGCCACGCTGGTCCACTCGCACTGCGCTTCGGCAGCGGCACTGGCCCGGCACATCGGCCTCCCAGCGGAGGTGGCGACCACGCTGGCGTACGCGTTCGAACGCTACGACGGCCAGGGGCTGCCGGCCGGCTCCTCCGGGGACCAGATCCCCATCGAGATGCGGGTCGCCCAGTTCGCCGACGTCGCCGAGGTCCACCACCGGATGTACGGCCTCGAGGCGATGATCACGATGGCCGGCACCAGGCGCGGCGGTCAGTTCGATCCGGCCGTGGTCGATGCTGCGCTGACTGCTCCCGAAACACTGTTCGCACCTGCGGCTGATGGTGACGTCTGGGGGGAAGCACTCGACCAGGCGCCTGATCGCGAGGTCCTGCTCACCGACGAGAGCCTCGACCGGCTGGTGTGTGCGATCGGCGACTTCGTCGACCTCAAGTGTCCTTTCACCTTGGGCCACTCGCGGGCCGTGGCCTCGCTCTCGGCGGCGGCGGGCGAGCGGCTGGGCATGCACTCCGATGACGTCCGCACGCTCCGTCGTGCGGGACACCTGCACGATCTCGGTCGCCTCGGTGTCTCCAATCAGGTGTGGTCCAAGCCGGCGGACCTGAGCCCGTCCGAGTGGGAGCGCGTGCGGATGCACCCCTACCTGACCGAGCGCGTTCTGGATCGGATCCCGGGGCTGGGCGCCGTGCGCACGATCGCCCGTGCCCACCACGAGCACCTGGACGGCAGCGGGTATCCGCTCGGCATCGGGGGATCGACGCTCGGGCGCAGCGAGCGCATCCTCGCCGCGGCGGTCGCCTACCAATCGGCGCTGGAGCCACGGCCCTACCGTGAGGCGATGACGCCGCAGCAGGCTGTGGCTCGACTGCGCGGCCGGTGCCGCGCGGGAGAACTCGACGCCGACTGCGTCGAAGCTGTCCTCGTCGCTGCCGGACACCAGGCAACACGACCTCGGCGCGACGACCAGCTCACCCCCCGAGAGCACGAGGTCCTCGGTCTCGTCTCGCGTGGGTTCACGAACCGGGAGATCGCCAACCGACTCGTGCTGAGCGAGAAGACCGTCCGCAACCACGTCGAGCGGACTTACGCCAAGGTGGGCGCAACCAACCGGGTGGGTGCCAGCCTCTATGCCCTCCAGCACGGCTTGGTGTCACCCCTGAACGAAGCCGACGGCGGACCCTGAGAGCGAGTTGTCCTCGGTGGGGCTGAGGGCGGTGGCGAACACTACTGTCCCGTCACCGTCGTGATCCCGAGGTGCGGCGCCAGTCTCACGAGGAAGTGGCGTTTCGTCGTGCCCTGGAGCTCGTGTCACGTGGCCTTCGACGCCGATCCGTTGGGCCGTTGCCTTGCTAGGGTCACCGCGTGCTTCGACCCCGGATAAGGCCCTCGGCGCTTCTCGTCGGGGCCGTGTTCTTGGTGGCGGGAGGGTTGAGCGGCTGCACTCCGCCTGATGGCCCGGCCGGTTCTCCTGGGCCGGGCGCGCCGAAGCCGACGTTCAGTGCGGGTGGGCCGTGCGACCTGGCCTTCGGTCCGAGCTGTGGTCCGACCCCGACGCCCACGGGTTCTGCGTCATCCGACAGTCGCGACGTCGCCGGTCGGTGGAAAGGCACCTACACCTGTGGCCAGGGCCTGACGGGTTTCAACCTGGACATCTCCGACGAGGGCGGCGGGGCTGTGTCGGCGATCTTCAGGTTCGGTCCCATCGAGAGCAACCCCGGGGTTCCGAACGGTAGCTACTCGATGACGGGCCGGCGCGACGCGCGGTCGATGACCTTGACCCCGAGAGCCTGGATCGAGAAACCGTCGGGATACGTGATGGTCGGACTGGTCGCTGACCTGCCGGGCGAGGATCCCGACGTTCTCTCCGGAACCGTGACGAACCCGGCCTGTACGACGTTTCGCGTCACCCGCTGACCGCCACGGCCCATGGGGAGAATGCACGGCCGACGTGGGGAACCTGCAGCGGCGGGACGCTACGGCGTACTGCGGGTGGAGTGCTTCGCGACGAGATTCCAGGCCTGCGCGACTCGTACCGCGTTGACCTTGTCCCGCACGCCGAGCTTGCGGAAGATGCGCTCGAGGTGCTTCTCGACGGTCCGGGGCGCGCACCCGAGTCGCCGGGCGATCGCCCGGTTCGAGAACCCGGCGGCCAGCAGGGCGAGCACGCTGGTTTCACGGGCGGTCAACCCCACATCGATGATGGCGGTCGGGAGACCGCCGAGCTGGCGGATGGTCGACACGTGTCGGTCGAGCCCGATGAGGGCGCGCTGCACATGGTGGGCCACGACCAGGTCGTCGTCGTCGAAGTCGGTGCGAGCTCTGCCGAGAATGTAGGCCTCGTGGGAGGCTCCGTTGAGCCGGTAGCTGATCGCGATCTGTTCTTCGTAGCCGAACTGCTTCAGGACCGAGATCAAGGGCTGTCGCTGGCGCCTGGAGACGAGCGCGGTGGGCACGCGTTCCATCGTGGAGGGTCGTGGATCGCGGGTGACTGCATGCCAGCGGAGGAGTGGATGGTGTTCGTGCGTTCGTCCGTCGAGCCACTGCTCGAGTTCAGCGAGCGGGGGTAGCACCACCCGGGGATGCGCGATGAGTTGCTGACGCCCGCGCGGATCCGACGAGCTGTGGCCGGGACCTGTCATGGTGAAGGTCTGCGCGAACTGGTCCAAGATCAACGGGTGTGGCATCTCGTACAGAGGGCCAGCACCAAGCAGGTCGGAGATGAAGCCGAACCAGGCGGCGACCCGGGGTCCCGGCTCAGACATGGCTGATCCTCTCCCTCGCTCGCCGTCGGACCAGGCCGCACGGTCCGAGCCGGGCACGTGATTCGCCTGGTGCCTGCAAATGTACGGGAATCTACGTACCGGGCTAGCCGAGGCCTAGTCGGATCGACCGGATGCGGAGAGGCTGATGGAACCGCACGCACGGGCTCTGTTCGCTCCGCCACGGAGGTCCGCCGAATGTGAACAGCTCGACAAGCCGCTGGAGGCAGCCGAAGTCCGGCAGTCTGGCTGAGAAGATCTGTCGCGCCGTCCGGCACGTGATTCGTCCGCGTCGGCGCAACACACCGCCGGCCCGACATCATCCTGTCCACCGCGACCTCGGTCAGGTGTTCGGTGCCTGCCCCCATGCGTGCGGAGCGACACATCAGCATCACCACCGCGCGGCGTCCAGCCGGTTGGCACCGTGTCCAGCAGCCTGAGACGCCTCCCGCGCCGGCTGGCCCTTCAGTACCGGCTCCGTGAGCGGCTCCTCGGACCCGGTGGTCGCACACCGGGACAGGCCGCTGACGTCATCCGCCGATTCGCCGTGGACGACGTCACCCGCTTCTCGGCGGACCACCAGATGAGCTTCGAGGACACCATGTTCCGGCTGATCAACAACACCACCAGCTTGGCCCGTTTCGGCGACGGCGAGCTCTTGTCGATGCTGCGACCGGGCTACGACCTCTACTTCCAACGCACCACACCTGAGCTCAGCGCAGAACTGCGCAGCATCTGGACGATGCACGACCTCGACGCCGACTCCCTCGTGCTGGGTTTTCCCGACCTCAGCAAAGGCCCTTACTGGTCCGATGTGTGGGCCAACGCCTGGCCCGACCTCCGGTTGATCACCCGAAACGACATCACCTACGGAAACACCCACGTCACCCGGCCGCGCTTCTTCGCTCGCCTCGGACAACGTGGAGTCGATCTCTGGCGGCAGGTCTGGGCAGACAAGTCTGTCTGTGTCGTCACCGGAGCAGGCTCACGTTTCGTGCCGCTAGCCGAGTTGTTCGACAGCGCTGCGGCCGTCCTGCGGGAGGACGCCCCATCGACTGACGCGTACGACCAGGTCGACGCGCTCGAGCACCGACTTCTCAAGGTCCCGGCCGACATCTTCCTGCTGTCTCTCGGGCCCACCGCCACAGTCCTCGCGGCTCGGCTCGCGCGTCGCGGCCGACGAGCCATCGACATCGGCCACATCACGAGCAGCTACCGCACAGTCTTCCTCGGAGACGTCCGCCCCGAGCATCAGCCCATGACACCGAACGCCGGAAGTCGCTAGCGGCTGGGAAGCGAGCCGAACCGGAAGATCAACGACCCAGACCCGGTGACGTGGACGGAAGACGCTCGACCGTGATCATGAACAAGACTCATCTATCGCACGCCAGCTGGGTGTGCAGCATCGCCGAGATCCGCCGTGCGCTGGCGCTGCCGGCAGGGGGTTAGAAAGGTGTCGGACCCGCTGCGCCGATGGCGACCAAACCCAGATCACCGTGCGGCCACGGCACGATGACTGTCTTACGGGACAGTGGGGTTTCGACAGTCCTGTGGCGAGGTGCTTGCTCGCTCGCACGGAGGGCGGATCGATCCGTTACTGCCTGGCCGATTCAGTGGTGACGTGATCGAGGATCGCGACGAGGGGTTGCAGCTCGGGAGTGGACTCGGCCTCTCGGAGTGCTGCGCGGAGGGTGTTGTCGTGGAGGGGTCGGGCTTGGTCGAGCAGTTCGGCGCCGGCATCGGTCAGCTCGGTGTAGATGCCGCGGCGGTCGTCGACGCAGATGAACCTGGTTAGCAGTCCTCGGGCTTCGAGTCGGGCGACGAGCCTGGTGGTGGCGCTGCTGGACAGGGCGGTGGCGCGGGCCACCTGCTGCATGCGGAGGTGGTGCTCGCCGATCTGGCGGCTGAGGACGTCGAGAAGGGTGTACTCGACTACCGACAGCCCGACCTCGCGTTGCAGTGTGGTCTCCAGGGCGGAGTCGATCAGGTTGTGGAACGCGGCGACAGTTCGCCAGCCCCGGGCGCGGACCTCAACGGCGTCGTCGGGAAAGGCCATCAGTGCTCCCTCCTGAAGTCGTTGACGGTGTCAGTGGTGGATGAGGACGGGATAGTCGGTGTAGCCGACCGACGGGTCCTGCCCCGGTTGTGGGTAGAAGGTAGCGGGATCCGGCTCGTTCAGGGGTGCACCGGCGGCGATCCGCTCCGCCAGATCCGGGGTGGCGATGTAGTCGCGGCCGAACGCCACGGCGTCGGCGATACCGCCCTCGACCAGGCGACGCCCGTCGGCGGCGTCCATCTCCTCGTTGGCGATGATCGGTCCGCCGAAGGTCGCTTTGAGGTGGCTCAGCAGGCTGTCGTCGGCTTCGGTCTCGCGGATGAACAGGAACGCCACCGCTCGTTGGCGCAGCTGCTCGGCGACGTAGCCGAACAGCGCTCGGGGGTCGGAGTCGCCCATGTCGTGTTCCTCGCCGCGTGGACGGAGGTGGACGCCGACCCGCTCGGGTCCCCAGACCTCGCTGACGGCCTCGGTGATCTCCAGCAGGAACCGAGCCCGGTTCTCCACAGGTCCGCCGTAACGGTCGGTGCGGTGGTTGGTGCTGTCCTGCAGGAACTGGTCGATCAGGTAGCCGTTGGCGGCGTGGATCTCCACGCCGTCGAACCCGGCTCGCCGGGCGTTCTCGGCGCCCCGGCGGAAGTCGTCGACGATCCCAGCGATCTCCTCGGTCTCCAAGGCTCGTGGCGTCACGTAAGGACGGAGCGGTCGTAGTTGCCGGACCCGTCCGGCCGCTGGGATCGCACTCGGTGCGACCGGCAGCTCGCCGCCCAGCAGCTCTGGATCAGAGATGCGGCCGACGTGCCAGAGCTGCAGGAAGATCCGCCCTCCTGCGGCGTGCACCGCGTCGGTCACCAGCTGCCAGCCCGTGACCTGTTCGGCGGACCAGATGCCGGGGGTGCCGTCGTAGCCGACTCCTTGCGGGCTGACCGAGGTGGCCTCGCTGATGATCAGACCTGCTCCGGCACGCTGGCGGTAGTACTCAGCCATCACAGCGGTCGGTATCCGATCCGTACCGGCCCGACAGCGCGTCAGGGGCGACATGATCAGCCGGTTCGGAAGGGACAGCGACCCCAGAGTCAGCGGGGAGAGCAGGGCAGAGAACACGACATCCTCATCTGTGCACACGACGATAGTTGCAGACGCGGCCTATCGTGCCAGGTCGCACTGGTGGGTGCAACTCAGCTCGAGATGGCGATGAGCCACGATCCCGAAGCCTGGTCCCTCGCCACGCGCTGACATGAGACGCTCAACCAACCGTCTACGGAACTGTGAGCAGGCGTAGGAGACGGGTGGTGTCGGCGGCGTGGCGCGCCGTGCCGTCGTCGTACTCGAGGCACCACAGCAGCTGGTAGATCAGTGCCCGACGGGCGGCGTCACCGTCGTCGGCGTTCGGGGCTGGGTACACCTCCCAGAAGCCCGGGCCGGTCATGTCGTCCCAGAACGCCATCCGGGCGACGTCGGATTCGGCTGGGCCGGCCCAGGCCTTGTCCCAGTCCAGCAGGGCAACCAGCTGCCATCCGTCGGAGCTCTTGCGAAACAGGACGTTGCCGTGGTGCACGTCGTCATGGCACAACGTCGCCGCATCCTGCGAGGCGAACAGGGCACCGTCACGGGTGAGCACCTCGTGAAACGTCGCTCGAGCGTGGGGATCATGCACGCGGAGGTCGGCGCGCTGATGAAGAGCGGTCACGATGTCTCGTCCCACGGCGGGGTGGCCGTGCACGTCGAGTTCGCCGTACGCGGTGAAGCGAAGCGACTGCACCCGCAGGAGCGTCTCGGCCAGCGCTCGGTGGGCAGCGGCGACGTGAGACGTGCTCAATCGTGGGCGGAGCTCGCGCCAGCTGACGCCGTCGATGTGCTCAGCGATGAGGTAGCGCCATCGACTGCGGTACAACGAGTCGTCCGCCGCCAGGACCTCGGGAACGGGCGCGCCGGTCGAGCGGGCCAGGGCGGTGAGCACCGCCGTCCGTTCGAAGCACACCGGGTCGTTCGCCTGCGCGGCGGCGACCTTCACGACCAAGCCAACGTCCGCCGCGGTGGTGACCACCAGCACAGCGCTGTCGTCACGGACCTGGAGTGCCTCGACACGGCGCACCGGATCGCTGCCGCCGATGACTTCGGACACCAGCGCGCGGACGTCGTCGAACAACAATGGCGACGGCATCATCGGGAAACGCCCGTCACGACGAGACCTTCTGCGCAGCCGACGCTCATGCGCGCGCCGGGGCAGATGCCCGACCGAGCGTCGCTGTCGCACCCGTAGGGCCATGCTGCGGGCTCCCGCCATTGCTGAAGCTCGGGTCTCGCGGCGGTACCGAAGGGTTCGACCCGCACGCTCGATGAGGGCAAGCAGCTGGTCGGCCGTGGCGACCGCGGCGTCCAGCTCCGGCCAGCTGGAGCGGGGTGCGCATTCTCGGCTCGCCAGCGACCACGTCCACGTGACTCTGCGCTTGGTCCTGTCCTCCCGACGGCTCACAGGGGAAGTCTGGCAGGCAGATACTCCAAGGCCACGCCCTCCGTACGTCGGCCGGCCTGCGTGCAGCGGTGGTCGCTGGTGTGGACGTCGTGGCGGCCACGCGCAACCATCCCTGATGGCGAGGCCATCAGGCCGCTGTCGACCGGTTCACTCGATGGTGGGGCCGGGCCGAGCCTGTCCTGCGTGCGCTCATCACCACCGCGTTGCTGCTGGTGGGGTCAACCCTGATAGCCGATGCGGCCTGGTGGTTCGCCACCGGGCACTTCTTGCTGCCCGAACCACCCGCTCGCGACGGGCCAGTCGGGCCCGAGGGGTTCGGATCGAGGCTCGGACGCGATGCTCATCCACCGTTGAGCGGGACCGCGCCCACCCACCGCTTCCGCCTCACCCGGTGTCGGTGGCCGGACCGATGCGGTCGAGTTGGTCAGACGGCGGTGTCGCTCGCTTGCTCGGTGGTGCCATGACGCTGCTGGGCGACCTTCTGCCGCGTGCGGTCCAGCAGCATCATGGCTGGGGTGGCGGTGACGCCGTGGAGCACGACGGAGCAGGCGACGGTGAGTCCGGCGATGGCCCAGAGCCGACCGGCGTGGTCGAAGGTGCCGTGCCCGAGGGCGTAGGCGATGTAGAACAGGGTGCCGATGCCGCGGACGCCGAAGAAGGCGATGACGACGCGTTCTCGTGGCCCGGTTCGGCCACCGATCAGGCCGAGCCATCCCGCCATGGGTCGGACCAGGAGAAGGAACCCGACGACGACGGCCACGTCGACTGGTTCCAGGGGGGTGAGTAGTCCACGGGCGATCGCGCCCCCGAGCAGCAGGAGCAGCACGACGGTGAGGAGCCGCTCGAGCTGCTCGACCCAACTGTGCAGCACCCGGTGGTAGCCGTGGGAGCGTTCGCCGGCGCGGATCGTGCAGGCACAGACGAAGACGGCGAGGAAGCCGTAGCCTTCGACAGCTTCGGCCGCGCCGTAGGCGAGGAACGTCGCCGCCAACGCGACGAAGCCTTCAGCATGTTCGGCCAACCGCAGCGAGGGCACCGCTGTGTTGAAGAAGAGCCGTCGAAGGATCCAGCCGACGAGGAGGCCGACGGCCACACCGGCGACCAGTCGCCAGCCCAGATCGATGGCCACCCAACGGCCCAGGACGGGCCAGGTGAGGGCACCGGCCGCCGCCACCCCGAGGGCGAGGTAGGTGAAGGGGAAGGCGAGGCCGTCGTTCAGTCCGGCTTCGGAGGTGAGCGCGAAGCGGGCTTCGTCCTCATCGGGTTGGTCGGGATCCTCGGCTGGTTCGGCCACCTGCACCTCGCTGGCCAACACGGGGTCGGTGGGCGCCAGGGCGGCTGCGAGCAGGATCGCGGCGGCCACACCCAAGCCGAGCAGCGCGATGCCCGCGGCCGCCATGACCGCAATCGACAAGATCATGGTGATCGCCAGCAGACGCCAGGTGCTCGACCAGGCGGCTCGACCGACCCGTCGGTCGATCGCGAGGCCGGCACCCATCAAGGACACGATCACGCACACCTCGCTGAGGTGGGTGGTGACCGTGCCGTATCGCAGCGGATCAGGCGTGGGCAGGCTGGGCACAGCGGCGAACAGGCGCGATGCCGCCACCGAGGACCACCATCGGCATCGACACGGGTGCACGGCTCAGCAGTCGGGGCAGCAGAGCCGCGGCGAAGGCCATCGACCCCAAGAACACGAACAACACACCGACCTTGTCCAGGCCCATGACAGATCCCTTCCGAGCATCAATCACCCCAGGCGGGGAAGCCATGGCGCGTCACCTTCACTGACGAGCCGCAGCTACCGCTGACCATAGAGAGGTCTGGACGGTACGAGTGACCACCACGCTCGCGATGGATGCATGCCGGGGGCCTCCGCCGTTGCAGGGTCGGACGCCCCGCCGTGGCGCTCTGGAGGACAGCTCAGGGTCGCAGTGATGGACCGCACCAGATTTTACGGCGTAAACTTCGACCGTGCTTCTTCAGCGTCGTCCGGCGCGCTGAGCGGACGCGCGGGGAGGCGTCGGGGACGATGCAGGTTCAAACGCACAGCAACCTGGTGGCGGTCGTGGTCGAGGATGACGGCGACGTCTGCAACCTCCTCTCCGCCATCCTCACCGAGGCAGGATTTGCCTGCGTGACCGCCGCTACAGGGCTCGAGGGAATCAAGGCCATCCGTGAGCAGCAGCCCATTCTCACGACTCTTGACATCGGTCTGCCGGGGTTCGACGGCTTTGAGGTCGCCCGCCGAATTCGCACGTTCTCCGATACCTACGTGATCATGCTGTCGGCCCGGGACGAGGAAGGCGACATTCTGATGGGTCTCGACGCCGGTGCCGATGACTACATCACCAAGCCGTTCCGGTCACGTGAGCTACGCGCCAGGATCGAGGCCATGTTGCGGCGCCACCGGAGCGACCCGATGATGCGGGTCAGGGGCGCCGGCGCCGACCGTCATCTCGCCACGACGTCTGTCGCGCCGCCAGCACCTGCGATACGGGAACCGACAGACGAAGATCTGGGATGGCATCGCCACCGCGGACTCCGGATCAACGCCGATCTGTGGCTGTGCGAGCTCGATGGCGCCTCGGTCGAGCTGACCCGCAGCGAGTTCGACCTGCTTGTCGCCTTGATGAGGAGCCGAGGCCAGGTGGTCACCAAGCGTGCGCTCGCCTATGAATTGCGGGGCGAGGTTCCCGGCGGCTGCATCTCGCCCTCAGACCGCCGTGCGGTCGAGGTCCACATGGTCAACCTGCGTCGCAAGCTGAACGACCCAGGCAACACCTACCGCTTCATCGAGACCGTACGCGGGGTCGGCTACCGCTTGACCCGCACCATCCGCAGCGATTCACGAAGAGGTTGATGCCGCACTGCAGTACCACGCACGCTTGCCGTTCACGATCTGGCCTCTGAACGGACCACGCGGCCCGAACACCTCGTGGGGTTTCGCGCCATCACCGCGTGGCTGGTGAGAAACGCGCGGGATTCCAGCAACCACCTCGTGACCGAACATGCCGGCCCGACGATCGGCTTCGTCCTCAGGGTCCATCGGGGCACAGCGCGAATTGAGCGCCACCTGGTGAACCTGAAGAGGTCCGCGGCCACCTGCTCGGGGGTTCAGGTGGCCACGGACCTCGGTCGGGGAGTCGGGATCGCTGGTTGGGGAGACCGCGATCCTGGCACCAGCCTAGAACCTTCTCCGCTGCTTCACAGCACGTCGAGCGTCCACTTGCGGACATGTCCTCAACATGACATACGGCGCGGCAGATCCAGAGCGTATGGGCATCGGTGATCTCGTCGGGTCCCTACGCCCGTGGCCGCTCACCGACGCCGTCGAACGACTCATCCTCAATGACCGGGCTCCCCGGCGATCGCGGATGTCGGCGTTTGCACAGCAGCAGCGGTCACGGCCTCGAGCTGTAGCTCGCCCGAGCTGTGGCTTCTGGCCCATGCACTGGATCTCGCCAGCCGCGGGCGGCCGTAGGCAGGACAAGGCGTGAGCTCGACGAACTGGGCGCTCGAGGCGGCTGTCCGGACGCGGATCGTTGTCGCCACGGCCCGGTCGGTGCGATCGCTGCCTTGGCAGTTGATCACCGACGTGAGCACGCGAGCACCCAGGATCGAACGCCGGTTGCCTCGGGGTCGAGCGACCCTCCCAGCGATGACGTACTCCACTCCGGCGTCGCCGTACCCCTACGCGCATAGCCAAGCGGCGATCGTGCAGAAGGGCTCGCCGGCGGACATGTTCGACGGGGGCTCCAGCCCACTTGGGCGGAGCCCCGACGATCGATGCCAGGTCAGTAGTGCGCTCGGTGAACCAGACCGGCGCTGCTCCCTTCGCTGAAAGTGCCCTCCGGGCCGGCCGGCGCCGGCAGCTGAAGTGTGGACCGGGCACCTTCTTGCCCGGCACTGCCGTTGACCGATTCAGTCGAGTACGCGAACGTGAGGGCCGCGAAGGCGATCAGATCGCTGTTGACCTCGAGGGCGTGCGAATCGATGTTGGTGATCGTGTCGCAGGCCTGGTGGTAGCAGGGGTCGAAGGCGTCGCCGGCGGTGCCGCCCCAGATGTCCGCTTGTTCTTCGGTCTTGACCTCCTCGGCTCCGGTGAACAGACCGCTCGACGGGATGCCAGCCAGGATGAACGCCTCGTAATCGCTGCGGCCCGAGAACTGCGTGTCGTCGTAGGGCTCACCGATCGCGGTGTAGTACGACTCGTAGACGTCCTCGATCGCCGTGGAGCCGGTCGGGATCGGCACGCCCTCGGGTGCCGGAAAGCTTGACTCGTCTGCGTCGTACACCATGAAGATGTCGTTGGGCGATCCCACCATGTCGTAGTTCATGTAGAGGGCGATACGGTCGCGTTCGGCTTGCGAGAGTCCCGCGACGTAGTCAGCGGAACCGAGCAGACCCTGTTCCTCGCCGGCCCACCAGGCAAACCGCAGCGTGTTCTGAGGGTTCAGGTTCGCCATCAAGAGAGCGGTTTCCAGGAGTGCCGCGGAGCCGGAGCCGTTGTCGTTGATCCCCGGTCCTTCGGTGACGCTGTCCAGGTGAGCCCCGGCCATCACGACGTTGTCCTCGTTCTTGCCCGGTAGCTCCGCGATCACGCTGTAGTCGGTGCGGGTCTCAGCCGGCAACACCTTCACGAATGCCGTCGAGCCCGGCTGGGAGAGTGCGACACCGTCAGCGAAGCTGGCGCCCACAACCGGTATGTCATGCGTGACGGGTCCAGGATTCCCGGGGATCGGGGGATCCACGCTGGTGCCGTCGGCAACGATCAGCCCCTCGCGGTCGGGGGTGTTGCCCTGGTTGAAGATGATCACCGCTTCGGCACCGGCCTTCCCGGCGTAGTAGGCCTTGGTGCCGAAGAAGCACGTGCCGCGCTGGACGAGCGCGATGTCGTTGTCGCCGCCGAAGTCGAGGCCAGTGAAGTCGGCCGCCTCGCACCCGCTGGTGGAGGCCCGGTCGCCGGCGAGGTTGATGTCGACGGGGATGACTTTGCCGTTTCGACGGTCCCGGAGCCGCTGCCGGTGAAGACACCCGTCGGGTAGTCGGCCTCGACCGGGGTCAGCTGACGCAGGACCGCTGGGAAGTTGAAGGTGATCTCGACTGGGTCGAGCGTCACCCGGTAGCCGGCATCCCTCAGCAGACCCGAGACGTAGTCGACGCTGTCGGCGTACCCGTCGGTTCCTGCCGCGCGGGTACCGGGGTAGACCGGGTCGGTGCTGTTGTCGGCGATCTTCTGGAATGCCTCCAGATGTTCCATGACGCCGTCCGCCGTGGTGCAGTCCAGGAGCTTCTGGTACGTGTTGTTCGCTCGGTTCTCGCACGCGGCGCCGCCCGGCACGGCAGCTGCCGACTGCCCCGGTAGCAGGGCCGTCACGAGTGCCGCTGCGGCGCCAAGGGCCGCGAGACGCCGCGCACCCTCGCGCGACGCGAGCTGACAATGGTTCATATTCCCCCTTGTGTCTGGATTCCGCCCGTTCCCGGAATTTCCCTAGGCCCGTCAAGGTAGGACATCTCGCACCGATCCGCCAGAGGCAGGCCACGCCCTGATGAACGAGTGGCAGGCGTGCAGAATCTGCGTGGCTTCTGATGGATGGAGGCGGATCGATTCGGCGTCATCGGGTCGGATCAACGGTCCCGTAGTCCACCTGATGAGGTAATGCACGCGTTGTTGGATTGAGCACGAGCGTCAACCCGGCACGTCGCTCTACGGCCGCCGCATGCACGAGAAGATGCGCATCTTGATGACTCGCGGACGGCGACTGCATCGACCGACACGTGGTCCCGAGAGAACCGGCAACGTCCACCAACGCGGCAGCCATGACCTCCCGGACCTTCGCGGGCACGTTGATCACCGCGTCAGTGTCTGGAGTCAGCGTCGACAGAATACAGATCCACCGCCTGGAACGATGACGCATCGATGGTTCGCGGACGGACCGAGGCGACCGATCTGAACGGAATGCCGTTCGTCAGCGCCGCGACGAACAGCGGCCGGGTGACAACAATCGAGAAGCGTCGGCAACCAGCGTGGTCCCCTGGGTGGCAGCGGTCAGGCACGGACCCTCGCCCAGGGTTGTGTGCAACGCTTCTGCGCCTTGGAGCGCAGCCGTGGTTGCGTCCCCGACTGCTGCCTACCGTCCGAGGTACCGGCGGCGCGCGGGGGCGCGGCACGGCCTGCGGTCGTGGGCGAAGGACCGACCAGCAGTTGATCGCCCGATCGTTGTCGCTGGCATGCGTGTCATTCAGCGTCGCGTGGGTAAGAAGTCAGCACATCCCAGCACGAGGAGGCGCTATGAGCACCAATGTCGACGAGACGATCGAGGTCGATCTCCCGATCTCCACCGTCTACAACCAGTGGACCCAGTTCGAGGACTTCCCGCAGTTCATGAGCGGTGTCAGCAGCGTGACCCAGCTGAGCGACGAGCGCCTGGAGTGGGTCGCCGAGATCGCCGGCGTCCGGCGCCGTTGGGAGGCCGCGATCGTGGAACAGGTTCCCGAGCGCAGGATCGCCTGGGCGGCCACGGAGGGGGCGACGAACGCGGGTGCGGTGACGTTCCAGGACCTGGGCGGTCGCACTCTGGTGCATCTGTCGTTGGCGTACGAGCCCGAAGGCTTGGTGGAGAAGGTCGGCGACACACTGAACGTGGTCGAGAACCGCGCCAAGGGCGACTTGGAGAGGTTCAAGAGCTTTGTCGAGTCCGAGGGTCATGTGACCGGTGCTTGGCGCGGTTCGGTGAGCCCCGGCGGCGCTGGAGGACCGACCAGCATCGAAGACGCCCACGCCTCCCGGGGCGACCAGGGCAAGGCCGGAGTGTCGGGCAAGGTTGTGGCCGCAGGGCTGGGTGTTGCGGCCGCAGCGGCGGCTACGGTTGCGGGGGTAGCCGCGGCCGGCAAGAGCACCGGATCGACGACGGCGCCGGTCGAGCCCGTGGACGTGGCACCGACCGAGGTCCCATCCGCGACGTCTGCTCCTGTGCCGGGTGAGCAGACCCCGGCTCGAGTCATCTCCTACGAGGAAGCAAACGAGATCGTCGAGAACGCCCAGAACCTGCCACCCAACGAGAACGACAACACGTAGGAATCACCGTCGCCGGACGGCGAGACCTTGCCGCGCACCTACGGCGGCCTCGCCACCTCCGGCGACGTGCTCGCGGGCGCCATGGCCGGTCTTCTCGGGCGTGCCGTCGCCCAGCCCAGGCGTGCTGTTGGGCTACCTACGCTCACGCTTCGGCCGTTGACTACCTCTTCGCTGATTCTGCTGGCTGCGTGAAAGTAGCTGACGACGTTGCACGCCCGGAACAGACGGTGCACGACGACGTTGCTCTGGATGCGGGTCGATGCGTTGCTGCGCTGATCGTCCTGGCGCTCTCCGTGGCGGGGAGCTGCGATCTGGGTGTACCGATCGAGCAGCCAGATAGGTGGTTCAGGCGGCCCGGGCGCCGCGGCGGCTGCTGACCTTCAGGTAGACGAGCAGCACGATGATGGCGCCGATGATGGAGCCGATGATGCCGGCCGGCTGCAGGAAGCCGCTGCCGGCGTCGCGGCCGAACAGCAGATAGCCCAGGAAGCCACCGACGAAGGAGCCGATGATGCCGAGCAAGATGGTCATCGGGATGGACAGGTTCTGTCGGCCGGGAACGACGAGCCGGGCGACGGCGCCGGCGATCAGTCCGACGACGATGATGCTGATGATGAGTCCGAGCATTGTTGTGCACTCCTGTGACGGTTCGGTGGTCACGGACTCGAGTTCGTGATCAAAGGCAGTAGTTGAGTGATGCCTACGCCGTAAAGGTACCCCCAAAGGTGGTGTTCACACCCCTAAGGGCGTTTATTGTGGGAAGCATGTCTGGACCGGTCGGCTGCCTGGATCGTCGGATCCGGGTCGCCCTGGTCAATGACTACGACGTGGTCGTCGTCGGACTGGCCCGGATCCTGGACCACTACTCCGACCAGCTGCTGATCGTGGAGATCGATACCAATCAGGCCGTTGCGGACCGAGCCGACATCGTCTTGTACGACACCTTCGCGCAGCCGGAGTCAGA
The DNA here is from genome assembly GCA_963759915.1 of uncultured Actinomycetota bacterium. Classification (GTDB taxonomy): domain Bacteria; phylum Actinomycetota; class Actinomycetes; order Propionibacteriales; family Propionibacteriaceae; genus Microlunatus. The sequence goes on along the minus strand of CAVXBJ010000013.1, from coordinate 196,822 downwards.
CCGCTTCGAGATCAGCGAGCTGGTCGCCAACCCGCGGGTCGGCAAAGTCGCCATCTACAGCTGGAACCTGCACCCTGAGCTGATCGAGCAGGCTCGCGCCCAGGGCGCAGCCGGTTATCTGTCCAAGGCACTTCCGGCTCGCGACCTGGTGGACGCCTTGGAGGCGGTGCACGCCGGTGCGACGATATTCAACAGACCCGATGGGCGAGTTCGGGCGATGAACGGATCGGACTGGCCCGGTCGTGGGGAGGGACTCACTGACCGGGAGTCGGAGGTGCTCGCACTGATCACCCAGGGGATGAGCAACGCTGAAGTCGCCGACCTCACCTATCTCAGCCCGAACACGATCAAGACCTACATCCGGTCGATCTACCGCAAGATCGGCGCGACCAGCCGGACGCAGGCCGTGCTGTGGGGCGTCGAGCACGGCTTCCGGCCTGACAAGCGCCGGCTCGACCACTGGCGGGGCGGACCGTAGGCGCAGCCACCGGCAGTCGTCGACGGTGACGTGCAGCATGATCCAGGGGGTTGTACCGGTTCCCGGTTCGGCATGTCGCTGGCCTGGGTGGTGGTGATCGGCATCTGTGTGTTCGCGCAGATGTCCGGGAGAGTCGCCGCCGTCAGCGGGCGGGCGACGTCTGAGATCATCCGGGAGCGTCTCGGTCCACGCGCTGCCTCGGCGAACCTCACCGCGTCGTTCTTGATCAACCTGATGACGCTCACCGCCGAGTGGGTGGAATCGCATTGGCCCTGCAACTGGTCAGCAGCGTCTCCTCCCTGCTGTGGGTGCCGCTTGCTGCGGTCGCGGTCTGGTTGGTGATCTGGCGGGTCCGGTTCTCCACGATGGAGAACGTCGCCGGTGTGTTCGGGCTCACGCTGATCGGGTTCGCCGTCGCCTTGTTCCTGCTCTGACCGAACTGGGCTGAGTTCGGTCAGCAGGTCGTGCAGCGCGGGCTGCCCAACACCGAGGAGGCGACGACGTACTGGTTCTACGCCGTCGCGTTGTTCGGGGCGGCGATGACACCGTAGGAGGTGTTCTTCTTCTCCTCCGGGGCGGTTGAGGAGGGCTGGACCACCAGAGACCTCGCCCAATCACGGGTCAACGTGCTCGTCGGCTTCCCCCTCGGCGGGTTGCTGTCCCTGCCATTGCGCTGCCGCTGACCTACCTGCCGATCCTGGTCGTCGCGAACGACCCGGAGTACATGGGGATCAGGTGAACGGCGCAGCCGCCAACCTTGCGGGCGTCTTCTGCCTGGTCATCATCGTGGTCGCCTCGCTGGCCGCGGTTCCGTTCCTGATCATCACAGGAGCTGGATCGTGAACCTTGCACCCCACCTGACAGTGCATCGGTCGCCGTCCGGCTGACCGATGCGCGGCTGCACCTCCTGGATCGTCAGGTGCTGGATCGTGCTGGACTGCCAGTGACCACGGTCGACGACATCGCCCTCTCCGAGATTGCCGCCGGCCCACTGCCACTGGGCACCGTTCGCCGACGATCACCGCACTGCTCAGCCGAGCGTTCCGTTTCACCCGGATCTTCGGTGGCGGCCTGCCGATGTCTCGTATCGATCGCATCGCTTGGGCCGATCTGTCCGAGATCGGCACCGCGATCCGGCTCCGGCCCGCCCGGGACACCCTCGAGGTCGCTGGTTTGAGCGGTGGGCGGTCCAGCACGTCATCGGCAAGATCCCGGGGGGACGCCATGATCCTCAGTGAGCTGATCGGCTCCCCGGTCGTGCAGAGCGGCGACCGGGTCGGCCGCGTCGCCGATCTCCGCTTCGTCCTCGACGCTGCGCCCGGCAGCAGCGACGACATTCGGATCCCGATGCCCGAGGCGCTGCTGCTCTACGGACTCCTGGTGAGTCCCCGTGCCCCAGGATCGTTCCTGGGCTACGAACGGTCCGGTGTCACCAGGCCGTGGCCGCTGGCTCAGCTGCTGCGGCGACGGGAACGGGGATCGTTCCTGGTTCTGTGGGCTGATGTTGTGCAATTGTCCGCCGACGGGGTCCTGCTTCGATCGCACGCACGACGGTGGTCGCCGGCGCTGTCAGGATCGCTCACCCGTCGTGCCCGGGAAGGACAGCACTGACGCCGACAAGCCGCCAGTCCCTGCGCTGGTCGCGCGCTTGGCATCATTGTCAGTGGGTCGTTAGGCCGGCGGGTTCACACCGATCTCATCCGTGACTCTCGGGCCGCATCACCCTTCTTGAATGGTCAGAGGCATGTGAAGGCAGGCAGGGCGTTTCGGCTTCCTGAGGTGTCAAGTGGCGGCGGTGGGCGAGGAAGGTGCGCTGCCGCCCTGCTGCTCATGGGATGTCATGAAGTCGATGATGGCGGCGCGGTCCTCCGTCGACGGGAGTCCCCACTCGGGACGGTACCCGTAGACGTCGCGGAGGGAAGTGGACGCGGTGCGGCCGTCGAGGATCTCGACCGAGTCGACATCGATGAGTCCGGGATGCTCCACGCCGCACGCTTCGGCAACCTTCATCAGGTCACGGCGCAGCGTCTTGATGTAATTCGCCGCCCGGACTGACTTGAGCTGGGGGTCCAGGCCGTGAGCGAGCCACGGGTTCTGGGTGGCCACACCGGTGGGGCACGTGTCGGTGTGGCACTTCTGCGCCTGGATGCAGCCGATGGCCAGCATCGCCTCACGGGCAACGTTCACCATGTCACAGCCGAGGGCGAAGGCGACGATGGCGTTGTCCGGCAGACCGAGCTTGCCGCCGCCGATGAACGTGACCTGCTCGTGGAGTTCTTGTTCGGCGAAGATCTTGTAGACCCGGCTGAAGCCCAGCTGGAACGGCAACGACACCGAGTCGGTGAAGATCAGTGGTGCCGCTCCGGTTCCGCCTTCGCCGCCGTCGATGGTGACGAAGTCGACGCCGCGTCCCGTGTCGGACATCAGCGTGGTCAGCTGATGCCAGAAGGTGAGGTCGCCGACGGCGGCCTTGATCCCGATGGGTAATCCCGTCTCGGCGGCCAGCATCTCCACCCAGTCCAGCATGCTGTCCGGGTCGGAGAACTCGGCATGACGGGATGGGCTGATGCAGTCGCGGCCGGTGGGGACGCCGCGCGCGGCGGCGATCTCCGCCGACACCTTCACGGCAGGCAAGACGCCGCCGAGCCCGGGCTTGGCGCCCTGGCTCAGTTTGATCTCCAGCGCACGGACGGGCGCCCCGGCAACCAGGTCCTTCAGCCGGGCGAGGTCGAACCGGCCAGCCTCGTCGCGGCAGCCGAAGTAGGCGGTGCCGATCTGGAAGATCAGCTCTCCGCCTTGGCGGTGATAGGAGGAGATGCCGCCCTCACCGGTGTTGTGGAGACACCCGGCAGTCGCTGCCCCTGAGTTCAACGCGGCAATGGCGTTGCCGGACAGGGCGCCGAAACTCATGGCGGAGATGTTGACCACTGACGTCGGCCGGAAGGATCCTCGTCGACCCCGGGCAGCACCGAGTACCTTCGCCGAGGGCAGTGCGACTTCGTGGCCGGCGGTGGGGGAGGATGGCGGGATCGCCCGACCGAAGGTGCGGTGATTGATGATGGGATACCCGGCGGTGTACTCGATGTCGTTATCGGTGCCGAAGCCGAAGTAGTTGTTCTCCTGCTTGGCGGAGGCGTAGACCCAACGTCGCTGATCACGCGTGAACGGCCGTTCCTCGTTGTTGGCCGCGACCAGGTACTGCCGCAGCTCCGGTCCGATCGCCTCCACCAGGTAGCGAGCATGTCCAAGCACAGGAAAGTTGCGCAACAAGGCATGTCGCTTCTGCATCAGGTCGCGAACCGCTACCACCGCGAGTGCGGCTGCGGCGGCTGACGGCACGGCCCTGGACCACTTCATCGGCTCTCCTTCGAACAAGCTTCTGGCGGCACACCCGCTCCCGTCACTTCTACCCCGATGCGCCGGACCTGAATCGGCGCCGGGCCGCTCGCAGTCCCGATCGCTTGACCTTGCCGGCACACACCGTCTGCCGGTGATGCCGACGACGACCCGTGCCAGATGGTGGGTGCAGACCCATCCGCATGGCCTTCGACGTGAGCGAAGAGTTCTCCGTACTCACCGCTAGCCCCCACGAGGGGTGTGGACTGCTCGACGTGGTCGCGGTCGGCGGCAGAAACCGACCGGGCCGGCAATGAGGAGATCAGCGCGGAGTTTCCGGCAACATCGACCCGGTCGGCTCTCAGGATCGCCTGACGATGGTGTAGGTGGCCACTGTTGCGACAGTCGGCCTGGGATCCGACGCGCCGTTCGCCACCGCTGATCTTGAGCACATGTGCTGCCGCCCAGGCAGATCCAGTCTGGTCCTCTCATCGGCGCTTGTTGCAGTACCCGCCGTACGTCCTGCCATCAGCTGCTCGTCGGGAAGGCTGCTCGTCAGGAAGGCTGCTCGTCGGGAAGGCTCCCAGTGCCTCCGGTCAGGATCGATGTGATCCGTGTTCGTCTACCACTCCGCCAGGCAGAGCCTGGATGGAGAACACGCTCTCGAGCGGCGCACCGGGGCGTTCGCAGCCATCCAACCCAGGTGGTGCCGCGGGAGCTCTGCGGTGGTCGCCTGACTGCCACGCCTGCTGAGACACAGACCTCATGATGCCGCGACTCAACGTCTGAGTCGGGGTGCGATCGTCGCGGCTGCGCGACAGACCATGGATTCCACCGGTGTCCATGCGGCTGACTATGCGTCGCCTCGGACGCTACCTCCGGCGTGGAAGCCATGGCCCTGTATCGCTCCGTCAACGGCCGAATTGACGTGCTGCAGGCGGTGGTCGCGGTGCTTCTCGGCGACATCGGCGCCCCGCTCGGCGACCACTCGGACCGGACCTGGCGGGATTGTCTGCAGTCCCTGCCGGAGCCATACGGTCGATAGCGCTGGATCATCCGGGCGCGTTCACTCTGGTCACCCTCCCGCGCCCCGCGACCCGTTGCGGAGTGTGAACTTGGTCGAAGACTTCCTGATCACCTCGTCCGGTGACGGCTTCACCGATCGAGAGGCGGGCGGCGCCTACCGCTCGTTCAACAGCTTCCTGTTGGGGCAGCGGCTGCCGGAATCCGAGGTCCGGGAGGCGCAGGTGGCCTCAGGCGAAGAGCGACCGCGCGATGGTGGTTTGCCGCAGTCCTGCGGGAGTGTCGATCCGGACGCCAATCCCACACTCTCTCGTTGCCAGGGGGCTGCTCAGCGATGACAGCGCTGACAACGATTTCGATGCCTCACTGGTGGCAGTGCTGAACCAGGTCGAGGGAACTCTCACCGTCCGAGCCTCGACTGGTCGGCGAGCGGATACAGGTGAGCAGATCGGTGGCTTCGCGCCTGGTCGTTCTTCCGCAGTACCTGGGTGAGCTGCGGAACGGCGCCAGCCGGTGCCTCGGGGACACACTGTCCCGGAGATCGCTTCGGGCTACTCCTGACGGGCGAGCGACGCATCCGGAACCATCGGTGATGATGGCGGGTCTTGTGTCGGTGACCAGCTCCAACCGGTTCCTGAAGTACGTCGGCTCCCAGGCCTGGGACCTCAGACACCACCCGGTCCGCGAGCTGCGGACGGATTGGCAGGTTCAGTCAGGGCGAATTGGGTAGGCACTACCTAGACGGCACCCACAGCGACAAGGAAGAAGACAATTCACCGTGAAGATCACCTACGACACTGTCAGCGACTCCATCAGCTGCCCGGACCTCACGCCTGACCAGACCCGGGCCCTGCAATCTGAGCTCTCGGCGGCACTGATGCGCAACGATCCTGTGCAGACGGTGGCCGCCCGGATCATGGCGGCGGTCAAGGCTGCGAAACCGTCTTGACTTCCCCGATCCTGTGGACAGGATCGCCCCGGACTCGTCGAGGCGTTCTGCAGCGGCGAGGCGGGGTCCTGGAGCCAACTACCTGTTGGCGGGGAAGCGCACCGCTTGGCTCTGACGAGCGACGGTCATCGGCTGCCCGAGCACGCTTGATCGGTTGGGTGCAGGAGTTCCCGAACGTCCTCGCTCGCCACTGATTGCCGTTGCCGTGATGAGCGAGAGCCCTGCTCACACGACGGACCGGGTGGGTCGGACCGGCGGATAGCTCGGCCGTGCCAGGCCACACGGAGCGGTGCTTGTGCGGCCATCAGGTCTTACGAGCTTCGCCGTTCCAAACCCACTCGGTCCGGGTGTGTTGGGCTTCGTCCGTTCCTCTGCGACTGCATCACAGCGTGGGGTCGCTCGCGTCACCATCGGCGGCGACCGTTGCCGCCAAGCTACGCTCGGAGAGACTCTCGTGTTGGTGAGCCGCCCTCGCGGTCCGAGCGCACCCGAAGATCTTGGGAGGCGTGGCTCCGCGTTGGCGGGCCCTGCGGCCGGGGGCGGCTCGGGGGGCTCGGTCGGCCAGTTGGCCGCGATGATGGCAGAGAACTCATCGTCCACCCAGGCCGTATCGATCTGGTCCAGCAGGTCATCGACAGCCAGGTCACTGGTGAGGAGGTCCGTCTCGGCAGCCTGGATCACGGTTTGTCACCTCCTTCATGGACGCGGGGGATGCCATCAGGCGTTGATGACCTGGTGCTCCTCACTGGCGTTGATGACCCTGTGGTCCTCGGCGGCGTTGATCGAGATCTTGCGCGGCTTCGCCTTCTCGGCCACGGGAATCTCGAGTCGCAGGACCCCGGCGTGGTAGCTGGCGGCGATCTTGTCGGTGTCGAGGTTGTCGCCGAGGATCAGCTGGCGACTGAACACGCCGCGGGGGCGCTCGGCGGCGACCAGCTCCTCGATGCCCTCCCGGCTGGGTCGATCGGCGCGGACGGTGAGGACGTTGCGTTCGACATCGAGGTCGATCGAGTTCGCATCGATGCCGGGGAGATCGAACTCCACCACGAAGGAGTCGTTCTCCCGCCAGGCGTCCATGGGCATCACGGCCGGTCGGGCCGCGGTGCCGAACACCTGCTGGGTGAGCCGGTCCAGGTCACGGAACGGGTCGGTGCGCATCAACATGGTTCCACCTCCTAGGTCACGTCTGACGCAGATGCGCTCGCCACGATCTGTCGTGGCTGATATAGGTTTTATATAGCACCAGTCTGGCTTAGGATGCAAGGGTGACGACAGGAAAGTCGGGCCCCGACGCGGCGGGTGGTCGTCGCGGGGTCTACGGGATCTCGGTGGCCGCCGATCTGGTCGGCACCGGTGTGCAGAACCTGCGGCTGTACGAGCGACGGGGGCTGCTCCGTCCCGGGAGGTCGTCGGGCGGGACCCGGCTCTACAGCGCTGACGACGTGCTGAGGCTGCGCCGCATCATCGACCTGCTGGCGGCCGGTGTGAACCTGGCCGGTATCGCGATGGTGCTCGACCTCCAGGACGACAACACCCGGATGCGCCGCCAGATCCACCAACAGGCTGAAGTCGGACATCAGGGTCTGGCCGGGCCAGACGCTGGCGTCTCCAGTGGCGGCGCTGATCCCCTTGGGAAGTCCGGGCGGCGGGCGAGCACCTCGCCCTGGTCCAGCGGCCAGTAGCGGCGAGGAGTACCGAGACGTGGTGGAGACTTCCCATCCGAGGACCTCTGGGCAGGAACCGGTCGAGTGCGTAGGAGATGAGGGACATGACGGAGAGAGTGGCGTTCATCAGCGGTGGTGGATCCGGTATCGGCGAAGCAGCGGCAACGTTGCTCGCCCAACGGGGCGTCAACGTGGCGCTCGCCGGTCGGACTCCAGACGAGCTGTTCGAGGTAGCCGAGATGATCAAGCGGGCCGGCGGGTCCGCCATCACCGTGGCCTGCGACGTGAGTGACGAAGAGTCCGTGCGTTCGGCGATAGCGACAACAGTGCAGGAGTGGGGCCGACTCGACGTGGTGGTCGCCAACGCTGGGGTGAACGGCACGTGGGCGGGGATCGAGGACCTCACCGTGGACGACTTTCGCACCACCCTCGACATCAACTTGGTGGGGACCTTCACCACGATCAAGTACGCCGTCCCGCACCTCAGACGCCGCGGAGGATCGGTGATAATCACGTCCTCCGTCAACGGCACCCGGATGTTCTCGAACTCGGGCGCCTCGGCCTACTCCAGCAGCAAGGCGGGACAGGTGGCCCTGGCCAAGATGCTGGCGGTGGAACTCGGGCCCGACAACATCCGGGTCAACGTGATCTGTCCAGGTGCCATCAACACAGAAATCGCCGACAACACCGACGCCGACAATGACGAGGTAAAGGTCCCGGTCGAGTATCCAGAAGGCAACATCCCGCTGACCGGCGGGAAGCCCGGATCGGCCGAACAGGTTGGTGAGCTCATCGCGTTCCTGGCTTCCGATGGGGCCAATCACATCAGCGGCACCGAGATCTGGATCGACGGCGCGCAGTCCCTGCTCCAGGGCTAGTCCCAGCGCCCGCCGGACGGAACAGGAGTACCCGCCGACGCGGAGAGATCGAACCGGGCGCAGGGTCACCGGCGGCTGAAGTCATGATCACCGGCCGCCAGCACGCACGGTGCCACCCTCAGGAGAGCCTCGGGTGGCGTCCGATGTGCGCCGCCACCCGGTCGAGCAGATGGCGTCATCGTGTCCGAGCCGAACGACAGGTCCCTCGTCCCCGAACGGGGTGCGCGCGAGGTGTCCTCAGGTCGTTGCACCGGAGCGGCCAGGTCGGCCGGTATCGGCCACGACCCGACGTGCCGCGTCGATCCCGGCGGGCGCCCGGCGGGTCGACGCCACGCACCGGTTGGTTTGAGACGGTCGGCCGCTGGGTACCTCGTCGCCATCTCCATCGCTGTACCAGCACGTCCGATCATGATCAGAAACGAGGAGCTCGTGAACCAGCCCGAACAGCAGCAAGAGGTCCCCGGGATCCAGTCACGGATGACACCGATACCCGACTGCGGCGAGGACAGCTATGTAGGGACCGGCCAGCTCGAAGGCAAGGTGGCGGTCATCACCGGCGCCGACTCCGGCATCGGACGTGCGGTGGCCATCGCGTACGCCCGGGAGGGTGCCGATGTCCTCATCAGCTACCTCAGTGAGGATTCCGACGCCGCCGAGGTCAAGGGCTACGTCGAGAAGGCGGGCCGCAAGGCCGTCCTGGTCCGTGGTGACGTGTCGAAAGCACAGCACTGCCGCGACATCATCGACACCGCCGTACGCGAGTTGGGGGATGTCGACATCCTGGTCAGCAACGCCGCCTACCAGATGAGCCACGAGTCGTTGGACGAGGTGAGCTGACGAGGAGTGGGAGTACACGTTCGCCACGAATGTGGGTGCGTTCTTCTACCTGACGAAGGCCGCCCTACCGCACCTGAAGCCGGGCTCGGCCATCATCGGCAGCTCCTCGGTCAATTCCGACATGCCCTCCCCGGCGCTGGCACCGTACGCCGCCACCAAGGCCGCGATCGCCAACTTCTGTGCGAGCCTGGCCCAGCTGCTGGGCGAGAAGGGCATCCGGGTGAACAGCGTGGCGCCGGGCCCGATCTGGACACCGCTGATCCCGGCGACCATGCCGCCGGAGAAGGTGGCCAGCTTCGGCAGCGACACCCCGTTGGGCCGGGCGGGTCAGCCGGCCGAGCTCGCGCCGGCCTACGTGCTGCTGGCGAGCGAAGCGGGCAGCTACATATCCGGTGCCCGGATCGCGGTCACCGGCGGACGTCCGATCCTGTGAGCGCCCTGGCCAAGGTCGCCTACCGGCCGATCGGATTGGCCGGCAGCGTGCTGGCCGGTGCCGTCGCCGGCGCGGTGGTGAAGCAGATCTGGCGTCGGTTGTCCAACGAGGACGACGCCCCGGCGGCCCTGCAGTCGGAGTACCGACTGAGATCGGTGCTGGCCAGCGCCGCCCTGCAGGGCGCGGTCTTTGCCGTGGCGAAGGCTGCACTCGACCGCGGCGGCGCCCGGCTGTTCGAGCGCGCCACTGGTGCCTGGCCGGGTGATTGACGTGACCGACACTGCCGGCCGGCCGAACGCGGGCACCCAGCGGGGGAGTGACTCGCGAGGCGCGACCGCTTCCGACGCGGCCGACGTGGTCGCCGACGCGATGACGGCACCGCCACCGCCCCCGGGCATCGACCGAGCCGCGGTGATCGGGACCGGTCTGCGGGCTGCGGCAGGGTGGTCGGCCCGACTGTTGATGATCGGGCTAGCGGTGGCCGCCGGGCTGTGGTTGGTCGGCAAGGTCTGGGTGGTCGTGTTCCCGCTGCTGCTCGCGCTGCTGTTCTCCTCGGTGCTGTGGCCAGCGGTGGCCTGGGCGCGTCGGCGGGGGTGGCCGTCAGTGCTGGCGGCGTCCGTGGCCCTTCTGGGGTTGTTGGGACTCATCGCCGGCGTGCTGACCCTGGCGGTCCGTCCGACCGTTCGGCAGGCGGCTGACCTGGGTGGCAGTGCCGGCCGGGGCTTGACTGAGTTGCGCAACTGGTTGGCACGGTCTCCGTTGGCCCTCGACGATCGGCGTATCGACGAGGTCACGTCGCAGCTGGTGGAGCGGCTGCAGCGCAGTGCGGAACAGATCGCGGCCGGCGTCTTCACCGGTGTCAGCGCCATCACCTCCGGCGTGGTGACGTTCGTCCTGGTGCTCGTGCTGTCCTTCCTGTTCTTGAAGGACGGTGCAGGATTCCTACCCTGGCTGCGACGTCAGACCGGTCCAGCGATGGGTACTCACCTCACCGAGGTGTTGGCTCGGGTGTGGCTCACGCTCGGCCGATACATCCGCGTCCAGGCCATCGTCAGCCTGGTCGACGCCGTCCTGATCGGGCTGGGCCTGATCATCCTCCGGGTTCCGCTGGCTCCTGCTCTGGCGGTACTGACCTTCTTCGCCGGGTTCATCCCGATCGTCGGCGCGGTGGTGGCGGGTTCGCTGGCCGCCCTCATCGCGCTGGTGTCGAACGGGCCGACGACGGCGCTGTTGGTCGTCGGACTGGTGATACTGGTTCAACAGATCGAGTCCAACGTCCTCCAGCCGCTTCTGCAGGGAAGATCTCTGCAGCTGCATGCTGCAGTGGTGCTGCTGGCGGTTGCGGCCGGCGGAACGCTGTTCGGCATCGCTGGAGCCTTCCTGGCCGTCCCCGTCGCGGCCATCGTGGCGACCGTGCTCCGCTACCTCACCGAACAGACGGCGCTGCGCTCAGGTGAAGTCCACGCCGATGAGGTCAACGTGGTGACCGCGGAAGGCAATCGCGCCGCGAAGATGGGCGAGCGGGCCGCGCGTTGGTTCCGCTCGCGTCAGCAGACGCCCGATCGAGACCGTGTGTGACGATCGGCGGCGCGTTGCCTGCCGATGAGGCGAGCCGCGGTCGCAGGGTGAGTGGTCGCCGGAGATCCAGGCGATGACTCGACGGCGGTGGAGTCGCGCGGATCCATTGCCGCGATTGGCCGCCCAGGTGATCTGGCGTTCGGGAACCTGCTCCAAGGTCGGCCGATCTCAGCCGGCCGGGTCAGCGACCCGACGAATGGAGCTTCGCCGGGTCGCGGGCCCTCTTCGGACTCTCGTGGCAAGTAGGGCGAGTCCGCTCAATCCCTGAAGGCGTCCTTGACCTTCTCGCCGGCCTGCTTCAGGTTGCCAGACGCCTGGTCCGCTCGGCCTTCGGCTTGCAGCTGCTCGTTGCCGGTGGCATCACCGACGCCCTCCTTGGCCTTGCCCTTCAGCTCTTCGGCCTTGTTCTCGACCTTGTCGTCGGTACCCATGGCTCGCCCCTTCGCGACAGCCGCACGGACCGGTCTCTCCGGTCGTGGTGGTATTCCCTTACCCCACGACGAAGCTCACCAATCAGCACCCCCGGCGTGCAGATGTCGGGGTCGCCAGAGGTGACCGTCGAAGCCGCCGACGACTGTTGATGCGGCGCCTGGCTGACCCACGGAGATCAGGGCCGTGTGACACCGAGCAACGTACTCAGCCGCCGTGCGTTGCTCACGGCATGCCCGTGTCCGTCGTTGTTGAAGTAGACGAAGACATCGTGAGCGCCTTGACGCCACTCGCGGATGCGATCGGCCCACCAGTGGAGGTCGGTCTCGCTGTAGCTCCCGCCGTACAGGTGATCATGGTCGGGACCGTGCAGCCGCACGTACACGGTGGTCGAGGTGGCGCGCAGGACGCAGGGCAGTCGCGCGCCGCTCATCACCACGTAGGCCGCTCGGCGCCGGCTAAGCAGCTCGAAGACCGGATCCGTGACCCAGCTGGAGTGCCGGAGCTCGACGGCGACCTGCATCCAGTCCGGCAGGCTGCGTAGGAAGTAGTCAAGACGATCGTCGTCGCGTTCCAGGTCGGGCGGCAGCTGTACCAGCAGCACGCCCCGACGGTCCGCCAGTTCATGCCAGCAGTCCACCAGCCGCGGTGTCCACGCCTCGGGCCCGTACAGGCGTCGACCGTGGGTGAGGCCTCGGGGAGCCTTGACGCTCATCCGGAATCCGTCCGGAAGACGACGTCGCCAGCCACGGAACGTCTGCTCACGCGGCCACCGATAGTAGCTGGCGTTGAGCTCGACGGTGTCGAAGTCCTGCACGTAACGCCCCAGCCGGCGCTCAGGCGGCAGCGACGGGCCGTACAGGACATCGTCCCAGTGGTTGTAGCTCCAGCCCGACGTTCCGATCCACACTCCGCTCACTGCCCACCACCTCGATCGCCGTTGGACCGAACCCGACCTTCCCCCGACCATTGTCTTTCCCTGTGAGCGGTTGGGACATCCGGCTCGTCGAGCCCGCATCGCTGATCGAAAAGGAGAAGCAGATGGCGGTCACCACATTCCAGGACCTGGCCTTGGCCGATCGCGACCGACACTGGGACAGCGCGGCTGCAGAGAAGCGCGTACGACAGTGGGGTGAAGAGCCATCTTGCCAAGTACTACTCGAAGACGGACGACGCGCCCCCGTGGAACGAGTGATTGAACCAGCGCTCAGGGGCGCCATCCGCCGTCCGAGCCACTGACTGGCGTCGGCCGACGACATTGAGCTGCCATGGACCGGATGCATGTGGGCATCGACATCTCGCCGGCGCACGAGGGAGCCTTGATGGCCGCGGCCTGCCCAAGACTGCGTGATGATCATCGATGATGACAGCTTCCGTTGCCACGATGGAGGTCAGGCGGCCTTGTATTCATCGACTCGAGCCCCGTTCGTGCTGGGCCGATGCTGCCGCCCTCCGGCCACCAACGGAACGATCAGAGGCTGGGTCGTCTTCGAGCAGCGCGCGGAGCCGACCCAGAGCGCGAGCAAGCAGCCTCGACACCTGCATCTGACTTGTACCGATCCGCTTCGCGATGTCGGACTGGGAACGGTTCTCCCAGAACCTCATCTGCAGCAGCTGCCGCTCGGACTCGTCGAGCAAGCCCCAGGCCTGGGCGACGAGGACCCGGGCCTCGCATCGCTGGAACCCCGGATCCTCGAATGTCGTCGCGCCCACCGGCACGCCGTCGACCTCGATCGATGTCGCTCGATAGCCCATGGACGCACAGCGGGCTTCCTTGATCTGCTCCGCCGGCTCTCCGAGGCTGGTGGCCAACCCGTCGACCGTGGGCAGGGCGCCCGTCTCCTGGGCAACCTCGGACCACTGCTGGCTGACGCGCACCGCGAGCTGCTGAACCGGACGGGGGGGTCGCACCATCCAGCCGTGGTCACGGAAATGCCGCTTCAGCACACCCGAGACGGTCGGACCGGCGAAAGGTGCAAAGGGCCCCCGGTCCGGGTCGTACCGGCCGGCGGCCTCCACGAGGGCGCAGCGAGCGACCTGACGGAGATCGTCGTCGTCCTCGCCGCGTCCCCGGAACCGACGGGCGATGGCGTCGGCCAGCCCGAGATGGTGCAGCACGAGCTCCATCTGCTCGTCGACGGTGACCGGCGTGGTCGTCGCTGGCTCCTCCGAAGCCGGCGTCGGATCGCCAACCTGATTCGGATCGCAAAGACTGGTGCCTTGCGACGGGTGAACGTGTTGGGGCACGGCGCGCCACCTCCCGATCAACGTGGATGGTGTGGCGCGCTGTTCGACCACGGCACCCGACGGACCCTGCCCGCGGGCATTTACAACGTAAAACGATTCGCTCGATTGACAAGGGCGGGGCACGGAACCGACGAGTTGGGGCGTGCACCCAGGTGGTCACGGCGGGGTGCTGGACGTGAGCCGGGCCGACCCCAGATGGATGGGTGGTCGAACGGCATCATGGTGGCGGTGGTCTCGCGGCTGGGTTCGGCCGCGCATCGCACTGGACCACCCGGCTGCCACCTCGATGGCCGGAGGACCGTCAATCGCCCCGGGTCGCCGGCCGTGACATCGAAGCGGCAGGTCACCGGCCGTGTGATCTGGTGCCCTGGCTGACCACCCTGGGCCGAAGGGCGGCCCGCCAGACCAACGAGTGAAGACAGGTTGACTGCGGCTGGTCTACCTCTGCGGACACGCCCGCAGTGACGATCACCACCACGCCACGGCGATCACTACGGCGGCCTCGCCCAGGTAGGAAGACGGGAAACCGCCGTCACGGTTGGGCCAGATTGAGATGCGCCGGCAGGCCCGGAGTAGTGGGCATCTGGGCCCGCCGGCGCAGTCATTGGCTGCGTCAGGACGTCGAGTTGTCCTTGACCGTGCCGGCGGAGTCTCGGACCTGGGCCTGCACGTCGTCGCGAGCCGAGGCACCCTCGTCCTTGACGTTGGCCACGGCGTCGGTCGCAGCTGCCTTGACCGAAGCAGCAGCCTCCTGCGCCGGCTCGCGCAGCCGGTCGGCGACCTCGCCGGCGGCTTCACTGACCTTCTCCTTGAGCGGAGCAGCCTTCTCCTGCAGCCTGCCAGCTGCGTCCTGCTCCTTCTCGCTGCTGGGAATGGCGGAGGAGATCAGGTAGCCGATGCCGAAGGCGATCAGCCCTGCCGCGAGCGGGTTCCCCCGCGTCTTGCGCTGGACCTGCGCCGGCGCGTCGGACACGGTGTCCAAGGCACCCGACGCCCCATCCTGGGCCGATCCTAGGGCCCCGGAGGCCCTGCCCTTGAGGGCGTCCGCCCGATCGCCCAGGGTCCCGGAGTCGTACGGATCATCCGGAGCTCCCATCAGGTGCTCACGCACGCCCCGAGCGGCGCTCTTGACCTTGTCGGCCTGCCGGTGGGCGATGTTCTTCGGGTTCGCCGTGTCGGTCAGCGTGTCGACGTTGTCACTCAGCTCGGCGCGCGTCCGGGCGATCTCGGCCCGCAGCACCTCGGGATCGTTCTGGCTCATCGGTTCTCCTCTTCATGGCCCTTCAGGGCGGGCGGAACTTTACTCAGGGTTTCGGTCGTGGTCGGTAGGCCACGGACGCGTTTCAGCTCGGCCTTGCCGGCCAGGAACAGGATCAGCGCGATCATCGCCCAGACCCCGGCGACGACCAGGGCTGACCATTCGTTGCCGATGTACTGCCCCAGACCCCACCAGGCGCTCACCGACACGAACACCAGCAGCAGCACACCGGCCACGCCGGCGCCGGCGAACAGGCCGATGCCTTTGCCGGCCTGGGTGCCGGACTGACGCAGCTCGGCCTTCGCCAGCGCGACCTCCTGCCGTAGCAGGGTGGAGATGTTCGCGGTGATGTCTCCCAGCACCGAGCCGATGCTGCGCCCGTCGTCGGCCTGCAACGGCGACGCGGGCGCGGTGTAGCCCTCGCGGGCCGCCTCCGCGACCGAATCGGCACGCTCAGGATGTGCCGTGTCTGGGTCAGTCGGCCGAGCTCATCGGCTCGGACCATCCACTCGAGTCAGTGCGTGCCGACGTAGCCCGGTCCGGCCGGCGGACGGTCGTACGGGTCTGCGGGGGCGGTGGTCTCGACCGAGCCGCCGTAGACACCGGTCGACACCGGGGCCGGCCCCTCGCTCACCGGCGGGGTCACGGGCCGGGTGGCGTAGCTGCTGCGCAGCTGTCCGGCGCTGCTGGAACCCCCGTTGTCCTTGGTGTCCAGGCTGGTCCGGATCGCGACCGTGCTCCGGGTCAGCCGACCCGCCACGATCCCGGCCAGACCACACAACGCCAAGAAGCTGACCGGATGCCGGCGACCGTAGGAGCGGACCGACTCCAACACATCCGCCGGCTCGCGGTCCTGCAGCCAGTGCGCGACCTCGCCACCCTTGCGGGACGCCTGCTGCGCCAGGTCGGTCAACGGCCCGGACTCCTCGCTGGCCGAGGCCATGCCGCCGAGCTCCTTGGCCAGCCCGTGCAGGGCCTCAGCGATGCGGTGCTGCTGCGTGCCGGCCTGCTGCCCCACCTCGTTGCGGACGGTGTCGAGCAGCGATGCGGCCTGGTGCCTGGTCTCGGCCACCACGCTCTGCGCCTCGTCCTTGGCGGTCTGGGCGACTTGCTTCCCCGACCCGATCGCGGAGTCGGCGACCTGCTTCGCCTCACCCTTTGCCGTCTCGACCTTGGCGGAATCGGACGGATTGTTCCCGATGTCCGAGGCTCGGGATCGAGCCTCCACAGAGTCGTGGCGGGTTCCCAGCGTCGGAGAGGCGCCGCCAGTCTGGTTCGCGCCGGCGTTGGAGAACTCTTCGCCGGCGGCGTCGGGAGCTGACACGGCGGGCTCGACCGACACGGGAGCGCCCTGCGTGGTGGTCAGATGCTGCTGAGTGGTGCTCTGGTCGGATCCAGACCCGCCGAAGGGGCCTGTCGGGCTGGGATCGTGGCCCAGCGGGGACTGAGTCATCGGCTTCTCCTTCTGCTGCGAGCTGCGGTGCAGCTCTGATGTCCTCCTGCCAACACCAGATAGCCCGACGGCCGAGAAGGTAAACAAGAATCTCGGTGGTGAGGTTGGCCGGTCGGGGCAGACACCCAGGCGGCCCGCACCCCAATCGGTTGGTCGGCCCGCTGTACAGACCGATGACGGAAGACGGTCCCACCGCTGCGGTAGGCCAGGACGGCTTGGCGCAGTGCCGGCCAAACGGTCGCGGATCGGCGCTGACCGTCGCCCGAGCAGCTGGTTTGGGGTCTCAACACAGGGGTACCCCTCAGATGACAACGGATGGTCGAGCGAGGGGAGAGGTTCATGAACCGCGGGATCATCGGCACCATCATCGGCGTGCTGGTCGTCATCATCCTGGTGATCGTCATTCTGCAGATGACCTGAGGCACTGGATGGGTGAGGCTGGGCAGCGCCGCGCCGGGCACCGCACGCAGAGGACTGACCTACGCGTAGGCGGCATGATGCGCGAGGCGCACGGCGTGGGCGCTGCCTTGCAGCCAGGGACGGCCGTGCCCCGGCAGCACGATTCTCACGTCGACAGCGGCGAGGTCGTTCAAGGACCGACGGTTCAGCGTCGACGTCAGCTGTTGCAGCCGGCGCCACCATCCGAGGCCCTGTTCGTCCCGTGTAAGGATCCAAGGTGACCAACGCGTCACCGCTCAGCAGCACGTCCCGGTCCGGCAGCAGGAATGAGCAGTGACCCTCGGTGTGACCAGGGCTCGGTACGACGATCGGCGAACCGGGAAGGTCGAGCTGTCCTGCCCTGAAGGTGGTGGTGGCTTCCACACCCCGGACACGCGAGTGCGCCGGCCCCGAGCATCCGACCCAGCACGGGTAGCGACCCCGGGTGACGAAGCGGGTACAGCAGTCGATTGCGCTGTGGACGGTAACGATAGGGATGGGCGGCCAGCCAGCGGTCGTCCTCGTGGATCCACACCGGGACACCGAAACGCTCGTGCAGCTCCGCGGGCGAAGCCGACGTGATCGAAGTGACCGTGCGTGAGGAGCAGACCAGCGACGTCGGTGACGCTTCGGCCGAGCGAGCTCAAGCCGTCTCGGACGATGCTCCAGGTGGACGGGTAGCAGGCGTCGACGAGGGTGACGTCATCACCGTCGATGATCACGTAGCAGTTCGTGTCAGCGTGTTCGACGACGTAGACGTCCTCGACGACCATCTGCATCCGTGCTGTCACCGGTCTTCCGCTCATCGTCGCCTCGACTCGTCAGCTCAGCTGCACACCGGGACGGTCGATCGCCCGGCTCCCAAGCAGTAGCCACGACGCTCGGAGCCAAACACGAATGCGCCGATCACCTGGGAAGCGCCATGCCTGGGTGTCCGGCCCCGTTCAGACGCGGGAGACCGACCTTGCCCCGCAGGTCAGGGCAGCAGTCTTCGCCGCGGCACTCAGCCCTTCCGACCTTGTGTGGCCACACCCTCGACGAAGTAGCGCTGACCGAAGGCGAACATCACCAGCATCGGCAGGGTGACCAGCAAAGGCGCGACCATCACGTACTGGTAGTCGCCCTGACCGCCGGCGGTGGGACTGTACTTGGTCATCGCGTAGGACTGCGGCACCATCGTCACCGCACCCCGGCAGCATCATGGTGGCCAGCACCAGCCCGAACAGGACCTTGCGGCCGGGGAACCTGACGTAGGCGAAGCCCAACGCCACCAGCGCGCCCGACAGCACGACGAATCCGGCCGCCAGCAACGCGATCGCGATGCTGTTCGCCGCCCACATGCCCAGGATGCCTACGCAGGCCGGGCACATCCGCAACGACAGCGGGGGCCGCCACGATCTTCGCCATGCACGCGGCGATTGCCCTGGACAAGACCATGACAGTGACCCACCTGACCCACGCGCTGTGATCCCGGCAGCTCGTCGGGCAAGCCGTCGGCATCGTGATGCGACGCCACGTCGTTGACGAGCACGCCGCCTCCGCTACCTCGTGCGGGTCTCCCAGAACAGCAACATCCGGCTTCGAGACGTCGCGCCAACCCTCGTCGACGAGCTCACTCAGCAGGCCAGGGAGCTGGGTCGTCAGCGCACTCGCCGGCGCCACAGGTGGCGCACAACCAGGGCTGAGTGATGACGGGTGACTAGGGTCGATTGTTCCTGTGGGTAGGGGACCGGGTGCTTCCGCGAACGATGAGCTCGGTCGCCAGGGTGGTCTTGATCTCGGCTGTGCTGCCGTCCAGCCGTGACAGGAGTGCGGCCGCTGCGTGCCGGCCTTTGTCACGACTGGGCTGTCGGACGGTGGTCAGGTCGAGGCGTTCGGCGAGGTTCGGGGCGTCGTCGAAGCCGGCGATGCTGAGATCGTCGGGTACCCGTAAACCGAGCTCGGAGGCCGCGGTGAGCGCGCCTTCGGCGAGGCGGTCGCTGAGACAGATCAGAGCTGTGGGACGGGGAGTCTGCTGGAGCAGAGCCGAGGCTCCGCGATGTCCTTCGGCGGGGGTGCTGTCTGTGCCCTGGGTGATCGGGATGGTCGACCAGTCGAGCCCATGGCGGTCGGCGGCGTCGCGGTAGCCGGCGAGCCGGTCGCGAGTGACGGCCAGCGTTGCGGTGTCGAGGTCGGCGGGCATGGCGAACAGTGACGTCGGGCCTGGCCGGAGCGCGAAGGACACGATGCCGATCCGGCGATGACCGAGCCCGATGACGTGGTCGGCGAGGTCGTCCGCGGCACGGCGGTCGTCGATTCCCACCCAGGGGGTCCGTGGTGCGCCCAGCTGAGCGAGGCGGGACGGGCGCGGTTGATCGACGACCACCAACGGCAGGTGGCGATCGATGACTGCCGCCAACACCGTGTCATCGTCAGCCAAGGAGGAGGCGACGACGCCGTCGACGATCGCCTGGTTGATCACCTGGTCGCGATGGATCGTCTCGGCAGAGCCCGGAAGGAGCAGCAGACCCCGGCCGGCCTCCTGGGCTCGCATGCTGAGCCCGGCAAGCAAGCTGTTGGTGTTGGGATCGTCGAAGGCGTACGCGAGAGCATTCGCGTAGAGAATCCCGATCGGCCCGGGTACGCGTCGTCGCAGACCGGCCGCTAGCGAGTCGGGCCCGCGATACCCCATGGCGGTAGCAGTCTGCAGAATCCGCTCCCGCAACTCGGGTCGCAGCTGGCCTGGGTTGCGGTAGGCGTTGGAGACCGTCTTGGCTGAGACGCCGACCCGCTCGGCTACGTCCTGCAGCCTCAGACGTCGAGGCGCTTCATCGGGCACGATCTCATCATACTTCATCGATGACTTCATCGATGAAGTACGGTGGGACGATGAAGTTCCTACGGATGTCCCGCAGCTGGGGGCCAGTGCTGCTGTGCGCCGTCCAGTTCGTCGACGTGCTGGGCGTGACCAGCGCCACCACCGCGATCCCGACGATTGCTGAGGAGCTGACGGCGGGTCCGATCGCGGTCATCGTGATCGCATCGGCGTACGCCACGTTCTTCGGTGGCTTCCTGGTGGTGGGGGCCCGCTTCGGTGACCGCTGGGGTCACCGCCGGCGTGCTGGTGATCGGCCTGGTGCTGTTCGCCGCGGTGGGCGCGGTCGGGGCGACCGGCACGGGTGCCGGTCAGGTTGCCGTCGCGCGAGCACTGCAAGGGTTCGCCGCCGCCATCAGCATCCCCAGTGCCTTGAGGCTGGTCCTGCACCTGACTCCGGAGCCTGTTCGACGTACCTCGGCGATCGCTGCATGGAGCGCGGCCGGTGCCGCTGCCGGGGCAGCCGGGTTCTTGCTCGGTGGTCTCGTCACCGACCTGTGGAGCTGGCGTGGGATCTTCTGGGTGAACCTGCCCATCGGTCTGCTGCTGGCCGTGCTGGTCGCCCACCTGATCACCGATGCTCCCAAGCCCCGTGGCCGGTCCGCCCGGTTGGATCTCCAGGGCGCGCTCCTGTTGGCGGCCGCTGTGATGACCCTCGTGGGCGGCGCGGCAGTGGCCGAGCACGCGGGCTCACGACTCTTCGGTGCTGCGGCTGTTCTCCTCGGCCTGATGCTGGGGGTCGTCTTCGTGCTCCAGCAGCGGCGCAGCAGTGATGCACTCATCCCACCGGAGGCGATGGGCTCGCCGAACCTGCGACTCGGCAGCGCGGTGTCGTTCGTCAACACCGCCACCACGAGCTCCAGCGCTGTCCTCCTGACGCTGTATCTGCAGCAGCACCACGGCACCACGCCGTTGCAGGCCGGCCTGCAGCTCCTCCCGCTCAGCGTCGCCGTGATCCTCGGCTCCGCTGCCGCCAAGTCGTTGTCGGCGCGGTTCCCCCGGCCGAGACTCGCAGCCTCGGGTCTGCTCGCCATCGCCAGTGGCAATCTCGTCCTGGTTCTCCTGTCTCGGCACGTAGCCGGCGTCACTGCGGGGGTGCTGCTCATCGGTGTGGGACTCGGTGTCGCCTCCGTCGCCGCCACCGCCATCGGCACCGATGTTCCCGAGGCGATCGCCGGCACCGCCAGTGGAGTCGTCAACACAGCGGCGCAACTCGGTACCGCCCTCGGTATCGCCGTCTTCCTCGCTGTTGCAGCCGTCAGTTCACCACAGCAAACCGGCACGAAGACGGCGTGGGTGATCATCGCGGCCACAGCAGGGAGCGCAGCGATCGGCTGCGCCCTACCGAGAATCAACCCACCGAGCCGAGAGTCCTCGGGATCACCCGGTTGTCGAAGTCGCAGGTCTCGATCATGGCCACGGACCTCGACGCCCCCGGGAACCAGCTGACGGTCGAAGCCGGGACCCTGCGACGATCCGTTCTCGTTGGGACCGCACCGTGCACGTCGATCGGTTGCAGGGAGATCGTGTCGGACACAAACCCCCGCCGGGCCCAGGATCGATCAGGGAAAGGCTCCAGGCCCGGCGGTGTCTAGCGCCGGTAGGCAGTGTCCGCGATCCGCGTCCAGCGCGATGGGCACCTCACGGGTTCGAGTTCGCCGTGCAGCGGATGCGTGGAGGCTACTGGTGGCCCTGAATCGGATGTGGGGTGTAGGCGGCTTCCAGTTCCTCGATCTCGTGATCATCGAGGGTGATGTCCACGCTGGTGAGTGCTTCGGTGAGCTGCTCGGGCTTGGTGGCGCCGATGATCGGGGAGTGGACGTACGGCTTGCTCAGCATCCAGGCGAGCGCGACGCCGGCGCGCGGCACGCCGCGCTTGTTGGCGATCTGGGTGATCGCCTCCACCGTCGACTTGTCGCCGGGGTCGTTCGGTGACGGCTTGCGCTCGTCGAGCTCAGAGCGGGCGGTGCCGCGTTCCCCCCAGTTGCGCACCAGCCGACCGCCGGCCAACGGGCTCCACGGGATGACACCGACTCCGGTCGCAGCGCAGTACGGCATCATCTCCCGCTCCTCCTCGCGGTACAGGAGGTTGTAGTGGTTCTGCATCGAGATGAACGGTGTCCACCCGTTGGCCTCGGCCACGTTCTGCAGTGCCTGGAACTGCCAGGTCCACATCGAGGAGGCACCGATGTAACGGGCCTTGCCGGCTTTGACGACGTCGTGCAACGCCTCCATGGTCTCCTCCATCGGCACCTCAGCGTCGTAGCGGTGGATCTGGTACAGGTCCACGTAGTCCATGTTGAGCCGGCGCAGGCTGTTGTCGATCTCGGCCAAGATCGCCTTGCGGGACTGACCGTGTCCGTAGGGGCCGGGTCGCATCTCGCCGTGCACCTTGGTCGCGACGACGATGTCGTCGCGGTCGGCGAGCTCGCCGAGGATCTTGCCGGTGATCTCTTCCGAACGTCCCGTTGAATACACGTTGGCCGTGTCGAAGGTGGTGATGCCGGCGTCGAGAGCCTGCTTGATGATCACCCGACTCTCGTCTTCGCCGATCGCCCAGGAGTGGCGGCCGGAACCGCCGCCGAAGCTCATGCATCCGAGGGTGAGCTGCGAGACCTTCAGGCCGCTGTCACCGAGTCGCACTACCTCTACCGTCATATCTCGCTGCTCCTCAATCGTGTCGTCTCATGGGGCTGTCCAAAGGACCGGGCCCTCTGGCACGTCCGTGAAGACGGGGCCAGCCGGCAGCCTATTCCGGGCCTCGAGCACAGCACGGAACCGATACCCGGAAGTCGTCACTTGAAACCTGACGCCTGACCGTGCCTCACGCCACGGGTACGGATCAAGGCCTCGTCCTCGCTGGGCAGTTACGGACACAGCGATCTCCCGAGCGGCCGGCTGAGCGGCTCGGTCGACTCTGACAACCCGGCAGCCAGAGCGAGCTGAGGACGGTGACGAAGTCCCGCCAGTTGTCGACGCTCGTGCGACGCGCTTCCGAGATCATCTCGTCGACCAGCATCACAGCAAGGAGTTGGCGGCGAACCCGGGCGTATGGCGTCGGGCACGCGTGGCGCAGCGCCGTCGGGCGCACGCCAGCAGCGGAGCGGCGGTGATGGGTTTGACCGTGGGTGCCGAGACCGGCTGAGCGGTCCGCTTCCGGACTTCTCCTGCATTTCACTCGACGCCCGGAGCACCGCGTCCCGTTGCGGCTCGCGCCGCCCTGCCTCTCGATTAGGGTGAAACGGTGGGTAGGTGGCAGGCGTTGCTGGGCGGTCCGCTGATGATCGTGATCGGTGAGCTCCTGCTCGTCGTCTGCAGCGTGTGCTACCTCGTCTGGTGGGCGATCACATTCAGACCGTCGGTGCGAGCTCCGTCCGGCGGCGGGCTCTTCCTCGCGGGAGCGGTGCTCGGCGGCCTTGGCGGCCTGGTCCTGCTGACCGTCGGCATTGCGGCCCTCCTCCCGAAGGCGTCACTGCCGGCGCTGGTGGCGACGATCGTCGGTGCAGTGTTGGTCGGTGCGCTGTTGCTGTACGTCACGTCTGGCGTCGCCCACCGGCCCGTCACCACAGAGCTTCCGCTGATCGTTGTGTGGGCCACCGTGCAACTCGCTGCCGGCATCACGTTGCGGACGGCCGGGGTGCTGGGGGTGCCGGCGGCGTCTGCCTGGATCGTCGCGACAGCGATCGCGACGCTGGTCGGGCTGGCCTGCTACCTCATGTTCTATCGGCTCGATCCGATCCCTGCGTTCTGGATCGGCATGGTGCCCCTCGCCGTCGACGGGGTCGTGGCAGCAACATTGGCGGCGATCGTGACGCTGACACGAATCCCGTGAGTGAACGCTTGTCGGCGGCCCTCTGGCGCGGACCGCACCGCGTGGACCGAGCCTGCGACAGGTCACTTGCTCAAGGTGACCGCCAATGACCACCACACGGCCAAGCTTGCCGCTGGGATCGGGTTCTGCTTACCGGCAGCGGTCCAGCCAGACGTCGTACGGAGTCGGAGCGATCCATGCGCCCGAGTCGGGGGCCGGGGTCAGCAGCTGGGCGTCGAGCTCCGCGCCGAAGTAGGTCGCGTGCGGGTCTGTGATCACCTCTCGGGTGTCGTGCGTGACGGCGAAGAGACGTCGGACGAGCGCGTCGATGCCGATCGGCTCGGGACCGGCGATCTCCACGGTGTGGTTGAGTGCGGGGCCGGTGACGATCTCGACCAGCAGGGCGACGACGTCGCTGGAGGCGATCGGTTGCAGGCGGCCAGGTGTGGCGTGGACCTCGTTGCCGACGGTCGCGGCGTCAGCGATGCCGGGTACGAACTCGAAGAACTGCGTCGACCGCACGATGGTGAACGGAACCGGGCCGGCTTCGGTGAGCCGCTCCTGGGCGACCTTGGCTCGCAGGTACCCGGCGTCGGGGAGTCGGTCGGCGCCCACGATGGACAAGATCACGTGATGCCTCACACCGGCAGCGTGCTCGGCCGCCAACAGGTGCGAGGTGGAGTCGCGGAAGAAGGCGAGAACGTCCTCATCGGCCCACGATGGGGAGTTGGTCAGATCGACCGCGACGTCGGCGCCCACCAGCGCGTCGCCCAGTCCACGACCCGTCGTCGTGTCGATGCCGTCGCTGCGGCCGAGGGCGGCCACGTCGTGCCCGGCTTCGGTGAGACGGGCAGCGAGCTGGCTGCCGATCAGGCCGTTCCCGAAAATCATGATCTTCACTGGATGCTCCTAGGAGTTGGGATCTTGTTCACTGGACCGGGCAGGAAGTGAGGTTGTGACAGGTCCGTCCAGCAGCAGAGACGAAGCGGGCCGAGCACCAGGCCCACTGCGTGGGCGTCGCCGCGTCAGAGCGAGCGGGTTGTCGAGCGGAGGAAGGCGGCGACTTTGGCCGGATTCAGCTGCCACTGCAGCTGGTGGATGCCCTCACTCGACGCCTCCAGCGTGAGCAGAGCCAGGGGCGCGCCGCCGGTGGTGATGAGGACTGCCGGGCGGCCGTTGGCCTGCACCCACTGGGTCTGCGTGCCCGGCCAGAACCGCTGCCGGAAGGAGGCGACGAAGGCCGCGACTCGGTGGCTGCCGACGACGGCGTGTCGGGAGACCTGACGTGCGCCGTTGCCGTCGGAGTAGCTGATGACATCGTCGGTGAGGAGACGTTCCAGCGCCACCACGTCACCGGTCTGGGCGGCGCGCAGAAACGCTTCGAGCAGCCGTCGATGCGTCGTCGGCGGTACCGGTTCGCGGCGCTCGCCGGCGAGGTGCTTGCGGGCGCGACTGACGAGCTGGCGGGCGGCAGGCTGGCTGACCTGCACGATGTCGCTGATCTCGGGGTAGGAGTAGCCGAACGACTCGCGCAAGATGTAGGCGGCGCGTTCGGTCGGCGTCAGCTTCTCGAGCAGGAGCAGCACGGCCAGCCCGACCTCCTGGTCGCGCTCCGCACCGACAGTCGGATCGGCGCTCGTGTCGACCGGCTCCGGCAGCCAGGGCCCGACGTAGGTCTCCCGGCGCGCGCGGGCGGACTGAGCGACGTTCAGCGCCAGCCGGGCCGTGGTGGTAGCCAGGAAGGCGGCTGGGTTGGTGACGACCGAGCGGTCGGTCTTCTGCCAACGCAACCAGGCCTCCTGGACGACGTCCTCGGCTTCCGTCCAGCTGCCCAGCAGCCGGTAGGCGATCCCGAACAGGCGCGGCCGCACATCGGCGAAGATTTCAGCGGCTACCGCCAACGAGTCGTCATCGGTGCCGCCATCACTCGCGAGGTTCGGCACCTCGGTGATGCTAGACCCGGTGACTGCAGAGCGGTGCGCCAGCTCGGCGGCCGCAGGCCGGTGCGCCAGGTCGGGGGCCGCAGCTCCAGCGCCGCCGAGCCGCCGGGCACGCGATGAGCGGCTCGAGGCGGAGGTGCTGCGGGTCCGCTCCGCGCACCACGGCGTCTACGGTGCCCGGAAAGGCTGACTGGTTCGACCACCGCCGCCCCTGACGGGCACTGCGACGACACTCCCACCAGCGGAGATGGAGGCCGCCCACTACGCTCAGATCTGAGCCCAGCAGACCGCTGAGCCCTCAATCCACTGAGTCTTCGGACATGCTGGTGCGGTTCAGGAGGGTTACGGAGGGCAACGTGAGTGAGGCCGCGGAGTGTTGAGTGAGGGTGAGGAGCGCAGCCGACTGGTCGACGCCCTCGACGTTGCACGGCATCATGTGCTCGACCAGGTCGCCACCATGGATCGAGCTGATCTCTTCCGGAGCCAGGTGTCGTCCAGCTGGTCGCCGCTCGGACTGGTGCGGCACCTCACCTTGTCGGACGAGCGGTACTGGTTCGAGGTGGTCGTGGCAGGCGGCGCCCTGGACTTCTGGCCGTCGGAGGACAACGGCGACTGGGTGGTTCCCGAGAGTGCAGAGCCGGAGCAGGTCGTCGATGACTACCGACGGGCCATAGCCGGCTCCAACCGCATCATCGCCGCGACCGCCTTGGACGCTCCGCCGCTGCGACCTGAACCAGAGTGGTTGGAAAGCGGTCGGTTCGCCGACCTGAGGGCGATTCTCCTGCACAACATCATCGAGACGAGTACTCACGCTGGCCAGCTCGACGTCGTGCGGGAGCTGGCGGACGGCAGACAGCACATCGTCCTGTGAACCACGCGCCGGCTTCGGGTGACAAGCCAATGGGTGGTGTCGAGGGCCTGACGTCTGGGAGCGTGCTGGCTCAGTTCCCGGAGATGATCTGCGGCAGCGCTTCGTCGAAGAGCTCGATGAAGGTCGCCGGAGGGATGACGTAGCTCCGCGGCTTGGCAGCGGCGGCCAGGTCGGCGCCCCAGTCGGCAGCACGCTGCGCGCTGCAGCGGCGTTCCGTGGTGGCCGGGGCTGTCGAACTGGCAGTCGCCGACGGTGTAGAAGCTCAGCAGCGCGTCGGCGACCCGCTTCTTGTTCAGCGCCAGGCCCTTCTTGTGCGTGCCGTAGTAGGCGGCCATGGCGTCGGCCATCAGCTCGGTACGGCGTGTGGCCTCAGCGGGGTCCGTCGGTCCGGTGTCGAAGACGCCGAGCTCGAACTGGACGTGGTGCCCGAACTCGTGGGCCATGATCACGCGGATCCCCACGTCACCGAGACCGATGGCGTCGTAGGCGTCGATGATGCCGTCGCCCATGATCAGCTTGTCCGGGAGCGCCGCGATGAAGGGGTCAGCCTCCCCTTCGCCGGTGAAGGCGAACGCGTTGAGGGTCCAGAGCGGGTTGTCGTAGAAGTCGCCCTGGGTCTGCATGAAGTGGGCGACGGTGGCGGCCTCGGTCTGGATCTCGGCCGGGGTCATCGGGTCGAGCTCACCGGTCGCGACCATGGCGGTGAGGGTCCTCGCGATGCGATCGGCATCGAGCAGCACGTCACCGTGCATGGCCATCAACTGGATGTCGGCGGACTCGATGTTCCAGAACCGGCGCAGGTCGCGGAAGGTGTTCGTGATCTGCTGAGCGTGGGACTCGAGGGCGTAGTCGGAGTCGTTGGGAGTGCCGAAGAACAGCGCGTCATAGGTCGGCACGTTGAACAAGGTGTCCTGATGGGCGACCAGGAAGGCGAACTGCTCCTCGGTCATGTCGGCGAAGAGCTGGTCGATGTAGGTGTCGAGCAGAGTGCCTTCGCACTCGCTGGGCGCCACAGCCCGTGCCAGGGCTGCCTGGGCAGGATTCGGAATGAGGCGATAGTGGGCCGTAGTTATCGGACTGGCTGTGGCGGTGTCCGCCGCGACAGTACTCAAACCTGCCAGCGCGAGCAGTACCGCGGCTCCGAGAGCCACTAGTGAACGGATCGATCTGGTCACGCGCATCTCCTTTGAAACGATCTAGCCGTTCTCCCCGGTGGGTCAGGTGGGACTGCCACAATAATCCGCTCGGCATCGATTGGGGAGACCCTGAGGAGACGGCGCGGGCACGGATCCGTTCGGACTGGTGCCCGTCGGCAGCCATCAGACAGAGCGAGATCTACCAGGCGGAGCCCAGACACCCTGTCCATCCTCACGCCGTACCGCAGGTCGACCGTCGCTTGAGAACGCACGTACCTGGGGACCGTTGGGCGAGAACGGGCCGGCGAGCGGTTGGCTTGGGGTACTGCCGGTCAGTTGGCGGCGTGCCTGTCGGGATCGTGGGGCGGGCGAGTCTGGATGCGCTGGTCCATGCCTGCGGGGTCGCTGGGAGGGTCCCGGTGGCCGATCGTGATCAGCGTGATCGCCAGAGCCAGGCTCAGTGCCGTGGCGACGGTGAACGAGACCCAGATCGGCAGGCGGTCGAGGGTGACGGCGAGGACGAAGCAGAACAGCGCGAAGCCGTCCAGTCCGGGCACGATCCCGCGGAGCAGACCGATGAGCCCGACCCGCCCGGTCTGCGCGGCGGCGAACGCGCAGACCACACTCAACGCGATCGGGAACGGGGCAAGCACTCCGGACAGCTCCGGACCAAGCCACTCGGCGGCCTGGCTGACGGTGAGCACGAGCGCAGCTGTCGCCACCGCTCGCGCCGGGAGGTCCCACCACGGCAGCCGGGTGGCGACGACCGGATCGTTCCTCTGCCTGCGCAGCACATGCTGCACGCCGTGCAGCGCGAGGATGGCCGCGACCAGCGCCACCCATGCCGGCACCGGGATCTGCGCGAGTCCGAGGTCGGTGAGCAGCACCCCGGCCCAGGCGATCGACATCGCCGCCCACCACGGCACTCGATCCACGGCCACGATGAGCGCGAGGGCGAACACGGCCAGGGCCACGTTGGCGGCCGTCGCAAAGGTGGCGGCCTGGGCGGCGAAGGTCCCACCGTGCTCGAGGGCGATGATCAGCAGGATCGGTCCCGCCACGATCGGGATGGTGACGAGGATCCCGCCGAGTCGCGGACCCCACCGGCGGGCGGCCAGCGACGTCAGCACGACCAGCGCCGGGGCGAGCAGCAGCTTCAGCGCCAAGAGCACATCCGTAGTCTGACGGGTCGCTCGCCGGCTCTCACCCGTCACAGGCCCCGGCCACCGCTCGACGATGAGCGCTGCACGAGCGTGGTCTGGACCGGGGTTCGTTTGCGGGAGGACCGTCGCGCCAGCCGTGCGGCAGCGAGGGTGATTCCACGGCATCGACGTGGGTGACGACCTGCCGTCGCCGACCTGCCCGCTGAGTAGCGCGAACAGCTTGGTCGCAGCCGCAGTTAGACCACTGGTCTAGACTGGTGGTCTAAAGGTCGGGTGGGGAGGTGAGCGGGCGATGAAGGTGTTGATCGTGGGTGCAGGGATCGCTGGACCGACCCTCGCCTACTGGCTGCTGCGGCGGGTCATCGACCCACGTTGGTGGAGCGTGCGCCGGCGTTGCGGCGCGGCGGTTATCTGATCGACTTCTGGGGCGCGGGGTTCGATGTGGCCGATCGGATGGGCATCGTTCCCGAGCTGCGCCGCCAGGGCTACGTGATGACGGAGGCTCGGATCCGTCGGCCGTGACGGTCGGGTGATCGCGTCGCTCGAATCCGTCGGCGATCATGGCCTCGACCGAGCGGTATGTCAGCATCGCCCGCTCCGATCTGGCCGCCGCCATCTACGGCGCGCTGGGCGGCGCGGTTGAGTTGATCGTGGACGACACGGTGTGTGCGCTCGACGATGACGGTGATCGGGTACGTGTGGTCTTCGAGAACGGTCAGTGCCGCGACTTCGATCTCGTGGTGGGCGCGGATGGGCTGCACTCACAGGTCCGTCGTCTGGTGTTCGGTCCCGATGAGGAGTTCGAGCGGTACCAGAACATGGTCGTTGCCGTGTTCGACCTGGACGGGATACCGCCGCGGGAGGATCTGGTCGCGATCATGCACGCGGAGAAGGGCTTTCAGGCGGTACGGGTGTCCTTGCGCGACGACGTGACCATGGTCGTCTTCACGGTCCGACACGACGGCCGCGGTGCCCCTTGACAGGGTTGCCGACCAGCAGGCGTTGCTGCGCGAACGGCTGGCGGCGCGGGGTGGGAGACGCGGGCGCTCCTCGAGGCGATGCCGCAGGCAAGGACGTTCTACTTCGACGCGGTGAGCCAGATCCAGATGCCGTCCTGGACGCGCGGCCGGGTCGCCCTGGTCGGGGACGCGGCGGCCTGTCCCTCGCTGTTGGCCGGCCAGGGGTCCGCGCTGGCCATGGTCGAGTCGTACGTGCTCGCCGCGGAGCTGGCGCGCGCCGACGGTCATCATGGGCGAGGCGTTCGCCCGCTACCAGGCCAGGCTGACCCCGTTCCTGCGCTCCAAGCAGGACGCGGCCAGGGGGTTGGCGCTGGCGTTCGCGCCGCGCAACAGGTTCCAGCTCCTGATGCGGAACACGGTGATGAGACTGATGGGCCTGCCGCAAAGTCGCAGATCTCGCGATGGGCAGGAGCTTCCATGACGCCATCGAGCTACCGACCTTCACCTCCGGCTGAGACCGGCCGTTCCATGGTGCGACCGCGATTCGCCAAGCTTCCGCCGGCGCAGCAGCAGGCGATTCTCGCGGCCGCGCTGGAGGAGTTCGCTGCCCACGGGTTCCACGACGCCTCGCTGAACCGCGTGATCGAGTCAGCGGGGATCTCAAAAGGCTCGATGTACTACTACTTCGACGGCAAGGACGATCTGTACGCACATGTGCTGCGCGTGCAGCTCGACGCCTTGTTCGCCCACGTGGGTCCCTTCGCCCTTCCGGTCAGCGACGACCCGGACTCCTTGTGGATCGGCATTGGAGCACTACTACCTTCAGCTCATGTCCGCCCTGGCGGTCACACCGCAGTTGGCGGGTCTGATCCGGGGATGGGTCGCTGCGGCGTCGACCCCGGCGATGCAGCAGCTCCAGCAGGAGATGGAAGAAACGTTGTTCCCCTGGATGCAGCGCGTTCTCGCAGACGGGCAGCGGATCGGCGCAGTCCGCACCGACCTGCCCACCAGCCTGTTGATCGCCATCGCCGCCGGCATGGGCCAAGCCATGGACACGTGGCTGCTGGCCCACTCATCCGACGCCGCTGACCTGCCCGGGCTGATCAGCGCACTCACCAGCATGATCCGCCGCGCCCTGGAACCCTGACACTCGGCCTCGCAACCAAGCCGGCGACCCTCCCTCAGCCGCAAGACCCTTCCATGACGTCGTCGATGGCCGAGGTGGTCCGACGCCCAAGAGTTGCTATCAGGAGGCCACGAGCGCCCAACGTGGTCGCGCGCACGAGGTTGCCCCTCGATCACCATGACCCGATCCTGCCCCTTCCGGCATGTGGGGATAGAGGCGTGGCGCCCACGCATCATGATCAGCCCGTTCCCCCCTGCGGCAGTGGTGCAAGGCTCGCAGTCGAGCCCGGAACACCGTGATCTGGCACCTGCTGGAGTCGTCACGGGCAGCACGCGGTGGAGGACGGTGGCGCTCCCGCGAACATGTCCGGTGAGAAGCACCCCGGCTCGGTTGGTCACGCATCGTCGGTGTTGCCGGTGGCGAGGTCGTGCCGGCGCAGGCGCGTCCACCCGAGACCACCGTTGAGGGCGGCGGCGATGCCGCTGACCAAGGCGGGTCGTCGGGACGGGCCCTGATGAGCGGCCAGCAGCGCCATGGAGGCGGCGTGCAGTAGATCGACCGCCACCCACGTCCGGCGCAGCTGGGTGGGCCACAGCTGCTGGATGGTTCCTTGGAGCAGGTACCGGCCGCCGAGGATGCGGCTGGCAGCGGCCGCCGGCGGGTCGGGGGGAGCACCGGAGACGACCTCCCAGCACTGCGGACCGCGGGCGAGGAGCAGCGCGCCGGCCACGAGCTCGGCCGCCGCCACAATCCGCGTCGTCGAGGTCACGCCGCGCCGGGTCATCGGCGGTGCCGGCGGACGGTCAGGGCCGCCGCGAGGAGCGCTGCCGCACCGGTGGCGCCGACGGCACCGAGGTGGTGGGACAGCCACTGTTGCGGGCTGTGTCCGTAGGACCGGTTGTCGAAGGCGCCGTGTGCGCCGTAGTCGTGGCCGGTGGGTCCGTCGGCGGGTGTCCACAGGTTCGCAGGCTGATCATCCGGCCGCGGGTGCGGTGTCTGCTGCGCTCGGAAACCGGTCCGGGCCAGGTAGTGGTCGAGGAGTCCCGGGACCACCGCATTCGCCAGCAAGGTGGCCACGGTGCTCTCACCGATCCAGTACTCACGCCGTCTCGGGTGTGCGGCGGCGTAGGCGATGCCGCGGGCGATCACCTCGGGTTGGTAGATGGGCGGCACCGGCTGCGCCTGGTGCGGCAGCCGGGACAGCACCCAGCTGAACTGGGGTGTGTTCACCGCGGGCAGCTGGACCATGGTCACGTTGACTCCTGATCTTTCGTGCAGCAGCTCGCAGCGCAAGGACTCGTGGAAGCCTTGGATGGCATGTTTGGCACCGCAGTAGGCGGTCTGCAGAGGAATGCCTCGGTAGGCGAGGGTGGAGCCGACCTGCACGATGGTGCCCCGGTCGCGGGCCTTCATGTGCTTCAGCACCGCCATCGTCGCGTAGACGTAACCCAGATAGGTGACCTCGGTGACGCGCCGGTATTCCGCTGGTTCGATCTGGTCGAACCGGGCGAACACCGAGGTGAAGGCGACGTTGATCCAGAGGCCGATGGGACCGATCTCGGTCTCGATGCGATCGACGGCGGAGCTGACCGCGTCCGCGTCGGCCATGTCGACCGTCCAACCGGTGGCGTCGGCCCCGTGCTGGGACGCCTCGGCGACCGCGGCATCCAGTCCCTTCTCACCGCGAGCCAGCAGCACGAGCCGGTGGCCCTGATCGGCGAAGTGGCGGGCGACCGCGCGGCCGACCCCACCGCTGGCCCCTGTGATGACCGTGACGTCGTGCGTCATTCCACCTCCGATGCGTGCCCGCGGCTTCCCGCAGGTCGTGGTTGACTCCACCCTGCCCGCGGAGCGGGGACCTGGTCAGCGCAGGAGGCCGCGGTCGTACGGTGGAAGAGCCGCACGACGGATTCGGACAACTACGGGGATACCGGACCCACTCCGAGCCAGAGGTCGACCGGAACGGGAGGGTGTCTGTGGCTGAGCGAGAGGTTGATGCGTCCTCTGATCGCAGCCATCCAGCGCTGGACGCGATGGCGACGGCGATCCGCTGCGCGTTGAACGCTCAGCAGGTGCTGATTGCCACCGGTGAGGACACATCGTGGGTGGTGCGAGGGGGAGCCGACGCCGCGTCAACCGGGCGACCGGTACGGCTGCGCAGCCCGTCGCCTCTCCGTGCTGGGGCTCTGCTCGGTGTCACCGTATGCAGTGGCGCTGAGGAGTGGCAGCTGAGCGAGACGTCGCTCCCCGCCCGCGGAGACTTCTTCATGGTCAAGGGTGGAGGCCCGCCGGTGATCCTGCTGGCGACGGCCGTCACTGCCCAGGTTGCGCAGGAGCGGATGGGGCAGCTGCTGGAGGCCGCGGCGGTCGTGGTGGAGACGGTGGAGCGTCGGCACCGGGATCGGCTGCGCGAGTCGCTGCAGGAGCGAGAGGAGGAACGGCGGCGGTGGGCTCGTGAACTGCACGATGAGACGCTGCAGCAACTGGGCGCCTTGCAGGTGCTGCTCACGACCGTCCGGCAGCAACCCGACAGCCCCGTCGAGTTCTCGCGGAGACGGATCGACGACGCGTTGGACCTGGCCGTCGAGCTCGTATCGAATCAGATCGTCAGTCTGCGGCATCTGATCAACGAGCTTCGCCCCGCCGCACTGGACGAGCTGGGACTGCGGCCACCGCTGGAAGCCTTGGCCGAACGCACCGAGCAGCTGACCGGGATGCGGGTCGAGATGTGCGTGTCGCTCCCGTACGCCGACGGGCTGGCCTCGACGCGGTTGGTGCCCGATGTGGAGCTGGCGGTGTATCGGGTCGTGCAGGAAGCGCTCACCAACGCCGCCCGGCACTCGGGCGGCACCGTGGCGTGGGTACGCGTGGTGGAGGACGGCGACGAGGTGCGGGTGGAGGTCAGCGACAACGGAGCCGGGGTGCAACGGCTGACGGGCTTCGGCCTGGACGGGATGCGGGAACGGGCCGTGCTCGCCGGCGGCCGGCTCGACATCAGCCAACGGCCGGATGACGTAGGTGGAGGGACGACGGTGCGGTTGGTGGTGCCGGCCTCGCACCGACACGAAGTAGAACGCGCTGACCGGTGAGTTACCCGCAGGGTTGGTCGCGGATCACCCGCAGTCTCCGTCCCGGGCAGGCCCTGGGTCGTATGGTCACAAGATGCCCCACGGCATGAGTACTCCGCCCCCGTTCACGGTGGCCTTGGCCGATGACCACCCGGTGGTGCGGGCGGGTCTGCGGAGTCTGCTGGCTGCTGAGCCGGCTGTGGAGGTGGTGGCGGAGTTCGGTGATCTGGCGAGCACCCAGCGCGGGGTGCTGGAGGTGAAGCCGGCGGTCCTGTTGCTGGATCTGACCT
Organism: uncultured Actinomycetota bacterium; assembly: GCA_963759915.1. Taxonomy (GTDB): domain Bacteria; phylum Actinomycetota; class Actinomycetes; order Propionibacteriales; family Propionibacteriaceae; genus Microlunatus. Next base: position 162,603 of record CAVXBJ010000013.1, on the reverse strand, counting down.
TGAGCGGTGCCTCGGCGCTGCCGAGCATCCCCGACCTCCTCGCCGGCTGCCCGGGTATGAAGATCGTCGTCTTGACCATGCACGACGACCCGGGATTCGCGCGGGAGGCGCTGCGGCTCGGCGCGCACGGCTACGTGTTGAAGGACGCCGCCGCGAATGAGCTGGTGATCGCCATCCGAGCGGTGCTGCGGGGCCAGACCTACCTGCATCCCACCATCGGTGCTCGGCTGGCCACCTTGGACGCGCCCCCGGCCGGGTTGACGCACCGTGAGGTGCAGGTGCTGGGGTTGATCGCGGCCGGTCACACCAACACCGAGATCGCTCAACGGCTCTACGTGAGCCTTCGCACGGTGGAGGGGCACCGGGCGCAGCTGCGGTCGAAGTTGCAGCTGGAGTCCCGGGCTGAGCTGAGCGCCTGGGCGAGCGAACACGGCATCGCCGTCGGCACGGCGCTCGCCGAGCCCGGCTGAGTCAGATCCGGATCAGGTGCACGAGGCGGAGCAACGCGATCTGGCGCAGCTCGGCGGCGATGACGGAGTCCTCCTGCTCAGGGGAGTGGCTCAGTCGGCGCGACAGCTTGGCAGTGATGGCGTCCCAGGAGCGACCGGCCGTGCGGATCAGGAACGAACGACCGAACCGGCGACGGTAGGTGACGAGCTGCTCCACGAGATCCGCCCTGTCCTGAGTCTCTGCTGCCGGCCAGGGCAGGGTCGAGCCGGTGACGAGCACCGGTTGGGACACGCTGCCGGGTTCGGGCAGGCTCACGTACACCTGGGTCACTTCCGCCGGGCTCAGCGGAGGGACTGCGCGCGCTGCGTCCAGCAAGGCCTCGAGGCTGGGGTAGGGGCGGCCGTCGAGGATCTCTGTCACCCACCGGTCGGCATCCAGACAAGCCCTCAAGAGCGCGACAGCCGTGGCCCGGTCCAGTTGATTGAACGTCCTCAGGTGCACCGCTGCGGCCGGGCTGGCGTCGACCGGTCCGCCGAGCGTGACGCAGACCGGTCGGGCGACGCCGGGACCGACCACGCTACCGGGGATGCTCACACCGTCTCCTCCATGTCGCTGTCCACGCTAGGTCGACGCGCGCCGAGGGCGCAGCGTAGTTCCCCGCAGTCGTGGCTGCGACATTCCCGGCCACCGGCGATGGCCGGCGGGTAGCGCTCGATCTCCATGTTGGTGGGCCGAGCCTTCGACCAAGGTGTCCGAGGCTCACTCGTCGGCGTGGGGCCTCGGCCTCAGGTCGGCTGGGTGGCTCCCGCTGAGGTGCCGGGCAGTGTTGATCAGACTCGTCAGACTGAAGGCCTGAGGGGTGTTGCCGAGCTGACGCCGGCCGACGGGGTCGTATTCCTCACTGAGGAGGCCCAGATCGTTGCGTAAGCCGAGCAGTCGTTCGAACAGCGCGACGGCCTCGTCGCGGCGACCGATGCCCTGCAACGCGTCAGCCAGCCAGAACGTACAGGCCAAGAAGGCGCCCTCACCACCGGGCAGTCCATCGACGCCGCCGTCGGCGTCGGACTGGTAGCGCAGCAGGAACCCGTCGGAGTCGAGTTCGCGTTGCACCGCCTCGACGGTGCCGACCACGCGCGGATCGGAGAAGGGTAGGAACCCGACCTGCGGGATCAGCAGCAACGCCGCATCCAGGCCGTCGGAGCCGTACCACTGGGTGAAGGTGTTCCGGTCAGCGTCGTAACCGTTGGCGCAGACCTCCCGGTGGATCGCCGCCCGAGTCCGTTTCCACTGCTCCACCGGGCCGTCCAGACCGAACCGTTCGACCGCCTGCACCGCACGGTCCAGGCCGGCCCAGGCCATCACCTTCGAGTGCACGAATGGTCGCCGGTCGCCTCGCATCTCCCACAGGCTGTTGTCGGGGTCCTGCCAATGGCCTTCGAGGAAGTCCAACAGCGCTCGCTGCACGTCCCAGGCCGCGTCGTCGACCGTCAGGCCGGCGTCACGGGCCAGGTGAAGACCGTCGAGCACCTCACCCCACACGTCGAGCTGGAACTGGCGGGACGCGGCGTTGCCCACCCGGACCGGAGTCGATCCCTCATACCCGGCCAGCCAACCGACCTCGCTCTCGGGCAGGTGACGGCGCCCGTCCAGCGCATACATGATCTGCAGCTTGGACGGGTCGCCGGCCACCGCCCGAAGCAGCCACTCCCGCCACGCCCGCGCCTCGGCGACGAAGCCGGTCCCGAGCAGAGCCTGCAGGCTGAAGGTCGCATCCCGCAGCCAGCAGAATCGGTAGTCCCAGTTCCGCTGGCCGCCGAGCTTCTCGGGCAGCGAGGTCGTGGCCGCGGCCACGATGCCGCCGGTCGGGGCGTACGTCAGCGCCTTGAGCAGCAGCACCGACCGGCGCACCGCGTCCGTCCATCGCTGTCGGCCGTGACCTTGGTAGTCGAAGTGGCTCACCCAGTCGTCCCAGAAACGCTGCGTGGCACGGAGCGCCTGCTCGGCGTCCAGCTCCTCCGGTGGCGGCTGCCAGGAAGGGGTTCGGGTCAGCACGAACGCCAGCCGATCCCCCGCGGTGACTTCGAACTCGGCCCAGGTGGTGAGGTCGTGCCCGCGCAGCCGGACCGGGGAATCCAGCCACACCGCGTCCGGGCCGGCGATCGCGGCCAGGCGGCTGCCCCGGCCACGTTGATGGTGCCGCACCCAGGGGACGACGTGCCCGTACTCGGTTCGCAGCCGCAGTTCCAATCGCATGGACACCCGACCCGACAGGCCTTCGACGATCCGCACCACCGACGGCGCGGCGGCCCGCGGCGGCATCAAGTCGATCAGGCGAACACTGCCGTCGGCGGTGTCCCACTCGTTGACCAGCACCAGGTTGTCGTCTTGATACCGGCGCCGGCTGCTTGGTCCACCGGAGGCTGGTGCGAGCAGCCACCGGCCGGCCTGCGGGGTGTCGAGCAGGGCGGCCAGGCAGGCGGGGGAGTCGAAGTCGGGCAGACACAGCCAGTCGATCGAGCCGTCCCGTCCGACCAGGGCGGCGGTGTGCAGGTCGCCGATCAACCCGTAGTCCTCGATCAGCGCCATGGACCGAGCCAACCACGAATCGGCGGCTCGACCGCCGGAACGGGTGCTGTCTGCGGGTTATCCGCAGCCGATCGTGCGGGTCCCTCCCTCTCAACGCTGCGGACCAGCCTGGTGTCGAGGTCGCACGCGGTTTGACACCGTGAAGGCATGGCATCCCCGGCGACCGGACCACGGACCTCGCCGAGCCGGCCGATCCGGTCGGCGTCGGCTCGCAGCAGGCGGCGCGAGCCGAGACGGTCATGACCGTCGTCGAGCAGCAGGCCGCCGCGCTCATCGACGCGCTCCGTTCCCAGGTGCGCGGTGAGGTGCGGTTCGACGTCGGCAGCCGCGCCGCCTACGCCACCGACTCCTCCAACTACCGGCAGCCGCCGCAGGGGGTGGTCGTCCCCGCCGACGTCGACGATGCGGTGACCGCGATGGCGGTCTGCGCCACCCACCAGGTTGCCGTCACCTCCCGTGGCGGCGGCACGAGTCTGGCAGGTCAGACCACCAATCATGCGGTGATTCTGGACTGGTCCAAGCACTGCCACCGCCTGGTGTCGGTTCAGCCGCAGAACCGGACCTGTGTGGTGGAGCCGGGGATCGCGTTGGACGAGCTGAACCGCCAGCTCGCCCCGTACGGCTTGATGTTCGGGCCCCGACCCTCCACCCACCGCTCCTGCACTCTCGGCGGCATGATCGGCAACAACTCCTGCGGGTCGACGGCGCAGGCCTACGGCAAGACCGTGGACAACGTGCGCCGACTCGAGATCCTCACCTACGACGGGACCCGGATGTGGGTCGGACCGACCAGCGACGAGGACTACGACGAGATCGTGGCCGGGGGCGGCCGGCCGGCCGAGATCTACCAGGCGCTACGCACGCTCCGGGACGCGCATCTTGCAGCGCTCCGCACCGGATTCCCGCACATCCCCCGCCGGGTGTCGGGCTACAACCTGCCCAGCCTGCTGCCAGAACAGCACTTCGACCTGGCCCGGGCCCTGGTCGGGTCGGAGGGAACCCTGGTGACGGTGCTGCACGCCGAGCTGGAGCTGGTGGAAGTGCCAGCAGCCAAAGCGATGGTGGTGCTCGGCTACCCCGACATCGCCGCGGCCGGGGACGCGGTCCCCGACATCGTGCCCCACGGGCCGTGGCAGCTGGAGGGGCTGGACCAGGTGCTGCTGCAGCTGGAGCAGCAGGCCTCGCTCGCCGGGGACGCGATAGGCGATCTACCCGCGGGCGGGGGATGGCTGATGATCCAGTTCGCCGGCCGCGACCAGGCCGACGCCGACACCAAGGCCCACGCGCTCCTGGACGCCTTGGCACGGTCCGAGCACCGGCCGACGGTGCAGTTCTTCGACGACCCCGCCAAGGAGGACCGGCTGATCGAGGTCCGCGAAGCCGGTCTCGGCGCCACCGCCCACCCCGTCGGCAAACACGAGACCTGGGAGGGCTGGGAAGACGCCGCCGTGCCCCCCGACCAGCTGGGCGACTACCTGCGCGACTTCCGGGCGCTGCTGGACGACTTCGGCTACGACCAGACCGAAACCTCCCTGTACGGGCACTTCGGGCAGGGCTGCGTTCACACCCGCATCCCGTTCGAGCTGCGCACCGTCGACGGCATCGCCCACTACCGGAGCTTTGTCGAGGCAGCCGCCGATCTGGTGGTCCGCTACGGCGGCTCCCTGTCCGGCGAGCACGGCGACGGGCAGTCGCGCGGGGAGCTGTTGACCAAGATGTTCGACTCGGAGGTGATCGACCTCTTCGGGCAGGTCAAGCAGCTGTTCGACCCGACCAACCGGATGAACCCGGGCAAGGTCGTCCACCCGAACCCGCTGGACGGCCAGCTGCGGCTCGGCCTCGACTTCGCCCATGGCGAGCCGCGGACGTTCTTCGCCTACCCCAAGGACGATCACCGGTTCTCCCAGGCGTCGCTGCGTTGCGTCGGCATCGGCTCCTGCCGCACCACCACCAGTGATGACCAGGTGATGTGCCCCTCGTACATGGTCACTCGGGAGGAGGAGCACTCCACCCGCGGCCGGGCGCGGCTGCTGTTCGAGATGGTCCGCGGCGAGACGATCACGACCGGTTGGCGGTCAGCGGAAGTCCGCGACGCCCTGGACCTGTGCCTGGCCTGCAAAGGCTGCAAGTCCGACTGCCCGGTCAACGTCGACATGGCCACCTACAAGGCGGAGTTCCTGGCCCACCACTACGCCCACCGGCTCCGACCCCGCGCGCACTACTCGATGGGCTGGCTGCCGGTGACCGCCCAAGCAGCCAGCCGAGCTCCGGCGCTGGCCAACGCGATCCTGCAGTCACCAGCTCACGGCGCCGCTGGTGAAGAAGGCGGGTGGTGTCGCCCCGCAACGCCAGCTGCCCCGGTTCGCCCGGGAGTCCTTCACCACCTGGTGGCGGCGCCGCCGGACGACACCGCAGCCGGCGCCCCGGGGACCGGTGCTGCTGTGGCCGGACACGTTCAGCAACGCCTTCCACCCCGGCGTAGCCCGGGCCGCCGTCGCGGTCCTCGAGGACGCCGGCTTCGAGGTCCGGGTCCCGGACCGGCCGGTGTGCTGCGGGCTGACCTGGATCTCCACCGGCCAGCTCGGCATCGCCACCGAGGTGCTGCAGCCGGACCGTCGACATGCTCCGCGACGACCTGCGCGCCGGGATCCCGGTCGTCGGCCTGGAACCGTCCTGCACGGCGCGTGTTCCGCTCCGACGGTCCCGATCTGCTCGCCCGGCGACGAGGACTGCGCCGACTCTCCCGGCAGACCCGGACCTTCGCCGAGCTGCTCACCGAACGAGCCGCCGGACTGGAACCCGCCGCAGCTGGACACCGCGGCGATCATCCAGACCCACTGCCACCAGCACGCCGTGCTCGGCACCGACGCCGACGACGCAGCTGATGCAACGAGCCGGTATCCACGCCGAACGGCTGGGCTCCGGTTGCTGCGGCCTGGCCGGCAACTTCGGCTTCGAAGACGGCCACTACGAGGTCTCCCGGGCCGCCGGCGAGCGGGTGCTGCTGCCCGCGGGTGCGCGCCTGCGATCCCGACACCGCCGTCCTCGCCGACGGGTTCAGCTGCCGCACCCAGATCGAGCAGGGCGACACCGGCCGCACCGCAGTCCACCTCGCCGAGCTGCTGGCCGGCGGGCTGCGCGTCGACCCCAGCGCACCACCACCGACGAAAGGACGACACCGATGAGCACGACCGTGGCCGACTACGTCCTTCAGCGGCTCAGAGAATGGGGGATCGAGCAGGTCTTCGGCTACGCCGGCGACGGGATCAACGGCCTCCTCGCCGCCTGGCAGAAAGCCGGCAACCAGCCCCGCTTCATCCAGGCCCGGCACGAGGAGATGGCCGCCTTCGAGGCCTGCGGCTACGCCAAGTTCTGCGGCCGGGTCGGCGTGTGCACCGCCACCTCCGGCCCCGGCGCCATCCACCTGCTGAACGGCCTGTACGACGCCAAGCTCGACCACGTCCCGGTGGTCGCCATCGTCGGTCAGACCGCGCGGTCGGCCATGGGCGGGGCGTATCAGCAGGAGGTCGACCTGCTCACCCTGTACAAGGACGTCGCGAACGACTACGTGCGAGATGGTGACCGTCCCCGAACAGCTGCCCAACGTCCTTGACCGGGCGATCCGGATCGCTGGCAGCCGGCGCACCGTGACTGCGGTGATCATCCCGTCGGATGTGCAGGAGCTGGAGTACAGCCCGCCGCCGCACGCCTTCAAGATGGTGCCCTCCAGCCTCGACCAGACCTGGTCGACGCCGGTCCCCGCGACCAGCCGACCTGCAGCGGGCCGCCGACGTCCTCAACGCGGGCGAGAAGGTCGCGATCCTGGTCGGCCAGGGCGCCCGCGGAGCGGCCGCGGGAGGTCGCCGAGCGTCGCCGACCTCCTCGGCGCCGGCGTGGCCAAGGCGCTGCTCGGCAAGGACGTGCTCTCCGACGAGCTCGCCCTGGGTCACCGGGTCGATCGGGCTGCTCGGCACCCGGCCGTCGTATGAGCTGATGACGCGACTGCGACACGCTGCTCGTGGTCGGCTCCAACTTCCCCTACACCCAGTTCCTGCCGCCGTTCGAGGGCGATCGAGCCGGCGGTGCGGGCCGTGCAGATCGACCTCGACCCCACCATGGTCGGGATGCGGTACCCGTTCGAGGTCAACCTCGTCGGCGACGCCGCCGCCACCCTGCACGGCCCTGCTGCCGCTGCTGCGAGCGCCACGACGACCGCTCGTGGCGGGAGACGGTCGAGCGACAACGTGCACCGGTGGTGGGAGGTGATGGACGCCGGGCGCAGGTGAGCGCCGACCCGATCAACCCCGAGCAGGTGTTCGCCGAGCTGTCGCCGCGGCTGCCCGACGACGCCATGATCAGCGCCGACTCCGGTTCGGGCACCAACTGGTACGCCCGGCACGTGAAGATGCGCGGCGCCATGCGCGGCACCCTGTCCGGCACGCTGGCCACCATGGGCTGCGGCGTGCCGTACGCCATCGGGGCCAAGTTCGCCCACCCCGACCGGCCGGCGTACGCCTTGGTCGGCGACGGGGCGATGCAGATGAACGGCCTGGCCGAGCTGATCACCGTCGCCAAGTACTGGCGTGACTGGGCCGACCCCCGGCTGGTGGTCGTCGGTCCTCGCACAACGACGACCTCAACCAGGTGACCTGGGAGCTGCGAGCCATGGGCGGCTCTCCGCAGTTCCTGCCCTCCCAGCAGCTCCCCGATGTCGACTACGCCGGTTTCGCGTCCAGCCTCGGGCTGCACGGCATCACCGTCGACCGGCCCGAGCAGGTCGGATCCGCCTGGGACGAGGCCGCTGCACGCCGACCGGCCCTGCCTGATCGCGTTCCGCACCGACCCCGGCGGTGCCCCCCATCCCACCGCACGCCACCTGGGACCAGATCACCAAGGCAGCCGAGTCCCTGGTCAAGGGCGACCCGGATCGTCTCGACGTCCTCAAGGAAGGGGTCAAGTCGAAGCTGCAGGACCTGCTGCCGGGACGCGGGGCCGACCGTTGAGCAAGACCGGACCGCTCGCCGCCGCCACGGTCAACTCCGACCCGTTCCGCGTCGACACCCTGACCGCGAGCGCCTACACCATCCCCACCGACGCCCCCGAGGCCGACGGCACCTTCGCCTGGACCGACACCACGCTGGTGCTGGTCGAGATCACCGGCGGCGGCCGCACCGGCACCGGCTGGACGTACGGCTCGTCGGTGACAGTGCCGCTGGTCACGGAGGTGTTGGCACCACTGCTGGTCGGGCAGCACATCAGCTCGGTGCCGCAGACCTGGCAGCGGCTGATACGGCGGCTGCGGAACATCGGCCGCCCCGGCATCGCCAGCATGGCTGTGTCCGCGGTCGACTGCGCGTTGTGGGATCTGGCCGCCCGGGTGGCCGGGCTGCCGCTGCACCAGCTGCTCGGCGCACGACGGGGATGGGTGCCGCTGTACGGCTCGGGTGGGTTCACCTGCTACGACGCCGTCCAGCTCGCCACCCAGCTGTCCGCCTGGGTGTCCGACGGCTTCACCGCGGTGAAGATCAAGATCGCCGAGGACTGGGGAGGCAACGAGGACCGTGACCTTGACCGGATCCGGCAGGCCCGGTCGGTGATCGGGCCACACGTCGGCCTGTTCGTCGACGCCAACGGCGGCTACACCCACGCCCAGGTACGGCGGCTGGCGCCCGCCCTCGAGGAGCTGAAGGTGGACTGGTGGGAGGAACCGGTCAGCTCGGACGATCATCACGGCCTCCGTGCGGCACGGCGAGAATTCCACGGCGACGTCGCCGCCGGCGAGTACGGCTACGATCTCGCCTACTTCCGACACCTCTGTGACGCCGCCGCCGTCGACTGCGTCCAGGTCGACGTCACCCGCTGCGGTGGCATCACCGAGCTGCTCCAGATCGCGGATCTGGTCGGCACCTACGATCTCGAGATATCTGGACACTGCGCGCCGCACGAGCACGCTGCCGTGCTCGCCGCAGTCTCCAACCTGCGGCACCTGGAATGGTTCCACGACCACGTCCGGATCGAACAGCGGTTGTTCGACGGCGGCCCCCGCATGGCGGGTGGCGAACTGGTCTTGGACGGTGACGCACCGGGCCACGGCATGACCTGGCGCGCCGTCGACGCCGAACCGTTCCGCACCGCCTGAGAGGCCACCGATGACCAAGACGCCACGCACCTCCTCCCCAGCCCCGGGAAGGTCGCAGATCCAGCGAGGGACCACCATCATCAGCCTGGTTCTGCTGGTCGTCGGGTTGCTCGGGTTCGTACCGGGGATCACCCGCAACTTCGACGAGATCCGCTTCGCTGGTGACGCCTCCTCCGCCCAGCTCTTCGGACTGTTCCAAACCTCCGTTCTGCACAACCTGCTGCACCTGGCCACCGGCGTCCTCGGGCTCGTGTGCGCCGGCAGCGTGTTACGGGCGCGGAACTACCTGCTGTGGGCCGGCATCAGCTACGGGATCTTGTTCTTGTACGGCCTCCTGGTCTTCCGCCGCGACGGGCTCAACGTGATCCCCATCGACAACCCCGACAACGCGCTTCACCTGGCCGTCGCCGGCATCATGATCGCCTGCTCGGTCCTGCTGGACTGCGGGCCCGAATGGTCGACGGTGATCCGACAAGGCAAGGCCGAAGTCTGAACCGGTCATGATCGTCGTGGGCCTGATCAGAACCGGCGGTAACGCTGTTGATGACGGTGTGCGGCGATACCACCGTGATGAGCGTCATCATGACCAGCCTCACCGCGGCATCCCGGTGGCTGCGTCGCGATCCCGACACCGACGGCAGCGACAGCCGCCGCCCCGCTGTCTCACCAACATCGAGCCCAGACACCCACGGAGGCTGATCCACGATGGCTGTGATCGAACGCAACACCCAGACCACCACGGTGCAAACGCGTCATCGACGGCAGGGTCATGCCCTGTGGCGTTGGATGACCAGCACCGATCACAAGGTGATCGGCAACCTGTACTTCGTCACCTCGATGTGCTTCTTCATGTTCGGCGGCGTGCTGGCGTTGGTGATGCGGGCCGAGTTGGCCGCCCCCGGACTCCAGTTCGTGTCGCATGAGACGTACAACCAGTTGTTCACCATGCACGGGACCGATCATGCTCCTGCTGTTCGCCACGCCGCTGTTCGCCGGTTTCGCCAACGCGATCATGCCGTTGCAGATCGGTGCCCCGGATGTGGCCTTCCCGCGGTTGAACATGTTCGCCTACTGGTTGTACCTGTTCGGCGGTCTCATCACCGTGTCCGGCTTCCTCACCCCGCAGGGGGCGGCCGACTTCGGCTGGTTCGCCTACGCCCCGCTGAACAGCGCGACCAACTCTCCCGGGGTGGGCGCTGACCTGTGGATCATGGGTCTGTACCTGGCCGGCATCGGCACCGTCCTCGGCTCGGTCAACTTCGTCACCACGATCATCTGCCCTGCGGGCGCCGGGCATGACGATGTTCCGGCTGCCGATCTTCACCTGGAACATCCTGGTCACCTCGATCCTGGTGCTGATCGCCTTCCCGGTGCTGGCGGCGGCGCTGCTGGTGCTGGAGGCCGACCGGGTGCTCGGGGCGCACATCTTCGACGCGGCCACCGGCGGCGCCATGCTCTGGCAGCACCTGTTCTGGTTCTTCGGGCACCCCGAGGTCTACATCATCGCGCTGCCGTTCTTCGGCATCATCACCGAGGTGCTGCCGGTCTTCAGCAAGAAGCCGGTGTTCGGTTACGTCGGCCTGGTCGGTGCCACCTTGTTGATCGCGGCTCTGTCGGTGTCGGTGTGGGCGCACCACATGTTCGCGACCGGGGCGGTGAACCTGCCGTTCTTCTCCTTCATGTCTTTCCTGATCGCGGTCCCGACGGGGGTGAAGTTCTTCAACTGGATCGGCACGATGTGGGGCGGGAACATCACCATGGCCACCCCCATGCTCTGGGCCGTCGGTTTCTTGACCACGTTCCTGTTCGGCGGGCTGACCGGTGTCATCCTGGCCACCCCGCCGCTGGACTTCCACGTCACCGACTCCTATTTCGTGGTCGCGCACTTCCACTACGTGGTGTTCGGCACGGTGGTGTTCGCGATGTTCGCCGGGTTCTACTTCTGGTGGCCGAAGTTCACCGGGCACATGCTCGACGAGCGGATCGGCAAGATCCACTTCTGGATGCTGTTCGTCGGCTTCCACACCACGTTCCTGGTGCAGCACTGGCTGGGGGTCGAGGGCATGCCGCGGCGCTACGCGGACTACCTGCCCAACGACGGCTTCACCGTCTTGAACCAGGTGTCCTCGGTGGGTGCGATCCTCCTCGGAGCCTCGATGCTGCCGTTCCTCTACAACGTGTGGAAGAGCCGCAACAACCCGAAGGTCACCACCGATGACCCGTGGGGCTGGGGCCGGTCGCTGGAGTGGGCGACCTCCTGCCCGCCCCCGCGGCACAACTTCACCTCGCTGCCGCGGATCCGCTCGGAGTCCCCGGCCTTCGACCTGCACCACCCCGAACTGGGCTCCTCGGACCGTTCCGGCCACACCTGATGCTCCCCCAGGACCCAGCCACCCCGAGCCACCCCGTGATGAGCGGCCGGCCACGAGGGTTCTCGAGGCGAGACGTCGGGCGTCCACGGGCAGGGCGGCCGGGCGCGTTCCCCCTACGCGCCTCAGGAAGGCTGCAGGACCCGGTCAACGAGGTAGAGGGTGGCGTTCTTGGTCTGCAGGTTGCCGCAGACGATTCTGGCCTGTCCGTTGACGGTGAAGTCCTCACCAGAACCGGTCACCGTCAGTGTCTGGCCGTTCAAGGTTCGGTGCGTGCCGGGTAACCCGTCGGGGCTGATCCGGCCAGACACCACGTGATAGCGCAACACGTCGGCCGCTTGCGCAGGGTGCGTCAGCAGCTCGCGGCCACGGTCGGCGCCCAACGCGCGAAATCCGGCATCGGTCGGAGTGAACACGGTTGCTTCCCCTACACCGCTGAAGTCTCGGCCCAGCCCGGCCAGCGCTGCCGTGACGCGGAACTGAGACAGGGCTGGGATCTGGGCGATGGCGTCGATCCAGTCCCGGTTCGACAGATCAAGCAGTGAACCGTCGCCGTCGTCCGGCAGGTTCGGACAGTCACCGAATGGCACACTGCCGATGGCTGCGCGGCTTGCCGCTGAGGTGGACGGGACCGGCGACGGTGCACCGCTGGGTGCGCTACCGACCGCACCGTCGTCGGTGCAGGCCGTCACCGTCACCAGCACGGCAACAGCCACCGCGGCCGCCGCCCGCCGTCGAGTGCGTCGAAGCCTGGTCATGGATCCTCCTCGCGAGGCGTGGGCACTCTCTCCACCCTGGTCGCTGGGGGACTGGCAGAAAAGGTCGGACCACCAGATCGAGACGTGATCGAGACCTGCTGTACGCTCAAGGCCGAAGAACCACCGCGGCCGCCTCCGCGGAGATCCGGAGATGGTCGGGCGTGACGGTCAGACCGGTGAGCCGGCTTCCCAACGGCAACCCGTCGAGGGGAACCGTGAGCGCGATCCGCTGGTCGAGCAAGACCCGACCGGCCCGGCGCAACGCTGCGTCACCGAGGTCGACCTGCTGCGGGGTGATGCGCAGCAGGGTCCCGTCGACCGACAGCTCGACCTTCGCAGTGACCGGCACCGTGTCACCGAGCACGTCGAAGGACCCGGTCAGCTGCACGGCGCCGTCGGCGTCCGCGGACAACTGCAGCTGCCGACCGGTCGCGGCGAAGTAGGCGTTGAGATCCTCGAACCGCAGCGTCACCTCGTCCACCGACCGGCCAATCCCCACCCGCCGGATGTCCCGCAACAGCAGATCCTGCAGCGGCAACCGGACATCAGACAGATGCGCGTCGATCCGCGCGATCTTCAGCGGGCCGGTGCGGTATCCCTCCAGCTCCACATCCGCGCCGGCGTAGGCGCCCCGGATCACCTGCGGCAGGAAGACGCCGCCGTCCAGGTGCACCTGCGGGCGTTCGGCCACGCCGGTGGACTCCTGGAGGTTGCGTGCCAGCAGCGATTCCGCGCCGGAGCGCGCCAGGGCGTCGAACGCCCAGGCGAGAAGACAGACGCCGACCAGCAGCACCGAGGCCTCCACGATCAGCCGACGGCGGCGCCGATAGGCCACCGACCGCATGCGGTCAGTCATGAGAGTGTCCCTTCCTGGTCCCGACGTGAGCCGTTCCTGGTCGACGTGACGACCCGGTGGTGATCCGACGGCCCGGCCAGCCTGCCGCCGACCCGAGCAACGTCAACACTGCCGGCGTCAGAATCGGACGCACCACCAACGTGTCCAGCAGCAGCCCCACCGTCATAGCGAACGCGATCTGGCGGAACGTGGACAGCGGAATGATTGCCACCATGGCGAACGTCGCCGCCAGGATGAGACCAGCAACCGTGATAGCCGCCGACGACCGGGGCACGGCCACCGCGAGCGCCTCGGCGAGCGGCCGGTGAGACGCCTCCCGCCAGATCGGTCCGACCGCGAAGACGTTGTAGTCCGAGCCGAGCGCAATCAGCAGCACGGCGGCCGCGAACGGCGCATAGAACGTGAGACCCTGCTGACCCAGGATCCCCTGGTAGAGCAGCGTGGTGAGGCCGAGCGCGGCGGCGACACTGAGGGCGCTGCAGGCGAGCAGCACAACCGGGGCTACCAGTGCCCGCAGATACAGCACCAGGATCAGCAGCTCGATCAGCAGTGCCGCCACCAAGACGATCTGCAAGCTCTCCTGAGTCAGCGTCGCCACCTCCCCGGCAATGATGGTCTGACCGGTCACCAAGATCTCCGACGGTCTCAGTCCGGCGTCGGCGGCGATCTGGTGAACCCGTGACTCCAACAGCCGGACGTCGTCGATCGCCCGGGCCGCCAACGGATCGCTGTCCAAGATCACCAAGAACCGGGCCGCCTGACCGTCACCGGACAGCGCCACGCCCTTCGGATCGGTGAACGGAGAGTCCGCGGGTCCGATCACCAACGCAACCCCCGGCTGCCGGCTCAAGGTCTGCTGCATCCGCATCAGCGCCGGCCGCTCCGCGGCCACACCCGATTGCTCGACCACCACCTCGGTCGGCGCGGCGATGCCCCGCAGACCCACCGTCTGCAGCACCGCAGCGCCTTCGGCGACGCTGTCCTGGCGTGGCAGTCCAGCCGTGAACGACAGATCGAATCGGGCCTGCGTCAGCGGCAAGGCGGCGACCGCCAGCCCGCCGATCACGATCAGGCTGGCCAGCGCAGCGGGTCCGCGTCGGACCAGCTGGTGGATGAGACCGGTGCGCCGATGCTCCAGGGTCGCCGGCAGTGCTTGGGCCAGGTCCAGCCCCTTGGCCCGTTCAGATCCGCGGACGGGAATGACGGTGAACAGCCGCCAGCCGAGGATGATCATCACGGCCGGGGTGAGCGTCAGCGACAGGCCGACACCGACGACGACGGTCAACGCCAACGCCGGGCCGAGAGCTCGGAAGATCGCGAACGGTGCGGCGAGCAGCGCGATGGTTCCCCCGGCGACGGTCAAGCCGGCCACCGCGATGACCCCGGCGTTGCGTCGTAGGACGTTCCGCGCCGCGGCCAGGTTGTCCAGACCACGGTCCAGCTCGTCGCGGAAGGTGTGGAAGAACAGCACGCAGTAGTCGGTGACCACACCCAGGAGCAGCGCGAGCAGGACCGGCTCGAGCTGACCGGGTACCTCGAAACCGAGCGCCGCCGCTGTTGCGGTCAGCACCGGCAAATAGGTCAGATACCCGACCGCGGCAACACCCACCACCGTCAACGGCGCCAGCACCGATCGGAAGGCCAGCGCCACGACCAGCACGATCAACACCAAGCTCGCCAGCTCGAACAGGCCGATCCGGGCGTTGAGATAGTCGCCTTGGGCGACCTGAGCCGGCACGAATCCCGTGACGTAGGTCTCCACGAAACGCTGCGTCTGGAAATGGGCGGCGTACTGGTCCGCGATGCGGGCCATGCCGACGATCCCGGTGCCCTCCGAGCCGTACAGGTAGGTGACGGTGGTGTCGGTGCGTCCGGTCGGCACCGGGATGGCGGCAACCACCTGATCCGGACCGGGTGGCGTCTCACCCTGCAGATTCTGCTGCGTCGTCGCCAGCGCCCACAGATACGAGTCAGCACGAGTGAGCAGACTCAACCCGTCCGGCTGGTGCACAACCACCGTGGTCCCCGACACCGCGGGCACCTGGAACTGCTCCAGCACCCGCTGCTGCGCCAACAGCACCGGATGATCCGCCGGGAGGAAACTGCCGAAACCCGCCCCGCCCGTGTGTGCAGGCGCCAGCCCGGCAAGGGCCGCCGTCACCAGCCAAACGACGACGATGGCCCACCGCCCCCGAATGATCACAGCTCGGTAGCCGATGCCGACCCGCGCCGCACCACGCCTCACCAGGGCACCCACGGTCCCCATCGCACCAGAAGAACGCAAGGCTCCACCCTCCTTCCCGCAGCATCGGCGCCTACTCTCGACACCATCATCACCTTGTCTCGATCCTGACCTGCCGTGAGAGGGCACCGATGACCGACCAGCCACCGGAACACACCGACGAGATGTCGCCGTCGGCCAGCGCACCACTCCCCGCACCAACGGCGGACACCACCGCCGCACAGAGCCGGACGACCGTCACGCTCGTGCGGTGGTGGATCGCAGCCTTGACCTTCGTGGGCGGCCTGCTGCTGGGCGTGCTGGCTGCGGCCGTGCTGCTGGCGACGACACCGACCTTCGGGACCGGCGCCGACCAAGCGGACCCGCCGGCCCCGGACCAGCAACCGAGCAACGTCGCCAACGTGCCGGTCGTCGCTGAAGCCCGCGTGAACGCGGCCTGCCTGCGAGTGATCAACGAGGCCCAAGACGTCGTCCGGATCCTCAGCGGGGTTGACGACGCTGTCACCGACGTGGACCTGCAACGCCTCGATGACATCGTCCGCCGACTACAGCCCGTCGAGTCCCGCCTGCAGCGCGATCTCCGCGAGTGCCGCGTCGACACCAGCGTCTCTACCCAGTCCACCCAGGCTCCATCGTCGCCGGTGCCGACCATGCCTCAGCCGTCAACTCCCCGTTGACGGCGAGGAGTCACACAGGGAGAGAGCGGGACCAGCGCCGCCGCGAAGCGGCGGCCCCACCGCGAACTCGCCGTCTGGATCGCCACCTCCACCTGAGGATCAGCCGCCTGCTGCCGACCGCAGGGGCGCCCTTGTGTCACCACGCAGCTGTGAGGCCTGCGTCCCTCGATGATCATCGACCGACCCCGACGTCGATCTGCGCTGACACCACAGGTGAACCCGCGTCGGGCGAACCGCCAATCTCTGTGGCGCAG
Organism: uncultured Actinomycetota bacterium; assembly: GCA_963759915.1. Taxonomy (GTDB): domain Bacteria; phylum Actinomycetota; class Actinomycetes; order Propionibacteriales; family Propionibacteriaceae; genus Microlunatus. Next base: position 146,272 of record CAVXBJ010000013.1, on the reverse strand, counting down.
GGCTCGCTGCCGAACCCATTGAGCGAGCTGCGGTGACCAACTGGCGGAATGGGCTCGACGGCGAGGAACGAGATCGACGGGCGATGCCGTTGCTGGAGGGCAACGAAAGTCCGATAGGTCATCACCCTCGACGACCACAAACGTCTCCCTTTCGACCCTCGGCGTCCGAGGAGCCCGCCTGATTGCCGATCTGGGTCCGCCCCACCGCAGGGGTTCGGCTGATGGGCGCCCGGTAAGTCGCCACGACCGCCTGCCAGCCCGGACCTCGGCACCTCATAGGGGGATGAACATGTGGCCGTAGGGCTCGTCGGCGGCATCGGCGAACACGGTGAGCGATCTGGAGAGCCGTCGACGGTCGGCCGGCCTCATCGCTTGGAGGACGCGGGCGAATGCGCTTCTTCGGTGCGCCATGACGGCCTCTACCAATCGCATTCCCTCCCGCGTCAATGTCAACTCGACGTGGCGCCGATCGACGGGGGAGTCGCGACGGTCGAGGAGACCGGCCTGCACCAGCCGGTCAAGCAGTCGGGTGGCGTTGGACGGGTGGATGTCGAGGGCGGTCGCGATCCCGCCGGCGTTGATACCGGCGCGGGTAGCCACCAATACCAACGCGCGGAACTGGGGCATCGTCACGGCGTCACCGGTCGCGGCGATCGATTCGGCCACGATGCCAGCGATCACACGGGCCGCGCGTAGCACCGCCTCCAGATCGCCGTCGACGTCGGTTTGCCTGTCAGCCACCTTCACACCTCCGCCGGTCATTGCATCAACGCAATGATGACACGCCTCTGCTTCTGATGGAGACGTCCGCGCTCAGCCCGAGTTCTGCGTCGGGGCAGGGAATCGGCGTTGCCGTCACAGTACCGTCACGATCGCAGGGCAACCATTGCGTAGCCGCAAGCAACGACGAAGTCTTGAAGATCCAAGGTCCCATCTCCGTCAACCCTGCGGACACGCACCAGAGGAGAATCATCATGAGCAACGAAGCTGCCGCGCTGATCGTCATTGCCGTCTTGGCGGCGCTGACCGTTGTGACCGTACTGATCATCAGGCGGCGTAGTCACAGACGCTCCGCCGCCGACCGAATCGGGCTGCCGCCGCTGGGTTCGCTGACTGGGCGGCCCGGCACTGATGAGACGAAGCTATCGAGTTCGGCATCTGCTCCGCAGCGCTCAGAGCGCCTCTGACGTGACCCGAACCCAGTGACGACCTCTGGCTGATCCTTCACGCCCTCGACGATGGCAGCCACCGCGCACGCCGCGGATCCACCCCTCCACCGCCTGGACGCCTTGATCGATCGATTCGTCTTGCCATTGTCGCCTCCGGCGAGAAACTCCTCAACAGGGCGACCTTCGGTCGGTGCGGAAGCTGATCCTTCCGCCAGCCGTGCCGATGGCCATCCTGGATCGGTCCCGCCACCGAGCAAGCTGGCAGGGGAGCGGCCGACTGCCCTCAGGCGTGACCCGCTCTTTGCTGCTGCCCCGGTCATCCTGGTGCTGATCGTCATCGCCCGCCACCGACGGGACAGCCGACAGCTCAGGGAGAGCCGACGGATCCCGACCCCATCCACCCGCTGCATCGGGACGCCCGCGCCGTCGCGAGCCCCGGCAATGACCGCAAGCGACTCCACACCACCACGGAAGGCCATGTCGTGACCTCTCGGAGCTCAACCCACCCGAGGCGAGCTGTACTCAGGCTCCTCGCCGGTGTTCTGCTGCTGCCGGCGTCGGCCTGCGCCCGCGACGCACCACCGGTGGAGTCGATCACCCAATCCATGGGGGTGAACGCCGACATCGGCGCCGACCACCGCGTCAAGATCCGCAACCTTGTCGTGATCAGCCGGGTTGACGGTCGCGGCTGGATCTCGGCGAGCCTGCTGGCCACCAGAGCCGATGCGCTGACCAGTGTGACCGGAACGGTCTCCGGTCCCGGCAACCCGGCGGGCGTGCCACTCGTGTCCAACCTTCGCCAGCCCTTGCCACTACGCCCCGGAGACCTCGTGGTGCTGACCGAACGACCAGTGATCCGAGTCCGTAGCCCGCTGCTGCGCTCCGGCGCCGCCGTGCGGCTGACGTTGCAGTTCGCCCAGGCCGGCGAGCTGGACATCCTGGTGCCGGTGTATCGCAATCAGGACCCGTACGTGACGATCACCCCGGTCCCGCGCGACCCGGACGCTCTACCCCGAGGCGACGCCGGTGACTGATCCGCCGACCTCACCGTCAGATCCAGGCCGGACCCGGCAGACGCAATCCGAGTCCTCCTGAGGCGCTGCGACCGCTGGCTCGGCGATCGAACAGGGGCCGCTCCTGGCCGCGGTGGGCTGTGGCGCCATCGACGTTCGCGCCCTGCCCGCACAGACAGCGATCTGGGCGTCCACCAAGATCCATCGAGAAGGGAAGCCGCATGGTCCGCAACTGTCACACCCCGATACGGCGCTGCGCCTGGTTGATGATGGTCATCCTCATGCTGATGCTCGCCGCCGCTTGCGGGACCACAGGGCCCGTCGGCCTGACACCGAGCCAGACTCCAACCGCGAGACCCACGCCGAGGACCACCTATCAGGCGTTCAAGCTCGACGTCTTCGTCGATGCAGAGTCGGTCACTCCAGTGAACCGGACTTTCCGACTCGAGGTAGGCAGCAACGTCATCTTGACGCTGCGCAGCGACCACGATGTCTCCGTGCAGATCACCGGTCCCGAATTGGACAACAGCGTCTTCGTAGCCCGGCTGTCGACGATCACCACGTCGTTCGTCGTCGATCATCCAGGAAAGGTCACCATCAGCACCGACGATCCGCAGGCCACCATCGCTACCCTGATCATCGAGTAGTCGCACCCCGGACCCGTGCAGATCCTCGTGCGCCGTCCGGAGTGGAGGTGCATCTGGGCGTGATCCGTCCATTGCGTCGACTGCCACGGACCTGGCCCTGCGTGGCCCCTCGGCCGGCCGACCAAGAGACCGCTCGGAATTGCCGAACGACGGATCTCGCAACGTGACGTCCACGATGAGGCGCTGATAGTCGCCGCGAGATGATCGACGGCGGTACTGGGGTGTCTACTGGAGAGGTGGCGTAAGCCGGTAACCCACACCGCGGACGGTCTGGATGTAGCGCGGCGCGGAGGTTCACTCGAAGGATCAGCCGGACCGCGACCTCGTCTCGGCCACACGCCGAACGAAGATCATGCCAACCGCGCCATACCGCTATCAGGGACGCAACTCGAACCACAACGTCATCATCCGCAGCCAACGAGTGTGCACGAAGGTAGTTTGCGGGTCTCGTGTGACTACGACCGAACAATCGACGACGATTTATAGTGTCTTGCGGCTGCCTTCATGACTGTCGAAGGGTCACGGATCAGCGCTCAACGAACGGAGGCGTCAGTACGTGGAGAACTCGCGTTGGTTCGAGGTGGCTGTCCATCCCATCACTGGTGAGGAGAGGCGGTTTCAGGCTGACACGGAGGAGGACCTGGACCGGCAGATCACGGCATGGGTGACCCGGGTGCGGCCCACCTCCGAAGAGCCGCGCTCGCCAGAGCCTGCGCCGTCGACATCTGAGGATCCGGCCAGTAGCCCTCCGCCGACCAGCTAGCAGATCTCCGAGAACACTTCCATCATGCATGAGATCTCGGCAACGGTTGATCTTTCGACGATGCGGGTGCCGATCCGTCCCCCGCTGACGAGGCGGTCAACGGCCTTGTCGACCGGGGTTGCTCCGCCCGCCGCCAGTCCAGGCCGCACAGGAAGCGTTCGGTCACGGGTCAGCTGGTGGGCGGGGTGGTATCAGTGCACCGGCCCGATCGTCTGGTTGTCACCCAGCAGTGCATGGATCTCGCGAAGCGCCTCGGCTGCTGCCCTTCGGGCATCGGGCTCGAGGCGGTCGAGCACCTGGGCGAACTCGTTCCGGCGGCGTTGCAGCGCTCGCAGCACCAATCGGGTGCCGGCCGGCTGCAAGGACAAGGCGACCACGCCCCGGTGCTCGGGCATGCTGCCGCGCTCGATGAGTTCTGTAGCGCCGAGCCGGTCAGCGACTCTGGTCACTGACGAGGGGGCGAGACCGAGCATCCGGGCGACCTGTGAGGAGGAGATACGGCCCTGTTCGTGCAGCACCAGCAGGACCCTGAACTGCGGAACCGTGACGTCCTCGGGAGCGATGCTCCGCAGCGCCATCCCGACCAAGTCGCCAGTGGCGACGACCCAGGCGTCCACGTCCGTGCTCTGGGCTCTGGGCTCTGGGCTCTGGACACCAAACGTTGCACAGCGCAATAGTTGCATGGCGTGGACCTCTGGGGGAGCAGTTCGGACTCCGGATCGCTGGGGGTCTCGCGCCGCAGGGTGGGGTTGTCAGCGAACGACTTGCGATAGCGCTGTCCGCCGCGGGGGCGGCGGGAACGACCGGCCCATGACCGCGGAAACCTCGCAGGGCTCAGCGTCGAGCTCCAGCGGGTGGACGTCGGTCCATGGTTGGGCAGTGGCCCGGTCGGTTGGGTTGTCCTGGCGACCCCGCCCTGACCGAGCGCGCGGTACGTCGACGGCGTCTACTGGCGCAGGACCCTATTGCCAGCCCTCGGTGCAACCGATGTCCCACCAGCAGCGTGCTTGGTTGTCTGCCCGACCTCAACCACTCACACGCTTCGGAAATCGGCTGAGCGTGTCCATGCACGTCGCGCCTCGCGTTGGGCTTCTCGCTCGCCGTTACCAACGAGGTCGCATCGGTCGGACGAGCGGTGCGACCAGCTGGAGGGTCGGTCCGTGCGATGGCCTGGATGAAGGTCCATCTCCACGACGCCACGGAATAGGTGCTCCGACGCAGGGGATCCGACGTCGTAACTCTGAACGATTCGGTTCATGTGGGCCTACCGCTCGGGCCTGTCCTGATCTCATCAGGTGCTGGCTGGCTCTGGCCAAATGGCAGAGAAAGGTCCGTGGCCACCTGCTCGGGGGTTCAGGTGACCACGGACCTTGACTGGGGAGTTCGGTCGGGGTTGGAGCGACCGCGATGTGTTCAGTTTAGGCCTCACCGGTGGATGTACGCCTCATTCAGGCGTCCACTTTCGGACATGTCCTAGACTGAACACGTCCCGCGGGTCGAGCAGCATCGCGGGCGGGATCGGCCATGTGTGAATGTGGCCAGATCCGTACGGTCGGAGTGCGGCCGCCGCGGCTCCATGCTGAAAGCAAACCGCAGGACCACGCGTCGACGTTCAGGTGAGGTTTGAGAGAGCTGCTGCGACGGCGAAGCCCAGGACGGTGGCCAGGCCGGCCCGATTCCCTGCCTTCTCCTTGGCCTCGGGAATCATCGAGTCGACGAGCATCACCAACAAGGCACCTGCGGCGAACCCGTCGATCCCGGCCCTCACGTTCCCGCCGACGAGGTGAGCGACGGCATACCCGCCGGGAGTGGCGAGGGCGCAGGCGATGGCGACAGCTATCCACAGCCGAATCACCGTGCCGGCGGACTTCCCGGCCGCGCGCATGTCGGCGGCGGAGCCGACACCTTCGGGCAGATTGGACACGAAGATGGCCACCAGCAGGGCCACGCTGATGCCCTCGCCGGAGGCAAGCCCGATTCCCAGTACCGCTTGCTCGGGGATGCCGTCGAGCAGGGAGCCGAGCGCCAGCGGCAACCCTGCCGCTCCGCCCCCTTTGCGGCCGCCCATCTTCTCCACCGCGCGGTTCGCGATGAAGAACGTGATCGCCCCCAGGGCCAGGCCCATCGCCACGCTTGTCGGGTTGCCGATACGCAGGCCCTCCTGAGCCAGTTCGAAGGCGACGCTGGAGATCAAGGCGCCGGCGCCGAACGCCAGCACGACTCCGACGACCCGGTTACCCCAGCTACGAGCCAGCGCCAGCAACGCGCCGATCACCAACGACGCGGCCGCCAGCGACCCCCATCCCAACGCCATCAACACATCCTGATCCTTACCACACGCAGTCAGTCGATCAATCGGGGGTCGGCCAGCAGGGGACTGTCGCAGGAAAGGATGTGCAGGTGGCTCTACCGGGGTAGGAGCTGATCGAGTCGTCGGCGACATCGACCCAGAGGGTGACGGCCGCGAAGCGGACCTGGACCGGGAGTCGGATTCCGGTCTCTTCGCGGTGTCGCAAGCGCCGCTGTCGCAGTGTTCTGGATCAACGGGACGCTGGATCGCTACCGGAGTCCGACGTCGCGCTCCTGGTCGTTCTCCCTGTGGTGGTGGGTCTACCGTGGTGGCCAACTGCTCATCCACTACGACTACCGCGAAGAGGTGTCCGTCGCCCCCGACGCGGGTGGGACGGGGCAGGTGCCCTCCACGCGCACAGTCAACCGTTCTGTCAACGATCTGAAAGGCTCCAACTCATGCAGAAGTCCTCTCTGGTGGCGCTCGCTCGGGAACAGCTCAAGCTCGCCCGCGCGTCGTCGAGCGGCAGGAGCGCCTCGACGGTCTACGGCGGGCACGAGCACGTCCTCCGCCAGACCATGATCGCGCTCCTCGGTGGCCATCGGCTTGACGACCACGTCAATCCCGGCGAGGCGACCGTCCACGTCCTCTCCGGTCGCGTGAACCTCAACGCGGGCGGCAACGTTTGGAACGGGTCACCCGGCGATCTCCTCACCGTTCCTGATTCCCTCCACAGTCTCGAAGCGCTCGAAGACTCGGTCGTGCTGCTGACCGTCGCCAAGCTGCCCTGATCCCAGGTACCACCTGGAGTTCCTTCATGAACGCAGCCGGCAACGAACACCGGCACCCACTCCTCTCCCAGAGGCCCCCCGCCGTGGTCGAGGCCACAGCGGCTGTCGTCGCCGAACAGCCCGGCGAGATCACCGCCTCTCGACGCCTCCCACGACGTGGGGCGGACCCGACAGCCGACGGCAGAGGGGATTCACCGGCGCCAGGCCTGCACCCAGCTCGCCGACCCGCCCCTCACCTCGGTGCACGGCGACACCGGGCGCCTCGTCGACGGGACTGTGACGCGGTGGAGCTGATCTACAGCGCCGAACGAGTCGGCCGCCCGGGCCGGGTTCGATGAGCCGGCAGAGGCAGGCCGTTATCCGGCGATGATCCGGTCGTGGGAGAGCGCCTGGGCGGAGTTCAGCCCGTTCCTGGACCACGACATCGAGATCAGGGCTGTCATCTGCTCGACGAACCCAATTGAGTCGTTGAACGCTCGCTACCGGCGAGCGGTGAAGGCCCGACGCCACTTCCCGATTGAGCAAGCTGCACTCACATGCGTGTACGTGGTGACCCGGTCGTTGGACCCGACCGGGAGAGGCCAGGCACGATGGAAGCTGAGCTGGACGTCATCGCTGAACGCGGTCGCTACCACTTTCGCCGACCGCTGGCCGGCAGCAGGAACCTCCGGATGAAGAGCGCCAGAAACACCGTCCCGTTACCGACCCTCGCCGTCACTGCTACGGTCCGGGTGACAGCCGGTCGATCCCGTGATGAGGCGGCCCTGACCGGTCAGCTCAGGCGATGGACTGCCGTCAATCGCACCTTGATGCGGGTGGGACTGCCAGATGGGGCGGACGTGACCGAACACATTCCCGACGAGGTGTCTCCGGCGGGCAGGGATCTGCGCGCCTACACCGACATGCTGCGTCCTGAGTGTCCGGTGGTGCGTAACGACCGGGGTGAGTGGGTGTTGCTGCGGCACGACCTGGTGCGGCGGGCGGCGTTGGATGACCGCAGCTTCTCCAGCGCGGTCTCTCGTTTCGTGCAGGTGCCCAATGGTCTCGACGGTCGCGAGCACGATGCTTTTCGGCAGGCACTGGATCCCCTTCTCAGCGCCGCGGCGCTGGCTCCGTACCACGAGGTCTTCGAGCGGATCGCCGCCGACCTGGTGGCCTCGCTGCCGCGTGCCGCTCCGGTGGAGGCGGTGCGGACCATCGGGGCGGCTTTCGCTGTCCGGGCACAGAGCGCCTGGCTGGGCTGGCCCCGGAACCTGGAGGGCCGGTTGCTGCAGTGGATGGAGGAGAACCATGCGGCCACCCGCTCGGGGGAGGCGGCGCGCACCGCGGAGGTGGCCGAAGACTTCGACGCCATCATCCGGTCGGTGCTCGCAACGAAGTGCTGGGACTCTGCTGCGCCGGCCGACGCCACCGAGGCACTGCTTCGAGTGCGGGTGCATGGACGCCTGCTCACCGATGCCGAGATCGTGTCGGTGTTGCGCAACTGGACCGGCGGTGACCTCGGCTCGATCGCGTTGTGTGTTGGCGTGTTGGTGCACTATCTGGCCAGCCGGACGGTGGTGCAGTCCAGGCTGCGCGGCGGCGTACCTGACGCTGAGATGGATTTGATCATCGACGAGGTGCTGCGGATCGACGACCCGTTCGTCAGCAATCGTCGGGTGACCACCGTACCGGTGGATGTTGGTGCAGTGCGGCTACCGAAGGGCGCACGGGTGAAACTGCACTGGACCTCGGCGAACCGCGATGAGATGGTCTTCGGTGGCCCGCAGGCGTTCAACGCAGCCCAGAACGCGAACAACAACGTGGTCTATGGCATCGGTAGGCACGCCTGCCCGGGCCGGCTGCTAGCCACCCTCCAGCTGCGGATCTTGGTGCGGGCGCTGCTGTCCGGCGCGACCACCCTGACCCTCGACCCTGCCAGGCCGGCTGAACGGGAGGTGGCCCCGGTCGGCGGTTGGGCCAGCGTGCCGATACTCCTCCAGTAGCGTGCCGCCGCAGACGATCACGTCGCGCGTGGTGAGGCGGGCCGGTAGCGCCGAGATCGTGCACAGTCCCGGTCGCGACTCACGCCAACCGGATGCCACCGCCAAGGGATTGCGAGCATCAGGGGTCTCGGCGGCCCACAGGTCGGGTCCGATGACCTGGTAGCGGATCCATCCTCGATGAGGAGACGCTTGCTCATTCAGCGCGTCTGCTGGCCGCCTCGACGACACTGCGAGATTGTCGTGACCAACGGTTGCCGCCAAGCGATATCCCGGTATAGTCCGAGCCAGACGGGTATCGATTTGTCGGTGTCAAAACGCCTCCGATTGACGACCATACCCGATGAGGTGGAGGCCACCCGATGGCTGAACCAACAGGTCGAGTTGCTGATTCCGGACCGGATTCTCCCGGTCGTCCGACGGACCCACTCCGTGACCGCCGAGAACTCTGTCGCGCCTTGAAGAACGAGGTGGTGGTCCAGCGCCCCGCGGTCTGGCCATTCTCCTCATCGGCGGGATCATTGCGCTGATTTCGCCGGTAATCGCGTTCCTGGTCGGGACCTATGCCGACACCCAGGTGGCGTTGTGGCTGCTGGTCGGGATCGGGGTGGGCGCCGTCGGCGTGGTGGTGACGATCTTGGGCGGTCTGCGCCTGCACAAAGACCTGAGCCACCGCTCCCCGGATTGACGAGACGGCACCGCACGACCGCGGCGTCCCGCTGGCCGCTGAAACCCCTCGTGACGCCGACATCGATCGCTGCGTGAGCAGACGTCCACCCGATTCGACCCCTGACCCGTGACCCCATGGAGGCTCCGATGAGCACCGACACCGATCAGCGCCTTCCCGGGCGCGACCGTCGAGCGATGTTGATCAGCAAGGGCTGGGTCCAGGGTGTCGCCATCGTGATGATCTTCGGGTTCTTCGTGATGGGGATCCTCGCGTATCGGACCTACGCGGCGTCCATGCCGCAACCGGAGAAGGTGGTCAGCGGCAGCGGGGAGACGGTCTTCACCACGGCAGACATCACCGCAGGTCAGGTGCTGTTCAACCGGCGGGGTCTGATGCAGTACGGGTCCATCGTCGGACATGGTGCGTACCTCGGTCCTGACTACACCGCCGACTACCTGCGTCGCTCAGCCGACTTCGTCGAGGAGGAGCTGCGCAGGCAGGGATCGGCCGATCCACGCGCGGACCTGATCGAGGAGTTCCGCACCAACCGCTACGACAAGGCCACGGGCGTCTTGACGTTCACCGACAACCAGGTGCTGGCCTTCGAGGCCCTCAAGACGCACTACGGCACGTTCTTCGGTGAGGACTCGACGAAGAACGGCCTCATCCCCCGGTTGATCACGGATCCGCAGGAGATCCACCAGCTGACGGCCTTCTTCGGCTGGACAGCATGGGCGGCTGCGGCCGAGCGACCAGGGCATGACTACTCCTACACCAACAACTGGCCCGCCGAGCCTCGAGTCGACAACGGTCCTACCGCCGACCTGGTGATCTGGAGCGTCTTGTCGCTGGTCGTGCTCCTGGTCGGCACCGGCGGGTTGTTCGCCGTCTACGGACGCTGGAGCCAGAGCATCGGCTGGCACAGCGCGGAAGCGCCCGTGCTGTCGTTCCGGCAGCCGGGTGAGGTGGCGCTGACCCCGTCGCAGCGCGCCACCGCATGGTTCTTCTTCGTGATCGCCGGGTTGTTCTTGGTCCAGGCGCTCCTGGGGGCGGCCGCTGAGCACTACCGAGCAGATCTGCTGAGCTTCTTCGGCGTCGATCTCGCGCGGCTCCTCCCGTTCAACCTGGCACGGACCTGGCACGTGCAGCTGTCGCTGCTGTGGACCGCGGCGGGGTTCTTGGCGGCCGGCATCTTCTTGACCCCCTTCATCGGCGGCCGTGAGCCGAAGCGACAGTCGACCCTGGTGTACATCCTGTTCGGGGCTGTCGTGGTGGTGACGGTGGGAAGCCTGTTGAGTGAGGCGCTGTCCATCCACGGTGTCGCCTGGGCCAAGGGGCCACTTTTCGAGCAGCAGTGGGAGTACCTCGATCTGCCACGCGTCTGGCAGATACTGCTGACGCTCGGGCTCTTCATCTGGATTGCGATCATCTACCGAGGAATTCGGACCAGGTTGAGGTCGGAATCCCGAGGCAACATGCCGTGGCTGTTCTTCTTCTCGGGCCTGGCCATTCCGGCCTTTTATGCCGTGGGCATGTTGGCCGGCAACGAAACACGACTCTCGGTGGCCGAGTTCTGGCGTTTCTGGGTGGTTCACCTGTGGGTGGAAGATTTCCTCGAGCTGTTCACGACGGTGATGGTGGCCTATATCTTCGTCATGCTCGGAGTGGTGCGCGAGAGGATCGCACTCGGCATCATCTTCTTGGATGTGATCCTGTATTCCGCCGGCGGCGTCATCGGCACCATGCATCACCTGTACTTCTCCGGGACCCCGGTGGAGCACATGGCTTTGGGTGCCTTCTTCTCCGCTGCCGAGGTGATACCGCTGACCTTCTTGACCGTGGAGGCGTGGACGTTCCTGCAGCTGGGGGCGCGGCAGGAGAAGAGGTCCAGTGCACCGTTCCCGCACCGTTGGGCGGTCATGTTCTTGGTCGCCGTGGGCTTCTGGAACTTCCTCGGCGCAGGCGTCTTCGGCTTCTTGGTGAACCTGCCCATCGTGTCCTACTACGAGATCGGCACCGCACTTGACCGCCAATCATGCGCACGGAGCCATGATGGGCGTCTACGGCATGTTGGCGGTCGGCCTCTCCCTCTTCGCGCTGCGCTACATCATCCCGCCGCAGAAGTGGCCCGAGCGCATGGCCAAGCTGTGCTTCTGGTCACTGAACATCGGATTGGCCTGGATGGTCTTCGCGACCCTGCTGCCGCTCGGTGTGCTGCAGCTGTACCACTCCGTTCGCTTCGGCTACTACGAAGCTCGTTCGCTGGGCTTCATCACGACGCCCGGCAACGCCCTGCTCGAATGGACCCGCCTGCCTGGGGATCTGCTCTTCATCATCGGTGGCTGCATCCCGTTCCTCTGGATCTGCTTCCAGGGTCTGCGGTACTTCCGCAGCGGCCCGACGACGATGGAGCTCCCCGCCGACGCGCTCTACACGGAGAGCCAGCCCGTGACGGCCGCTTCGCTCAAGGGAAGGCAGCAAGTGATGTCGATCAACGTCCTGCTCGTCTGTTGCTACACCCTCTTCCTGGTGCTGACGGCCTACGGGTTCGACCACATGGCCAAACGGACCGCGGTCAGGGCACGACGCTGGCGTACCGGGTCCTTTCGGTATCACCAGGACCACGACGCTTGGAAGTGTCCGCAGGACCAGTGGTTGTGGCCGACGTCGTTCGACCCGGAGCAGCGCGTCGTCCGCTACCGCGCCAAGCCCTCGGTCTGCAACTCCTGCCCCGTCAAGGACACCTGCACGACGTCGAGCCACGGGCGCGAGGTGAGCCGGGAGATCGACCCCTGGCCATACTCAGAAGCCGGCCGATTCCACCGCGGAATCGCGTGTGCGATCGCCGTCCTGGCCATCGTCCTTCCGGCCGCGATGCTGCTGTCCAGGCCATCCGCGGCGGACCTGCTCGCCCTGCTGGCCGCCATCGCCATCGGCATCGGCGCAGGCATTCCACTGGCTCGACACCTCTGGACGTCACCCACCGGCTTCCCCGAGCACATACCCCAGGTCTCCGTCTACGAAGAAGCGTCGACCGATCGCTTCTCGACCACATGGGGGTCGCTTCAGCCGCCGACCGAGAACGCTCAGCACCAGAGGAGAACGCCACGCCATGACGACGGCGATCATCGTGGGACTGACCCTGCTGGTCGTGGCGATCCTCGCCTTGACCAGTTCCCTGCGGGTACTGCGGGAGTACGAGCGAGGCGTCGTCTTCCGACTCGGCCGCCTACAAACCCTCTACGATCCAGGACTGCGGAGAGTGCTTCCAGTCGTCGACCGGATGATCAAAGTCGATCTCCGGTTGGTGACCCTGACGATTCCGCCACAAGAGGTCATCACTCGCGACAACGTTCCGGCGCGCGTCAATGCTGTCGTGCTCTTCCGCGTCATCGATCCGATCAAGTCGGTGATGGAGGTGGAGAACTTCGCCGTTGCCACCTCGCAGATTGCTCAGACCTCACTGCGGTCGTTGCTCGGCAGGGTCGATCTGGATACGTTGCTCGCTCATCGCGAGAGTCTGAACGAGGACTTGGCCACGACCATTGCGGCGCAGACCATGCCGTGGGGCGTCGAGGTCAGGGTGGTGGAGATCAAGGACGTGGAGATTCCCGAAGCGATGCAGCGGGCCATGGCCCGGGAGGCGGAGGCAGAGCGCGAACGTCGGGCGAAGATCATCAACGCCCGCGGGGAGCTCCAGGCTTCCGAGGAACTCCGCCAAGCTGCCGAGATCCTGAGTCGCAATCCGGCTTCGCTGCAGTTGCGTTATTTGCAGACTCTGCTCGAGCTCGGCGCTGACCAGAACTCCACGGTGGTCTTTCCCCTGCCCATCGACATCGTCGGCCCGTTCCTGAACAGCATGGTCCACAACGACGTCAGCAAGACGGTCGAGAAAGCCACGTCGGCGACCAACGGGACCGAGGTTCCACGGTGACGGTGCTGCGATCCGGAGCCGGACATCTCTTCGCTGACCGTCAAGGTCACGGCTCGTCAGTCCGGTGGGTGACGCCATCTTGATGGCCTGTTGAGCACGGGATCGCCACCTTGCGGGGTGGACTGCCTCCTTCGACGCCGGTTGCGGTAGCGGCCTGTCACGATGATGCGGTGATGCTGAGCTTTCGCCTGATCGTGCCCGCCGAACGCACCGATGCGGTCAGTCGGCATCTCGATGAGGATCCCCGCACGACGAACGTGCTGGTGATCCGCGGGTCCGCGGTCCGACCCGCGGGGGACCTGGTTCAGTGTGAGGTGACCCGTGAAGCAGCGTCGGACGTGCTGGGCTGGCTCCGCGCCCAGGGTCTCTACGACGATGGGTCCGTGGTCGTCACCGATGTGGCTGCTGCCCCCTCCACGAATGCTCGCGCCACCGAGCGGGCCGCTCCGGGAGCCCCTGACGATGCGATCGTGTGGGACGCCGTCGTGGACAACGCCTACGCCGAAGCGCGCGGCTCGTGGTCGTTCTACGCCTTCCTGGCGCTGGCCACCACCATTGCTGCGGTGGCCGTGGTCACCGACTCCTCCATCCTCGTGGTCGGCGCGATGGTGGTCGGCCCAGAGTTCGGCGTCGTCGCAGCCCTCGCAGTGGGACTAGCAGCCAGACGACCGACCCTCATCAAGGGCTCGATCAGTCTGCTCATCAAAGGATTCTTGGTGGCTATCGCCATCACCACTCTGCTCGCCCTGATCGCCCGTGCCGTCGGCTGGATCGACCTGACCGATGTGACCGGACCTCGGCCGCTGACCGGGTTCATCTGGCGGCCCGACAAGTGGTCAGCGGTGGTCGCGGTACTGGCCGGGACCGCCGGCGTGCTGTCCCAGACCGCCGGTCGATCGAACGCTCTGGTGGGAGTGTTCATCTCCGTCACCACCGTGCCCGCCGCCGGCGACTTCGCCCTGTCTCTGGCTCTTGGTGCCCCCGAACAGCTTGCCGGGTCCGCCGCCCAGCTCGGGATCAACCTGGTCGGGATGACCGCAGCCGGCGTGGCCACGCTGCTCGCCCAACGTGCGCTCTGGAAGGTGAGCCGCCAACGTCGGACCACCACTGGAACGCGACCCAGCCATTCGTGAACGCCCTGCCGTGCGTTGACAAGAACCAGGCCGCGCCGGCACCTGGCGGGCACGTTCGGCTGGTCGGACACGGGGATCGTTCACCGACCTACGCCTCTGCGCGGCGATCGCGGACCGTCTCCACCTTCGGCGGCAACATCATCGAGACTCGAACCACCTCCTACGGCCTCGCCCACCGTGCCAACTGCTCCGTCATCCCGTCGTCAGGATCGGTCCTGTCGCCAGCGCTGCACGATCGTCCGAGCCAGCAGACCGACGATGAGCACGCCCAGACCAGTCAGCACGCTGACGAGAGGCAAGGTCGCCACCAGCACCAGGCAGCCGACCAGTCCCAGCGCCGCTGCCGGCCGCCGCCACCGCCGTGCCTGGCCGGGAAGCGTCCAGGCGCTGGCATTCGTGATCGCGTAGTAGACCAGCACCCCGGTGCTGGAGAATCCGATCGCCCCCCGGATGTCGGCCACGCTCACCACGACGACCACCACCACACCGAGCAGCAGCTCAGCCCGATGCGGCACCGCGAACCGCGGATGCACCGCCGCCAGGACCCCGGGCAGCTCCCGGTCCCGGGCCATCGCCAGCGTCGTGCGGCCCACCCCAGCCATCGCGCTCAACAGCACTCCCAGACTGGCGGCGACCGCCCCTACCGTGACCAGCGGCGCCAGCGCCTGCAGCGACCCTGCCCGCACCGCGTCGTGCAGCGGCGCGCCACTCGCGGCGACGCCGTCGGCACCAAGGACCAGCAACACGCTGACCCCGACCAGGGCATAGATCACCACCACGATCCCCAACGCCAGCGGCACCGCCCGTGGGATCGTGCGGGCCGGATCCCTGACCTCCTCGCCGAGCGTCGCGATCCGGGCATACCCGGCGAACGCAAAGAACAACAGCCCCGCTGCCTGCAACACCCCGTAGGCACCGGTCCCGGTCACGGGAAACAGCCGAGCCGGATCGGTAGCGCCGCCGCCGAACGAGCCGACCAGGACCACCCCCAAGACCACGAGTGTCAACCCCACCAACAGCCTGGTCGCCCCCGCCGTCTTGGCCACGCCCCGATAGTTGACTGCCGTCAAGACCGAGGCCGCGAGCACCGCCGCCACCCGCGGATGCTCCGGCCAGGCATACGCGCCAGCTGTCAACGCCATCGCCGCGCAACTGGCGGTCTTGCCGACTACGAACCCCCACCCGGCGATGAACCCCCACGTCGGGCCCAGCTGACGCCGGCCATACACATAAGTGCCGCCCGCCTGCGGATGCACGGCCGCCAGCTGCGCGCTCGAGGTGGCGTTGCAATATGCCACCACCGCGGCTATCCCCAGAGCCAGGAGAAGACCAGCACCGGCGGTCGCCGCCGCCGGCCCGAACGCGGCGAACACACCAGCGCCCAGCATCGCCCCCAACCCCACCCACACCGCGTCAGCCAGCCCCAGCTCCCTGCGCAACGCGATAGGCGTATTCGAGTCGGACACCCTCCCATCGTCGCCTACTCGCTGAACAGCCCTGGATCCAGTGCCCGCCGCGAACGGGCTCACACCCCCTTGGTCTGGGGGCCAAGTCAGACCACGGTGGAACCACTTCGGGTTGACACATTCACCAGGAGGCAAGGGGGTGGTACCAGGACCGCCGCGGGTCTGCTCCGGGGCCAGCCGTGGCCCGCGAGGCGTACCAGCTGGATCACGCGCGCAGGTGCGGCAGATCTCGTGCCCAAGCGGCCGGCCTGGGTAGACCAGGGGTGTCAGCGCTCGTACAGCGGGGTTGCCACTGGTCTGCGATGGGCTGTCTGGGGATCCGTCGTGGACTGAGGCTGGTCGAACATGTCCGTGGTGGCTGTTGCTCCGGTGACGTGGGCGAGTCGCGCCAGCTCGGAGCCGAAGAAGGGGGGTTCGCCGCGGCGGACGACGATCACCGCTTGTTGGTCGGCCAAGGGCGAGACGACGGCGTGGTGGGCGTCTGCCCCGGGGATCCACTCGGGTTCGAGGGCTACTCGGTGGAGGATGTCGAAGGGTCCGAATCTTCGCAGCTGTTCGGCGTCGAGGTCGGGTGCACCCGGGGTGCCGAAGGTGACGTGCGGTGCCGACGACACGTCGAGCAGCACGCTCCACTGCGCCCGAAAGACCAGGGGAGCCGTTGACGCCAAGATCTCACCGGCTCGAGTGGGGTCGGCAGCGATGCGTCGGTGCAGCTCGATGTCGTACTCGATACCGCCGCCCCGTGGATAGTTGCGCACCCATTCCACCTGCACCGAGTCCAGACCGTTGCAGGCCGCCACCAGCTTCTCCACCGTCTGGGTGGGCGGCAGATCGAGGATGAACTCCTCCACCTCGATCTCGCCGCGCTTCTCGACGATCTCCACCAGGTTGATGTCCGCGCCGAGCGCACCCAGTGCTGTTGCCACGGCGCCCAGGGTTCCCGGCCGGTTCGGCATCTGAACTCGAATAAGTAGCACTCGGCAATTCTGCAGGACTGGTATCGATGGTGGACCGGCTCCTGGCAACTCGCCGTACGGGAGATCGATAGATGTCGCGCTGCTGGCAGCAGACGCCGGCTGTCGTCCCAAGGGACTCCAGCGGCACATCTGGAACCGTGGCAATTGATCTTCCACCAGCCGAGCCATCACCAGCCCCGTATGACCCGCTTCCGTCGCTCGACGCGATCCGTTCCCAGCGTTTGTCTTCCCGCAACGTGAGACTCGCTGGCGTCCGCCCGCAAGCGAACCCCGTTGAGCGAGACCGCCGTCGACAGGAATGAGGCGGAAGTGCATTCTCGACGAGTCGCTCAGGTCGGTCGGGGCGCATCGGCGGCGAGGAACATAGACGTATCCGGTGGCGAAGCAGCGTCGTCCCTGGGCGGCAGGGTGACAGATGGCAGAGACGTCACCCTGGTGCAACCACCGGGTCTTTCACCGCCCAATCAGAAGCATCACCCGTTCAATGCTGCTTCGCCACTGGATGCGGAGCCGTCAGCCACTTGTGCTACGGCTTCAGAACGTGGGATCGGCCTTTGCGCAGGGCGTCCCGCGATCGTCCTGAGGGTCTAGAGTGCCCGCTCGACTTCGTTGACCAGGCACGCCCGACACAATGCTCCCCCGATAGGCACGCTGAGCCGGAAGTTTGATCGCCTGGGCAAGGCGGTGATATCAGGACTTCTCTGAGCGTGCGGATTGTTCGCGGTGTGGCGCGGCATGGAAAGCGGCGCTACATCTCTCAGACGGCTGTCACCAGCAGCGACAATGTACCGCATGCTCTCCGGCCCACGACGCAAAGACTGGGCGGATGCGCTCGGGTCGCTCGACTGCGCAGAACTGACGGGTCTTCCACGTTTATGGCCTTCCACGTTCATGGCCTTCCACGTTATGAATTGGTGATGGAGGGAAAGCCGTCACTGAGGTACCGAACCCCCCGACCGTCGAAACCGACGCCGGCGCTTTCGGTCGGCATCTGGGTGTGGTCGGTTTCGTGGTGCTGGGTGGTGGTCGACCTGGTGCTTCTCCAGGGGCTGGGTCAGCTGCTCACCATCGGCCGCGACAGCGGGTACGCCGAGGTGACCTCGGTCGACATCCTGTGGCGCACCATCTTGGTGCCGATCGAATTGTCGTTGGTGTTGGTCTAGGGCCAGATCAAGCCCAGTCCGGCATAGCGGCCGGTGCCAGGGTTCGGCCAGTGGGCTGATGGTTGCTCGCAAGCGGACCGACCACTGCGCTCTTGACATCAGCCATCTGAACCACGACTATTGCCTAATCATGTTAGGCAATACTACGAGTGGTTGGATAAACGATCGGCGTGCGACCGCGCGCCGCAAGATCCTCGACGCGGCGTGGACAGTGGCCAGGGAGCAGGGAGTGGCGGCGCTCACCCTGCGCAAAGTGGCGGACAGGGTCGGCATCCGGGCACCGTCGTTGTATTCCCACTTCGACTCCAAGCACGCCATCTACGACGCGATGTTCGGCGAGTCCTGGGAGGAGCTCGTCGAGGTCAACCGGGCGGCCCCGCTACCGGAGGCGCCACGGGCGGCCCTTCGGGTCATGGCTCGCACGTACTTCGACTTCGCCACCGCCGACCTGGCCCGCCACCAGCTGATGGACGTGCGCACCATCCCGGGTTTCGTCCCGAGCGCGCAGAGCTACGCGCCGGCGGTGACCGCCCTGGAGGAGGGCATCCAGCAGATGGCGGTCCGCGGGATCCGTGTCGAGGCCGCGGACATCGACTTGTACACCGCGGTGATCGCCGGGCTGGTGAATCAGCAGTGGGCCAACGACCCGGGGGGTCCCGCTGGGGACGTCTGCTCGAGCGAGCCATCGACATGTATGCGGACAACATCGGACTGCCCCGGGAGGACTCATGACCATGACCAGCACCACAACCGACGGGCCGCGCCGGTCGGTCCTCGACCGGGAGACCGCGCTGCGGCTCGCCGGGACGGAGTACGGTCGCTATCTCGACCAGCTGCGCGCCCTCGGCCCGGATGACTGGACCCGGCCGACTGACTGCCCGGCCTGGAACGTGCGGGCGATGGCCACCCACTGCCTCGGGATGGCGGAAATGGCCGGGTCGCTGCCGGAGTTGCTCCGACAGTTCGTCGCGGCGAACCGGCGGGACGAAGAGGGAGTCGACGCCCTCACCGCACACCAGGTAGCAGCGCGGCGGGCCCTGACGCGGGCAGAGATCATCGAGCGGTACGCCGCAGCCGCTCCCCGGGCGGTGCGCGGTCGCCGCCGCCGGTCAACCCTGATCGGGCAGATGACCATGCCGGACAAGGAAGTCGTCAACGGCGTGGCGGAGACCTGGACGGCCGGCTTCGTGTTCGAGACGATCCTGACCCGGGACACGTGGATGCACCGGATCGACACCGCCGAAGCGACCGGCCGGCGCCCAGTCCTCAGCGCCGACCACGACGGGGTCCTGATGGACGACGTGGTCACGGAATGGGCCGCGCGCCACGGTGCGCCCTACAACCTGTGCCTCACCGGGCCGGCCGGTGGCACGTGGTCAGCCGGGAGCGGGAACCAGAAGCTGCAGATGGACGCCGTCCTGTTCGCCCGGACGGTGTCCGGGCGAGCTCCAGGTACTGGATTGATGGCCATCCAGGTCCCCTTCTGACCCTGCCCCGTCCCGGCCTGCCAGACCGCTCCCGATCCTGCCTGCTCCATCACGACCACGAACTGACTGCGACTCAACGAGGGTCGGGACAGCGGCACATGGCCGACCAATCGGGAGGACGGGCGCCTGCAGGTACGGTCGCGGCGTGGCGTTCATCAGTTCTGGCACCTCGTCAACCTCTACGTGGGGGGCATCGGCCGGCGGTACTCCACGGCCCCACGAACCTCCCCAACCAGCGAACGCTCGTGGGTGTCCGGCGGAGATTCCTGCCCCCAAGGGCACAGCTTGTCGACGGCCCCTCACTGCGGTGTCGTTCCACCGGATGCGCCGGACGCAGCCACGTCGCGAACCACGCAGTTGCCCAGACCCTTGGGCCGGTCGTAGGTGAAGCGACGAGGCGTTCCGGTCTGCGTCAACCGGTGACCGAGCGACATCGCCGCCCGGTACTGGTCAGTCCGCGTCTTGTGTGTGGGGTCAGGCCCAGGAGATCGTCCGTGATCGGACGCAGGTTGACGACGGGGCGGGTCCAGGAGCCGAGCCCGGTCGTGTAGAACTCGACTATGACCGCCCGACGGATGCCGCGATGGTCGGAGTTGAGCCCTCTGCTCCGGCGCCGGCGCGCGGGATGGAGTCCCACTGAGCGGCGGCTGGCCGGCGTGGCGTCCATCGCTGATCTCCAGGTTCTGGCTCGCCGCAGGGCTCCTCGCGCCGTCTCCGACTACGTCGACGGTGGCGCCGGTGACGAGCTCGCCCTGCGTCGCTCCCGAGAGGCCTTCCAGCGGCTCGAGTTCATCCCGCAGGCTCTCCAGGACGTGTCCGTCGTGGACACGTCGACCGTCATCCTCGGGCAGCAAGCGACTGTTCCGTTCGTGTTCGCACCGACCGGCTTCACCCGGATGATGCACACCGATGGCGAGTCGGCCGTGGCGCGCGTCGCCGAACGGGTCGGCATCCCGTACGCGTTGTCGACGATGGGCACGACGTCGATCGAGGGTCTGTCGGCAGCGGCCCCGGGCGGCCGCCACTGGTTCCAGCTGTACCTGTGGCGCGACCGCGCGGCGAGCCGGGACTTCGTGGCCCGCGCCGCGGCCGCCGGCTACGAGGCACTGGTGCTGACCGTCGACACCCCGATCGCCGGGCCGCGGCTGCGGGACGTGCGCAACGGTTTGACCATCCCGCCGTCCCTGTCGCTGAAGACCTTCGCTGAGGGCGCGCTGCATCCCGCCTGGTGGTTCGACCTGTTCACCACCGAGCCGCTCGAGTTCGCGTCGCTCACCCGCTTCGAGGGGACCGTCGCCGAGCTGTCCGGCCGCCTGTTCGACCCGGCGGCGACGCTGGCCGACCTGGCGTGGCTCCGCTCCATCTGGGACGGACCGCTCGTGGTCAAGGGCATCCTCACTGCGGCCGATGCCCGGGCCGTCGTCGACGCGGGAGCGGATGGCGTCGTGGTGTCGAATCATGGGGGACGTCAGCTCGATCGGGCCCTCACACCGTTGGAGGCGCTGCCCGCCGTGGTCGACGCGGTGGGTGAGCGGGCCGAGGTGTACGTCGACGGCGGCGTCAGGTCGGGCAGCGACGTGGTCGCTGCCGTGGCGTTCGGGGCGACGGCGGTCCTGGTGGGACGCGCCTACCTGTACGGGCTGATGGCCGCGGGCGAGCGTGGGGTGGGGCGGGCAGCGGACATCCTGGTGCAGGAGATCGCGTCGACGCTCGCGCTTCTCGGCGTGCCGAAGGTGTCGGACCTTCGCAGCCACCACGTGCGGCTGCGTCCGGGTCTGCAGTAGTTTCGACCATGGACGTCATCGAGTACACGCCAACGCGCGACCAGTACGCCTACACCTTCGGCGGCGTCGGCGCTGCCATGCGGGTCAGGCCCGGCACCGCGCTCCGGCTCTGGTCGGAGGACGCGTTCAACGGGGTCCTGCGCAGCGTCGATGACCTGTCGAGCGAGAAGGTCGACCTACGGTTCGTCAACCCTCAGACGGGACCGTTCTACGTCGAGGGCGCGGAACCCGGCGACACGCTCGTGCTGCATCTCGCCAGGCTGGAGCCGGCCCGCGACTGGGGGGCCTCGGCGGCCATTCCCTTCTTCGGCGGCATGACGAGCACCGACCGCGTCGTCACCCTGCAAGAGCCGCTGCCCGACACGACCTGGATCTACCAGCTCGACCGCGACCGCGGGACGGTCGGCTTCGAGGCACGACACAGCGACCACCGGATAGAGCTGCCGATCGAGCCGATGCTCGGCACCGTCGGCGTGGCCCCCGCCGGGGGAGAGGTGCGCTCGTCTCTGGTGCCCGACCGGTTCGGCGGCAACATGGACACCCCACAGATGCGGGCCGGCTCGACGGTCTACCTCGGTGTCAACGTCGAGGGCGCGATGTTCTCGATCGGCGACGGGCACTACCGGCAGGGTGAGGGCGAGGCCTGCGGCACCGCTGTGGAGGGCGCGATGACCACCACCCTCATCGTCGAGCTCATCAAGGGCGGCGCCCCGGGTTGGCCGCGCATCGAGGACGACACCCACTGGATGACGGTCGGCTCGAGCCGACCGATGGAAGACTCGTGGCGGATAGCCAACGCCGAGCTGGTGCACTGGGTCAGCCAGCTGCACGGACTGCACACGATGGACGCCTACCAGCTCTGCTCGCAGATCGCCGAGGTACCGGTCGCCAACGTCGTGGACGCCAACTACAGCGTCGTCGTCAAGGCCGCGAAGGCGCTTCTCCCGGCGGCCGACGCCTTCGGCGGGATCCACGCGGACCTCTCCGCGCGGGCCCGCTCACTCTGAGCTGACGTCGCCTCGGCGGACGCAGCGCCCACCCACCCCTCGGCAGACGAAAGGCCACACCATGGATCTTCAGCTCACCGGCAAGCGAGTTCTGGTGACGGGCGGGACGCGCGGCATCGGGCGCGCCATCGTCGGCGCCTTCCTCGACGAAGGAGCGGTCGTCGGCTTCTGCGCCCGAGACGCCAGTGAGGTGACGGCGACGAACGAGGACCTGCGCAGCCGCGGTGACGTGATGGGGTCGGTCGTCGACGTGGGCGACGGCGACGCCCTCACCGCGTGGGTCCACGAGGCGGCCGGGGCCTTCGGTGGCCTCGACGTCGTCGTGGCCAACGTCAGCGCTCTCGCGATCCCTGACACGGAGGAGAACTGGCAGGCCAGCTTCAACATCGACCTCATGCACACCGTCCGCCTGGTCCGAGCCGCGCTGCCCTACCTCGAGCGCAGTGATGCCGCGTCGATCATCGCGATCTCGAGCGTCTCCGGACGAGAGTCCGACTTCGCTTCCGGCCCCTACGGCACCGCGAAGACCGCCATCGTCGGGTACGTCCACGGTCTTGCCTTCCAGCTGGCGGGCAAGCACATTCGCGCCAACACCGTCTCGCCCGGCAACACCTACTTCGAGGGCGGCGTCTGGCAGAGCATCGAGACGGGCGACCCGACCCTCTTCCAGACGGCGGTGACCCTGAACCCCACCGGCCACATGGGCAGTCCGGAGGAGATCGCCGCACCGGTCGTCTTCCTCGCCAGCCCCCTGGCCAGCCGGGTCAGCGGCACCAACCTCGTCGTCGACGGCGCGCTGACGAGGGGCGTGCAGCTCTGATACCGGCGGGTAAGTCGCTGACCGGGTCCGGTAGGCCGCGACCAGATCGGGGAGGCCGTGAAGAGACGCAGCGAGATCCAGATCTTCACCCAGATCTTCTCCGAGACGCTGCCGGCCGCAGGCTCACGCTGTCATCGACCACCGGCCCGGGTCCGCCTCGGGCGTGGACGGGACCTCGCGACGACGGTCCGTAGAGTCCGCTCCATGGACGCCAGCTTGCGGTAGCGCAGCTGTGTACGCGGTCGTCAAGGAGAGTTGACGGGTACGTGTCCCGGTCGCAGACCCACGAACCTCGGGTCCTTACGACCTGGACTTGTGACTTCCATGCTCGTCCGGTCGAGATGCCCGCAGGAGCCGCTCCGCTGCGAGGGCTCGTTGTGCTCTGCGCTCTCATGGTCCGCTCGTGGGAAGGGACCAACGCCCGTAGAGACCCCACCACCGTGCCAGCACTGTGGAGACGGCCGTCCGTCTGACTGATTCGGGCATTCGGCACACGGGAGGTGGGCATGAAGGTCGACCAGTCGGTCGGTGTCACGTCGCAGAACGATCGCTCGACGGATGTCACGCTGCTGCCAGATCTGGTGCACGGACACTCCCGGTCGGGCCCGGTGCGGGAACGGAGGCCCGTGTACGTCGACCTGCTCCCGCCGTGCAATGCCGGCTGCCCGGCTGGGGAGAACATCCAGGCCTGGCTCGCGCAGGCCAAGGCCGGCCGGCACGAAGAGGCCTGGCGTCAGCTGACCGCCGACAACCCGTTCCCGGCCATCCACGGCCGAGTCTGCTACCACCCGTGCGAGAGCGTGTGCAACCGCAGCGAGCTCGACAGCGCCGTGTCGATCCACTCCGTCGAGCGCTTCCTGGGCGACCTCGCCGTGGAACAGGGCTGGGCCTTTGACCAACCGACCTATCGGAGCGGTCAGCGGGTTCTGATCGTCGGCGGGGGACCGAGCGGGCTGTCGGCCGCGTACCACCTGGCACGGGTCGGCCATCACGTCGAGGTCCGGGATGCGGGCTCCCGGCCTGGCGGGATGATGCGGTACGGCATTCCCTCCTACCGGTTGCCTCGCGAGGTGCTCGACGCCGAGCTGGCTCGGATTGCCGCGCTGGGTGTCGTTCTGACGTGTGATCACACGGTGCAGAACCTGGCCGCCGAGCGCGTCGAGGGGCACTTCGACGCCGTGTTCGTCGCGGTCGGCGCCCACCTGGCCAAGCGGGTGGACATCCCGGCCGTCGATGCCGGGCCGATCATCGACGCGGTGTCCTTCCTGCGGAGCGTCGCCGCTGGCGAACGTCCGGTGATCGGCCGGCGGGTGGCGGTGTACGGCGGCGGCAACACGGCCTTCGACGCCGCCCGGGTCGCACGCCGCCTTGGTGCCGACGACGCCGTGATCATCTACCGGCGTACCCGGGGGCAGATGCCGGCACACAAGGAAGAGGCGCAGGACGCCGAGCGCGAGGGCGTGCGGATCAACTGGTTGCGAACCATCACCGCGTTCGACGGGCCGGAGCTGCAGATCGAGGTGATGGAGCTCGATCAGGACGGACGCCCACAGCCGACCGGGCGGTTCGAGACGTTGGCCGCGGACACGGTGATCATGGCTGTCGGTCAGGAGACCGACACCGCCTTCCTCCGCGCGGTGTCTGGTGTCGAGTTCGGTACGGATGGCACCGTGCAGGTCTCGCCGACGATGATGACCGGCTGTCCGGGCGTGTTCGCCGGTGGGGACATGGTGCCCTCCGAACGCACCGTGACGGTCGGAGTGGGGCACGGCAAGAAGGCAGCCCGGCACATCGATGCCTGGTTGCGCGGCGAGGAGTCCGCACACAGCGCGGGGGCCAGCCCGGCCAAGCACCCGCTGGCGAGCTTCGACAAGCTCAACCTCTGGTACTTCGGTGACACCAGTCGCCGGCAGCAACCGGAGCTGGGCCCCGCGCAGAGCGTTGCCGGGTTCGACGAGGTCGTGGGTGGGCTAACTGCCGAGGAGACGCTGTACGAAGCCAGCCGCTGCCTGTCCTGCGGCAACTGCTTCGAGTGCGACGGCTGCCTGGGGGCCTGCCCGGAGGACGCGGTGATCAAGCTCGGCGTCGGTCACCGCTACCGGTTCGACCTCGACCTGTGCACCGGCTGCGCGGCGTGTTACGACCAGTGCCCGGTGCACGCCATCGACATGCGAGCGGAGAGACCATGACGCGCGTGACGATCGACGGCAACGAGGCGGCCGTGTCCGTCGCTTACCGGCTCAACGAAGTCTGCTGCATCTACCCGATCACCCCCGCGTCCCCGATGGCGGAGCTGGCCGACGAGTGGTCGAGCCTTCAGCGTCCCAACGTGTGGGGCACCGTCCCGACGGTCGTCGAGATGCAGAGCGAGGCGGGAGCCGCCGGCGCGCTACACGGCGCCTTGCAGAGTGGTTCGCTGGCAACGACGTTCACCGCCTCCCAGGGCTTGCTGTTGATGATCCCGAACATGTACAAGATCGCCGGCGAGCTGACCCCGGCCGTCATGCACGTGGCCGCCCGGTCGCTGGCCGCGCAGGGACTGTCGATCTTCGGCGATCACTCCGATGTGATGGCGGCCCGGCAGACGGGCTTCGCGATGCTGGCCGCTGCCTCGGTACAGGAGGCTCACGATCTGGCGTTGATCGCGCAAGCGGCCACCCTGCGCACCCGGGTGCCGTTCCTGCACTTCTTCGACGGGTTCCGCACCTCGCACGAGCTCAACACCATCGACCTGCTCTCCGATGACGACCTGCGTGCCCTGGTCCCGCCGGACCTGGTTCGTGCGCATCGGGATCGCGCCCTCTCACCGGAACGACCGTTCATCCGCGGCACCGCGCAGAATCCCGACATCTACTTCCAGGCTCGCGAAACGGTGAACCCGTTCTATGCGCGGACCCCGCAGGTGGTGCAGGACCTGATGGACGCGCTGGCCGAGCGAACCGGCCGTCCACTGCGGAACGTCGAGTACCACGGGCATCCAGAGGCCGAACGGGTGATCGTCGTGATGGGCTCCGGCGCGCAGACGGCCGCCGAAACCGTTGCCGCGCTCAATGACCGGGGCGACCCGGTAGGCGTCGTACAAGTCCGGCTCTATCGGCCGTTCCCGGCGCGGGAGCTGATCGACGCACTGCCACCGACGACGCGCCGGATCGCCGTTCTCGACCGCACCAAGGAACCCGGATCGATCGGTGAACCCCTGTTCCTGGATGTCGTCGCTGCGGTGGCCGATGCGCACGCCGACGGCGAGCTCGCGCTGCTGCCGCGGATATCGGGAGGACGCTACGGCCTGTCGTCCAAGGAGTTCACCCCCGCGATGGTCGCCGGAGTGTTCGCCGAGCTCAGCCTCGAGCGACCCCGGCGGCGGTTCACCGTCGGCATCATCGACGACGTCTCCGGCAGTAGCATCGACTACGATCCGACGCTGGACATCGAGCCAGTCGACACCGTTCGCGCAGTGTTCTTCGGCCTGGGTTCCGACGGAACCGTCGGCGCCAACAAGAACACGATCAAGATCCTCGGGTCGGACGCCGACCTGTACGCGCAGGGCTACTTCGTCTACGACTCGAAGAAGTCCGGGTCACAGACCGTGTCGCACCTGCGGTTCGGGCCACGGCCGATTCGCGCCCCCTACCTCGTGACGAACGCGGGCTTCGTCGGGTGTCACCACTTCAGCCTTCTTGACCAGGTCGACGTGCTGGGCCGGGCCGCGCGTGGCGCGACGCTGCTGCTCAATTGCCGTCATCCGGCGGATCGGGTGTGGGATCTGCTGTCCCGCCCGGTGCAGCAACAGATCCTGGACAAGGGCATCAGCGTGTACGCCGTCGACGCGGGTCAGATCGCCCGCGACGTCGGGATGCCCGGCCGGATCAACATCGTGCTGCAGACCTGCTTCTTCGCCATCTCCGGCGTGCTGCCCCCAGATCTGGCCATCACGAAGATCAAGGAGTCGATCACCACGTCCTACCGCAACCGTGGCGCGGACGTGGTGGCACACAATCAGGCCGCGGTTGACCGCGCGGTGGCCGGACTGCACCGGATCGAGATACCCGAGAAGGTGTCCGCCAGCCGCGGTCTGCCACCGATGGTGCCGCCGACCGCGCCGGAGTTCGTCCGGACCGTCACGGCCGAGATGATGGCCGGGCGCGGGGATCTGCTGCCGGTCAGCGCGTTGCCGGTGGACGGCAGCTACCCATCGGGTACGACGGCCTACGAGAAACGCAACATCTCTGATCAGGTCGCGGTCTGGGACGAGAACCTGTGTATCCAGTGCGGGAACTGCAGCTTCGTCTGCCCGCACAGCGTGATCCGGACGAAGTACTACGACCCGTCGAGTCTCGACGGCGCCCCGGAGGGTTTTCCGTCGGCACCGCTGAACGCGGTCGGCATGCCGGACAGCCGTTACACCCTGCAGGTGTACCTCGAGGACTGCACCGGGTGCGGGCTCTGCGTCGAGGCTTGCCCGGCCATCGATCTCACCAGCCCCGGCGTCAAGGCGATCAACCTCGGACAGCGGGAACCGTTGCTCGATGCCGCCCGCGGCAACATCGATTTCTTCGATTCGCTGCCGACCAACGATCGGTCCCGGGTCGACTTCGGCACCGTTCGAGGAACGCAGTTCCTGCTCCCCCTCTTCGAGTTCTCCGGTGCCTGCGCCGGCTGCGGCGAGACGCCCTATCTCAAGCTGCTGTCGCAGCTCTTCGGCGACCGGCTGATGATCGCCAACGCGACGGGCTGCTCGTCGATCTACGGCGGCAACCTGCCGACCACCCCGTGGACGGATCGACGAGAACGGCCGCGGCCCGGCCTGGTCCAACTCCCTGTTCGAGGACAACGCGGAATTCGGGCTCGGCTTCCGACTCGCCGCTGATGGGCAAGCCGTGCTGGCGTGGAGACTGTTGGCGGAGCTCGCGGGACGAGCTGGGTGCCGAGCTGGTCGATGCGATCCTGCTGGCGCCGCAGCGGCGGGAGTCCGAACTTCGGGCCCAGCACGAGCGGGTCGCCGAGCTACGGCGCCGGCTCGCCGATCGAGCCGACGCGCGGTCGCCGATCTGATGAGCGTCGTCGACCACCTGGTCCGGCGCAGCGTGTGGATCGTCGGCGGCGATGGATGGGCCTATGACATCGGTTACGGTGGCCTCGATCACGTGCTGGCCAGCGGACGCAATGTCAACGTGCTGGTGCTGGACACGGAGGTCTATTCCAACACCGGTGGTCAGATGTCGAAGGCCACGCCGCTCGGTGCGGTCGCCAAGTTCGCGGCCGGCGGGAAGCAGGCCGCGAAGAAGGACCTCGCCCTGCAGGCGATGTCGTACGGCAACGTCTATGTCGCCAGGGTCGCGATGGGTGCTGATCCGCAGCAGACGCTGGCCGCGTTCCGCGAAGCGGAGGCCTATGACGGACCCTCGCTGATCATCGCCTACAGCCACTGCATCGCCCATGGCATCGAGATGCGCGAGGGGCTCGCCCAGCAACACCGCGCGGTGACCAGCGGTCATTGGCCGCTGGTCAGGTACGACCCGAGGGCCAGGGAGGCGGGCCACAACCCGTTCCTGCTGGACTCGCCGCGACCGCGGATCCCGCTCATCGAGTATCGCCACCACGAGCTGCGCTATCGCGCGCTGGGCAACGTCGACCCGGTCGAGTCCGACCGCCTGCAGGCGCTGGCCCAGGAGGCGACCGATCAACGCTGGGCGGTCTACGAAGAGATGGCCACACGCGGCGCCGGAACGTTCCCGGCCGATCCCCGCAAGGCATCTCGATGAATCTGACGACGCGCTATCTCGGCCTGGAACTGCGCAATCCGCTCGTCGCGTCTCCCTCGCCCCTGTCGTGGACGGTCGATGGCGTGCGCCGCCTGGCCGATGGCGGCGTCGGGGCAGTCGTGTTGTACTCGCTGTTCGAGGAACAGCTGCGGCAGGCCGCCGCCCGGGACGACGCGCTGGTAGCAGCTGGGGCCGACAGGTTCGGCGAAGCGCTGGGATACTTTCCCGCACTGGTCTCCGGCTCTGATGCAGATCCCGGTCCGCGCCGCTACCTGAGCCTGGTGACCCGCGCCGTGGCGGCCGTCGACGTCCCGATCATCGCTAGTCTCAATGGCGTCACACCCGGCGGATGGACCCGCTATGCGCGGGCGATGCAGGACGCCGGTGCGGCCGCGATCGAACTCAACATCTACTACCTGCCTGGCGACCCACACATCTCTGGGCGGGAAGTCGAACAGCGCCACCTGGAGGTGATGGTCGCGGTGAAGGAGTCGGTGACCGTACCGGTCGCGGTCAAGCTGAGTCCGTACTTCAGCTCGACGGGTGAGATGGCCCTGCGGCTCGATCGCGCCGGCGCGGATGGACTGGTGCTGTTCAACCGGTTCCTGCAACCGGACATCGATCAGGAAACCCTTCGGGTGGTGGCCGCGGTCCGGTTGTCCAACCCGGCGGAGGCCCGCCTGCCACGGACCTGGATCGCGCTGCTGCACGGGCGGGTCACGGCCTCGCTGGCCGCGACCTCCGGCGTCGAGTCCGCCGACGACCTGATCAGCTACCTGCTGGCCGGCGCAGACGTGGTGATGACGACCTCCGCTCTGCTTCGACACGGCCCCGGACATGCCCAGGTGCTGCTGGACGACCTGTCGGATTGGATGCGACGCAAGGGATTCGACACGGTCGACGAGGTGCGCGGGCTGCTGGCTGCGCCTCACGGCATCGACCACACCGCGACCGAGCGCGGTGACTACGTCAGTGTGATGCGGCAGGCGAACACCCAGAGCTACGGGCCGTGGTGAGCACGTCCGCGATCGGCGTAGGACCTTCGGTCCCGCTGATCGGGCCCTCATGCCCTGGCCCGTCGGCTGGCGGTATCCCAGCCTGGAATGTGGATGGCAGCGGTCGTTGAGAGGGGTGTAGACATGGACGAGATCGTCGTGGGACTGGACCTGTCGGTATCGGCGCAGGCGGCTCTGGCCTGGGCGGCGGCGCAGGGCAAGATGACCGGGCACCGAGTGCGGGCAATCCACGCGCTGGCTCTGCCGGCCACGTACACCGTCGCCGGTGGTGGGTACATCCCGCCGGTCCCGTTCGAGGGCATCGATGACAGCTACCGAGCGGCCGTCAAGGCCGTCTTCGAGGCCGTCCAGCCCGAACCGCACTGGGAGCTGCAGTTCATGTCCAACGGTCCAGGACCGGTGCTGGTGGCAGAGTCGAGGAAGGCCTCCATGCTGGTTCTCGGCACCCGGGAGCACACGGGCTGGGGACGGCTGCGGACCGGATCGGTCAGCCACTACTGCTTGAGCCACGCTCAATGCCCGGTGGTCGCGGTGCCGGTTGAACGCTTGGCATCCGGCACAGCGGCCACTGGCCCCTCGGTCAGCGCGGACCACTCCCAACACAGCGCGTCCCCGGTCGTCTGATGGTCAGGCTGTGAAACGAGGCGTGATCCTTCGCCGGCGTTCGTGGTGGTCGAGTGGCACCTCGCAGCGTGACCTCGGGCAGGTTGAACACGATCTATCAGGGAAGGGGAAGTCGTGGCGAGATATGACGTCGGTAACCGTTCAGCGATCGTGACCGGTGGCGGCTCAGGGATCGGTGAAGCGTCTGCTCGCGTGCTTGCCGAGTCGGGTGCGGCGGTGCTCGTGGTCGACATCGTCGAGGAGCACGCTCGCGCTGTCGCTGACAGGATCTCTTCGCACGGAGGTGTGGCGACGGCACTCGGGGGGGACGTGTGTGACGAGGCGTTCGCTCAGACGATGGTGCACGAAGCCAGCAGATTGGGCCCGCTGAGAATCGCGGTGAACAACGCCGGTATCGGGGGGACTCTCGCGCCGGTGGCCGACATCGCCACCGAATCCTGGCGGAAGGTCATCGACGTCAACCTCAACGCCGTCTTCTACGGGATGCGGGCTCAGATCCCGGCCATGATCGCCGCCGGTGGCGGTGCGATCGTCAACATGGCCTCCATCCTCGGAAGTGTCGGATTCGCCTCGTCGGCGGCCTACGTGACGTCCAAGCACGGCCTGCTGGGACTGAGCAAGAACGCGGCCCTGGAGTACGCGACGCAGGGTATCCGGGTGGTGACCGTGGGTCCGGGCTTCATCTCGACCCCCTTGGTCGAGAACGCGCTGGACGCCGATGCGCGGACGTTCATCGCCGCTCAGCATCCGGTCGGAAGGATGGGGACCCCGGAGGAGGTCGCGGCGCTCGTCGCCTTCCTGGCCAGCGACGCCGCCTCCTTCATCACCGGCAGCTACCACCTGGTCGACGGCGGCTACACCGCTCGCTGACCATCCCGAAGCATGTGTCCGCGGGCTGGTCCATCGGCTCGCGACATCGGACGGGCAGGAACGGCTGAGCGACGGCTGAACCTGCGATGTCCTTCGGGACCGATGGTCCCTTGTGGCCCGTGTTTGCGCCGAGAAAGAGTGACAACAGGTCAACACGAAGGGACTGCGCTGTGGAAGTGAACGCGATGATCCATACGGCGGAGGCGCTGGTGGCGCCGGGAAAAGGGATCCTGGCCGCCGATGAGAGCACACCGACCATGGCCAAGCGCCTCGCCGGGATCGGGCTCGAATCGACCGAGCAGCGGCGCTGGGCGTACCGTCAGATCCTCTTCACGACCGAGCGGATCGGCGAGTCGATCAGCGGGGTGATCTTGTTCGACGAGACCATCCGTCAGCGGGCCGATGACGGCACCACGGTTCCCGAGCTGCTCCGGCGTCAAGGAGTGATCCCAGGCATCAAGGTGGATGGGGGAACGAAGTCGCTCGCCGGGTTCCCTGACGAAGTGGTCACCGAGGGCCTCGACGGACTGCGTGCCCGACTGGAGGAGTACGCCTCTCTCGGAGCCCGCTTCGCCAAGTGGCGTGCGGTCATCCGCATCTCGGACGCGACTCCGACCGCGACGTGCATCGAGACGAACGCCCACGCCCTCGCGCGCTATGCGGCCCTCGCGCAAGAGGCCGGCATGACGCCTGTCGTCGAGCCCGAAGTGCTGATGGAGGGATCGCACAGTCTGGAGATTTGCGAGGAGGTCAGCGTTGCGACGCTGCGCGCGGTGTACGAGCAACTCAGTCGGCACCGCATCGTGTTGGAGGCCAGCCTCCTCAAACCGAGCATGATCCTTCCGGGGGCCGACTGCTCCGACCAGGCAAGCGATGACGAGATCGCCGAGGCGACGATCAGGGTCATGCGTCAGACGGTGCCCGCGGCAGTGCCGGGAATCGTCTTCCTGTCCGGCGGTCAGACCGACGAGCAGGCGACGGCGCGCCTGGATGCACTGAACAGGCGAGGACCGCAGCCGTGGCAGCTGAGCTTCTCCTTCGGTCGCGCGCTGCAGGGCCCCGTCCTACGTGCCTGGGCAGGTGACGCCGAGAACATCGGCATCGCTCAGGCCGCACTTCTGCATCGAGCCGAACTCAACTCAGCGGCCCGCGGCGGCTCTTACCACCCTGAGATGGAGTCCTTCGGGCTGGGTCGGTGAGAAAGGGAACGACAATCACGGACCTCCCGGTGAGAGCACGATTCGGCGCCTGCCGATCGCGGGCAGCAGATCGAGACGTGGGGCCTTTCATGATCACAGCGACGAGCGGTTCGACCGACACCACCGCCTACCCGATGCCGGCGGTCTCGGTCGCCCGGATGTTCTACGACCGAGTTGCCGCCACCCCCGATGCCGAGGCGTTCCGCCATCCCGTCGCCGGAGGATGGGCGTCGGTGACCTGGGTCCAGGCCGCGGAGACGGTGAAGACCCTCGCGGCCGGGTTGCTGGCGTTGGGGATCCAGCCTGAGCAGCGGGTCGCCATCGCCTCTGCCACGCGGCTCGACTGGATCTATGCCGACCTCGCGATCATGTGCGCCGGGGCTGCGACGACAGCTGTCTACCCGTCAACAGCAACCGAGGACGTCGCGTACATCCTCACCGACAGCGGGGCACGGGTCGTCTTCGCCGAAGACGACGTCCAGATCGCCAAGCTGCGTCGTCAGCGAGAGCGGCTTCCCGACGTGATCCGGGTGATCACGTTCGACGGCGAGGCGGACGGTGACTGGGTGTTGAGCCTGGCCGACCTGGAGGCTCTTGGGGCGCGACATCTGGTCGCTCACGAGAGTGCGGTGGACGATGCCGTTGCCGCGGTGTCCCCCGAAGACCTGGCCACGCTGATCTACACCTCGGGGACCACCGGCAGGCCGAAGGGCGTCGAGCTGCCTCATCGCTGTTGGACCTATCTCGCGGCGGGCGCTCAGGCCATCGAGATCCTGCGGAGTGACGATCTGCAGTACCTGTGGCTTCCGCTGTCGCACTCGTTCGGGAAGATGCTCGTGTCGGTGCAGCTGCGGATCGGTTTCGCCTCGGCTGTGGACGGCCGGGTCGACAAGATCGTGGAGAACCTCGCCGCCGTCCGTCCCACCTTCATGGCGGGGCCCCCTCGGGTCTTCGAGAAGATCTACGGCGCGGTGAGGCCCGACCAGCACGGGTCGGGTGGCATCAAGGCGGGGCTGCTGAACTGGGCTTTCCGGGTCGGTGCACGGACAGCTCGAGCCAAGGGGGAAGGGACACCGGTCGGCATTGTGGGCCGGATCCAGTTCGCGCTGGCCGATCGTCTGATCCTGTCGAAGGTGCGCGTCCGCCTTGGTGGACGGATCCGGTTCATGATCTCCGGCAGCGCCGCCCTCTCCCCGGACATCGCCATCTGGTTCCACGCGGCTGGCCTCACGGTGATCGAGGGCTACGGCCTGACCGAGTCCAGTGGCGGTACCTGCATCGGGGATCCTGACCACCCGACGTTCGGCGTCATCGGGCTCCCGCTCGTCGGCTCCGAGGTGGGTATCGCCGAGGACGGCGAGATCCTGATCCGTGGGCCGGGTGTCATGCGTGGGTATCACAACGCGCCGGAGGAGACCGTCCAGGTGCTCACCCCCGACGGCTGGTTCTCCACCGGTGACGTCGGTGAGCTCGACGCGTCGGGTCGGCTCAGGATCACGGATCGCAAGAAGGACCTGATCAAGACCTCCGGCGGCAAGTACATCGCACCGCAGCCGATCGAGACCCGCTTCAGGTCGATCTGCCCGCTGGCGAGCCAGATCGTCGTCCATGCAGACCAGCGCAACTACGCAACTGCCCTGATCGCGCTGGATCCTGACGCCTTGGCGCAGTGGAGCCGGGCCCAGGGTCTCACCGGAAACTCCTACGGTGTGCTGACCGATGACCCCGCCGTTCACAGCTACCTCCGCAGGTGCGTGGAGGAGCTCAACGGTCGGCTGAACCGCTGGGAGACGATCAAGGACTTTCGCGTCCTCGACCACGACCTCACGGTGGAAGCCGGTGAGCTGACGGCGAGCCTTAAGCCCAAGCGCAAGATCATCGAGAAACGGTACAAGTCGCTGCTGGACTCCATGTACGTCAGCAGCTGAGTCCGCTCATGCGCGCAGACCAGCCGGACAGTCCGGCGAGTCACCAGGTGAGACTGCGTGATGGCACGGAAGTCGTCATCCGTCCGTACCGGCCGATTCCTCGCAAGGACATCGACAAGGCGTACGCCGACCTCTCCCCGGAGTCCAGGTACCACCGCTTCCTGGCCGTAGTGCCTCATCTCACCGACGCGATGCTCCATCACCTGGTCGACGAGATCGACGGCGTGCATCACATCGCGCTGGTCATGGTCCGACTGCCCGAGGGGGGACCCGAATCCATCATCGGGATCGGCAGGATCATCCGCTACCCGCACGTTCCCGCCAGTGCCGACGTCGCCGTCACGATCCGCGACCAGTGGCAGGGCAGGGGAGCCGCGACCGCTCTGTTGGAGGCCTTGCTGCAACACCGTCCCGATGGCGTCACCCGGATCGTCACTCTCGTCGCTGCCGACAACCCCGCGGCGCTGGCCATGTTGCGCCGCCTGGGCGACCTTCACGCCACATCGGCCGGCCCCGACACTCTCGACGTCACCGTGGATCTCGGCGGTGCACCTGGCCCGGAGTCGCCGCACCGCGGCAGCCCAGGATCCGAAGCTGGTGAGTGCCGCTAGCCGACCCGCCTGGGGCGAGATCGAGGAAGCCTCCTCAGTCACCTCACACGGCTGTCCACGCCGGCGAGGGGCCGCTTCACTGCGGCCTGGTTGGTCACAGAGCCTGGTGCACCCCATCGGTGACAGCGACATGACAGCGGTAGGTTCACGTTGTGTCCATGCTCAGTCGTCAGATCCGCTTGGCGTCGCGTCCCCAGGGAGCTCCGCGGCCGGAGAACTTCTCCCACGAGGACCATGCCGTGCGGTCCCCGGAAACCGGCGAGGTCGTGCTGAAGACTCTCTACCTGTCGTTGGATCCCTACATGCGCGGCCGGATGTCGGACGTCGAGTCCTACGCCGAACCGATGCAGCTGGGTGACGTCATGGTGGGGGGAACGGTCGCCGAGGTGGTCGAGTCAGCCTCCAAGGCTCTGCGACCCGGGCAGGTGGTGGTGGCGTACGGTGGATGGCAGACCTACAGCACCGAGCGGGCCTCCTCCCTGCGGGTTCTCGACCCGGATCAGGCACCGATCACGACCGCTCTCGGGGTGCTCGGGATGCCCGGGTTCACGGCCTATGCGGGACTGCTGCAGATCGCGAAGCCGACAGCAGGTGAGACCTTGGCCGTTGCGGCCGCCACGGGCCCGGTCGGTGCCACGGTCGGTCAGCTCGCCAAGATCATGGGATGCCGGACCATAGGTATCGCCGGCGGTCCGACGAAGGTCGAGCACCTGCACGAGCTCGGTTTCGATGCGGCACTCGACCACCGCGAGGGTGACCTCGACGGCCGGCTCCGCGATGCTGCGCCAGATGGCATCGACATCTACTTCGAGAATGTCGGCGGCAAGGTCTGGGACGCCGTTCTGCCGCGTCTGAACACGTTCGCGCGGGTTCCCGTCTGCGGGCTGGCGGCCAACTACAACGTGTCCGGACTTCCTCAGGGGCCCGACCGATCGCAAGCCCTCCTGCGGGCCGTGCTGGACAGATCGCTCACCCTGCGGGGCTTCATCCAGAACGAGTTCGCACCGACGATGTTCGACGACTTCCTGCGGGACATGGGGGCCTGGGTCCGGGAGGGAAAGGTCCAGTACCGAGAAGACGTCACCGACGGCCTCGACCACGCCCCCGAAGCCTTCGCCGGGATGCTCGAGGGCAAGAACTTCGGGAAGACGCTGGTGAAGGTCGCCGACCACTCCTAGCACGGATCACTACCCTCGGTGAGTGGACATCGCCGTGGCTCCCGACGACGCCGGCGTCGCTGTGGCGCGGCTCGAGCCGAGCGGTCGGCTCGGACCAGTCCAGGCCCTCGCCTGGGATGAGTTCCCGGGCCGGGTGCGCGAGCTGGAGGGTGAGCTGCCCCGATGGGTCTGGGCCGACACGTCGGCGGTCTACCCAAGGCTGTTGCGGGCCGGGGCCGGCGTACGTCGAGCTCACGACCTGCGTCAGTGCCACTCGATCCTGTCGCGGTCCCGCTACGTCACCGACGGGCTCGGTTCCGCGGAGGACCGACGGTGGCGTTCGGTCACGGTCGACCTGGACGACGCCGAGCCGAGCCTGCTCGATCTGCCGGCCGACGGCGGTCGGCTCACCGTGGACGAGGTGGCGAGGGAGTACGGCACGCAGCAGGAGGCGATCGCCACCTCACCGTACGCCGGTCGGCTGCGTCTGCTGTTGGCCGCCGAGTCAGCGGGCGCGCTCCTGGCGGCCGAGCTCACGCACGTCGGGATGCCTTTTGACGTGAGCGCGCACGATGCGATGCTCACCGCCCTGCTCGGCCCGCGGCCGCCGTCGGGTGGACGTCCGGCGAAGCTCGAGGAGCTGGTCGGACGCATCCGCGTCGCTCTGTCGGCTCCGGGACTTAATCCGGACTCGGCGCCGGAACTGCTACGCGCGCTCCACGCGCAGGGGCTGCCGGTGGAGACGACGCGGAAGGGGGAGCTGTCGCAGCTGGACCACCCGGTCATCGAACCTCTGCTGGAGTACAAGCGGCTGGCCCGGCTGGTCAGTGCGAACGGCTGGGCGTGGATGGGCACCTGGGTGCAGGAGGATCGGTTCCGGCCCGACTACGTGCCGGGCGGCGTGGTGACCGGTCGGTGGGCGACCCGCGGCGGTGGGGCGTTGCAGCTGCCGAAGCAGGTCAGGAGAGCGGTGGTCGCCGACGCCGGCTGGCGCCTGGTCGTGGCCGACGCTGCGCAGCTGGAGCCGCGGGTCCTGGCGGCGGTGGCCGCCGACGAGGCGATGGCTCGGGCGAGCCGGGCGGGGGACCTGTACCAGGCGCTGGTCGACGACGGCGTCGTCGACACCCGGGCGCATGCGAAGGTCGCGATGCTCGGGGCGTTGTACGGGGCGACCTCTGGCGAGGCCGGCCGGCTGATGCCGCGGCTGCTGCGGACCTACCCGGCGGCGACCGGCTGGGTGGAGGCGGCGGCGCGGGCGGGGGAGCGCGGCGAGGTGGTGACGACCTGGCTGGGTCGCAGCTCGCCGACCCCGCCCGAGTCGTGGCAGGAGCGGCAGCGGTGGGCCCGTTCAGCGGAAGCGGGGCCGGCCGACCAGCGGTTGGCGCGGACCCAGGCGCGGGAGTGGGGCCGGTTCACCCGGAACTTCGTGGTCCAGGGCACCGCCGCCGAGTGGGCACTGTGCTGGCTGGCGGACCTGCGCCAGCGGCTGGCTCGGCTCGCCCCGGAGCACGACCGGCGGCCGCGGCTGATCTTCTTCCTGCACGACGAGGTGATCGTGGAGACTCCGACCGAGCTCACCGACCAGGTGGTCGATGCGGTCCGCACCGCGGCCCGCCGAGCCGGCCAGCTGCTGTTCGGGACGTTCCCGGTCGAGTTCGCCCTGGACGTCTCCTGCGTCACGAGCTACGCCGACGCCGGCTGACCACGCCGGTCTCGGCCGCTGCATGGTCGCCGTCGGCGGCGGTCCAGGGCGCGAGCAGGGTGGGGCACCCGTGGTGGCGTCCGCGGTCGGTGGGGTCGCTCTACAGTGACGCCATGCGGATTCTGATCACCGGTGCGGGCGGCAACATCGGCCACGGACTGGTCGACCGGCTGATCCATCGTCATGACGTGGAGATCGTGCTGAGCGATCTCGTCCGACCGGGGTGGTTGACACCCGACACCTACGGAGACCCCGATTTCAGGCCCCTGGACGTGCAGATCGGCGTGGGGCTCGACGAGGCAGCACGTGGCTGCGACGTCATCGTGCACCTGCCGGCGTGGCACGGTATCCACAGCCGGGTACGAAGCGAGATCGACTTCTGGCGACTCAACGTGGACGGCACCTTCTGGGTCCTGCAAGCCGCCCGTAGTGCCGGGGTCCGGCGGATGGTGTTCTTGTCCTCCCAGTCGTGGCACGGGCACTACGACACGTACGGATTCACCAAGCGCGTCGGCGAGGAGCTGCTGGCCTACCACCACGCTCGCCACGGTCTGTCGTACGTGGCGGTACGCCCGCACGACCTGACGCCGTGGCACGGCGCATGGCCACAGCGTTACGGTGCGCGCCTGCTCTACGGCGGCGTCGACCGCGAGGACGTCCTCGACGCCGTCTGGTCCTCGATCGAGCACGTCGTCTCCACCCCGGACGCCGAGCTGGTGCTGGACGCGACACGCCCGAACGTGTTCGACGCTGAGCAGCTGGAGGGTTGGCGGGACGATCCGACGGCCCATCTGGAGGCGATCTTCCCCGGGGCGGCCGACGCGGTCGAACGCCACGGCCTCGATGTGAGCGAGGTGCCGGCGATCGTGCCCGAGGCGGGGCGGGCCGAGACCGGCTACGCGCCGAGCCGTCACTTCGGCACGTTCCTCCAGGAGCTGGAGGCGATGAGTCCGGAGCAGGCGCAGCGGATTCCTTGTCCTTACTGAAGGCTGCGTCCTTGCGGAAGGCTGCGTCCTCAGCTGAAGGCTGCGAGCTGGAAGGTGGCCGGGGGCTACGAGCGGGTGAGATCGTCGCCGCCGGCGTCGCGGTGTCGCCTGTCGGCCAGGAACTCGATGGTGTGGTGCTGCGGGCGCCGCCGGCGCTCCACGTTCAGGATGTCGAGATCAACCAGGGACGGGACTGAACGGCACCATCGCGTCCGCGCCGGGGCGGATCCAGGCGGCGGTGGACTCCGGCATCTCGTTCCACGCCCCGGGGAGGTCGCCGAGCGGTTCGGACACGACCAACCGCGCCTCCGCGCTCAGCTGTCTCAGCATGGCGACGTCGGGATGCAGCCGGCGGAGAGCGGTGACGTCGGTGGAGAAGAACAGCGATCGGCTCTGGTGTTCGCTGGAGTAGCGAACGGCCCAGATCGACTCACCGTCGGAAGTCGCCAACGTCCCCTGGAACGGATGTTCGACGCCCGCGGCGCGGCCGACCGTCTCCACGTAGCCGATGGCCCGGGCGATGGCAGCCAGCGGATCATCGCTGAGTCCGAAGGTCAGGGCCAGGAAGAACAACGTCTCCGAGTCGGTGGAACCCTCGATGCCCGGGTAGAGCAGGGGATCGACAGCGAGCACCAGGTCGCGTTTGATCTGAGCGAAGGATCGGATCGCACCGTTGTGCATCCAGAGCCAGTTCTGGTGCCGGAAAGGGTGGCAGTTCGAGCGTTGGACGGGCGTGCCGGTCGCGGCTCGAATATGGGCGAACAGCAGTGGAGTACTGATCCGAGGAGCCAGCTCGCGAAGGTTCGCGTCGTTCCAGGCGGGTTCGACCGCCTTGAAACAGGCCGGTACCGGGGATGCGTCGCTGTACCAACCGATCCCGAAGCCGTCGCCGTTGGTGGTCGTGGCACCCAGCCGGGAGTGCAGGCTCTGGTCGATGATCGAGTGCGTCGGTCGAAACAGCAGCTGTTCGGCCGTGATCGGATCACCGGAGTACGCCATCCACCTGCACATGGAACCAGTGAACCGCGGAGACCGATCCGTCGTCCCGGCGGGGTGAACGAGCTCGTGGAGACGTCACGCAGGTCGACACCACGGACCTCTCGATCGAGGAGTCCATCGGGACTCCCTGACGTCGCTCGACCAGCTGCCTGGCTGACGTGGTCGACGCCGCTCGAGTCACGGCGGTGACCTCGCGCTCGACGCCCTACGCACGACGTCTCTCGGTCATCGTGGCGTCGGACGCTTGCTCGGCCGGTGAGGTGAGACAAGAATGACCGCACAGCGACCTCGTGTCGCCGGTGGAGGGTGACTGAGATGGTGGGTGCGATCCTGCTCGGCCTGGTCGTCGGTGTGATCGCCCGACTGATGGCGCCGCATGACCTGTTCAGCAGGATGAGCGGGCCCACCTCGTGGCTCGCGACGATCGGCATCGGACTCGCCGGTGCGCTCCTCGGCTACCTGATCTTCACCGTTCTCCTCGGATTCGGAGACACCGACATCTTCGACTGGGGCGGCTTCCTGTCGGCACTCATCGGTGCCTTCGTCGTCGTGGCCATCGCCGGCTTGATCATGAGACGCTCGAGCCCCGAGCGATACCCGCGCGCCTGACCGAGACCGCGGAGGCGCGTTCACCAGACTCTGACGTACGCGATCCTCTGGCGAAGCCTCTGGACCGCTGGGCTCTGGCGGTCGACGACCCGACGCGATCCGGACCGGACCGGACCGGACAGAGATCCGCATGACCCGAGAGACGACACCGAGAGCCTGATCACCCCTTCGTGACCGCGTGGCGTTGCCGTGACCTGGCGCCGCACTGACAGCATCAGACGGCCCCTCACGGCCGACACCAGCGGAGGGGGTCGACTACCGACACGATGGAGGATCGAGTGCACACGGTCGATCAGACGACGGAGCAGATGGTTCGCGCGGTCCTCGCGTACGCCGAGAACCGGCTGCGCAGGGACCCGGTCCCGCTCGATGGGAGCACCCGCACAGCACCGGAGCTCTCAGCGGCTTTGAAGGGCGTGATCCGCGACCAGCCTCGCTCGCCCGATGAGGTCCTCGGCATCTACACCTCTGTCATCGCGCCGAGCATCATCTCCGCCGACAGTCCTCGCTTTCTCGGCTTCATCCCGGCCGCCCCGACCAAGGCCAGCCTGCTCTTCGACATGCTGGTGTCCTGCGCATCCATCCAGGGCATCTCGTGGCTCGAGGCGTCCGGCGCGATCGCTGCCGAGAACACGGTGCTGCGGGTGATCGCGGACGAAGCGGGTCTCCCGCACGGTGCGGGCGGGTGCTTCGTGTCCGGTGGGTCAGCGGGCAACCTCTCTGCGCTCGCCACGGCGCGCGAGACAGCCAAGCGCCGAGCCGGCGGCGCCGGCCCGACCCGCTGGCGCGTGGTGGTGGGCAGCGATGCGCACTCCTCGATCTCCAACACTCTCCGGCTGCTGGAGATGGATGCGCTCGTGATCGAGACACCGGATCACCGCCTGACGGGGGCGGCTGTCCGAGAAGCCCTCGACGCTGCGGCAGACGTCAGCGATGTCGCCGCGATCGTGTGCACCGCCGGGACGACGAATGCCGGAATCGTCGATGATCTCGCCGGGGTCGGAGCCGTCGCGAAGGAGCGGGGATGGTGGTTCCACGTGGACGGCGCGTACGGCGGCGCGGCCATCTTCGCGCCGTCGGTGCGAGACAAGTACGTGGGACTCGAACAGGCGGACTCGTTCATCCTCGACCCTCACAAGTGGTTGTTCACGCCCTTCGACTGCTGCGCGCTGATCTATCGCGAACCGGCGCTGGCACGCGCGACGCACACCCAGGATGCGTCCTACCTCGACGTGATCCACACCTCCGACGGTGAATGGAACCCCACGGACTACGCCTTCCATCTGACCCGTCGAGCCCGCGGACTGCCCCTGTGGTTCTCCCTGTCGGTGCACGGCATCGATGCCTACCGGGCGGCGATCGAGGTCGCCCTCCACCTGGCGCGCGAAACGGCGAAACTCATCATCGCGGCACCGCAGCTCGAGCTGATCCGCGACCCAGACCTCGGCGTCGTCCTCTTCCGCCGACTCGGCTGGGAGCCGGCCGACTACGACGCCTGGGCCACCCGCCTGCACGATGATCAAGTGGCCTTCATCCCGCCCACCAAGTGGGAGGGTGAGACGGTAGGAAGGTTCGCTTTCCTCCACCCGCAGACACCCATCGAACTCGTCCACGAGATCTTGAACCGCACGGCCTGAACCGAGTGGCCCGCACGACTGCCCCGGCCAGGGCGAGGGGGATCGCGAGCGTCGGTCGGTCCGTGGCTGCGCCAGCCTGCTGGATACTGCCTGGGGCCACCCGGCGATGCTGCGTACCGTGGCGGGTATGCCGCTTCCCGATCGTGACCTGCTCGACGACGTCCGGGCAGTGGTCGCGGAGGGCCTGGGGGACAGCTCCCGGGTGACGGCCGTCGTCTGGTTGCAGGTACGCCGGGATTCGAGCGTGCTGCTGGTCACGATCACCGGCGGACGACAGGTTGTCCTCAAGCTCTGTGGCCGGCAGGCGGAGCACCCTGTGCAGTTCGAACGGAGTGCGATGCTCACCGCACTGGCCCGATCCACGGGCGCTCCGGTGCCGGAGGTCATCGCTGCCGACGACTCGTTCCGGCGAGTCCGGTGGCGCTACCTCATCACCGAGCACATCGACGGCGTTCCCTGGCGGGAGGCTCGTCCACGGCTCACGCCGGTCCAGGTGACCGCCGCGCACCGGCAACTCGCCACGGTGGTGGGGACGATCCAGTCGATGCGCTTCCCGGCGTTCGGCGAGCTCGACCACACCGGCCGGCCGCCTGCTGGGCAGGGTCTGCTCACCGCTCTGCGTCGACGTGCCGAGACGCGCATCGCCGGCGCCGGTGCGCGCGCGTCGTTCCACCGGCTGCTCGACCGGGAGGCCGCCCTCTTCGCCGGTGACGCGAGGGCGACGTTGTGCCATGACGATCTGCACCACGGCAACCTGGTGTTCCGGCCCGTCGACGATGAATGGAAGCTGGTGGGAGTGCTGGACTGGGACAAGGCCTGGGCCGGGTCGGTCGAGTCCGACGTGGCTCGCATGGCGTTCTGGGACGACATGACGGGTCCGGGTTTCTGGCAGGTTTACCGCGGCGACAGCGCCGTCGACGAGGCGGCAGCGGAGCGTGCGCTCATCTACCAGCTGCTGTGGTGCCTCGAGTACGACGACGGATCCCCACGACATACCGCCGACACGGCACGCCTGTGCCGCCGACTGTCGATTGCCTGAGCTGATCGGGGCGGTCCGCCGGGCAGATCGCACCCAGCTTCTTCGCCACCTTCCGGCCACGCACTGATGCGAGCCGTTCGCGGGCTGAGGACGCGCACGTCACCCAGTCATCGCGGCGCCCACTCGCCGGTGCGCCCGGGCGAGAGTCACACCAGCTGCTCGAGGAGCGTACGCACGTCGACGGCCTGGCCGGACGCCAAGAGCTCCAGGGCGACCACACATCCGAACAGACGCTGCTCGAATCCGGGCGATGCGCAGACCTCGCCAGACGCGACCCTGGCGAGCACCGACCGAAGGCGCGTGCTCACTCTCTCCAAGTCGCCGGATCGCATCGAGTCGTCGGCATCGACGTTCCTGTCGGCCATGGGTGTTGCTCCTCCTGCTTCGTCAGGTGTTCGACTCGAGTCAGGGTCGTCGGAACACAGGGTGAATCCAGAAGAGTTCCCTGCAGGGTCTGCCTCTCGACACTCGATCCGTCACACGGCCGACGCCGTACAGTCCTTGTGAATCCCTGCAGCTGTCGTCGATCCCCAGCTGTCGTCGATCCCACTGTCTAGGGGTTCGAATGACCAGGATGAGCGAGATCATGGATCTCCCACCCGTACCCGGGCCCCTGCTCATCGCGGGCCTGGCCACTGACGTAGCCACCCCGTGAGCTGCCCTGCGGATAGCAGGAGCTGTGGTTGCAGTCCTTGACTTCTTGGCCCCAATTCCGTGGTGCAGCGGACGCCGGAGCTACCGCGACAACGGAGCAGACCGCCAAACGACAGCACCGAATACCAGCTTCTTCATTGTTCCCCCTTCGCCGGGGCGGTCAGATCGACCGACGTCGGGTGCCCTCCCCCGAGGACCCGCGCATGACCTTCCCGGAACATTCACATGCTATGGCGGACACTGCAGCCGCGTGTCGAAAACCGATACTCGCCTCATGCATGCTGCGATTTCAGCGTTCTTGATCTCGTGCAGGGACTCGAGGCATCCCGATCACGGCCGCAGTGGCCACCCACCGGCTGAAGCGGTCGATCGGTGCTCAGGACCGGCCGAAGATCCGGTGGAGGATGCTGCCGCCCTTGCGCGGCGACTCGGGGTGGCCGGGGCACCAGCGGCCCTCCGGAACGCCGGCCTTGACCTGAGCGATGTGCTGGCCGCAACCGGACCAGGTGGTCTTGCTGCACGTCCTGCACGTCACTGCTCTGCACATGGTCAGTCTCCTTCAGCGGTGGGGTGATCATCTTCTGATCAGTGATGGCGCCTGGTGCGCCTCTGCTGGATCTTACCTTATACCCCTAGGGGTATGATCGAGGCGATAGAGGGTGGAGCCGTGCACCCGAGCCGCCCGACCGCAGCCGAGGTCGATCGGACCGCGACAGCGCCCACGTTCGACCCCCGAGCGG
Organism: uncultured Actinomycetota bacterium; assembly: GCA_963759915.1. Classification (GTDB taxonomy): domain Bacteria; phylum Actinomycetota; class Actinomycetes; order Propionibacteriales; family Propionibacteriaceae; genus Microlunatus. The sequence continues at coordinate 101,643 of CAVXBJ010000013.1, read as the reverse complement.
CCGTCGCCCGATGAGCTACGCACTGACCGCCACACTCCGCCTGCCGTACGACGCCGCGGTGGACCAGGTCCGGTGAGCGCTTGCTGAGCAGGGTTTCGGCGTGCTCACCGAGATCGATCTGCGAGCCACCCGCAGAGCCGAGCTGGGCGGGGACGTGCGCAGCAGGTCATTCTCGGGCTCGGGCAGCGGTGAGCACGGCCCTCGACCGAGCCGGGTTCGCCATCATCGCGGCCGGTCTCCAGCAGTGCCTCCCCGAGGGCGATGGCGTCGAGAGTCTCGACACGTAGAGGATGGAGAAGCTGTTCCTCTCGCTTGCGTGAGTCAGCCGGAAGACCGGTGTGTCTGCGCTGTCTCGAGGTGGGTCAGACTTGCTCCGTGCTGGGCTATCAGGAGCTGGGCGGCGACGTCGCCGACCCCGCCGCCGACGAGACGGTGTTCCTCTGCGGGCCACGGTGCGCGGCCGAGGTCTTCCTCGGTCCGCACCGGGTGGGCCGGACCGCCTTCTCGCCCGTGGACGCGCTGGAGAACATCGACCTGCGGATCGCCGGGGAGACATCAGCCACGACGCGCGTGTATCCCGATCATCTGGAGAAGACGCATCGTCTCGCGAACGGACTCGTCGGCCGCAGCCACTGGTTCGTGGCCACGGATCATCCCTGTTTCGTGGTGTGGCTGACCTTCGTCCACCCGGGCCCCGACGTCCGTACCGTCGAGGTGTCGGCGCGGGCCCGCTACAACGTCAACTACGTCAGCAAGTTCCGTCGCTATCCCGACGACGGTTTTGAGGCGGAAGCCGATCGGCTCACGGTACGCGACGGGCGACATCCGTCGCTGCACGCCGTCACGGCGACCCGCCCCACCTGGAGCGCGTTCGCCGTCGATCTCGAGCACCCCGCGAACACCACCAGCGGCTCGTCGGACGCCGGTGAGTCGAGTTTCGGTGAGTCGGGCGTCGTCACGGCCACGTGGGTGAACACGGTCGACGTCGAGCCGGGGGCCGAGTCGGAGCTGGTGATCACCGTCGCCGGCACCGACCACGACGGCGGCACCGATGCCGCGATGGCCGCCGTGCTGGCCGATCCCGCCGCTGCCTTCGCGACCATGATCAGCACCTGGGAGCACCGCACCCGCTCGGGAGCGGGCCTGGAGAGCGGCCGGCCGCCGGTGGATCGGCTGTTCGCGCACGCGAAGCTCTGGGCTCACAAAGACAGCCGGATGGTTCCCCTGGGCACCCCGTACGCGTTGGGGAGCACCGACAACGCGCAGGTGCTCGCGCTCACCGCCTCGCCGGACTACCACGGCATCTTCGCCAACGACAACGGCCAGTCGTGCTGGGAGCTCGGAGCGCTGGGCCCGGATCTCCATCCCGTGCTGGATCAGACGCTCGACATCTTGTACCGGTTCGGCGTACCGGAGTCGGTGGAGATCGACCCGATCGATGCCACCGGCACCCCCTGGCTCTCACCGTTGAAGATCGGCCAGCGTCCCCAGTGGGTGATCGGCGCGGCCGCCCTGGTGCTGTGGTCGGGGCGGTACCAGGAGCGGTACTGGCCGCGCGTGCAGGAGGTGCTCGATCATTTCGCCGGCGACGACCGCGACGGCGACTGGCTCGACGACTACTCCAGCTCGACCTTCCCCGAGCAACCCGACCCGGGACGCTTCCGGCACGAGATGCTCTACGCCAGCGCCTTCTGGTTCCAGGCGTTCCGCCTGGGTGCCGAGCTCGCGACCTACCTCGGCGATGCCGGTCGGGCCGAGGAGTACCGGCGCTCGGCACGGCACGTCTCCGATGCCGTGGAGCACCGGTTCGGCACGACCTACGGCTACGCCAGCTGGCTCGACGCCGAGCACCACCAGCACCCGCACCAGGGCCACACGATGGTGCTGCCGCTGCAGTACGAGATGGCGTCCGCCGAACGGGCCGGAGCGACCTTCGAGACGCTCCTGCACGGGCCGATCTGGGACGACGACGGGCCACGGGCCATGGAGCCGGCGTACCCGGACCTCGGCGGTGCGCACTCGTGGGGGTTCATGCGGTGGAACCTGGTCGATGCGTTGTTCCGGTACGGCCGTACCGGGGAGGCCGCGCTGCTGCTCGAGCGCTGGGCGATCCAGGAGGACGGTTCGCACTTCCAGGCTCCGGAGGCATTCCCCACGGTCACCGGGGTCACCGGGCTCGGTTACGTGTGGACGGCCGCACGCTCGCTGCGTGCCCTGCTGTTCGGTCTGGGCGGGATCCGGCTGACGGGAGGCGGGTTGGTCCTGGCACCGAGGCTTCCCGCCGGTTGGGGGCCGGTCCGGCTGGAGCGGCTGCCGTTCCGCGGCTCGACCTACGACATCACCATCGCGCACGGCGCCGTCCATGCGCTGAACCTGGACGGCAGGCCGGTCGCCTGGGGGACGGCGATCAACCCGACGGGCGTCCCCGGACACCATGTCGTCAGCGTTCACCTCGGACCCACATGACGTGAAAGACCACCTCGGGCATGATCCTCGGTGTGCCGATGTCGAGACGGCGTCTCCTGCTCCGACGGAGGAGGAGGGGACGACCCCGCCCCGAACAGACCTTCACGGATTGGATCCATCATGACCGGTGTCACGCCGTACCTATCGCTTCCCGGGACCGCCCGGCAGGCGCTCACCTTCTACCAGGGGGTGTTCGGCGGCGAGCTGCTGGTGCACACGCTGGCCGACTTCGGCCGCGATGACGGTCCGCCCGACGGCGTCGCGCACGGCATGCTGCGGGGACCGGTCGACCTCTTCGCGTCCGACGCCGCTGCCGGCGAGCCCGGACTGCACCTCGAAGGCCTGCTGTTCTCGCTCCTCGGCGCCAGCGATCCGGACACCTTGGAGTCGTGGTTCGCGGCACTGTGCGACGGCGGCACCGAGGTCGATCCGCTTCGGCTGAGACCGTGGGGAGATCACGACGGGCAGGTCACCGATCGCTACGGGGTGCGCTGGCTCATCGGGTACCAGGGCTGACGAACGTCGGCGGCTCCGGAAGGAGGCATCGGTGGGATCCTGGTGCCGGCCCGCAGCGAGCCTGCCCAGCACGGGAGAGGACACCGCCATGCTCACGAAGGTCCTGCTCGACCCCAGCTTTCGCCTGACCGAGACCATCTTCACCGTCACTGACCTGCAGCGGATCCAAGAGTTCGCCGACGTGGTGTGGGGGAGCGACGAGCCGATCCCCGATGACCGGCTGAGTGCGGTCGCCGGCGAGCTCGAGATCGTCGTCACCGGTGCCTGGCGGCACGGCCACCCGTCCCGTTTTCCTCGACTGCGGGCGATCCTCGAGGTCGGGGGTCATCTGCCACCGCGGACAGATCTGGACTACGACTACTGCTTCTCGCACGGCATCCGCGTGCTCAGCTGCGCGCCGGCCTTCGGTCCCGCGGTGGCCGAGCACGGCTTGGCGCTGGCCCTGGCCAGCACCCGCCAGATCGCCTGGACCGACCGGGCCTTCCGCACCGGCGAGCCGAACTGGAGCCACACCTGTTTCGCCACCGAGATCGGCGACACGTTCACCTTGTACGGCAAGCCGGTCGGGATGATCGGCTTCGGTGGGATCGCCCGTTCGCTCCGACCGCTGCTCGCTCCGTTCGGCTGCCCGATCCAGGTGCACGACCCCTGGTTGACCGACACCTTCCTGCGCCGTCGGGGCGTCCAGCCGATGGACCTCGACGCCCTGTTGACGGACTCACGGGTGATCTTCGTGCTGGCGACGCCGTCGTCGTCCAACCGAGCCCTGCTGACCGGCGACAAGCTCGACCTGATCTCCGGTGATGCCGTGCTGGTGCTGCTGAGTCGAGCGCACGTCGTCGACTTCGACGCGCTCACCGAGCGGTTGCTGGCCGGACGCTTTCGGGCCGCGATCGACGTCTTCCCGGAGGAGCCGATCGGCGAGGACCACCCGATCCGTCGGGCACCGCACGCGGTGCTGTCATCCCACCGTGCCGGGGCGATCGGTGAGGCCCTGCACGGCGTCGGTCGTCTCGTCGCCGACGATCTCGAGGCGCTCTGCAGCGGGCGCGTTCCCCAGCAGATGCAGCTCGCCCAACCCGAGGTCATCCGACTCCGGGACTGAGCCGGTCCGGGCGGACCGTTCCCGTCTGAGCGGGCGGGTCGCCCGACGGGGCGGCGCGTCGCGGCCCACCGTCCCCGAGTTCCGCGAGAGCCCTTGACAGTCCGGCGATCGCGGTCCTAAGTTTCGGGCACACCTATTCTTAGACGTCGAATAAGGCTTCGCCTAAGCGGCTGCGCCGGTCGACGATCGACTTGTCAAGGGAGACAAAGATGGCGAACGCATCGGCTTTCACCCGGCGGCGGCTGCTCGGTGGGGCTCTCGGAGCGGCAGCGTTGGGCACGCTGGCGGCTTGCGGGTCGAACAGCGGGACCGGATCGCAGACCGGCGGCGGCGGGGGCGGTTCCACCGCTTCGGTGGCGCTGTCGCAGTGGTACCACCAGTACGGCGAGGCGGGCACCCAGGAGGCGGCCAAGAAGTACGCCGCCGCGTACACCGATGCCAAGGTGACGATCCAGTGGATCCCGGGTGACTACGACGCGAAGCTGACCAGCGGTCTGTCGTCGGGTTCGGGCCCGGATGCCTTCGAGGGTCACCTGAGCCGCTCGTTGGTCGCGTCCGGCCAGATCGTCGCGCTGGACGACCTGATCGCCGATGTCAAGGACGACTACGACCCGTCGGACCTGGTGTCGAGCTCGATCGACGGCAAGCTCTACGCGCTGCCGATGATCATCGATCCGCAGATGATCTACTTCAGCAAGGAGGCCCTCAGCGCCAAGGGCATCACCGCGATCGCCACGGTCGACGACCTGATCTCGGCCGCCGCCGAGCTGACCAACGGCGACGTGAAGGGGCTGTTCGCCGGCAACACGGCCAACGTCGATCTCGGCGGCATGCAGGGCCCGGCGATCTTCTCCACCGGGGGCACCTTCCTGACCGAGGACAAGAAGGTCGGCTTCGACGTGGCCAAGGTGTCCGACGTCTTGGTGAAGCTGCGGACCCTCGCACAGAGCAAGAGCCTGCTGCTGGGCAACGACACCGACTGGTGGGATCCGACCGCCCTGAACGACGGCCTGTGCGCGATGCAGTGGCAGGGCATGTGGGCGGTGCCGGGGATGGCCGAGGCTCTCGGCGACGACGGCATCGGCGCCTTCCCGTTCCCCGCGGCGAGCGCCACGGACGGCAAGCCCGCGGTGGTGAAGGGTGGTTGGCAGGCGTTCGTCAACGCCAAGTCGGCCCACGTGGACGAGGCGAAGGCGTTCACCAAGTGGCTGTGGGTCGACAACCTGGAGGACCAGGAGGACTGGTGCCTCAACTACGGGTTCCACATCCCGCCCCGCAAGAGCCTGGCCGCCAAGGCCGAGAAGCTCCAGTCCGGGGTGGCCGCCGAGAGCGTGAAGCTCAACACCGAGCACGGGATCGCGAACAGCCCGGAGTGGACACCGGCGATGCAGACGGCGCTGTCGGACGCGGTGACCCGGATCATCGGCAAGAACGCCGATCCGGAGAAGGAGCTCAACGCGGCGGTCAAGAAGATCAACTCTGAACTCGCGAAGATCGGCTGATGGCCGGTACGGTCGCGCCGGCCACCACCGGGGCCGCCGCCCGCACCGCCGACCAGGCACCCGCCCCCGGGCGTCGACTCAAGGGCGGCAGGGGAGCGTTCTGGCTCTTCGTGACCCCGTTCCTGGTCGGTCTGCTGCTGTTCGTCTACCTGCCGATCGTGTGGAGCGCGGTCCTCAGCTTCTTCAACGCCCAGGGGACGGTCCGGCCGACCGAGTTCGTCGGGCTGGCCAACTACGCCACCATGCTGACCGACCCAGCGTTCATCGGCTCGCTGATCACGTTCACCGTGTTCGCCGTGCTGATCGTGCCCATCACGTTCGCGCTGTCGCTGGCCATGGCGGTGATCGTCAACCGGGTTCGGGTCGCGAAAGCCTTCTTCCGTTCGGCGTTCTTCATCCCGACCGCCTGCTCGTACGTGGTCGCCTCGCTGATCTGGAAGATGTCGATCTTCAACGGTGTCCGCTACGGCCTGGCCAACCAGGTCCTGCGCTTCTTCGGCCTCGACTCGGTGCCGTGGCTGACCACCTTGGACCCGCCCCTCTACTGGGTCGTCATCGTCACGGTCCGGCTCTGGCTCCAGTCCGGCTTCTACATGATCTTGTTCCTGGCCGCGCTGCAGAACATCAACCCCGAGCTCTACGAGGCCGCGTACGTCGACGGCGCCAAGCCCGGCTGGAAGATCTTCCGCGACATCACCTTCCCGCTGCTCAGGCCGACCTCGGTCTCGGTGCTGCTGCTCAGCCTGATCGCCGCCTACCAGGCCTTCGACGAGTTCTACAACCTGCTGCGCACCGCGGAGTACGCCCGACCACCCCTGGTCTACCTGTACAACCTCGCCCTCGGCACCCAGCAGAACTTCGGACTGGGCAGTGCGGGCGCGCTGATCCTCGCCGCGATCATCGCCATCATCACCGTCATCCAAGGCCGGATCTTCGGCTTCGACCGAGCCGAGGACTGAGCGCCATGCAGAGCACCAGTGTCCGAGTCGTCGGGCAGGGCAAGGGGATCGGCGACCGGATCGCGGACGTGGCCGGCTGGATCATCTTGATCGTCATGACGTTCGCGTTCCTGCTGCCGTTCTACCTCCTGCTGCGCAACGCCCTGGCGACCCGCAAGGACGTCACCGCCGTGCCGTGGAAGCTGTGGCCGTCCACGCCGCAGTGGCAGAACTTCACCGATCTGTTCACCAGCTCCGAGATCCCGATGGCGAGCTCGATGATCAACTCGGGCATCATCGCGGTCTCCACGACCATCGGCACCCTGCTCGTCTGCTCGATGGCCGGCTACGCCCTGGCCCGGATCCCGAGCCCGTTCGCCCGACCGATCTTCTACCTGGTGCTGGCCACGTTGATGATCCCCGCCGCCGTCACCTTCGTACCCAGCTTCATCATCGTGTCCGCGCTGGGCTGGGTGTCGGACTTCCGCGGCATCATCATCCCGGGGTTGTTCAGTGGCTTCACCGTCTTCTTGTGCCGACAGTACTTCCTGGCGTTTCCGAGGGAGCTCGAGGAGGCGGCCCGGGTCGACGGACTCGGCTACTGGCGGACGTACTGGCGGATCGTGGTGCCGAACTCCGGCGCGTTCCTCGCCGCGATCGGGGTGATCACCTTCATCGGCTCGCTGGAACGCGTTCCTCTGGCCCCTGATCGTGGCTCAGGACCAGTCGATGTGGACCGTCCAGGTCACCTTGTCCACCTTCATCACGGCCCAGACGATCAACATCCCGCAGCTGTTCGCGGCCGCCATCGTCTCCATCCTGCCGTTGGTGCTGGTCTTCGTCTTCCTGCAGCGCTACCTCGTCCAGGGCGTCGCCCAGACCGGGCTGAAGGGCTAGGACGGCAGGGGCCGGGTCCGGGACCACTCGATCGCCCACCGCCACAAGGCCTCGGAAGGAGAATCGTCATGTCGCCCCGTGCGGCCAGGAAGCGCACGACGCGCGACATCCGCAGCGCGAGCCGATTCGCCGTGCTCCGTGGTCTCTACACCCTGGGCATGCCCACTCGGCAGGAGCTCGCCTCGTTGACCGGGCTGAGCTTCGCGACCGTGGCCACCATCGTCAACGAGCTGCTCGGGATCGGGATGCTCGTCGAGGCCGGACGCGAGGACTCCAACGGCGGCCGGCCGCGCGCTCGGTTGCGGATCGACCAGGAGCGCGGACTCCTCGTCGGCGTGGACGTTGCGGAGACCTATGTGCACGCCGACGTCTTCGACGCGGCCCTGACCAGGATCTCCCACCACGAGCACCCGATCGCCGACCCCGCCGACGTGCTGGACGAGATCGTGGACATCGTCACGGAAGCGATCGAGCGTCATCGTGGCAAGAAGGTGCTGGGCGCCGGGATCAGCATGCCCGGCCAGGTCGAGCCCGCCACCGGGGTCTCGGTCTTCGCGCCCAACTGGGGTTGGTCCGACGTCCCGGTGCAGCGTCTGCTGCAGGAGCGACTGAGCGTCCCGATCCACGTCGACAACCCCCTCAAGGCCACCACCGTCGCCGAGCTCTGGTTCGGCCACGGCCGCGAAGTCGACAACCTGGTCACCATCAACCTGGGCACCGGCGTCGGCGCCGGCATCGCGATCGACGGTCAGCTGATCCGTGGGGTCACCAACAACGCCGGCGAGTGGGGCCACACCACGTTGGTCATGGACGGCCGCGCGTGCCGGTGCGGCCGCCGCGGCTGCGTGGAGGCGTACACGGGTGTCCCCGGTATCCGCACTTCCCTGGCCGAGCTCGCACCGGACCACCCCTGGCTCTCCGAGACCCAGGCCGGGTTCATCCTCGCCCTCGCCGAGGGGCTGTCCGCCGGTGATCCCACGGCCCAGGCGGTCCTGGCTCGGCTCGCCTACGACCTCGGCGCCGCCCTGGCCAACGTGGTGAACCTGATCAACCCGCAGCGGATCGTGCTGACCAGCTGGACCGCGACCCACCTGGGTGCGTGGCTCCTCGAGCCGACGCGCACCCGGATGAGCGCTGAGGCGATCAGCGGGTCCGCCGAGGTCGTGGACCTGGTGCTCAGCGCCACCCCGGAGGGCCCTGTCGCCCTCGGCATGGCCACCCTGGTCCTGGAGAGCTTCCTCCAGCACGCCGGCCTGCCCAGTCCCACCAACGCACCGTTGGGAGTCGGCTAGGACCGGCACCCGGTGCCGGGGTGCTCGGGCCGCGGCGGGACCGTGACCCGGGTGATGCCTCCTCGCAGAGGCACCACCCGAGTCCGTGACCGCGTCAACCCGCAGCGTTGCGCGTCAGCCACTCCGCGCTGACCCGATCCAGCGCGTCATGGTCGAGGCTCATCCCGCCGAAGTTGGCCAGAGTGCTCATCGGCATGGTGCCGATGACCTCGATCAGTTCGTCCTCGAGCACCGCGGCCGGTCTGGCCCTGCTCGACCGCCTCCGCGATCAGCTGCGTCCGCCGCGGGGTCGCGCATCCACTCCTGCAGCGTGGAGTCCCGGCGTCAGCGGCGCGGCGAGGGACGGCGCCTCGACCGCGACGGTGTGTTCAGCGGTAGGTCGCGGGAGTGGTGCCCGACCCCGATCGACGAAGTCGCCCGGCCTCGACCGCCCATCGCGCGATGACGGATCGACCAGAACGAGAAGGCCCGCTGGTCCAGCTCGATCGAGACCTGCTTGGACTCCCCGGCGCCAGAGGCTGACCTTGGCGAAGCCCTTCAGCTCGCGCACCGGGCGGGCGACCGAGGTCGCGACGTCGCCGACGTAGACCTGCACGACCTCGGCTCCGCCGACCGGCCGGTGTTGGTCACCGTGACGGTCACCGTGGCGGCGAGAGTGCCGTCGGCGACCGACCCGCGGGTGGCGACGTCGAGGTCGGACAGCTCGAAGCTCGTGTAGGAGAGCCCGAACCCGAACGGGAACGCCACGTCCTGCGCGGACTTGTCGTACCCGCGGTAGCCGATGAACAGACCCTTCGCCGTAGCGCACCACCTGGGAGTCGCCGGGGAAGTTCAGGTACGACGAGTTGTCCTCCAGCCGGTGCGGGATGGTCTCGGCCAGCCGACCCGAGGGGTTCACCGCACCGGTCAGCACGTCGACGATGCCGCCGCCCGCCGCCTGGCCGCCCGAGCCAGGCCTCGACGCAGCGCCTTGGCGTGCGGCGTCACCTCGCCGAGCACCACGGTGGAGCCGTTGACCAGCACGACGACCACGTTCGGATTGGCCGCGGCCACCGCCTCGAGGGCGGCGAGCTGGTTGGCCGGCAGGTCCATGTGGGTGCGGTCGAACCCCTCGGACTCGTCCGCCCCGGGCAGCCCGATCACCATGATCACCGTGTCGGACGCAGCGGCCACCCGAGCTGCCTCGGTCGAGCAGCGCCTGGTCGTCGTCGACGGGTGCGTCGCCGATCCCGTAGGCCGGCAGCGAACGCGCACGTCGCCGTAGGCCGCGCCGCAGCTCGTCGAGGAGGACGTCGACCCGGGTCGGGCACGACCTGCGAGGACCCGGCACCCTGGAACCGCGGGGTGCGGGCGAACTCGCCGATGACCGCGATCCTGCTCTCCGGGGCGAGCGGCAGGAGGCCCCCGTCGTTCTTCAGCAGCACCACGGACTCGGCCGCCGCCTCGCGGGCCAAGGCGTGGTGGGCGTCGGCGTCGAAGGTCTCGTCCAGCTCGAGCACCGCCATGCCCTTGCTGACCAGCTCCAGGACGGTGCGGACCCGGGCGTCGAGGACCTCGACGGGCACCGTCACCGGCCTCGACGGCCGCGACGATCGCCTCCGGGCTGCGGCCGAGGGCCGGCGGCATCTCCAGGTCGAGCCCGGCCAGCAGCGCCGGCACGCGGTGGTAGACCGCGCCCCAGTCCGACACGACGAGACCCTCGAACCCGAACTCCTCGCGCAGCACGGTCGTGAGCAGCCAGGTGTTCTCCGACGCCGACTGGCCGTTGACCTTGTTGTAGGCGCACATCACCGTCCACGGCTGGGAGGCGGTGACGACCCGCTCGAAGGCGGGCAGGTAGATCTCCCGCAGGGTGCGCTCGTCGACCTGCGGCGTCGACCCGGAGCCGGTCGGTCTCCTGGTTGTTCGCGGCGTAGTGCTTGACCGAGGTGCCGACGCCGCGGGACTGGATGCCGTCGACGATGCCGACGGCCAGCTCGCCGGCGAGGAACGGGTCCTCGGAGAAGTACTCGAAGTTGCGCCCGCACAGCGGCGAGCGCTTCATGTTGATGCCCGGGCCGAGGATCACCGACAGGTTGACGGCCCGGGCCTCCTGGGCCAGCGCCTGCCCGATCCGGCGCAGCAGGTCGGGGTTCCAGGCCGAGGCGATCGCCGACGCGGTCGGGAAGCAGGTCGCCGGCAGCGACCCGCCCAGGCCGACGTGGTCGCCCTCGCCCGGCTGGGCGCGCAGGCCGTGCGGCCCGTCCGAGACCATGATCTTCGGGATGCCCAGCCGCTCCACCGGCGCGGTGTACCAGAAGGAGGAGCCGCTGGTCAGCGACGCCTTCTCCGCCAGGGTCAGTTCGCTCAGCAGGCGGTCGATGTCCAGCACGCCGGTCTACCTCACCTTCTTGATCGGCAGCACGACCAGGGCGCCGATCAGCGCCGCGGCTCCCGCGGTGTAGAGCAGCAGGTCGTAGTTCTGGTTGTCGGCGCTGCGACACCGCGAGCAGCGCGGCGCCGAACACCGGGGCCACGGTCTGCGGCAGGGCGTTGGCCATGTTGAACACGCCGAGGTCCTTGCCGGCGTCGTCGGGGTTGGGCAGCACGTCGACGACCAGGGCCAGGTCGACGCCGACGTAGATGCCGTACGCGACGCCCATCACCGCCTCGACGAGGTAGAACCCGCCCACCGTGTCGACGTGCGCCAGCAGCGACGATGCCGACCCCGAACAGCAGGGTCGATCCGGCCACCAGGAACTTCCGCCGGCCGGTGCGGTCGGAGATCTTGCCGGCGACCCAGCCGGACGCGACCAGGGCGATCGTGTAGACCAGCACGCCGATGGTGACGCGCGGCGGGCGCGTCGTTCTCGGCCAGCCCGAGCTCGTCCTGCAGGTAGAACAGCCGGAAGGTGGTGAACATGAAGGTGGCCAGGGTGATCAGGAAGCGGGACCACCAGGCGAAGCGCGAAGTCGGGGTACTTGCGCGGGTTGAGCCAGAAGGTGGTGATCCACTCCGCCGCCGTCATCGGCGGCGGCGTGACCTTCAGCTGCTGGTCGGGAAGGATGAACGCGAACAGCAGCATCGCGCCGATCGCGAGGATCGACGGCACCACGAACAAGATCACCATCTGGTCCTGGAACAGCTGGGCGACGTAGGTGCCGCCGAGGATGCCGACGTTCTGGGCGATGCCCAGCAGGGCGGAGACGCTGCCGCGCTGGAACTTGGGCACCTGGTCGGAGATGGTGGCGATGAACGGCGCCAGCGTCGCGTTCGCGCCGAGCTGGGCCAGGCACCAGCCGGCGGTGACGACCGGCACGGTCTGCGCCGAGGGCCATCACCACGAACGCGAGCGTCATCACGATGGTGCCGCCGACGATCCAGGGCCGGCGCCGGCCGAAGCGTGAGGTGGTGCGGTCGGACAACCGGCCGAACAGCACGTTGCCGATGACGGCGAAGAGGGCGCCGAAGCCGGCGACGATGCCCAGCGCCGACGTCTTCTGATCATCGGGCACGATCGACTGGACCTTGACCCCGATGCCGATGATCGCCGGGACCCAGCAGGGCGATGAAGAACACCAGCTGGGCGAAGACCAGCCCGACGACGTACTTCCGGCCGACCGGCTTCCGTGGGTTCGGCGAACCAGTGGTGCTCGTGCGAGTCCACGGCCACTTCCGCATCATGGGTGGGTGGTAGCTCGCCGTAGGGGCTTCCTGGAGTACTCATCGGGTGGTTCCTTCCGTGGCCGTTCACTGAAACACTTCAGTGAAACGTGTCAGTTGCGCGTTTCAGTAGGCTAAGGGCATGCTGAGACCCGTGGCAAGAAACGTGACCGAGGTAACGGCCAACCCGTCGGTGGGCGTCAGTGGCAGGTCCCGACGTCCCACCGCGGCGGACGTCGCCGCACGCGCCGGGGTGTCACGGGCCACGGTCAGCTACGTCCTGAACGACACACCCCACCAGGCCATCCCGGAGCGGACCCGGCAGCGGGTCCGTGACGCGGCAGCGGAGCTCGGGTACACCCCGTCCGTGGCCGCCCGGGCCCTGATCACCGGTCGATCGGACGTGGTGCTCCTGCTGTTGCCGGACTGGCCGATCGGATCCAGCGTCGGTGTCCTGCTCGAATGCCTCTCCGATGCGCTGGCAGGGCACGGACTCACCTTCGTCGCCCATCCGCGGTCGGCCGGCCGGTCGACCGCGGACGTGTGGAAGGCGATCACGCCCGCCGCCGTCGTCACCTTCGAGGAGCTCGACCAGACAGAGACCGCGAAGCTCCAGAAGGCCGGCATCGAGCTGACCGTCGCCCTCTTCGGCGGCCATCGGCGCGGTGGCCGGGCCATGGACATCCCGGAGCAGCGCACAGGTCGGCTCCAGGCCGAGCACCTCGCCGCGGCCGGGCACCACGTCCTGGGCTATGGCTGGCCGTCGGATCCGCGGGTGCTCACCTTCGCCCAGCCCCGCCTCGACGGCGTCCGCCAGGCCTGCGCGGATCTCGGCCTGCCCGATCCCCAGGTCGTACCGGTGCCCCTCACCCCCGACGGCGTCGCCGAGGCCCTGGAGACCTGGCGGGCGACATCACCAGCGGTCACCGCGATCTGCGCGTACAACGACGAGATCGCCCTCGCCGTCTGCGCCGGTGCCCGACGCCTGGGCCTGAGCGTCCCGGACGACCTCGCGGTGATCGGCGTCGACGACCTCCCCACCTCCGCCGTCGCCCTGCCGACGCTGACCAGCGTCCGGGTCGACAGCCGCGTCCTCGCGGACTACATCGCCGACGGCATCGTCCGCAAGCTCGATGGACGACCCGCTGGCAAGCGACCGGGATCCGGCATCCACTCCGTCATCAGGCGCGACTCCGCCTGAACCGGCATCCGGTGCGGGTCCGTCCCGATCGAACGACCTACGCCGTCACGGCTGCGCCGGCAACACGCCAGCGTCTTGCGGCTCGACGGCATCGATGACCAGGTTCTCCAGGTGCACGATCCCCCCGGAGAGCCGTGACCAGTGGTTGGCCCGACGAACCTCGGTCGTGACCACTAGCGGTCGCGCCAGCTGTAGCTCGGGGTCCAGCCGAACAGGGTCTTCATCTTCGTGCAGTCGAACGCCGACCGCGGATCCTCGTAGTCGCTCGGCGAAGCTGTCGTAGCCGTCGTAGAACTCGGCCATCAGCTCGCGCAGATCCGCGCTTCGCGCGGGTGTCGGCCGCGGCGATCAGGCACACCTCGTGACCGCTGCTGGTGCCCTCCAGCGCGGCGCGGTAGGCGGTGCCCACGTCGCGGGCGTCGATGTAGCTCCAGAAGTTGCCGCTGGCTGCGGCCGGGGTCGTCCCACTCGTCCCGGAACCGGCCGTAGCTGTCGGGCGGGATGACGTTGTTGATGCGCAGCCCGACCCAGGCGGTCTCGGGGTAACGGACCGCGAGCGAGTCCGCGATCACCTCGCTGAGGTACTTGCTCAGGGCGTAGGCGTTGGGGACGGGTGCCGCTCGTTCTCGTCGAACGGGATCCGTGCGGGACCGTGCCCTCGGTCAGCAGACCGGTCGCCATCTCGCTCGAGGCGTAGACGACGCGGGAGACGCCGATGTCGCCGGCCGCCTGCATGAGGTTGTAGGCGACTCAGCACGTTGTTGCCGAAGACGTCGATCTGCGCCTGGCCGCCGGGGGCGGGGTTCGCCGCCAGGTGGCAGATGCCCTCGGGCCGGAACTGGAAGAGCGCGTCGTAGACCTTGCCCGCGTCCTCGAGTTCGACCCGGCAGAACTCACCCGGGAAGCTCCAGCTCCGGTCGATGGACGACGTCGAAGTTCACGACCTCGTGCCCGGCCTCCGCCAGATTGCCGTACGACCCACTGTCCGGCACGACCGGACCCGCCGGTGACGACAACGCGCATGCGAATCTCCTCCTGTTGTGGTCGATCACCTGATGTCCGGATCCGTGGGTGCCCGTTCGGGCGCGACCCAAACATCCGCAGTATCCGGTGCCGCCACGTGGGGGGCGGCACCGGCCTGGATCCGACTCGGGGTCAGTCGACCGTCCGGGTGACGTTCCGGTGGACGCGGCTGTCCACCGATCGGGGGACAGCGGCTCGGGCGGCAGTCAGCGCGTCGAGCCGGCGGACGGGGGAGGCGGGTCACGGGTCGACCCCGGCGCGCTTGAACTTCCCCTGCTTGGCCATCTCGGCCGCCTCGGCCGGGTGGTACTCCCAGTGCCAGTGCTCCTTGTCGACCGTACGGATGTAGCCGTACGTCGGGGCCTGCTGGGTCATCCAGACGTAGATCGCGGTGTCGAAGCCCTTGGTGTTGAGGTCGAGGGCGATGCCGTTCTGGTGGTTGCTCTTGCCGGCTTCGGCCGCCTTGTTGCCGGTGCCGGCCAGGTACTTGGCGCGGAGCGCCCGCTGCTCCTCGTACGTGCGGAAGCCGCTCTCGATCTGCAGGTCGTGGCCCGCGCTGGCCGCCGCCTGCTGCAGGAGACGGAACGGGGACATCCCGGTTTCGGACGCCCGCTCCGTGTCACCGCCCTCGTCGACGATGTCGACCACGTCGATCTGCCCGGTGAACGCTCCACCCTCCCAGGTCGACGTCGCGCTGTGGATGTCCTCGGTCCACCCGTCGACGAGGTTGGCGGCGGCGGTCCACCCGAGCTCGGCACCCTTCACCCGCCGGCCACCGTCCAGTGCGGACCTGGCGACCCGGACGTACGCGCCCTTCGGGTCGCTGTCGGCGGAGATCTCCTCGACGATCACCAGGGTGCCGATCGGGATCGTGGCGCCGGTGGGGCTGTAGCCGACGGTCTCGACCCGTTTCGTCGCCTGGGCGGTGGTGACCGCGAAGGTCCCGTCGGCGGCGGCCGTGAGGTTGGCCTTCTTGGTCCAGCCGAGGTCGGTGCCGTCCACCGTGGAGACGCGTACGACGGTGGCGTCCGATCCCGTCCTGGTGACCTTGACGACCGTCCCCTTGGGGATCACGGCCGCGGGCTTGACCGCCGGATAGCTCGTACCTCTCGCGCGGATGGTGGCGTGGGGATCACCCACGGTCTTGTGGGTGGGTTCCTGGGACAGGAACGTGGCGTCGATCCGGGACAGCGTCTCGCCGTGGAAGTCGCCCCGGAGGTTCGTGGCCCTGGTCCAACCCCAGCCGTCCACGCTGACCACCCGGTTGGCGTCGCCCTCGCCCCGGGTTCCCGAGACCCTGACCTTCGTTCCCTGGGGGATCACCACCGGATCGCCGGCCTTCTTGCCGGCGGGGATGGTGTCGCCGGCGGCGTACCGGCGCGCCGTCCCGTCCTCGTTGCGGACCTGCGCGGCCGCGTCGTCGATCTCGAACTCCTTGCCGACGAAGGACGCCTGGAACGGTGTCCTGCTCGCCGCCGCCCCTCTGCCCGCATCCTGGTCATCGCCGAACAGTGCCGTGGAGAGCCGGTCCCAGAGCGACCCGGCGCCCTCGAGCAGGTCCGCGACGGCCCGGTTGCCGACCTGCCGCTGGAGAGTGAGCACGGGGTGCTCTGCGGGCTCCGGCCCGAGGCGCGGCGGTGACTGGCGCCGACCGGGGCGCTCGAGCACCTGCGCCTTCGTGCGCATGCCCGGATTCTACGGCGTCCGGCAGGACCGGCGGACTTATCACCCGACACCGTCTCGACCCCGACCGACTCAGAGGTTCGCCACGTGCGCCCGGCGGGCGGAGTCGATCTTGGCGCCTTCGGCCTCTCGCAGGTCGAAGTGCATGATGTCCTTGTCGGTCGGGTACATCCCACCCCAGGTGAGGCCGGCCCCGGTGAGCGCGAGCACCACCGACTCGTGGAGATCGAGGAATCCCTCCTCGGGCGGTTTGTGCCTCTTGAAATCGCCCTTCCCGTTCAGCGCCTCGTAGTCGGCGGCGATCTGACGCTGCCAGCCCGCCAGGTCCGCGGGCTCGCCGGTGGCGGCCTTGTGCCCCGTGACCGCCGCGGTCAGCGCGGCGAGGTTGGCCGGGTCGCGATACGAGAAGTACGTCTTCAACGCGTCGGAGGCACCCTTCAGCGCCGTGAACGACGCTTGTGCGTCGCCCAAGGACGTCCCGACGTCGGTCGCCGTGCCGAGCACCAGGCTGGTCGCCCGCCGGATCGCGTCGGGCGCCGCCGCTCCGGCGTTGCCGATGAACGGGTTCCCCTTGTAGTTGAGATCGACCGCGAGTCCGAACGTGTGCATGCTGAGGCTGTTGCCGCCGACGGCCTTGGCCGGTTCGCGCAGGTCACTCGTGGATGCGTACATCGACAGGTCGGTCCCGAGGTCCTTGGCGGACTTCTTGCCCGGGTTGATGGTCGCGTCGTTGACCAGCGCCGTCTCGGCCTTGGTCAGTCGATCGGCCAGCGCCTTGTGCGCCCGCAGCTCGACGCCGAGGAACGTGCCCTTCTTGATGTCACCGAACCAGCTGGCGACCGTGCCCTGCCCGGACGCGTCCATGATCTGCTCGACGTCCTTGCGTTTCAGGGCGCGGTTGGTCGTCTCCACGCGATCCTTCAGCGCGCGCAGATCGGCGAGCTCGGTGTCCTCCCCGGGCTTCAGCTTCTTCGCCTTCTCCGCCGCGATCAGCACCTCCAGTCGTTTGAGGGCGGCCTTGGTCAGCAGGGCCTGGTCGGCGGCGCGCTCGCCGGCGGTCTTGCCGGCCAGGAGGGTCTTGTCATCCTCGGTCAAGGTGAAGGCGGCGGCCGCGCCGCTGGCCTTCCACGTCGACTTCGGGGCCGCCGCGGACTTGGTCGTCGTCGGCGTCGCGGCGTCGTCTCGCTGCACCGTCGGCTGCACCGAGGGTGGTGACGCCTTGGCCGCCTTCTCGGCCGCCGCCTTCTCCTCGGCCGCCTTCTCGGCGGCCTTCTTCGCCCTCCGGGCCGCGACCTCGGCCTGCCAGGCCGCCAGCCGCTTGCCACCCTCGGCCGGGTTGTACGCCCTCGGCCGATCGACCGTCGGATCGAGTGAGGCCCGCAGAGCGTCGGCCAGCGCCCCGGCCTCCGCCGGCCCGCCGGAACCACCGCTGATCACGTGCTCGTGATCGACGCCCGCACCCGAGACCTCGATGAACCGGAACAGGTCACGCACCCGGACCGCGGTCGGGTTCGTGGAGTCGGCGCTCCGCCACGCCGCCGGTACGGCCGCCAGGGCCGTCTCCAACCGCTTGCTGGCGTCGTGGAACGCCGCCCAGTAGGACCCCTTGGTGGCGAAGTAGCCCCGGAACTTCGGCGCCGCCGCGATGGCGGCCTGGGCCGCCGCCGCATCCGGTGCGGTCTTCAGAGCGGCCGTCAGCCGGCGGAGCTCTCCCTCGATCCAGGCCATCGTCGAAGCGGAGCCCTCGGCGTCGAACAAGATCACCAGATCGGATGCCTGCTGGGGAGCGTGTCCGGGCGCGGCAGGGGTCAGCCTGCTGGGGTCGGTGCCGACGACGTCGCCCGCGTTCACCTTCGTGGCGACCTGCTTGTCCCCGCCACCGCTGTGCGCCGACAGGATGATGTGGTAGCTCGTGATCTTGGCCAGCGTCCCGCCGGCCTTGTCGAAGACGTCTTTCACGTAGTCGAACGTGGGCACGTTGCCGAAGTCGGACATACCGCGGCCCTGCGCCAGGACGGCGACGATCTGGGGTCTCGCCGCCGTGCGTTCCCTGCTCACGGCACCCATCTGCTGGGCCCAGTGCTCCTGCGCGACGTCTCGTACGGTGCCCTTCGCCCCCTGCCCGGGGTTCTGTCCGGTGGCGACCGCGTAGCCCGCGTACGGGTCGATGTTCCGGAATCCCCAGCCGTGGAAGTGCAGGACCACCTGGGTCGGCCGGGTCGGGTCGATCGTGTCGGGCATGATCACGACCGCGGTGTTGTCGGGGCTCTGCTTCGTCATCGACTTCTCCGAGCTCGGGACCTTGGCGCCTCGCCAGCTGAGATAGGTGTCCCGGTGTCCGCCCTTGACGCCGTAGCTGAGTCCGGTCACCACCACGCGGGTCATGCCGGACTTCTCCACCGGGACGCCGCCCGGCTTCGCGTAGTCGGGCTGGGTTGCGGCCGGACCGACCTCGTCCCGCTGGACGCGCGCGAACCGGTTCTGCTCGGCGGTCGTGCGCGCTGGGGCTCCGTCGTGCTCCAGCAGGGTGGTGAGCGCCGCGTTGCCCGCCGTGCGCTGCAGGGCCAGGGCCGACTCGGAGGTCAGCGCCTCCCGAGGGCGCACCGTCGTCCCGCTCGCGACCGTGGTGTCCTCAGCGAGGGAGTGGGGTGGGGGACCGTGGCGATCGCGGCCGCCCCGAACCTCACGCTCCCCGGTGGCGGGTCTCGTCGCCATCCGACCATGGCATCGCGTGCGGGTCCGGAGGGCAAAGCCACCTGGTCCGGACTTTCGGGCAGGACCAGGTGCCCGGACGGGCAGGCCGTCGGGGCGCTGACCGGCGGTCGACGCCGCTCCTGGCGAGCGCGGCCTCAGCTCGGGGGACTGCTCGAACCACGCACGATCAGCTCGTGGGGCACCACGTAGCTCCGGCTCTCGGACCGGTCGCCATCGATCCGGGTGATCAGCGCGTCCATGGCCTTCTCCGCGAGGCCGACGAGATCGGGGGCCACCGATGTCAGGCTGGGTTCGCTGTAGAGGCCGTCGTCGATGTTGTCCCAGCCGACGACCGCGATGTCGTCGGGGACCACCAGCCCGGCCTCGCGCAACGCCGCCATCGCTCCCATCGCGAGGAGGTCGCTGGCGGTCCTGGGCCTGCTGGTGCCGTTCTTCACCTACATGATCCCGTTGTACTTCCAGTTCCGGTCGATGGGACTGCTCGACACCCTGCTCGGCGCCGACCTGGTGCTGGCCTCGACCAGCATCTCGTTCGGCACCTTCTTCATGCGAGCGTTCTTCACCGACCTGCCGAGCGAGCTGGAGCACGCCGCCCGGGTCGACGGCTGCTCGGAGGCTCAGATCTTCCTCCGCGTCATGCTGCCCCTGGTCTCCTCCTGGGATGGGCGCACTCGCCGTGTTCACCTTCCTGGGCAACTGGAACAACTTCCTCATCCCCCTGCTGTACCGGGGTGGCCGAGCAGATCCGGGCCCTGACGTCGGGGCGAGGGGCGGACGTCTGCCTGGAGGTGACCGGGAACTACCGGGCTCTGCACGAGGCGATCCGTGCCGTGGCCTACAGCTCCCGGGTCTGCGCGGCCGGGTTCATGCAGGGCGACGGGGTGGGACTGCGGCTGGGGGAGGAGTTCCATCACAACCGGGTGAACATCGTCTGCTCGCAGATCTCGGGAGTCTCCCCGTCCCTGCAGCACCGCTGGGACGGCTACCGGCTGGCCCGGACCGCGATGGATCTCGCCACGGCCGGGCGGTTGCGGGTGCTGGACCTGATCACCCACACCTACCCGCTGGCCGAAGCCGCCACCGCCTTCACCTTGTTGCACGAGAGTCCGGAGCAGGCGCTCCAGGTCCTGCTGAGCTTCGAGGAGGTGGGGGCATGACGTTCCGGTTGGCAGCCGCCGAAGGCACCCTGCCCGGGCCAGGGCCTGGAGGAGAAGTTCGAGTTCGTGACCTCCGTCGGGTTCGACGGCATCGAGCTCTCCGGTCGCGGCGACGGGATCTTCGCCGGTCGCGTGGACGAGCTCCGGGCCGCCCGCCGGTCAGGGGTGGTGATGCCGACCGCGGTCGTGCACATGGACCACTTCATCGGCGACTTCGACGAGGGGCGGCGACGGGACGCGATCGACCAGCTCAAGCTGCTGCTGTCGACCATCGTGGAGGCCGGTGGCACCGGCATCGTGTCGCCCCACGCCTTCGGCCTGTTCTCGACGAAGCTGCCGCCCTTCACGCCACCCCGTCCCGAGGCGGAGTCCCGCCGGCTGCTGGTGGAGGCGCTGCGCGAAGCCGGTGAGCATGCCGTCAGCGTCGGAGCGGTCGTCTACCTGGAGCCGTTGAACCGGTACGAGGACTTCGTCGTCAACACCCTCGCCGACGCCGCGTCGATCGTCGACGAGGTCGACTCGGCGGGCGTCGAGGTGATCGCCGACACCTTCCACATGTCGGTCGAGGAGTCCGACATCGGGGCGGCGATCCGACGGACCGGGTCCCGGATCGGGCACGTGCAGCTCGGGCGACAGCAACCGGCTCGAACCCGGAGCTGGGCACTACGACTGGCCGGAGACGCTCGCCGCCCTGGAGTCGATCGGCTACGACGGCTGGCTGGCCATGGAGTGCGGGCTGTCGGCGCCGGTCGAGGTGGTGCTGCCGAAGGTGGCCGCCCTGCTCACCCGCCCGGTCGCGTCCTGACCGATCACCCGGCGTGCCTTCCAGCGCCGGGTGATGACCGCGTCACCAGGGCAACCGTCTGTCTCTGTGGTGACCTGACCAGCCGGATCACGGGCGCCGGGGCGGGCGACGTACGGGATGCGACACCCCGTTGTTAGTTTCGGGGCGGGAGGCTGACATGGCTGACGGCGACAGGTCGGAGCCGACGATCTACGACGTGGCCCGCGCCGCGGGAGTGGCGTCGTCGACGGTCTCGCGGGCTCTGTCGAAGCCCGGCCGGGTGAGCTTCCGTACGGCCGAGCACGTCCGCCGGGTCGCGGCCGAGCTCGGCTACCGGTCGGGACGCATGGAGCTGCCGATCTCACCCGCGGCACCGGGGTCCTGGCGTTGATCGTGACCGACATCGCCAACCCCGTGTTCGTCGGCATGATCCGGGGCGCGGAACGGGAGGCGTCGCAGCACGGTCTGACGTTGGCGATCGTCGAGACCCAGGAGTCGCAGGAGGGTGAGGAGCGCGCGATCGCGCGTCTGGAGGCGACGGTCGACGGGTTCATCCTGGCGTCGTCCCGGCTGCCGGACCAGACGATCCGCGCCCTGGCGAAACGCAAGTCGGTGGTCGTGCTGAACCGCACGGTCGGTGAGGTCGCCTCGGTGATCAGCGACAACGTGCGGGCGATCAAGAAGGCGACCGAGCACCTGATCGGACTCGGCCACGCCTCGATCTGCTACCTCGGCGGCCCGGAGGCCTCCTACGCGAACGGGATGCGGTGGCGCGGGCTGAAGGAGGCCGGGCACGAGCTCGATCTGCAGGTCCGTCGGATCGGACCCGTTCCTGCCGACGATCCGGGGCGGCGCGGACGCCGCCGAGCGGTGGCGGTCGGCGGCCCACCACGGCGGTGATCGCCTACAACGACCTGATGGCGATCGGCTTCCTGCAGGCCGTGATCGCCGGTGGCCGGCGGGTGCCCCAGGACGTGAGCGTGATCGGGTTCGACAACATCGTGGACGCGGGTCTGGTCGAGCCCCGACTCACCACCATCGCGGCCCCGCTGGTGAGTCTCGGTTCGACGGCCGTCGCCTACCTCGCGACTCGACGGAGCCTGGAGACCGAGACGCGGGAGCCGGTGCTGTTGCCGGCGCGCCTCGTGCTGCGCGGCTCCACGGGTCCCCGGCCCGGCTAGCGACCCGGATCTCGAGGGCCGCGGGGCAGAGCCTCCGAGACCTGGCGGTGGAGCGTCGGCCGCCGACGGTGCCAATTTGGCAACAGATGGCAAGTGTTGGCGCGGTCCACCCGACAAGCCGTTGACTGCAGCTACCGGCCGACAACAGCGGCCGAGAGAACCCTACTGAGGAGTTTCGATGGCGAACCCCGCTGCTGTGGAAGACCTCCGGTCCATGGAACGGCTACCGGCCAAGACGGTGGCCGGCTACGGTGCCGGCGACTTCGCGTTCAACCTGGCGTTCAGTCTGAGCACGTCCTTCCTGCTCTACTACTACACCGACGTGGCCGGCATCTCCGCCGCCGCGGTCGGCACCATGTTCTTGGTCGTGCGGCTGTGGGACGCGTTCGCCGATCTGCTCGCCGGCCGGCTGGTGGACCGCACGATGACACGGTGGGGCAAGTTCCGACCGTTCATCATGTTCGGCGCGGTGCCGTTGCTGTTCATGAGCTTCCTGGTCTTCCACGTGCCGACCAGCTTCGACGAGGGTATGAAGCTGATCTACGCCTACGCCACGTACGCGATCCTGGGTCTGATCTACTCCCTGGTCAACATCCCCTACGGCTCGCTGGCCTCGGCGATCACCCAGTCGGTGCACGAACGGGCCAAGCTCGTCGCGGCCCGTGCGTTCGGTGCCGGCATCGGTGGCGTCGTCCTCACCTTCATCGTCGGCAACTTCATCTCCGATCTGCGCGGTCAGAAGGCGCTGATCCAGAGCCCCGAGGACCTGATCGCCTACCAGGCGGCCGTGCAAGGCGTGTTCACCAAGGTCACGCTGGCGTTCATCGTCGTCGGCTCGCTGGCGTTCTTCTTCACCGCCTGGGCCTGCCGGGAGGCGGTCGTCCGCACCCAGCCGAGCATCTCCATCAAGGAGACCTTCAGCACCCTGCGGTCCAACAAGCCGTTGGCCTACCTGTGCGGGTCCAGCTTCTTCTACCTGATCGGTGTCTTCGCGGTCGGCGGCACCACCGCCTTCTACGCCCAGTACGTGCTCGGCAACATCGGTCTGGTCGGCATCATCGTCCTGGTCAACACCGGCATCACGCTGCTGATCACCCCGTTCATCCCGAAGATCATCGACCTGTTCGGCAAGAAGAACGTCTTCCAGTTCTGCGGGGTGTTCACCGTCGTCGGCGGTGTCGGCCTGTTCTTCGCCCCGGCCACCATGTTCTGGCTCGTCTTGGTGACCCTGGCCATCAAGGGCATCGGTGCCAGCCTGATCAACACGGTGATGTTCGGTCTGGAGGCGGACACCGTCGAGTACGGCGAGTGGAAGACCGGCAAGCGCAGCGAGGGTGCCACGTACGCGTTGTTCTCCTTCACCCGCAAGGTCACCCAGTCCATCGGTGGCGCGGTGGGGGCGTGGGCGTTGGCCATCGGCGGCTACATCGCGGCCAGCGCGGCGAATCCCAGCCCGGTCCAGCCGGAGTCGGCGATCATCGCGATCAAGGCCACCATCGGTCTGCTGCCGGCCGCAGCCGCCCTGATCGCCATGCTGATCTTCATCAAGTACCCGCTGAGTGACCGGCGGTTCAAGGAGATCCGCAACGAGACCGAGGCTCGCAAGCTCGCCCTGCTGGCCGAGCACCACGAGAGCCCGGCCGACTTCATCACCCCCGACCACAAAGCCTGATCATGACCGACGGAACGAAGGAGCGGAGCATGCCCAGGATCGGCGTCCAGATGATGATGCTGAAGAAACAGGTCGAGGAGCTCGGGCCGTACGAGGTCCTCCGGCGCCTCCAGACGATCGGCTTCTCCGCGGTCGAGGTGTCCCAGATCGCCATGACCACAGAGAACGTGGCCGAGATGCGGCAGGCCCGGGACGAGCTCGGGATCGACTACGCCGCACTGTCGGCCGGTCTGGAGGCCGGGCCGAACGACTCGCTGGTGGACGCCTACACCAAGATCGTCGCCGACGCTCGAGCCCTGGGCGCCTCCCGGCTGCGGATCGGGATGATGCCGTTCGCGGCGATGTCATCCCACGAGGCGCTGCTGGCGTTCTGCCGGCAGGCCGAGGAGATCGCGGTTCGGCTCGGCGGCGACGACCTCACCCTGTACTACCACAACCACCATCTCGAGTTCGCTCATCGGGGCGGCCGCTCGATCCTGGACATCATCCGGGCCGAGGCGCCGACCATGCGGTTGGAGGTCGACGTCCACTGGGTGCAGCGCGGCGGCAAGGACCCGGTGCGCACCCTGCAGAAGTACGCGGGTCTGGTCGACCTGGTGCACCTCAAGGACTACCGGATCGGTGAGCTCCCGCCGACCGCCTTCACCGCCCTGCAGGCCGGTGACTACGCCGGGTTCATGCAGGCCTTCACCGGCGTGGTGCAGTTCGGCGAGGTCGGTGAGGGCAACCTGGAGTGGACCGAGATCATCGACCAGGCGATCACCTCCGGCGCGCAGTACCTGCTGATCGAGCAGGACGACCAGTACGGCCGTGACCCGTTCGACTGCCTGCGGACGTCGCGGACGAACCTGGTGGACCTCGGTTACGCCCACCTCCTCTGACCTCGGCCCGCCGAGCTCCTCCAACCCGAAGGAACACTCATGTCCGCTTTCCCCGTCCCCGGCACCGTCCGCCTCGGCATCATCGGCTACGGCGCCCAGGGCTCCATGTACGCGAAGTTCATCGCCGACGGCCTGGTGCCGAACATGGTGGTCGGCGCGGTGGCCGACACCGACCCGACCAAACGCGAGCAGGCCGCCGCCCAGCACGGTGTCCCGGTCTACGCCGACTACCCGTCGCTGCTGGCCGGCGGCGAGGTGGACGCGGTGATCACCACGGTGCCGCACTACCTGCACCCGGAGATCGGCATCGCCGCGCTCAAGGCCGGGATCCATGCCCTGGTGGAGAAGCCGGCCGGCGTCTACACCCGGCAGGTCGCCGAGCTCAACGCATACGCCGCCACCCGTCCCGAGCTGACCTTCGCCATCATGTTCAACCAGCGCAACAACCCGCTGTACCAGCGGATCAAGGAGATCGTCGACAACGGCGAGATCGGCGCCATCCGCCACACCAGCTGGATCATCACCACCTGGTGGCGGCCGCAGGGCTACTACGACCAGTCCGCCTGGCGGGCCACCTGGGGCGGCGAGGGCGGCGGGGTGCTGGTCAACCAGGCACCGCACCAGCTCGACCTGTGGCAGTGGATCTGCGGCGTGCCGCAGTCGGTCTACGCCAAGGTCGCGTACGGCTTCCGCCGCGACATCGCCGTGGAGGACGAGGTCACCGCCGTGGTCGACTACGGCAACGGCGCCACCGGCACCTTCGTCACCGCCGTGCACGACCTCGTCGGCACCGACCGGTTCGAGATCCTCGGCGACAAGGGCAAGATCGTCGTCGACGGCTCCAAGACCGCCACCGTCACCCGCCTCGTCAAGGATGAGCGGGAGCTGTCGGACTCGATGGGCATGGACGACGTCCGCAAGCTCTTCATGGGCGAGCTCGACCCGACCACCATGTACAGCCAGGAGACCATCGAGTTCGACTCCGCCTGGGGTGCGCAGCACTCCGGGGTGCTGGAGAACTTCGCCGCCAACATCCTCGACGGCACCCCGCTGCTGGCCCCCGGATCGGACGGCATCAACGGCGTCCGCCTGGCCAACGCCATCCACCTGTCCAGCTGGACCGGCGAGGAGGTCCCTCTCGACTTCGATGAGGACCGCTACCTCTCCGAGCTGAACGACCGCATCCGCGCCGAGGGAAGGTTCCCCGAGCGCAACTGAGAGCCGAAGCCCCCCACGCCGCTCGATCCGAAGGAAGCAGGACAGTCCCATGGTGACCCAGCTCGACATCGCCCTCCGCGTGAAGCCCGTCGTCGAGGCGGACGGTCTCGCGTTCCGCGACCTCAACGCCAACGGCGTGCTCGACCCGTACGAGGACTGGCGACTGAGCCCCGCCGAGCGGGCGGCCGATCTGGTGCAGCGGATGTCGCCGGAGGAGAAGATCGGGCTGATGGTGATCAACTCCCGGTCGATGGGGATCTCCCAACCCGACAAGGAGCTCACCAGCCACGGCGGAGCTCTCGACGAGCAGTACCACCGGATCAAGAACGACCCGCACAACACCGCCGGGACTGCCCTACGAGGGCACCACCCAGCAGATCACCGAGCTGCACCTGCGGCACTTCATCATGCGCGAGACCCCGGCCGGGTCGACCATCGCCACCTGGGTGAACGCGATGAACGAGGTGGCGGAGGGGACCCGGCTGGGGATCCCGGTGATCGTGGCCGCGAACTCCAAGAACGAGCTCGGTGGCTTCAAGATGGGCGCCACCGCCGCCGACCGCGACTTCACCCAGTGGCCCGGGACGCTCGGTCTGGCCGCCACCGGCGACGTCGACCTGATCGCCGACTTCGCGGCCAAGTCACGCAGCGAGTGGGTGGCCGCCGGGCTGCGCAAGGGCTACATGTACATGGCCGACACCGTCACCGACCCGCGCTGGTTCCGGGGCAGCGGCACCTTCGGTGAGGACCCGGCGTTCAACGCCCGGGCGATCGGCGCCGTCGTCCGAGGCTTCCAGGGCGAGCACGGTCTCGCCGCCGACGGCGTGGCCATGACCACCAAGCACTTCCCGGGCGGGGGTGCCCGGGAGAACGGGTTCGACCCGCACTACGCCGAGGGCAAGTTCAACGTCTACCCGACACCGGGCTCGCTGGCGGCCTACCACCTGCCGCCGTTCCAGGCGGCCATCGACGCGGGCACGTCGAGCGTGATGCCGTACTACGCCATCCCGTCGTCGGAGAAGTCGGCGCTGCCACAAGCACCGCTCGAGGAGTTCGAGGACGTCGGGTTCGCCTTCAACAAGGGCGTCCTGGACCTGCTGCGGTCGATGGGGCACCGTGGCTACATCAACTCCGATTCCGGCATCTTGTCCAAGATGGCCTGGGGGGTGGAGGAGCTCAGTGTCCCCGAGCGGGTCGGCAAGGCCGTCATGGCCGGCACCGACATCATCGCCGACACCAACGACGTCGGCTCGATCCGGACCGCGTACCTGCAGGGTCTGATCAGCACCGAGCGCCTGGACGACGCGGCCCGACGACTCACCGAGGAGATGTTCGCGCTCGGGCTGTTCGACAACCCGTACGTCGATCCCGATCGCGCGGACGAGGTGATCGCCGGCGCCGAGCTGCGCGCCGCCGCCGACGAGGCCCACCGCCGGTCGGTGGTGGTGATGAAGAACCACGCCGCCACGCTCCCGCTCACCGCCGATCGGCTGGCCGGCCGCACGGTCTACGTCGAGGTGTTCGAGGCCGACCTCCGGGTGGCCAAGCTCGACGGCCTGCGCGACCGGCTCGCCGCTGCGCACCCCGACATCCGCTTCACCACCGACCCCGAGCACGCCGATCTGGCCGTCCTGTTCGTCAACCCCTCGACCGGCAGCTACTTCCACTCCACGGGACTGCTCGACCTGGGCGTCCACGAGGCCACCAACGTCGCCCTGGCCAAGATCACCAGGATCCGGGCAGTGGTCGACGAGGTCGTGGTCGCGCTCAACGTGACCATGCCCTGGCTGCTCGGGCAACGTGGAGCCGCTGGCCGACGCCCTGGTGGCCGGCTTCGACACCCGGACCGAGACGGTGTTCGACGCGATCGTCGGCGGCTTCGCCCCGACCGGTCGACTGCCGCTCACCTTCCCGATCGACGACGCGGCCATCGCCGTCGACGAGCTGGGCCGCTGCGCCTCACCCAACGACGTGCCCGGCTACGACAAGGAGCGCTACATGGACGGGCGGCCGTACGTCTACATCGACGCCGACGGCAACCGCTACGAGCGGGGCCATGGACTGGCCCTGGACGGCTGAGACCCGCCGGCCGGCGCGGTCAGTCCTGCGACCGGGTCGGCGGCGCGACGGCGTCCGCCAGCTCGCGGTGGGCGCGTTCTTCGGTCAGCCGACCCGCGACGACCAGCTCGGCCAGGGCGCCGGCGTCCAACCGGCGGCCGAGACGATGCCGAGCCGACAGCACGAACGGGCCGCTCATGTCGTCCACCACACCGAGAGACCGGGCCACGCCCTGGGCCGTGATCGCCGCGACCCGGCTGGCCCGGAGCTCGGCCGGGTCGTCGGCGAAGCGGGTCGCGGGCACGGCCGCCAACGCCGGGTGCTCGGCGGCCGACGGGAGGATCTCGTCCGCGTACGCGCCGGTGTCGATGCTGAACAGCTGCAACCTGAAGCCGGCGGAGGCGCCGAAGTCGGTCACCAGCGGGCGGACCCGCTCGGCGACCCCCCGGTCGCCCGGCGCACTCCCGGTGGCCGGCCGGGTCGAGATGCCGGCCGGCGGGAACGAGCCCCATGACCAGACCGTCGTCCGCCGCCATCCTGCCGGTCTCCCACAGCAGGTGGCCCTCCAGCGCGAGTGCCTCGGCCGGCAGCAGCTCGGCGGACCGCGCCAGCCGGTACAGCCGGGCAGCCTCCGCAGGCGACAGGCGGGTGATGGGCACGTCGCTCGCGTGGTGCTCCGACGCGAGCGCTCCTCGGCTGATGAAGTGGGCGCGCCTGTCCCGCAGGGCCTGGAGGAAGCCAGCGAGGTCGTCGGTGCCGATGCCTGTCACCTCGGCCAGCAGATCGGCGTCGGTGCGCCATCCCCGGCGAGCCGGGTCGAGATGGCGATCCGGGCTGAACGTCGGGACGACCCGTCCGGCGAGGACGCGGTCCGTGGCCAGCACCTCGTGGGCCCGCAGGTTGTCGGTCGGGTCATCGCTGGTGCCGATCCGACCGACGTTCGCCTCGGCCAGCACCCGGCGCGGGTACATCGGGTGCTCGACCAGCTGCCGGGCGAGGGCGTCGTACACGGCGTCGGGGTCCTGGTCGGCGGGGAAGGGCGGCAGACCGGCGAGCCGGGCGGTCTCGTCACCGTCCCGCTGCATCCAGGGCTTCCTCCACCCACCGACCAGGTGCGTCCACATCAGCACGAACGCCTGCCGAGAGCGTGCTCGGTGCGCCAACCGTCGGTCAGCGTGAACTCGGTCCTGATGCCGCTGCACCGCAGCAGGGCCTGGATCCCCTGGTCGTGCGAGATCAGCAGGCTGATCGGATCGGTGATCGGCAGGTCCTCGCCAGGTAACGAGCGGGCAGACCGTTGTGCACCGAGACCAGAGGCCGCCGGGCCACCGACGCGTACAGGTCCTCCGCCAGGGCTCTCGCGCGGGGGTCCGACGGCCAGACCAGGTCGACACCCGTCGGCGCACTGGCGGTCATGGCCACGTCGTAGGTGACCTCCCTCGCGAGGTCCCCTGCGACGTTGACGGTCACCGGGAGGAGGAGGACCATCCGAGCTGCAGGACGCGTGGGGAAGGGGAGCGCAATGCAGCTGGTACAGCTCTGCGACGTGGCGTGGCGGTATGACCTGATGGAGTCGATCGAGCCGTCGTCGGCGGGGGACGGTCGGTTGTACGGTCAGGGCGCGGGCTCGGTGACGGGCAGGATCTCGGGTGTCGCCACCTGGTCGAACTTCCCGAAGCTGCGTGGACAGCTGGCCTATCCCGACGCCCGAGGATTCATCACCGTCGACTCCGGCGCCGTGGTGTTCTTCACCCTGACGGGTCTGTCGTCTCTGGTCGACGGCCGGGGTGTGCACGTGCTCACGTTCCAGACCGAGGATTCCGAGCACCGCTGGCTCAACGAGGTCCTGGCCATCGGTGAGGGATCGATCGATGCCGGCCGCGGTCTGCTGGCGATGCGGTACTACGAGTGCATCGCGGACCACCTACCCGGTATCGACTGAGCAGGCGTCACCCAGGTCTCGTCAGATCACCGACGACTGGTCGATCTTGAGCAGATCGCCCGACCTGACCAGCCGGAAGGACCGGCGTTCGGTGGACTCTCGGTTGCCGCTCTTCTCGACGTAGGTGACGGTGGCCTGCGCGCGGTCGGGCAGGGTGGCACTCACATCGGTCACGGTCACCGTGTCCATGTCGTTCCAGAAGTTGTCGTAGCTCTCCCGGCCTCCGGTCTGGCGTTGGTAGGAGGCGGTGAGCCGCTCCCACCCGGCGTCGGTGTCGTCCGGTAGCAGGGCGTAGTAGTCGGTGACGGCCTGGGCCAGCTCGGCTGTCGTCGGGTCCGCTGTCGTCGGGTCAGTCGACGTCGGCCGGCCGGGACTCTGACCGGGCGTCGTCGCCGAGGTGTCGGTCGGGGTGGGCCCGGTCCCGGCCGTCCGGCGCTCCGGGAGCAGCAGCACCCCGACGGCCGCCGCCCCGACCACGAGGACGAGCACCACGATCGCGGCGACCAGACCCCGACGACGTCGCCGGGGGTCCGCCGGCGCTGCCCCCTGGGGCCCGGGACGGTCCGGTGCGCCGAAGGCCGGCGGCTGAGCGGGGGTGCTGACCACCTGTGCGGGTCGCAGCGGCTGGTCGGTGACGATCGGCTGAG
The DNA here is from genome assembly GCA_963759915.1 of uncultured Actinomycetota bacterium. Taxonomy (GTDB): domain Bacteria; phylum Actinomycetota; class Actinomycetes; order Propionibacteriales; family Propionibacteriaceae; genus Microlunatus. The sequence continues at coordinate 71,122 of CAVXBJ010000013.1, read as the reverse complement.
CGGGTCCGATCCGGTGACCGGGATCGACCGGCGGAGCAGGGATGACCGGTGTCTCGACGGGCGTCGTGGGTGAGGCCGTCCGAGGCATCGGGGCGGTCGCCACCGACTCCGGTTCCGCCACAGGTCCCGGCACCGGCATCGGCAGGGTCGGGTCGGCAGCGACAGGGCGCGTCGAGCCCGCCCGGGGCGAGCCCGGGCCCCCGTCGGCCAGGGCGGACAGCTGCGTTGCGGCCTCGGCCATCGAGGGCCGGTCCCGCGGATCGGCGCTCATCATCGCCAGCAGGAGCGGACCCAAGGCACCTGCCCGCTCGGGCGGTCTCAGCTCGCCCGCCGTCACCCGGTAGAGGACCGCGATCGCGTTGCCTTCGGTGCCGAACGGGGGCGCGCCCTCGACTGCGGCGTAGAGCGTGGCGCCGAGGGAGTACACGTCCGAGGCGAATGACGCCTCCTCACCGCGAGCCACCTCGGGTGCCAGGTAGGCCGGCGTACCGGTGATCATCCCGGTCATGGTGAGCGCGGTGTCGCCGAAGGCACGGGAGATGCCGAAGTCGCAGATGCGGGCCGCACCGTCGTCACCGATCAGCACGTTGCCCGGCTTGACGTCACGGTGCACGATGCCGAGGCCGTGCGCCACGGCGAGCGCGGCGGCGACCTGGGATCCGGTCCGAGCCGCTTCCGTGGGGGCCAGCGCACCCAGCTCACGCATCACCTCGCTGAGCGGCATCGAGGGCACCAGCTCCATCACGATGCAGGGGCTGCCCTCGTGCTCGACCACGTCGAACACCGACACCGCGTACGGGTGCTCCAGGCGCGCGTTGATCCGCGCCTCGCGCATGGCCCGCTGCACGACCACGTCGCTCTCCGCCTCGGTCAACCCCGGCTGGTTCCGCAGCTGCTTGACCGCCACCCGGCGGTGCAGGCGCTCGTCCAGGGCCTCCCAGACCACGCCCATGCCGCCCGCGCCGAGCTGCCGGACGAGCCGGTAACGGTCGGCGATGAGAGCCCCGGGCCCAGCCATAGGCCTCCGCTCTTCCGGATCGACGTCGTTCGGCCAGGACCGAGCGTACTCAGGTGGACCGGCGTCCTGCTCGGCCCTTCCCGAGAGCCGGCCGGCGGAACGTCACGCGTCGTGGCTGCTGGCCCGGGTGAGGGGCGGGGCGCCCACGCCACAGTGCACGCGCGGCTGCGACCGCGGGCCGGCGACCGCGGGCTGCGCCGGTTCGCCGCCGTGCCCGGTGTCGCCGTGCCCGGTGTCGGCTCGCCCGGTGTCGGCCCGTTCCGTGAGGGGCGCTCGGATGGTCACCAGGGACAGCACACCACCCGCCACGAAGAGCACAGCACAGACGATCATGGCCCGGTCGAACCCGGCGTCGAACACCGACGGTACGGCGTAGGCGTCGCCGGTGAGGCCGACCAGCACGGGGATCGCCGCGACGGCGAGCAGACCGCCGGCTCGGGCGACCGCGTTGTTGACCCCGCTGGCGATGCCGGCGTGCCGGTCCTCCGCGGCGGCCAGCACGGTCGCCGTCAGCGGTGCCACGGTCAGGGCGAGTCCGAAGCCGATCACGACCACGCCGGGCAGCACGTCGGTCGCGTACGAGGTGTCCGGGCCGATCCTGAGCAGCAGCAGGGATCCGACGCCGGCCAGCACGGGCCCCACCGTCATCGGCAGCCGTGGTCCGATGCGCTCGGCGAGCTGCCCCGACGCGCTGACAGCAGCAGCATGATGATCGTGATCGGCAGCAGCGCCGAGCCGGCCGCGCAGCGGCCGAGAGCCGGCCACCACCTGGAGCTGGACCACCAGCAGGAAGAACATCGCCACCCAGGGCGGCGTAGACGAGCGAGCGTGACCACGTTCGCGGCGCTGAACTGCCGGGACGCGAAGACGTCCATCGGCAGCATCGGGTTGCGGCCGCGCCGTTCGCCCACGACGAAGGCGACCAGCGCTCCGACACCGAGTGCCGCGACCGCCACCACGTCGAGGGTCCATCCGTCGCCCGCGCCGATCAGCGCGTACGTCAGGGCGGCCAGGCCGAGCGCCCCGAGGGCCGCGCCGGTGAGATCGAAGGACCGTGGGGCGCTGGGATCGGCGGTCTCGGGCACGTGCCGCAGCGCGACCACCAGGACGACCACCGCGAGCGGGATGTTGATCAGGAACACCCAGCGCCAGCCGATGGCTCTGCACCATCCAGCCGCCGAGGAGCGGCCCGGCCGCGGTCGCGACCCCGGCCAGCGCCGACCAGGCGCCGATGGCCCGGGCCCGGTCGGAGCGGACGAACGTGGCCGAGATGATGGCCAGACTCCCCGGCACCAGCAGGGCCCCACCGACGCCCTGCAGGATGCGGGCCGCGATCAGCCAGCCGATCGTGGGGGACAGGCCGCACAGCAGCGAGCCGGCCGCGAACCACACGACACCGACCACGAAGACCCGCCGTCGACCGAATCGATCGCCGAGCGATCCACCGAGCAGGATCAGCGCCGCCAGCGAGAGCGTGTAGCCGTTGACCACCCACTGCAGGTCGCCGAGGCTGGCGTCGAGACTCGCCCCCAGCGCCGGTAGCGCCACGTTGACGACGGTGGAGTCGAGCATGGACAGGCCGGAGCCCAGGACCGTGGCCAGCATGATCCAGCGGGCCCGGGTGGTGCCCCAACGGATGTTCGGCGCACGCGGACCGGCAAGCCCCGGGGAGGTCACCGGGCCACCGTAGCCTTCCGGTCGCGGCACAGCTCCCGATCGCTCAGCACCGCATCGACACCACGGTGATCGGTACTGCTCCCGGACGCACGACACCGGCGGATGCGGAGTGACCTCCACATCCGCCGGTGCGCGTGCGCCGGGCTACCTCACGAGGACGAGGCGTCGTCCTTGACCGTGGTGGTCGAGTCGTGCACCTGGCTCTGCACGTCGTCCTTGGCCGTCGCGCCCCGCTCCTTGACGCTGTCGACGGCGTCGGTGGCGGCCGCCTTGACCGAGGCGGCCGCGTCCTGGGCCGGTTGCTTGAGACGCTCGGCCACGTCACCGGCCGCCTCGCTGACCTTGTCGGTCAGCGGTGCAGCCTTCTCCTGCAGCTTGACCGCGGCGCGCTGCTCCTTCTCCGAGCTGGGAATGGCGGAGGAGATCAGGTAGCCGACGCCGAAGGCGATCAGGCCGGCGGCCAGCGGGTTGCCGCGGGCCTTGTTCCGGACCTGCCGAGGGGTGTCGGCGACCGTGTCCACGGCGTTCGACGTACCGGCCCGGACGGACCCGAGCTTGTCCTTGACGGCATCCGTCGTCTCGCCGACGGTGCCGCCGTCGGTCGAGTCGTCGGGGGCGCCCATCAGGTGCTCACGCACGCCGCGGGCGGCGCCTTTCACCTTGTCCACCTGGCGGTTGGCGATGTTCTTCGGGTTGGCCGTCTCGGTCAACGTGTCGACGTTGTCGCTGAGGGCCGCCCGCGTGCGGGCGATGTCGGCGCGCAACGCCTCGGGATCGTTCTGGGTCATCGGTTCTCCTCTTCATGGCCCTTGAGGGCGTTCGGGACCTTGCTCAGCGTCTCGGTGGTGTTCGGCAGGCCCTGGACGCGTTGCAGCTCACGTCGTCCGGCCAGGTACAAGATCACGGCGACGATCGCCCAGACGGCAGCGACCACGAGGGCGGACCACTGGTTCTCGATGTACTGGCCCAGTCCCCACCAGGCACTGACCGAGACGAACACCAGCAGCAGCAGACCGGCCACGCCGGCACCGGCGAACAAGCCGATCCCCTTGCCGGCGCGGGTGCCGGACTGGCGTACCTCGGCCTTGGCCAGCGCGAGCTCCTGCTGCAGCAGCGTGGAGATGTTGCTGGTGATGTCGGCGAGCACGGACCCGACGCTGCGACCGTCGTCGGACTGGAGTGGTGAGCGGGGAGCCGCGTACCCCTCCTTGGCCGCCTCGGCCACCGAGTCGGCTCGCTCGGAGTGCGGCAGCGTGGTCATCGGGTGAGGTCGCCGTTCAGCTCGGTCACCGGGTGGGTCGTTCCGGTGTAGCCGGTGCCCGGTCGCGTCGGATCGTCGCCGTACAACGGCGCCTCGGTGGTCTCGGGGGTGGCGCCGAGCACGCCGGTGGAGTACGTCGCCGGAACCGGCTCGACCACCGGTCGGGCGGTGCCGTTGTGCGCCGGCGCGGAGCGGTCCGTGGTCGTGTCGTCGGTGGAGTCCAGGCTGGTCCGAGTCGCCACCGTGCTGCGGGTGACGCGGCCGGCGAGCACGCCGGCCAGTCCGCAGAGCGCGAGGAAGGCCACCGGGCGCCGACGGCCGAAGGAGCGAACGGCCTCGAGCACGTCGGCCGGCTCGCGGTCCTGCAGCCAGTGGGCGATCTCGCCGCCCTTGGCGGAGGCCTGGTGCGCGAGATCGGTGAGCGGGCCGGACTCCTCGGAGCCGGCAGCCATCCCACCGAGCTCCTTGGACAGCCCGTGCAGCGCTTCCGCGATCCGCTGCTGCTGGGTGCTGGCTTGCTCACCCGCCTCGGTGCGGACGGTGTCGAGCAGCGAGGCGGCCTGCTGCTTGGCCTCGGCGGCGACGTTCGCGGCTTCGTTCTTCGCCGTCTGAGCGACGTCCTTGCCCGAGTCCAGTGCGGTGCCGGCCACCTGCTTGGCCTCGCCCTTGGCCACCTGGGCCGTGGAGTCGGACCCGGTGGCGGCGGCGTGATCGTCCGTGCCGGACGGGGTCGCCGAGTAGGGGTGGTGCTGATCGAGCGAGGTGTCCACGGGCTGGGCGACGGGTGCAGGGTGCTGCTCGAACGTCGCGTCGGCTTCCGGCGATGCGACGTCCGGGAAGCCCGGAGCCCGCTCGTCGAACGGTCCAGGGCCGCCCGGGCTGGTTCCCAGAGGTGGCTGAGTCATCGGCAAAACTCCGTTCTTCGGTGAGCTGATCGGCAGCTCCGGCGTCTGTTCGCCGCCACCCCAGTAGCCCATCCACGAGAAGCTAAACCGACGAGAGCGAACTGACTCCCCGTTCGCTCGGGTTCGTGCTCCCTGCACCGGTCCAACCCGAGCGAGACGCACGATCCCGAGCGAGACGCACGATCCCGAGCGAGACCAGGGGTCTGAGCAGCGGCTCTGCGGGCGGCGAGGGTGGTCGGGCGCTCAGGCGGCGCTGGCGGTGGGGGTGACCTCGAGGAGCTGGCGCAGGTGCGACAGCGCCTTGGCGAGCAGCCGTGAGACCTGCATCTGGCTGGTGCCGATGCGCTCGGCGATGTCGGACTGCGACCGCTCCTCCCAGAACCGCATCTCCAGCAGATCCCGCTCGGCGCGGTCGAGCGATCGCCAGGCCCGGGCCACCAGCAGCTTGGCTTCGGACCGCTCGAACTCGGGGTCGCTGATGGCGGTGATCGCGTCCGGCACCGTCGCCGCATCCAGGGAGAGGGTCTGGTAGCCCTGCGAGGCACTGCGGGCTTCATGGATGTCGGAGACGGACTCACCGAGACTCGCGGCGAGGTCGCGTTCGCTCGGCAGGTTCCCGCCCAGCTGAGCCACCTCGGACCACTGCCGGTTGATCCGCAGCGCCAGCTGCTGGGTCCGGCGGGGCGGGCGTACGGTCCAGCCGTGATCGCGGAAGTGCCGCTTGATCACGCCGCTGATGGTGGCGCTGGCGAACGAGGCGAAGGGGCCTTGCCGGTGGTCGTACCGCGCTGCGGCCTCGAGCAGACCACACCGGGCGACCTGCCGGAGATCGTCCGGGTCCTCGCCGCGACCCCGGTAGCGACGGGCGATCGCGTCGGCGAGCCAGAGGTGTTCCAGGGCGAGCGCCTGGTGGTCGTCCGAACCCGCCGGCAGTACGGGTCGAGGCTCGGCGTCGGAGGTCGGGGGAGCGAGGATCGCAGACGTGGGCACGGGCGCCACCTTCGGGAAGAGGAAGGAGGTGCGCGCGTTGTTTGACCCACCTGGCGGCGACACCGAGACGTAGAGGGTGAGCCGCTGTTTACAACGTAAGCGTGTCGTGGGGCGAAAACAAGGGCCGGCCCGTTCGGCGTGGCCAGACAAGAGCCAGGGCCGACTGTTTGACCCCGACCCCTGCTGACCGCCGGCACCTTGTCTGTACCCCGGCATTCGCCGATCAATCCCGTCGACCGATCAGGCCGACCGGTGTCGGCAGCACCGACCTGCTCGCTCCGGCGCCGTATACTGGTCTCCGTTCTTTTCGGAGTCCGCCCTGTGTCCGCGGATCTGCGTCGCGAAAGGTGGCGTTGGTCAGTGGTGCGCATCGACGGCGGTGTCGAGAGTCTCGGAGTGGAGCGCGAGTCAGGTGGCGCCGGTGATTCGGACGAGGCGCTCCGGCATCAGATCCGGAACCTCGAGCTCGCGATGGAGTCCCAGCGTCTCGATCGGTGTGGCGATCGGTCTGGTCGCGCAGCGAGCCGGCTGCAGCATCGACGACGCCTGGCAGCAGCTGGTCCGGGTGTCGCAGGACAGGAACGTCAAGGTCCGGGAGATCGCCCGGATCCTCATCGACGCCCGCAACGGGCGGGCCGAGTCGGCCGACGCCGCCACGTTGGCCGAAGTCGCCTCCCGGTTGGCCTGCGGTCGGCCGTCGCGGGAGCAGTGAACCCGACGAGATTCTGACATGATCATCTCCACCGGCGTGCCCGCTCGGGCCGAGCCCGAGGGGAGGGTCGGATGCACATCGATTCCGCGGAACTGAGCGCGAGCCTGCGCCGTCTCGCGGCCGGGACGGCGGAGGGTGCTGGAGTCCTGACCGCGCTGAGCGAGGTCACCCAGGCCTGTGTCGACCTGTTCCACGTGACGGGCAGCGGCATCATGGTCGCCGACGAGCAGAACATCACCCGCTACGTCTCGGCCAGCGACGGCGCGGGTCGGCTGCTCGAAGAGGTCGAGTCCGCGACCGGTCAGGGACCCTGTACCCAGGCGTTCGTGGACAACCAGGTGGTGGACAGCTCGGACGTGACTGACGACCGCCGCTGGCCGGCCCTGGCCGCGGCGATGCGCGGTCGCGATGTCTTCGCGGTGCTCGGGGTCCCGGTGCGGCTGGGCGGCGTCCCGGTCGGCACGCTCGACGCCTACCTCGATCGACCCCACGACTGGGACGACAGCGAGCGACGGGCCCTCGCCCGCTACGCCGACGTGGTGGCGACCACGCTGACCGCGGCCCTGCGGGCCCACACCGCCGGCGAGCTCGCCGGTCAGCTGCAGTACGCCCTGGACTACCGGGTGGTGATCGAGCGGGCGGTCGGTTACCTGATGGCCCAGAGCGACGTCGACTCGGTGACCGCCTTCAACCGTCTGCGTCGGGTCGCCCGCGGTCGGCGCACGAAGATCGGCGCGATCGCCGAGCAGCTGCTGACCGCCGGCCGGCTCCCCTCCGCCCAGGAGTGACCCGCGCGTGTGGCCGCCGGCCCTGCGACGCCCCCCGCGGACGCGTGGAACCTGCGTCCTCTCCGGCCGCGCCGGCGGCCACACACTGCCCCTCTGCGCCGCGTCCACCGTGCCCCCGCAGCGATCGGGATGGGTGGGTACCCCGGTTCGGCCCCGTCCAAACGTCCCAGGGGCCCGATCGCCGCCGCACCCGGCGGACGCGCCGGGGGAGCGGACGCATCCGTACGGGTGGGTCGGTCCCGTGGGTCAGTACGCCCGGCGACGCCGCAGCACGCGAGGACGCCCGTCCGGGTCGTGGATGACCCGGAACACCGGCGTCGCCCAGGCCCGCGTGAGCCACGAGAGGTGGATCCTGCGCAGCGGTCGGAGGCGACCCGGTGGTCGTTCGCCGAGGCGGCCGTCGTCGTGCCAGTCCTGCAACGCGGCCCCGGCGGCGGCGAAGGCGTCGAACATGGCGTGGGGATCGAGACAGTCCGCCATGGCGTCGATCAGTGGCTGGTCGTCCAGGAGGTCGGGGGCGCGCCGCCGGTCCAGGGCCGAGAGGTCACCGGGATAGGCGTCGGGCTCGAGCCGCCGGTCGAGGTGCTCGGCGCCGAGAAGTGAGCCGGAGTCGGCGGGCGTAGGCGCTGTGGTCGCCGCCCGTGGTGTCGAGGACGACCGCGGACAGCTCCGAGTCGTGGGTCCAGGACCGTCGGTTGAAGTTGTCCGAGCCGATGGTCGCCCACCAGTCGTCGATCACGCAGACCTTGGCGTGCACGTAGACGGGTCGGCTCTGGTGGTTCTCGATGCCGTAGATGGCGACGCGCTCGCCGCCGGCCTGCAGGAGCTGGGTGACGACGTCGTGCCGCCCGAGCTCCTGGGGCACGCGGGAGAGGGGCGCGGACTGATCGGGCACGTGCGGCAGCACGGCGATCACCCGCAGCTCGGGTCGGCGGCGGAGGGCGTCGGCGAAGGTCTCGGCGATCTCCGTCGACCACAGGTACTGGTCCTCGACGTAGATGAGTCGCTCGGCCCGCTCGAGTGCCTTCGTGTAGCCCCGGGCCACGCTCCGCTCGCCGCCCCGTGCGAACGGGTAGTCGCGTCCGTGGCGCAGGTTCGGGTACGTCCGCAGCAGCTGCACGAGGTGGGTGCCGCCGGGCACCGGTGGCGGTGGCGGCGCCTGCCGCGGCAGCGGGTCGGGCGACAGGTCGTTCCCGGCCAGCCGGTCCCGGAGCGTTCGCCAGGGACTCCGGCTCAGCGGCGTCGGATCGGTCCACCGTTCCCGGAACACCGTCTCCACGTCGTGCACGGCCGGTCCGGAGATGGCGGCCTGGATGTCGTGCCAGGCGGGGTGCGGGCCGTACGCCTCGGCCATCGACAGAGCCTGGCGGTCACCCAGGTGCCGTGCGTCGTCGCGTCGTGAGTGGCAGAGGTCGATCCCGCCGACGAAGGCGATGTCGTGCTCCGGCCGTCCGGCGTAGCGGATCACCACGAGCTTCTGGTGATGGGAGCCGGCGGTTCGGACCCGCATGTCCAGCAGGGCCTCCGCGCCGGTCGCCTGCAGCTGCTCGCCGGTCTGCCGGTTCGCCTCGCCGGAGAAGGAGAGCTTGTCCCAGTGCGAGCGCCAGATCGAGCCCGCGCACGTCGACGCCACGACGATCGGCTGCGCCCAGCAGCTCGACCACGGTCGAGTTCGGGTCATCGGTGAGCTGTTGGTCGGGGTCACCGCGCCAGTCGGTGAACAAGATCAGGTCGCCCGGCCGGGTCTCCTCGATCCGCTCCTTCAGCTCGGCGAAGTAGCTCACGCCGTGCACCAGCGGACGGACGTGGTTACCGGTCGACCACGCCCGGTCGTCCGGGTGCGCGTCGTCCAGCACGGTCTGCCCGTTGGCCCGCTCGTCCTTGGTCAGCAGCCACGCGTACGCCAGTCGATCGGTCTCCGCCTCGAGCCTGGCCGGGGGATCGGATCGAGGTTGCTGGGGCACGAGGTCACTGTAGGACGCACGGCAGGACGGTGGACGACCCGGACCGGTGTCAGGCTCCCGTGATCATGAACTCGCGTGATCATGAACCAGCTCTCGAGTCGGGTGGCTCACGACGACGGGCCCCCGGGCGCGGAGGGCGAGATCGGGCCGATCGGTGGTGAGGTAGCCGACTCCGCGGTCGAACCACGCCCGCATCTGGTCCTCGTCGTTGACGGTCCAGACACACAGCCGCGGAACCGGGATCCGGCCCGTGATCACGTCCCAACACCGGTGGTGCGCTCCAACCACGGGTCGTGCACGACCAGCAGCTCACCGGCGTCGGTGAGATGGACGTCGAACTCGATGGCGTCGACGCCGAGTGTCGAGACCCGGCTGAATCCCTCGAGCGAGTTCTCCGGCCAGAGCCCGCGGGCGGCGCGATGACCGGTGACGTGGGTCGTGGGGCGGTGAGGGCTGCTCGTCATGGGTTCGTCACTCTGCCAGGTGTCATGTGCCGCCAGGCCGGTTGATAGGCCTGGCGGCACAGACGTCTTCGGGTGACCGCTCAGGTCACGCGTCGCCGCTCACATGTCGCCGGTCAGAGGGCGCGGGTCACAGGGCGCGGCGTTGGGCGACGAGCGGACACAGGAACGGGTCCCGACCCTCGAGCCCCACGGTGTTGAGGTGACGGATGACGGTGGCGTACGCCGACCACAGCGTGACCTGGGTGTAGGGGACACCCTCGGTCGCGCAGTGCGCGGCCACCAGGGGCTGCAGCCGGCGGAGGTGGGGTCGGGCCATGGAGGGGAACAGGTGGTGCTCGATCTGGTAGTTCAGTCCGCCCAGCAGGACGGTGACCAGCCGGCCGCCGCTGACGTTGCGGCTCATCAGGACCTGTCGTCGGAGGAAGTCCAGCTTGAGCCTCGGCGAGACCAGGGGCATGCCGATGTGGTTCGGCGCGAACGACGCGCCCATGTACAGGCCGAAGAGCGCGAGCTGCAGAGCGAGGACCGCGACCGCCTTCTCCGGTTCCAGCACCCAGAACAGCAACCCCACCAGGCCACCCAGACGGACGGCGAGGAACGTCAGCTCGACCCATCGGCGGTCGACCTCGGTGCGTCCCAGCACGCGCCTGACGCCGCTGACGTGCAGGGACAGGCCTTCGAGCAGCATGATCGGAAAGAAGTACCAGCCCTGGTGGGCCACCAGCCATCGCAGCGCCCGGCTGCGGTGCCGCGTGGCCATGGCGGGGGTCATCGCGATCGCAGCCAGCGCGAGGTCGGGATCGTGGCCCTCCTGGTTGGGGCGGGCGTGATGGCGGGTGTGCTTGCTGCGCCACCAGCCGTAGCTGATCCCGACGAACAGGTCGGCCACGATCAGGCTCACCCAGTCGTTCCACCGGCCCGAGACGAAGATCTGTCGGTGTGCGGCATCGTGACCCAGGAAGGCGATCTGGACCATGATCACCGCCAGCACCGCCCCGGAGGCGAGCTGCCACCAGGAGTTGCCGATCCAGAGGAAGCCGACCACCCAGGCGACCAGGACCAGCACGGCGCCGAGGAGCTTGGACCAGTAGTACCCGTACCGGCGCCGCATCAGGCCCAGCTCCTGGACCCGGTGGGCCAGGACGGTGAAGCTGCTGGTGGGAACCCCCGGGATCGACCCTGGCCGTACGGGTCGCGCCGGCGCTCCGACCAGGAGCGCGGTGGAGGACGAGGAACGCGGGATCACAGACATCGTGCACGCCGATCGGCGACGAGAATCCCGGTGCACCTGGGCGGGAGCGGATTACTCGGTGGTCAACGCGGCACGGGTGCGGCGTTGCCGACCCCAGGCCGACTACGAAAGCAGTACTCCGACCTTACGTCGTGCAAGGGGGGAGCACCAGACCTCTGGTGACGCCACCGCGCCACGATCAGTTCAGGGGGCGAGCTCCGGCGGGCAGGCCGCCACCGGCGTGCACGTCCTCGACGAGCTCCGCGAGGGCGGTCAGCGCCACCCGCTGCGACCACGGCCCGTACGAGACGCGCGCGACCCCGAGCTCCTGCAACCGGTCCAGCGCGACGCTGCCGGGAACCCCGATCAGGGTGAGCCGTTGCGGTCCGAGCGCGTCGACCAGGTGGGCGATCTGGGCCTCGTCGAGCTTGCCGGGCACGAACACCACCGGGGCGCCGGCGTCCAGGAACGCTCGGGCCCGTTCGGTGGCGTCGGCCAGCACCTCGGCCGGGTCGCGATCACCGGCCCGGACGAAGGCGTCGGTCCGGGCGTTGAGCACGAAGTCGGGTACGCCCTCGGCGGCCGCGGCGGCCATGATCGCCTCGACCTGGGCCGTCGCCTCGGACAGCGGCTTCAGCTGGTCCTCGATGTTGGCCCCGACGACCCCGACACCGATGGCGCGACGGACGGCCTCGGCCGCATCCCCGTAACCGGCTTCCAGATCGGCGGTGACCGGCAGGTCGACGGCGGCGGTGATCCGCCGGCACTCCTCGATCATCTCGTCGAGGCTGATGTTCTCCCCGTCCTCGTAGCCGCGCGAGGCCGCGATCGAGTGACTGGCGGTGGCCAGGGCGGTCGTTCCCGGGATGCCGGCCACGACCTTGGCGGAGATGACGTCCCAGACGTTGATCACGGTCAGCAGCTCGGGGGCGGTGTGCAGGTGCTTCAGCTCGGTGGCTCGGGTGGCGATGTCGGTCATGACCCAGAGCATGCCATCCGGGGCGGAGCCGGTGGCGGCCCTGTCGTTCGACCGCCGGCGCTCCCCCCGGTGGACCAGCGCGGGCGGCCCGTTGCCGGGCCTGGTCAGTAGCCGGCGGTCAGATCGACCACGTTGCGCAGCGGTTCGTTCGCGGCGAACCGGATGGCGTTGTCGGCGAACAGCTCCAGACTGCGGCGCTGGCTGGCCCCGGAGTCCCCGGACATGTGCGGCGAGACGATGAGGTTGTCCAGCGTCCAGGCCGGCGACTCGGGTGGCAACGGCTCGGTCGTGAACACGTCGAGCGCGGCGCCCCCGATGCGCTGCTCGGCGAGGGCGTCGAAGAGTGCCTCCTGATCGATCGTGCCCCCACGGCCGACGTTGATCACCCACGCGGTGGACGGGAGCTGGGCGATCTCGTCGGCACCGATCAGGGCGGTCGTCTCGGCGGTCAGCGGCAGCGTCGAGACCACGAAGTCGGCCTCGGGCAGCAGGGTCCGCCAGGCATCGCCGCTGACCGTGCGGTCGGCGAGCTCGACCGGGCGTCCGCTCCGGTTGGCGACCAGGATCCGCATCCCGAAGGCGGCCGCACGGATGATCACCTGCTGGGCGATCCCCCCGCTGCCGAGCAGCAGGAGGGTCTTCCCGTACAGCTCGCCGACTCCGAGACCGCTGACCCACCGACGCTCTCGCTGACCGGCCCGCACCTCCTCGGTGCGCTTGACGATCTCGAGCATCCTGGTCAGCACCCACTCGGCGATGGGGATCGCGTACACCCCCGCCGCATTCGTCAGCGTGATCCCGCGGTCGGCGATCTCGGCGAGCGGCCAACCCTCGACCCCGGCCCCCGGACTGTGCAGCCACCGGAGGTGCGGTGCGCGGGCGAGGAGCTCGTCGAACGCGCCCGCGTCCAGGCCCCAGCGCAGCGCCGCCTCGGCGGTGGCGCTCTCCTCGCTCTCGACGTCGATCAGCTGGATGGCGGCTGAGCGGAGCGGACCAGACGATCGATCGCCGCAGCGGTCGTCCCCGCGGGTCTGCTCGTCGATCAGCGACTGGACCTGGGTCACGACCTCGGCGGCTACGGCGATACGCGTCACGCCGATGATCTTAGGTCGCGCCACCGGGCGGTGATCATCGCTGGACGGCCTTCAGGATGGTGGTGGCTGCGGTCACCCAGTCGTGCTGGATCGGCGCACCGTCGCGGACGTGCTCCTCGTAGGTCCACAGCACGTTGCAGACCTCCCGGACGACGACCCAGTCGCGGACGCGATCCTCGTCCAACCCGGCCACGTCGACCACGGTGAAGAGCCGGTCGAGCAGGGCCTGCCGGGGCGAGACCGCGGACATCGCCTCCTCCCACCGGTTCCAGAGCAGCGGGGCCACCTCGTAGGCGGGGTCACCCGACAGCGGTTTGGGATCGATGGCCAGCCAGGGTTCTCGCTCGGCGGCGAGGACGTTGAAGAAGTGCAGGTCGCTGTGGATGAGGGCAGCGTCGGTGTCCGGGTCGTCGGCGAAGTCCCGCATCAGCCGCTCGCCCTGGCTGACGAACCGGCGGGAGATCAGGTTGGCCTCGAACAGGGGCGGCAGCCGATCGGCCCACTCCCGGCACAGCTCAGTGAGGCGGCGTGGCTGGGGCAGCGGTGGCCGGTGCAGCCGACCGTAGAGCCGAGCCACCACCTCGCACGCCTCGAGCACGTCGAGGGCGTGCAGGTCCCGATCGGGCCGGGCCCGTTCCAGCAGCAGGGCGAAGCGCCTCGGATCGGCGCGCCACAGCTCGACCGCGCCGTGACCCTGCCAGGCCCGCAAGGCCAGGTGCTCGGTCTCGGCCTCCCAGTGCGGCCAGCCGATCTTGAGCACTCCGGCACGGTCGTCGTCGGTGCGCACCGGCACGACCATCGCGCAGTTGCCGGCGAGGGTCGGTCCGTCGATGCGCAGGCCCCACTCGGTGATCAGGTCGTCGCTCAGCCGGGGTGCTCGGGCCAGCCAGTCGGCCCACGCCGGTCGGCCCTCGGCCTGGGCGTGCAGCGCTGCGGGGACGTCGACCACCCGGAGACCCTACCCACGCCGACGCGATTGACTCTGCCCCGACGTGGGTACCCTGACGCCTGGCCGTGCTCTGCGTGAGCTTGGCCGACCCCACCACGAACCGAGAACGCAGGAGTGCTCATGTCTGTTGTGCCCACGCTGACCCTGAACGACGGCTACCACATCCCCCAGCTCGGCTTCGGCGTCTGGCAGGTCTCCACCGCCGACATCGTGTCGTCGGTGGCCAAGGCCCTGGACGTCGGTTACCGCCACATCGACACGGCCGCCATCTACGGCAACGAAGAGGGGGTCGGGGCGGCGATCGCGGACTCCGGGATCCCGCGCGACGAGCTGTTCATCACCACCAAGCTGTGGAACGACAGCCACGGTGTCGACGCCGCTGTCCGGGCCGCGACCACCAGCCTCTCCAAGCTCGGCCTGGACTACGTGGACCTCTACCTCATCCACTGGCCCACGCCGGCCCACGACAACTACGTCGCCGCCTGGCACGGGCTGGAGAAGGTGCAGTCCGAGGGGCTGTCCCGCTCGATCGGTGTCTCCAACTTCACCGAGGAGCACCTGCGCCGGGTGATCGCCGAGGGAACGGTCGTGCCGGCCGTGAACCAGATCGAGGTGCATCCGACGTTGACCCAGGAGGACATCATCGCGGTCAACGACGACCTCGGCATCGTCACCGAGGCGTACAGCCCGCTGGGTCTGTCGGCGGACCTCGACAACGAGACCGTTCGCTCGGTCGCCGAGTCGGTCGGACGCTCAGCGGCGCAGGTGATCCTGCGGTGGCACCTGCAGCTGGGTCGGGTCGTGTTCCCGAAGTCGGTCACCCCGCAGCGGATCCAGGAGAACTTCGACCTGTTCGACTTCGAGCTGTCCGACGACCAGCTCCAGGCCATCTCCGCGGTGAACAGCGACAACCGGCTGGGCTCCCACCCCAACGACTTCAACTGATCGGGGACGCAGCTCGCGACGGGGAGGGCTGAGGTTCCACCTCAGCCGTTCGGCGTCGCCGACCGTCTCAGGACGGCGGCGGCGCCACCCTGCTTCCGCACGCGAGCCCGGGGGAGAACGTCCGCTTCATCGCCGGACCGACCCGCGCTCGAGACAGAAGCCGAGGGGGTCGACGGGCCGCAGATCCTTGTGCCGACGCGCTGGCCGCGGCAGAGCGGGGAGACGAACGCGGCCCGTCGGAACAGTCAGCCGGGCCGACCAGCAAGCCGTCGCGCTCGCCGTGGCGATGGCCGGTGATCCTCGTCTGCTGCTGGTCGACGAGCCCGACCAGTGAGCTGGATCCGGACAGTGTCGTGCTGGTGGACGAGGTGCTGGGAGCGGTCCAGAACGAGGACTGTGCGGTTCTGCTGGCCTCGTCGGACGACGTCCTGCTCCGACGGTGCGACGCCTTGATCACCCTCGACCGAGCACCTTCCCGGCACCCGCTGGCCACGCCGTTCGGGTCGTGGCAGGCCAGAACCCGCCACAGGCAGGGGCTGTGGCGGTCGGCGTGATCATGATCTTGTACGCAGGTTCTGATCTTGGTCAGTAGGGTGGCTGCGGTGGATCTGCCGTTCCCGCGAGGGATTGGTTGACGTCGAGAGGATCCTGCGGATCCCAGTTGCTGATGGTGATCCGGGCGTTCAGCATCGGTCGTTGCTGCCGGTCGATCCACGTGGGTGGGATCCAGACCGGGAGACCGTCGTCGTCGATCCGGCAGTGCCAGCCGCGTTGGGCGAACCGGTAGTGGTAGGAGCAGACCAGGGTCAGGTTGCCGAGGTTGGTGTCGCCGCCGTCGTACCAGGCGATCACGTGATGCCTTTCGCACCATTGCGGGGCGACATTGCAGCCGGGGAAGCTGCAGCCGGTGTCGCGGGCGATCAACGCCAGGGTCTGGGCGGGGGAGGCGATCCGGCGGGTCCGGTAGAGGTCGAGCACGGCACCTTTGGTGTTCTTCACGCAGAAGGCGATGTCGGCTTGGTCGGCGAGCAGCCTGGCGGTGCGAGCGGAGACGGGGGTGCCGTCGGCGTAGGTGCCGAGGCCGTGTCCGCTGCGGAAGTCTTCCCAGGACATGGTCAGCAGCAGGGTGGTCGGGGTGCCACCGGTGGAGGGCAGGTCATCGGTGCGCAGGGCGGCGTCGAGCACCGCGGCGAGAGCGTCGTGGCGGCGTTGCCCTTGGGTCCGCTCATCGGCGACGACGTGCTTCGTGCTCGGGTTGCCGCCTTCGGACTGTCGGTCGAATCGGGTGGTCTGGGGTGTGGTCAGGGGTCCGAGGAGGGCGGAGAGTTTCTGTCCGACGTCGGGGGTGAGGCGGAAGTCGCCGGCCCAGGAGCCGTCGGTGCGGTGTTTGAGGTGGAAGAACCGGCGGGAGCGGTGTTCGGCTTCGTCGGCGGGGAGGATGCCGTCGGGGTCGATGGCTTCGACGAGTTTCGCGGCGACCCGGTCGAGGTCCTGGTAGCCGAGCTGGGTGGCCTGTTCCACGAGGAGGCGCTCACCGGCGTCGACGGCGGCGGGGTCGCAGTGCTTGACCTTGCGGAGGGCCGTGTCGATCAGGGTGACCTGTTCGGGGGTGACCAGACCGTCGCGTTGCGCAGCCGACAGATGAGTCCGCACCGGTGCCAACGGTTCACCGGTCATGCTGGTCCGGTCGGCGAGGTGCTCGGCGGCCCGGACCCGGCGGGACGCTACACCGATGGAGATTGGATCGCTGATCAGGACCCGGGTCATGGTCCGCTCCGACAGCACCGCCGGCACGCCCTGCTCGACCCCGTACTGGATCATCGCCCGGTCCACCACGGGCAGCTTGTTGCGGACCCGTTCCAGGGACTGCAGCATGGCGACCAGCCCGAACGCGCCGAGATCGGTCAGGGCGCCGTCGTCGACGAGCTTGATCAGGTGCTCGACGGCGACGTCGAGGGAGTCCACCGCGGCCTGCAGCGCGGGGGCTGCAGGCTGGTCGGAGGAGGACGAGAACATGACCCCAGTCTAGTCGAACACGTGTTCTATAACAATGGTTCGCTTCGAGTAATCCCTTGCAGACAAGAGAGTTGCTGGAGTGATCGGCGGCGTGGAGACTTGACGCTCGCCGTGGTCATCCTGATCATGCTCCAGCATGCTTGCGGCCTGACCGGAGTGCGCGAGTCAGCCCCGAGACTCAGTCGCAGCCGTCGGCGCACCCTTCGCCCGCCGGTCACGTTCCCCGCGGAGCCGGAGACGCTGTTCGAGATCGTGCAAGGCCGACAGAGCCTCTGCCAGGTCGTCAGCCAGCGCGGTGGCGAGCTGCGGGTCCAGGCGGCCGGTGCGGAGCGGGTGGGTGCCGCGAGCCGCCTTGGTCACCGTGGCGACGAGAGCTTCGGCCCGCTGACCGGCGCTCTTCGTGGGCCGCCCACGGTGCGGGCCGGCGGCGATCTTGCCGGACGCGATCGCGGTGAGTCGTTCGATGTCTCCCAGGTCGGCGTCGGACCGGGCGAGGAGCGGGATCGTGCGGATGCCGCCGCTGCCGGACGGTGCCGGCACGCGCACCATCCGGATCCGGCTCGCAGCGGCGTAGCGGTTCGCTGCGCGCCGCGCCGCGGTCAGCTCGGCCCGGGTCAACGGCCGTTCGAGGTGGTCCTCGACCACCCGCCAGACCGCGATCACCTCGGAGGACCGCAGTGCCTGATCGAACACGCGGAACCAGTGGACTCTCACAACGCGCAATCCTATGGACGACACCTGAGGATGGTCCTCGGCCGCGCGGACCTGCGCCGCCGGGCAGCAGTCAGCCCAGCACCTTCTCCCCGTACATCTCACCGAGCGGGTCGGCGATCAGCTCGATGCGTGCGCCGTCGGGATCACGGAAGTAGACCGACACGCCGCTGTGGATGACGTACTCGAGCCCGGCCGCGTCGAAGCGGTCGACGATCTCCTGCCACCGCGACGGCTCCACCGAGATGGCCAGGTGGTGCAGTCCACCGAGCACCTCCGCGTACGGTCCGACGTCGAGGCCGGGGAAGTCGAAGAACGCCAGCAGATTGCTGTGGCCGATGTCGAAGAAGAAGTGCGACGAGCCGGGGTAGTCGCGGTTGTCGATCAGCTCCGTGAGCGGGAAACCGAGCAGGTCCTGGTAGAAGCGCACCGTGCGTTCCACGTCGCTGCTGATCAGGGCGGTGTGATGGAGTCCGCGCGCCGAGGACTCCGGCCGGCGGTCGACGGGATGCAGGTGCTGGGCTCGGATCTCGGCCCGCCGCGCTTCGATCGCCGCGAGATCGGGGCCGGCCGGGGCAGGAGCGGTATCGGTCACGGGTTCTCCTCGGCTGGGGCGGGACCCCGCCATTCTCAGCCGACCGGGAACGACCCCGCAACACCCTTCGCCCGCGCCGGCGGCCGAGGGCGGCAGCCGAGGTCGGCGTCGGAGCGCTCCCCGCTGCGATGCCCCCCTCCCCGGCACCGCCGCCGATGCCGACGGAGCCGGCACGGTGCGTGCACGGCACCTGCTCTGCCGCTCGTGGTGATGGGCGAGGATGATGGTCTGAACCCGGTTCGCAGGTGGTCTGGCCGGATGTCCAGACAGAGAGGAGCGCGCGTGAGTCCAGAGGACGCCGACGCGCCCGGCCCGCGCGAGGAGCAGCGAACGGCCGAGGACATCGAGCTGCAGGACAGCCTGTCCGGGTTGGCGCGGCTCGGGTCGAGAGGGCTGGGCCTGGAGGAGCTGCTGACCAGGGTCGCCACCTACGCGGTCCAGGCCATTCCCGGTGCCGACGGGGCGGGGCTGACCCTCTTGGAGGACGACCGGGCCGACACCATCGTGGCGACGGACGCCTTCGTCAGCGAGGTCGACGACATCCAGTACGCGCTCGGCCAAGGACCCTGCATCAGCGCGGCGGCGGAGGCACAGACGGTGATGTCGGGATCGTTGGGCAGCGACCCGCGGTGGACTCGATTCGGCGGCCGTGTCGCTCGCCTGGGTGTGCACAGCGTGGTCTCGTTGCCGCTCATCACCCCCGACGGCGTGGTGGGAGCGATGAACGTCTACGCCCACGCCAAGAACGCGTTCGATCACCGGGCCGCGGAGCTGGGCGAGATCTTCGCCCTACCCGCTGCGATCGCCGTACAGAACGCGCAGGTTCTCGCCCAGGCTCGACGACTGGCCGAACGGCTGCAGGTGGCGCTGGAGACCAGAGGCGTGATCGATCGCGCGGTCGGGATCATGATGAGCCGCAGTGGAGGCTCCGAGCGTGACGCCCTGGAGCGGCTCCGGACGCTCAGCCAGCACGACCACCGCAAGCTGGTCGAGGTAGCCCGGCAGGTCGTCGACGAAGCCGTCCGGCGGGCGACGGCCAGACAGCGCCCCGACGGCTGAGGATGCCTCGTCGGCAGGGGCCGACAGAGCGCCTACAGTGGGAGGCGACGCGGCGCAGCACCTCCATCCGAAGCAGCCGTCATCTTCGAGCCGGCAACCCGTTCGTCTCGATTCCCGGGCCTGATCACCGGCGGAGCGGATCCGCTCCTCGGAGTCGTCCTGGTGGCCCTGCATCCTCGTCTATCACGCACCTGCGCGACCTCGCGGCCGCCACCGACGACGACACCCTGTACGACGCGCTGGCGACCTTGGTCGCGCACCTCACGACCACCATCGAGTCCTACTGCGGCTTGCACGTGACGGTTGCCGACCATGAATGGCCCGTGACCATCACCGCGTTCACCCAGGACGCGGCGCCGCCGGTGACCTCGCTGCGACTGCCGCTTCGCCTGGTGTCGATGCTGCGGTCCGGCGGTAGCCGGATCGTGTTCTACGCCGCTCGGCCGGGCGCCCTGGTCGACCTCGCTGCTGACCTCGGTCACGTCCTGGGGGTACCCACCACCACGTCGGCGCGTGGCGGCGAGACGGCAGCGCTGGACCGTGGCGACACCGCCGAGGTGCGCCTCGACGGCGACCTGCCTCCGGTGTCGCTGGCGTCCGGTATCGCGGGTCTGGAGGAGCTGTCCACCATCAACCGGGCGATCGGCGTCCTGATCGGTCGCGGGCATGAGCTGGAGGGTGCCCGCGAGATCCTGCGCAGGGGCGCGGCAGCCTCCGGCACGGACACCCACCAGTACGCCAGCCGGCTCCTGGGCCGGTGAGGCCACCTCCGCCGGGTACGGTCAAGAGCCACATCCGCCGCCGTCTGATCGGGCTGAGAGCGGGATTCGAACCACCTCGACGCACTCCGGCGGTGATTCCGGGCGGTCTCGATGTGGCGTGATCGCGGTCCAGGTGCGCGTCGGTTTCGGATTGTCGTCCACGGGGTAGAGACCACACATGTCGTCAGCGCTACGGATCTATCTGCAGAACCACGAGGCGGCAGCACGCGCCGGGATCGATCTCTGTCGTCGAGCTGCACACAACCAGCGCCAGCAGGCCCACGGTCCGGCCCTGGCTGACCTGTGCGTCGCCATCAGTGACGACCGACAGCGGCTTCTGGTGATCATGAGGTCGGTCCGGGTCACCCCCAACCCGCTCCTGGGAGTCGTCGCGCAGGCAGGCGAGCGGGTCGGCCGGCTGAAGCCGAACGGTCGCGTCCTCCGCCGTGCTCCGCTGAGTGATCTGATCGAGATCGAGGCACTCACCGACGCCGTCAACGCCAAGCGCGCCGGATGGCACGCCCTGGCCGCCGCGAGTCTTCGGGTGCCCGTGACGAGCCAGGTGGCCGAGCTGATCACTCGTGCCGATGATCAGCTCGACCGGCTTCGGTCCATCCACGCGACCGTGGCCGCCCGGGTCCTGACCTGATCGACTCGGTCGTCCGGCCGTCCCGTGGCGACGGACCACCGTCAGGCCGTCCCGTGGCGACGGACCACCGTCAGGCGTCGCGGCGTGCCTGCTCCTTGTCGTCGCCGTCGAGAGCGGCCTGCACCGTCTCCACCAGCTCATCCCAGGACTTCACGAACTTGTCGACGCCCTCGCGCTCGAGGGTCTCGACCACGTCGTCGAAGGAGATGCCCTGAGCTGCGAGGGCGTCCATCACCTGCTGAGCCGCGGTCTCGGTGCCGGCCACGGCATCGCCGGCGACCACGCCGTGATCGGCGAAGGCGTCCATGGTCTTCTCCGGCATCGTGTTGACGGTGTCGGCCACCACCAGCTCGGCGACGTAGAGGGTGTCCGGCAGGCTCGGGTCCTTGACTCCGGTCGAGGCCCACAGCGGCCGCTGGCGGTTCGCGCCCTCGGCGGCCAGAGCTCGCCAGCGATCGGTGTCGAACCCCCGCTGGTACGACGCGTAGGCCAGGCGAGCGTTGGCGATGGCGGCCTTGCCCTTCAGGGCCGCTGCCTCCTCGGTCCCGATCGCGTCGAGTCGCTTGTCGACCTCGGCGTCCACCCGGGAGACGAAGAACGAGGCCACCGAGTGGATGCCGCTCAGGTCGTGACCGTTGGCGGCGGCCTGTTCCAGTCCCTCGAGGTAGGCGTCGATGACGCGCGCATAGCGGTCCAGAGCGAAGATCAGGGTGACGTTGACGCTGATGCCCTCGGCGACGGTCGCGGTGATCGCCGGCAGCCCGGCCTCGGTGGCGGGGATCTTGATCAGGGTGTTCGGCCGGTCGACCGTCTTCCACAGGTCCGCGGCCTCGGCGATGGTCCCGTCGGTGTCGTTCGCGAGGCCGGGGCTGACCTCGATCGAGACACGACCGTCGACACCGTTGGTGACGGCGTAGACCCCGGCGAACACGTCGCAGGCGTGGCGGACGTCGTCGGTGGTCAGCGCCCGGATCGCCTCGTGCACCGTCGCCCCGGTGCCGGCCAGCTCACGGATCTGCGCGTCGTAGGCCTCACCCTTGGCCAACGCGGAAGCGAAGATCGTCGGGTTGGTGGTGACACCGACCACCGACTTCTCGTCCCGGAGCCGAGCCAGGTTGCCGGTGTCCAGCCGTTCGCGGGACAGGTCGTCCAGCCAGATCGAGACACCGGCATCGGACAGGTCCTTCAGTCGATCCTTCACGTGAGTCCTCCGCATCGCTGAGCCCACAGCGGACCTGCCGTTCGGCACGGCGCAGATCAGCAGCGGGGCACGTCATCGACGTGCACCGGTCAGGTACCCCGTTCGGACGCGGTCAAGCCGTCGCCGGCGCACCGCGGCATCGGAGCCGGAGCCACGATCACTGATTGCCCCGCGCGTTCGTGGGTACAGGTGCGTCATGAGTGACCAGCCGAGCCAGACGACGCCGACCGATCCCACCACCCAGTACGACCAGCCCGAGAAGATGGACGAGCAGATCCCGCACCCGGGGCTCACTGCGTCGATGCCGGATCAGCCCGACCACGGTGAGGACAGCTACCGCGGGAGTGATCGACTGGCCGGCAAGCGGGCCGTCATCACGGGAGCGGACTCCGGCATCGGCCGGGCAGTCGCCGTGGCCTTCGCCCGGGAGGGTGCCGATCTGGTGCTCAGCTACCTCGAGGCCGAAGAAGCGGACGCCGAGGAGACCGTACGGCTGGTCGAGGCCGCCGGTCGTCGCGCCATCCGCTGTCCCGGCGACATCCGGGACGAGGACGTCTGCGGACAGATCATCGACACGGCGGTGCGTGAGCTCGGCGGTCTGGACATCCTGGTCAACAACGCCGCCTACCAGATGGCCCAGTCGGGCGGCATCGTCGACATCAGCACCGAGCAGTTCGACCGGGTGATGAAGACGAACCTGTACGCGATGTTCTGGCTGTGCAAGAAGGCGGTGCCGCACCTGGAGCCGGGGGCCACGATCATCAACACCTCGTCGGTGCAGGCCGTGAGCCCCTCACCGGAGCTGCTCGACTACGCGACCAGCAAGGCCGGGATCCACAACTTCACGAAGGCGTTGGCCCACGACCTCGCCGAGCAGGGCATCCGGGTGAACGCGGTTGCGCCGGGGCCGATCTGGACCCCGCTGATCCCGGCGACGATGCCGGTCGAGCGCGCCGAGAGCCATGGTGAGAGCACGCCGCTGGGACGCGCGGGGCAGCCGGCCGAGGTCGCCCCGGCCTACGTCTTCCTCGCGTCCCAGGAGTCCAGCTACATCACGGCCGAGATGATCGCGGTGACCGGAGGCTTGCCGGTCACCTGATCAGGGGCCAGGCGGCGGGCGTCAGGCGAGCGCCTTCGCCTTGAGCTGCTCGAACTCGGTCTGGCTGATCGCGCCGTCGTCGAGCAGGGTCTTCGCCGACGCGATCTGGTCGGCCGGGCTGGTGCTGGCCACCGACTTGATGTACTGGTCCGTCTCCGCCCGCGCCTGGCGTACGGCACCGCTCTGCCGTTCGGCCATCCCGCGGCCGCGGGCGATGAGGTAGATCAGCGAGACCAGGAGCGGCAGCACGATCAGTCCGATGACCCAGACGGCCTTGGCGAACCCGCCCACCTCCGGGTCCCGGAAGAGATCGCCGAAGATCTGGAACAGCACCATCAGGTACATCACGAAGAAGAAGCTCCAGATCAGGAGCCAGAGGAAGTCCCAGAAGTTCATGTCCCGCCCTCACTCGTTGCTGCGCGGACGCCTGGTGCGTCCTGGTCCGATCGAATCAGGGCGCCGAGCCGGCAGCATCATCCAGATCGAGTGAATCGGGCGCGGCGGGCGGTGCCGTCGGACCGTGCGCCGCGTGGACGTCGGGGCGGAGAGCGGCGTACAGGAGCATGTCCACGCGGTGGCCACCGATGGGCTGATGACTGCGCAGCAGCCCTTCGCGCTGGTAGCCCGCCCGTTCGGCCGTACGGATCGACCCCTGGTTCCACGGCTCGACGTAGAGCTCGATCCGGAAGAGCTCCGGCAGGGTCCAGCCGAAGGTCGTCAGCGCCCGCAGGGCTCTGGCCGCCACCCCACGCCGCCGAGCCCGGGGGGCGACCGTGTAGCCCACCGACGCGCGGCCCTGCTCGAGATCCCCCAGCCAGAGGCCCGCGGTCCCCACCGCCCGACCATCGCCTTCATCGGCGACGCAGAACGAGTAGCCGACCCCGGCCGTCCACCGGCTGTGCTGACGCTCGATGAAGTCCAGGGCCTGCTGCTCGCTCGCATCGGCCGGCAGCGACCCGATCAGCGGTACGTAGGGATCGGTCGCCAGGTCACGCAGCATCGCCACGTCCCCGGCGTCGAAGGCGCGCAGTATCACACCGTCCGCACGGGGCAGGACCACCGGCAGCTCGAGCGGTCGCATGACCGGATGCTCGCACTCGCCGGCCCCCGGGGCCGACGGTGGGTGGCTGCCGTCCCGGTCAGCCGCGCAGGCTCGCCGGCAGCAGCGCGTCATGGGCCGCGAACAGCTCGTCGGTCATCGACCGCGCCTGCTCGAGGGTGCACAGCGCCGCGGTCAGCGGGTCGACGGCGACCGCGTGGTAGACGTTCTCCCGGTCGCCGGTCAGCGCCGCCTGGACGGCGAGGGTCTGGACGCCGATGTTGGTGCGGTTCAGGGCGGCGAGCTGGAGCGGCAGGGCGCCGACCGCGGTCGGCTGGACGCCGTTGTCGTCCACCAGGCAGGGCACCTCGACGCAGGCTTCGGCCGGCAGGTTCGTGATCAACCCGGTGCCTGTTGGGCACGTTGCCGTAGATCACGGTCGGCGTGCCGGTGACCACCGCGTTCACGATGCCGGCGCCGTACTCGACCGACGGACTCGAGCTCGGCCGAGAGCCTCGCGAGCTGGGTGTCGATGTCGCCCTGGTCGTCGTGCGACGCGCAGATCTCGTAGTAGTCCCAGCGCTCCGGCAGGTACGCCTCCACCAGCTCCGGGTCCTTCCGGAAGTAGGGCAGGTACTCCGACGCGTGGTGGCTGGACTCGGTCTCGAAGTAGCCGAAGGGGTTCAT
Source organism: uncultured Actinomycetota bacterium (assembly GCA_963759915.1). GTDB lineage: Bacteria > Actinomycetota > Actinomycetes > Propionibacteriales > Propionibacteriaceae > Microlunatus. The sequence goes on along the minus strand of CAVXBJ010000013.1, from coordinate 46,328 downwards.
CAGGGTGGTGCGGACCTGCTCGTTGCCACCCTCGTACGTGCTGGCGGCGATGGCTGCCTCGCTGTGATCACCGGCGTCGCCGCGGAGGTCGGCGGCGGCGCGGCCGACGACGTGGCGCTCGGTCATCACCTCACGCAGCCGCGGGTAGAGGTCCTCTGTGCCGTGGCGGAAGCTCAGCACCCACGCCTGGTGGTTGATGCCGGCACAGACGTAGCTGACCTCCTCGTACGGCACGCCGAGGGTGCGGGCCAGCATCCGGGTGGTGCCCTGCACGCTGTGGCACAGCCCGACGGTCCGCAGGCCGAGGGCGTTGAGGTAGCCGGTGGCCATCGCCATCGGGTTCGCGTAGTTGATGAAGACCGCGTCCGGGCACACCTCGAGCGCGTCCGCGGCGATCGCCTGGTACGCCGGGACCGAGCGCAGGAACCGGAAGACCCCGCCGGGCCCGACGGTGTCACCGACGGTCTGGTCGACCCCGTAGCGTGCGCGGGATCTCGACGTCCCACCGGTACGACTCCACGCCGCCGACCTGGAAGGTGATGATCACGAAGTCGGCGTCGGTCAGGGCCGCCCGGCGGTCGGTGGTCTCGACCACCTCGGTGTCGAACCCGTGGTGCGCGACCAGCTTGCGGGTCGCCTCGGCGACCGGCGCCAGCTTGTCGGGGTTGACGTCCATCAGGCACAGCTCGGCGCTGCGCAGAGCCGGGAAGCTGAGCAGGTCGCCGATGAGGCGGAACGGGAAGACGTAGCCACCGGCGCCGATGATGGTGATCTTGGGTGAGGTCATGGACCTCAGCCTAGGAACCGGACGCCCCTCGGGGCATCAGCTCTTGTTCGGTCTTCTTCCAGGATCCTCAGGTGACCTGGCTAGGCTGTCCCCGTGTCGAACCGGGCGAGCTCGTCGAGCCTGTCGCAGCTCACCCCGGCGCTGTGGGTGCATCGGGGCGGGGCGCCGACCATGGGGGAGTTCCATCGCCACGACGACCTCGAGCTCAACGTGGTCCTCGACGGCGACCTGGAGTACCTGTTCGGCGGTGAGCGACTGATCATCCCCGCGGGCCACACCGCCCTCTTCTGGGCGGCCGCTCCCCATCGGCTGATCGCTTCCGACGCTCGCCCGAGCAGCGAGGTCTGCTGGATCCACGTCCCCCTGAGGGCCGCCCTGCGCTGGACCCTGCCGGCCAGCTTCGGCACCGAGATCCTCGCCCAGCGGACGGTGATCGTCCCGACCGCCACCTTGGGGCAGCACGTGGTGGCCCAGTTCGAGACCTGGCTGCGCGACTCGCGACACCGGCTCGGATGCCCGACGCGCTCCTGCTGGAGGCCAACGCCCTGGTGCTGAGAATCCTGGCACAGCACCAGGGGGGTCACGCGGTTGCGCAGGCGACGAGCCGGGCGGACCTGGCCCCCGTGGCGGCAATGGCCGGCTTCACCGCGGAGCGCTTCCGCGAACCGATCAGCACCGTCGACATCGCCCACGCCGCCGGGCTGAACCCGAACTACGCGACCACGCTGTTCCGCCGGTCGGTCGGCAGCACGCCTCGGGGAGCACCTGCTGCAGCACCGGATCGCGGAGGCCCAGCGGCTGTTGATCACCACCACGATGACCACCTCGGCGATCGCGCACGCCGCCGGCTTCGGCTCCTCCAGCAGCCTGTACGCCCACTTCGCTAGGGCGTGCGGGTGCGCCCCCGGGGAGTACCGGGCCACCCGGGTCCTCGGCGACCTCAGCTGATCATCAGCTCACGGGATCACTGTCGTCGAGTCGGAAGCCCACCTTCAGCCCGACCTGGAAGTGGGCGACCTCCCCCTCGGCGAGGTGACCGCGGATGGTCGTCACCTCGAACCAGTCGAGTCCGTGCAGCGTCCGGGCCGCGCGGGCGATCCCGTTGCGGATCGCGGCGTCGACGCCGTCGGGGGAGGTGCCGACGATCTCGGTCACCCGGTAGACGTGATCGGCCATGGTGGTCGGTCCCTTCGATCAGCGGCGTCGAGTGATCATCGCGGCAGCAGGTCGTCGTCGCGTGAGGTCGAGCCCGCGGGGGAGGCGCCGGTTGTGCGCCTGCCAGCAACCTAGGCCCGTGGAGCGCCCATGCGCTACGGGCACGCGGATCTCGTCCGCGCGCAGGAGTCCGGAGCCAAGGGTCGACGGGGCTGGTGCGGCCGGCTCGCGGCTGGGAGATACTCGCTGGGCCGCGGCGGCCCGTGCCGCACTCGTTCCGGAGGATCCTCATGGCCCGACTCTCCCGACGTCTGGTCGTCATCGCCGTGACGGCCGCGTTCGTCGCCGCTCTCGGACTGGTGGCACCACCCGGGGAATCGGGTGGGGTCGGGCCGGAGTCCGCGGCCGCAGCCGCGTTGCCGCAACCCGGCAAGCGGGGCAAGACCGTCCGCGCCCTGCAGAAGCGGTTGGTCGACGCCAGCTACCTCCGGGCCCAGTACCGGACCGGCTACTACGGCGCCCGCACCAAGAAGGCCGTCAAAGTCCTGCAGAAGGCCTACCACCTCAAGGCCACGGGTCGGATGACCAAGGCCACGGACCGGGCCCTGACCAAGGCCGTGGCCGCGATGACGAAGCCCCGGACCTGGTACCACGCCGAGGTCATCGGACGATCGCAGAGCGGTCGGAAGATCACGACGTACCGGGCGGGCGAGGCGGGGAAGCCGGTCGTCGTCGTGATGGCCACGATGCACGGTGAGGAGGACTTCGGTCAGTACGTGGCGTACGGGCTGATGGAGGGTCGGCCGATCAAGGACATCGACCTGTGGGTGCTCCCGGTGGTGAACCCCGACGGCCTGGCGAAGGACCGGCGGTGGGTGAACGGTCACGTCGACCTGAACCGCAACTTCTCGTACTCGTGGGTGAAGCGCGCGAACAGCGGGCCGCGCGCGGTCTCCGAGCGGGAGACGAAGGTGATCATGGACTTCCTCACCCGGACCAAGCCGCGGTACCTGGTCAGCTGGCACCAGCCGCTGCGCGGCGTGGACACCGACAAGGTGAAGGACCTGGCCCTGTCGAAGCGACTGGCGAAGAACCTCCAGCTGCCGTTGAAGGAGCTGGACTGCGGCGGGGTGTGCCACGGCACCATGACCGCCTGGTACAACCACACGTTCGCCGGGGCCGCGGTCACCGTCGAGTACGGCTCGGTCGCTCGCACCACGCGGCGGATGAAGACCCAGGACGCGGACGCCGTCCTGACCTCCGTGGGCGGCCGGCGGGGGTGAGCGAGTCATGACGACGCCCCCTGACCTGGCTTCTCGGACCGAGGCACCACCCGCGCTGTTCATCGCCGGTCCGTGGCCGCCCACCCCGGTGGCCGAGCGTGCGGACCTGCTGCACCGCATCGGGGATCTGCTGGCCCGGGACCGGGAGCCGTTGGGGACCCGCCGGTCCCGGCCTGGATCCCACCGCTCAAGCCGTCCGGCAACGGTCGCGAGCTGGGACCCTCCGGTCTGGCCGAGTACCAGCAGATCAAGCACATCTGGCAGCACACGGCGCCGGCCCCCAAGGGCTGGTTCGGCGGCGCGAGCTGACGTCTGCGGGTCAGACGGTGTTCTGGGGGCTGCGCTCCGGTGGGAGCACGCCGAGCTCCTCCAGCTGGCGGGCGAGCCCCGCGCCGTCGTGGGCGTAGAGCCAGGGGACCCGGCTGCCCTCCGGGCTCGGTGACTCCCGCAGCGAGCTGCCGGCCAGCACCGCCTCACCGGGGGTGAGCTGGCGGATGCAGACGGCCACGACCTGATCGGGGTGGGCGTCGGCGAACTCGCGGTACAGCATCTCGTCGTGCTGCCCGTCGTCACCGAACAGCAACCACTTGACCTGCGGGAACTCCGTGGCCCAGCGCCGCAGGTTGGCCCGCTTGTGGTCCTTGCCGCTGCGGAACCACCGGTCCTTGGTCGGACCCCAGTCGGTGAGCAGCAGCGCGCCGGGCGGATAGAGGTTGCTGGACAGGAAACGCGTGAGCGTCGGCGCGACGTTCCAGGCGCCGGTGGACAGGTAGAAGACCGGCGGTGCGTCGTGGGCGTCCGACAGTCGCTCGTACAGCACCGGCATCCCTGGCGTGGCCGCTCGGGCGTGCTCGTTGACCACGAAGGTGTGCCAGGCGGCGAGCAGCGGCCGGGGGAGGGCCGTCACCATGACCGTGTCGTCGATGTCGGAGATGATGCCGAAGCGCTCCTCGTCCCCGAGCACGAACACGTCGGCGGTGACAGGTGGCGAGCCGTTCGCGCTCATGCTGATGGTGTGCCGACCGGGCTCCATCTCCTGGTCGACCACCACGTCGACCACGCCGCCCTGGTCGGCGTGCACGGTGTGGTGGACGCCGTTCAGCTCCACGTCGACCTCGGCCGACTCCACCGGGACCCGGGTGAACGAACGCCACCCCCGCGTGCCCGTGGGATCACCGCGGAAGACCACTCCGCGCTTGGAGTACACGACGCGGGCCAGCACCCGCACCCACCGCGGCGATCCGTAACAGGTGTAGGCGATCACCGCCGGTCGGTAGCCGTGCCGGCGCACCCAGTCGGCCCGCCAGCGCAGGATGGCCTGATCGACCCGAGCCGGACGGTGCATCTCGTTGACGGTGCTCATCGGTGCCAGTCTGTCAGTCGGGATCCGGGCGCGCTGCGGAGGTCACTCCCCGCCGTTGCGGCGCAGGACCTCGCTCAGGCGCTCGGCGGCGGCGATCACGGCCGGGGCGTGCAGTCGTCCGGGCTGACGTGGACAACCGCTCGATCGGACCCGAGACACTACTGCGGCGATCACCTTGCCCGAGGGGGAGCGGACCGGGGCCGACACCGAGGCCACCCCGGGTTCCCGCTCGCCGACGGAGTGGGCCCACCCGCGACGGCGTACGGCGGCCAGGGCGACCGCGGAGTAACGGCTCCCGCGCAGGCCACGCTGCAGACGCTCCGGGTCCTCCCAGGCCAGCAGCACCTGAGCCGCCGAACCCGCGTTCATGGTGAGCTGGGTGCCGACCGGGACCGTGTCGCGCAGGCCGGACATCCGCTCGGCGGTGGCCACGCAGACGCGCACATCTCCTTGCCGGCGGAACATCTGGGCCGACTCACCGGTGATGTCGCGGAGTCGGGCCAGCACCGGGCCGGCCGTGGCGAGCAATCGGTCCTCGCCGGCGGCCGACGCGAGCTCGCCGAGCCGGGGGCCGAGGATGAAGCGGCCCTGGAGATCGCGGCTGACCAGGCGGTGGTGCTCCAGCGCGACGGCGAGTCGATGGGCGGTGGGTCGAGCGAGTCCGGTCGCCGACACCAGCCCGGCCAGCGTGGTGGGTCCGGTCTCCAGTGCACTGAGCACGAGAGCGGCTTTGTCCAGGACGCCGACGCCGCTAGAGTTGTCCATGCCTTGATACTGCCGTCTCGGATGCTGGAACGCAAATCATCGAACCAGCCCACCGGCGAACCATGGCGACGACCCCCGGCTGCCGGCCTGCGAGATGATCCTGGGCACAGCCACGACAGACGACCGAGGAGATGACGGCACCATGCCGAAGACGCTGAGCGAGAAGATCTGGGACGCGCATGTCGTGCACTCGGCGGCCGGTGAGCCCGATCTCCTCTACATCGATCTCCACCTGGTGCACGAGGTCACGAGCCCGCAGGCGTTCGACGGTCTGCGCCAGGCCGGCCGGCCGGTGCGTCGCCCGGACCTCACGATGGCGACCGAGGACCACAACACGCCGACGCTGAACATCGACCAGCCGATCGCCGACCCGGTGTCGCGGACGCAGGTGGACACCTTGCGCAAGAACGCCGAGGAGTTCGGGGTCCGGATCCACAGCCTGGGGGATCTGGACCAGGGGATCGTGCACATCATCGGCCCGCAGCTCGGACTGACCCAGCCCGGCATGACCGTGGTCTGCGGTGACTCGCACACCTCCACCCACGGGGCGTTCGGCTCGATCGCGTTCGGGATCGGCACCTCCGAGGTCGAGCACGTGCTCGCGACCCAGACGCTGCCGCAGGCCAAACCGAAGACCATGGCGGTCAACGTCGAGGGTGAGCTGCCGGCCGGGGTGACGTCGAAGGACATCGTGCTGGCGCTGATCGCCAAGGTCGGCACCGGCGGCGGCCAGGGCTACATCGTCGAGTACCGCGGCTCGGCCATCCGGGCGCTCTCCATGGAGGGCCGGATGACGATCTGCAACATGAGCATCGAATGGGGGGCCAAGGCGGGGCTGATGGCGCCCGACGAGACGACCTTCGCGTACGTGAAGGGCCGTCCGCACGCACCCGAGGGTGAGGACTGGGACGCCGCCGTCGCGTACTGGCGGACGCTGACCACCGACGACGGGGCCGAGTTCGACGTCGAGGTCGACCTCGACGCGACCCAGCTGACCCCGTTCGTCACCTGGGGCACGAACCCCGGCCAGGGTGTGCCGCTCGGTGCCCGGGTGCCCGATCCCGAGGAGTTCCCGGAGGAGGCCGACCGCACCGCGGCGTCCAAGGCCCTGCAGTACATGGACCTCACCCCCGGCACCCCGATGCGCGAGATCGCCGTCGACACGATCTTCCTGGGCTCCTGCACCAACGGTCGGATCGAGGACCTGCGGGCGGCGGCGACCGTGATCAAGGGCCACAAGATCGCCGACAGCGTACGGATGCTGGTGGTGCCCGGCTCGGCCCGGGTCCGGCTGCAGGCCGAGGACGAGGGTCTGGACATCGTGTTCAAGGAGGCCGGAGCCGAGTGGCGGGCGGCCGGATGCTCCATGTGCCTGGGCATGAACCCCGATCAGCTCGCGCCGGGCGAGCGGTCGGCGTCGACCTCCAACCGCAACTTCGAGGGGCGGCAGGGCAAGGGTGGGCGCACCCACCTGGTCTCGCCGTTGGTGGCGGCGGCCACCGCCGTCCGCGGCACCCTGAGCTCGCCCTCCGACCTCTGACCCCCTCGACCTCCCAGGAGCCATCACCATGGAGAAGTTCAGCTCTCACACCGGCACCGCGCTGCCCCTGCGGCGCAGCAACGTCGACACCGACCAGATCATCCCGGCCGTCTACCTCAAGCGGGTGACCAAGACCGGCTTCGAGGACGGCCTGTTCGCGGCCTGGCGCAACGATCCGGACTTCGTTCTCAACCAACCGCAGTACGCGGGTGCGACGATCTTGGTCCCGGGTCCCGACTTCGGCACCGGCTCGTCGCGCGAGCATGCGGTCTGGGCCTTGCAGAACTACGGTTTCCGGGTCGTCATCGGCTCCCGGTTCGGCGACATCTTCCGGGGCAACTCGGGCAAGGCCGGTCTGCTGGTGGGGGTCGTCGACCAGAAGATCATCGAAGAGCTGTGGAACTTCATCGAGGAGAGCCCGGACAAGGCCCTGACGGTGGATCTGCAGGAGCAGACGATCACGGCCGACGGTTTCCGGGCCGACTTCGAGATCGACGGCTACACCCGCTGGCGGTTGCTGGAGGGGCTGGACGACATCGGTCTGACCTTGCGGCATGCGGGCGAGATCGACGCCTACGAGGCGGAGCGGCCCTCCTTCAAGCCGAAAACCCTGCCTGTGAAGGTCGCCAGCGCCTCCTGAATTGGCCTCGGGGTCCGAAGAATCGGCAACATTCGTTGTTCTCAGGCGAAACTCGCCGTTACGGTGATTGTCTGCAGAGCCAGAACTCTCTACCGTGGGCCCGTGCAGGCGTACGTTGCGGCTGCTGACATCCTCCCCAGGGAAGGGAAGCCGTGAACAAGGCTGAGTTCATCGAGGTGCTGTCGATCCATTTCGACGGCAACAAGGCGGAGGCGGCCCGCGCCCTCAATGCCGTCACCCAGACGATCACCTACCAGACCGCCACCGGCGAGAAGGTGACCATCACCGGATTCGGCGTCTTCGAGAAGGTGAACCGCTCGGCACGGATGGTCCGCAACCCGCGGACAGGCGAGCGCAAGCGGGCCAAGGCCACGGCCATCCCACGGTTCCGGGCCGGCACCGACCTCAAGGCGTACGTCTCGGGGGCCAAGAAGGTGCCGAAGGCGGCCAAGAAGACCGCCACCAAGGCAGCGGCGGTTCCGGCGGTGAAGGCTGCGGCGGTCAAGGCCCCCGCCGCCAAGACGACCGCCGCCAAGACGACCGCCGCCAAGACGACCGCGGCCAAGACGACCGCGGCCAAGGCGACGACCGCGAAGGTCGCCGCCGCGCCGGCGACCAAGAAGACGGCGACCAAGGCACCGGCGACGAAGGCCGCTCCGGCCAAGGCCGCCGCCACCAAGAAGACGGCGACCAAGGCCCCCGCGACGAAGACCCCGGCGACCAAGGCCCCCGCCGCCAAGACGACGGCCGCCAAGACGACGGCCGCCAAGACGACGGCGGCAGCGTCGAAGAAGACGACGGCCGCCAAGACCACCACCCCGGCGAAGAAGACGACGCCGGCCAAGAAGGCGACCGCCGCCACGAAGGCACCGGCCAAGAAGACGACCGCCAAGCGCTGAGCGTCCGGACCTCCGACGGAGGTTCACGCCCAGCAGCGGAGGGCACCCGCCACCCGTACGGCATGCAGACGGCGACCCGGCACCAGGAGTGCCGGGTCGCCGTCGTACGCCCCCACCGGTACGGACTCCGGGACCCCGTCGGCGAGCAGGGTGAGGGTCGGACCGGGGCGGTCGAGCACCTCCACGGCCAGGTAGCGTCCCGGCGCTGCGTGGTCCGGATCCCACAGTGAGGCCGTCGCGGCTCCCGCACCGAGCAGGTCCGCGCAGCGGAGATCGTCCAGGGTGTCGACGTCCCGGCGGGCGTCGGCCAGCTCGCCGAGCTCCAGGGCGCAGGCCCCGGATCGGCGATGGCGCAGCGCCGAGCCGATCGTCTCGCCGGCGACGATCTCCTTTCCGTACCGAGGATCCAGCGGTACGTGACGAGCGATGAGCATCGTGCTCCCGTGACCGTCGTGGTCGGCGAGGAAGCACCTCGGGCGACCGAGCGAGGCGGCGATCACCCGGCTGACCGAGGTGGTGCGCAGCGCCGGCAGATCCCCCACGCAGGCCAGCACCGCACCGAACCCCGCCGCTCGGAGCAGGTCGTCGCCGTGGGCCAGAGCGCGATTGAGCGACCCACCCCCGTGCGCCAGGTCGCCACCGGATCCGGGATCGGGCGGCTCGGCGACCACCCGGACGAGCAGACCGGCGCGGACCAGGGCAGCGGGGAGGTCCGGCTGGTCGCTGACCACGAGAACCTGGTCCACGGCCGGCGCCAGGGCGGCGAGGGTGTCGATCGCCATGCACCGCGCCAGCCGCTCCCGCAACGGTGGCGGCAGCGAGGACAGCCGGGACTTCGCGGCCGGCAGCGTCTTCAGCGCCACCACGGCAGCGACCCCGTGGTCGGGCGACAACGTGTCCATGATCGTCCGATGCTGCCACGATCCTCTAGGGTGAGGTGACTTCGTCCGGATGGAGGTGCGGGTGACCGATCAGTCCGGGATGCAGCCCGGTGGGCGGCGATCGTCGTCGGCCCGTGGTCTGCGCAAGGTCAACACCGAGCCGGCCGAGAAGGCGTTGGTCGTGGTGATCTCGATCATCAACGCGATCGCGCGACCGCTCACGCTGCGGGACTGGCGGGGTCAGGAGAACATCCCCCGCACCGGTGGCGTGCTGCTGGTGGCCAACCACATCTCCAACGTCGACCCGATCGCGGTCGGCCAGTACGTGGCGTTCGCCGGGCGGTGGCCGCGCTTCCTCGGCAAGGCGAGCCTGTTCCGGGTGCCGGTGATCGGGCGGATCATCACGGCCTGCGGTCAGATCCCGGTCGAACGGGGCACGAACTCGGCCGTGCAGGCGCTGCACGCCGCCGTCACCGCCATCGAGGCCGGCAAGGCGGTCGTCCTCTACCCCGAGGGCACGGTCACCTTCGACGAGCAGCTGTGGCCGATGGTCGCCAAGTCCGGCGCGGCGCGGATCGCCCTGCAGACCGCCTGCCCCGTGATCCCGATCGGGCAGTGGGGGGCGCAGGACATCATGTGGGGCAAGAAGGTCCACTTCCCGCATCTGCTGCCGCGCAAGACCCTCCGCCTGGTGGCCGGCCCGCCGGTTCCGCTCGACGATCTCCGGGCGACACCGGTCACCCCGCAGATCGTCGCCACGGCCACCGACCGGATCATGGAGGCGATCACCGCCCTGGTCGCCGAGCTGCGCCAGGAGCCGGCCCCGCCGGTTCGCTACGACCCGCGGCGGTCACGGCAGGATCCAGCCGGCCCCGAGACCGATGACAGGAAGACCGCGACGTGAGCAGCCGAGTGGCCGTGATGGGTTCGGGGTCGTGGGGAACGGCCTTCGCCCTCGTTCTCAGCGATGCCGGACAGCAGGTGTCGATGTGGGCCAGGAGGCGCGAGGTCGCCGACCTGATCAACGCCGAGCACCGCAACCGCGACTACTTCCCCGACATCGAGCTGCCCGACTCGATCGTCGCGAACACCGATCCGCACGCCGCCATGGACGGCGCCGAGTTCGTGGTGATGGCGGTGCCCTCGCAGACTCTGCGGGCGAACCTCGAGACGTGGACGATCCCCCGGGACGCGGTCATCGTGAGTCTGGCCAAGGGGATCGAGCTCGGGTCGGGGCTGCGCGTCAGCGAGATCATCGAGCAGGTCGCCGACATCGAGCCCGATCGGGTCGCCGTGGTCACCGGACCCAACCTGGCGCGGGAGATCGCCGAGCGGCAGCCGTCGGGCAGCGTGGTGGCCAGCACGTCGCTGGCCACGGCCGAGCGGCTGCAGGCCATCTGCCACACGCCGCGGTTCCGGGCGTACACGAACACCGACGTCGTCGGCTGCGAGCTGGGGGGAGCGACGAAGAACGTGATCGCCCTGGCGGTCGGGATGGCTGTCGGTCTGGGTCTGGGGGCGAACGCGACGGCCACCGTGATCACCCGGGGACTGGCCGAGTCGAGTCGCCTGGGCATGGCGCTCGGGGCGGACCCGTACACCTTCTCCGGTCTGGCCGGGCTCGGGGATCTGGTCGCCACCTGCAGCTCGCCGCTGTCGCGGAACCGGACCTTCGGGGAGCAGCTGGGCAAGGGACACACGGTCGCCGAGATCGCCGCCTCCACCCGGCAGGTCGCCGAGGGCGTGAAGTCCTGTGCCTCCATCCTGGGGCTGGCGCAGCGGGCGGGCGTCGAGATGCCGATCGTGGAGGCGGTCAAGACCGTGATCGACGGCACCCAGACGCCTCCGCAGATGATCGCGAGCCTGATGGCCCGCTCGGCCAAGCCCGAGCGGTACTAGGGCTTCCAGTCCCTTCACCCACCATGGGGGAGGCGCCGGTCGGGAGAACCCGGGATGCTGATGACGACGCGCCCGACAGAAGGGAACTCGACCATGATCGTGTCCGAGAGACATGCGTCGCGGCTGACGGTGGCAGTGGTCGGGGTCGTGACGACTGTCGCCACCCAGCGCCTGCTGACGTTCGGATGGAAGGCGGTGACGGGCCGGAAACCACCCCAGCCCGGTGATCCGGAAGCGAGCTGGACCGGCGCGGTGACCTGGGCCGTGGCCAGCGGCATCGGGATCGGGATGGCGAGGCTCTGGGCTCAGCGGCTGGCCGAGAAGTGGGCCGCCCGCCCGCGCTGAGCAGCCACGAGCACGGCCGACCACCCGGCTCGGGTGGACAGCGCGACTCCGCAGCACTCGGGAGCGGTCACCGGACCGTGCAACGGCCACTGTCTGTGGTCGAGATCTAGCTCCGCCAGGGAGGTGGCATGACCGATCCATCGGACACCACGAAGACGTCCTCGGCCCCGGCCAGCACCGACGACCTCGAGCGAGAGCGGATCTATCTCCTGCTCACGCTGATCATCCAGCTGGTGCTGCTCGCGGGTGTGGTCGGCTTCGTGCTGCTGCGCGACTGGCCCAACGCCCTGCTGACGATGCTGGTGATCGCGCTCACTGCGCTCCCTCGGCTGCTCGGGCGGGTGCACGTCGACGTGCCACCCGAGTTCCAGCTCGTCGCGGCCGCCTTCGTGTTCTGCGCGATCTTCCTGGGCACGTCGCTCGGCTTCTACGGACGGTTCCACTGGTGGGACACGGCCCTGCACACCACCAGCGGATGCCTGCTCGGGCTCGTCGGCTTCATCGCGGTCTTCCTGATCAACGGCACCGATCACCGCCCCGAAGGCATGCGGATCTCGTTGGTGGCCATCTTCGGCTTCATGTTCGCCGTCACGCTCGGCGTCTTCTGGGAGATCTACGAGTTCGTCGCGGACAACCTCGTCCCGGGACTGAACATGCAGGTGGTGGAGACCGGCACCACCGACACGATGGTCGACATGATCGTGAACACGATCGGTGCAGCCGTGGTGGCACTCCTGGGCTACCTGTACAGCCGTTCGGGACGGGAGAGCTTCATCGTCGACGGGGTCTGGAAGTTCGTCCGCCGCAACCCGCGCCTGTTCGCTCGCAGGCCACCGGCCTGACCGACCGAGCGGTCAGCCCGCGAACAGGGTCCGGCCCCAGAGGATGACGATGATCCCGCCGACCACCGCCAGCACGCACAGTCCGAAACAGAGCACGGCGGCGACGAGGCCGCCGACGACGTCGATGCGGTGGCGGCCCGCCCGGGTGCCGCGGCAGCGACGCGAGGGCCGGGTCCGAAGCGGATGCCCAGGGCGAACAGGGCGGGTAACCCGACGCCGAGCACGAGCCCGACCGCCAGCACGTGCCACAGCGCCTCCGCGGACCTGCTGAGACCTCCGAGAGGCTGACGGCCGGGCCGCAGCTCGGCGACCGCCGCCCCGATCAGACCACCGAGCCGCGCGTGCGAGGACGAGGAGGGCAGCCCGACCAGCCAGGCGATCAGGTTCCCCAGGATGCCGCCGGCGAGACCGGCGAACACGACCACCAGGGGTGATCCGTCGAAGTCACCCGGGTGAGGAGCCTCCGCGCGGTGGCCTGTCGTGGGCCGGTGCGGATCTCACCCGCGGACGCCACCCGCTGCGGGTGAGGCTGGAGACCGCCTCCTCGGCGATGCTGGCGTCGTCGAGAAGGAGGCTCCCGTGGCGATCGACACCCTCATGATCAGTGTCGCCGAGCAGCCGGACGGGCAGCCGCCCGGTCTCGCCGCCGTCGAACGCGCGGCGACACCGGCACCGAACCCGATCACCGGCTGACCCCGGCCGTGGCAGCTGAGGGTCAGCACCGTGCGGCTGGGACCGGTGGGCGCGGCTCGCCCGTGGTCCCGCTGGTCGGGGTGCTCCGGACGTACCGACGTGGGTGGCTCCGGGGGGACGTCATCGCAGGGTTCGCCGTCGCGGCGCTGATCATCCCGAAGAACCTCGGTTACGCCGGCATCGCCGGGATCCCCTTGCAGAACGGACTCTATGCCGCGGCCGTGGCCGCCATCCTGTACGCGATCTTCGGCACCTGTCGGCAGATCTCGATGGGACCGAGCTCGGGGTTGGCCGCGGTCGCGGCCAGCGCCGTCCTCACCGCCGGTCTCGACGACCCGGCTCAGGTGGCGGTCTTCGTCGCCGGCATCACCGTGGTCTCGGGGTTGCTGTTCTTGATCGTGGCCCTCGCCCGGATGAGCTGGGTCGCCAGGTTCCTGTCCCGTGCGGTGGTCACCGGCTTCCTGTTCGGTGCTGCGATCGACGTGGTGATCGGGGAGCTGCCGAAGCTGACCGGGACCGAGGCGTCGGGATCGAACGCTGTCCGTGAGCTCTGGTCGTGGCTGGCGTCGGTGCCGCAGGCGCACGCGCTCACCCTGCTGGTCGGGCTCGTGGCGCTGGTGGTGGTGTTCGGCCTGCGCCGGCTCAGACCCGGTGTGCCGGGCGCCCTGGTGCTGGTGGTCGGTGGCCTGCTGGCGAACTGGGCGTTCGGGCTCGCCGATCGGGGGGTGTCGGTCGTGGGTGACATCCCCAGCGGGCTGCCTCGGCTGAGCATCCCGGATGTGGGACTGCTCCTCGATCATGCCGGCACGGTCGTCGCCGCGGCGCTCGCGCTGCTGCTGATCGGGTTCTCCCAGACGGCCGGCGACGCCCGCGCCTTCGCCGCGAAGCACAACTACCAGATCGACATCAACCAGGAGTCCGTCGCGCAGGCCCTGGCGAACACCGGGGCCGGGTTGTTCCAGGGGATGCCGGTGTCCACCAGCCTCTCGGCCAGCTCGTTGAACGACCACTCCGGGGCCAGGACCGGTCTGGCCTCGATCGTCTCCGGTGTCACCGTCCTGCTCGCGTTGCTGTTCCTGGCGCCGCTGTTCTCCGGCCTGCCCAAGCCGGTGCTGGCGGCTCTGATCATCGAGGCTGTCGTGATGGGCATGATGGACGTCGCCGAGATGCGTCGGCTCGCGCGCGTCCAGCGATTCGACTTCTGGATCGCCGTGGTCGCCATCGTGGCCACCCTGCTGGTCGGGGTCCTGGCCGGCGTCGTCGTCGGGGTCGTCCTGTCGCTGCTCTGGCTCGTCGGTGTCACCACGCATCCCCAGCTGCCCGAGCTCGGCAGGCAGCGCGGGTCGACGGCCTACCGAGACGTCTCGACGCACCCCGACGACGTGCTGGATCCCGCGGTCGCCGTCCTGCGGATCGACAGCGGGCTCTTCTTCGCCAGCTGCGAGGCAGTCGAGGACCGGGTCCGAGACCTCGCGCACGCCCGCCCCGAGCTGCGCGGACTGGTGCTCGACTGCGCGGGCGTGAACTTCATCGACTCCCAGGGGACGGCACAGCTTGCCGCGATCGCGAAGCTCACGCGTGAGGCCGGGGTGGAGCTCCAGCTGGCCAGGGTGAAGGGCGACGTCGCCGACGTTCTCGATCGCGACGGGTTCCTGGACCTCATCGGGCGCGACCACCTGCACGGCAACGTCGATCAGGCCGTGCGGATCATCACGAGCGGCGGACAGAGCCGAGCGGACTGACTGCTCGGGTCCAGGGTGGGGTCACCACTGCTCAGTCGTGCTGGGCGGCGTCCGCGGCCCCGGCTGACCGCTCGGCGCGCTTGCGGACGACCAGGTCGGTGACCCTGGCGGTGGCCGCCCCGAGGATGGCCCCGACCGCGGCGCCGATGATGACGTCGCCGGGGTAGTGGACGCCGGTGTACACCCGGGAGAAGGCGACGGTGGCCGCCGCCGTGCGCAGCGGCCAGCGCGTCCACGGCAGCAGGTGACCGACGGCTACGGCGAAGGCGGCCGCCGAAGCGGAGTGCCCGGACGGGAACGACGTCGACGTCGGCATCAGCACCCAGCGGGACTCGGGGACCCCGAGCAGCGGGCGATCCGGCCGCTCCCGGCGCCGCGCGAGCTTCATGGGCTGGTTCACCACGAACGACGTGAGCCCGATGGCACCGACGCCGGTGAGTGCGGCGATCCGCTCCGGTGTCCCCCCGAAGACCGTCAGGGCCGCAGCGACCACGAACCACGGCTTGGAGTGGTTGGCGACGTCGGAGACCCTGCGCAGTGGGAGATCCAGCACCGGGGTGGAGAAGTCCGCCACCGCGCGGTACACCGCTCGGTCGGCTCGACCGAGTTCGCGCCGGATGGCGACGCCGGCTCGCTCGGTGGAGGGTTCCCCGACCAGATCGGGAGCCATCATCGGGTGTCCTTTCGGCGGCCGAAGGCCAGCTGGAACAGGGCGGTGATCGTTGACCGGTCGGTGAGCCGGGTCGGCGGGGTGCCTGCGCCGCCGGTCGCCGCGGCGCGGGGGACGCGGACCGTGAGCGCCGCAGGACGGATGACGAACCGCAGCGGCGGATCGAGGACCAGGGCCTCGCCGTCCACCCCGACCTCCACCGGCCGTGTGGATCTGACCTCGATCGTCGGCGCCGTCCACTCCCGCCAACCGTGGAACTGGTCCACCCGCCCGGTCAGCTCGAGGGCGGTCAGTGCCTCGACGTCGGCCGCGGTGGAGACCGTCACCGACGCTGCACCGAGCACACCGGCGTCCAGCCGTTCTCTCCGGCCGCCGCCGCGCAGGTGGCGCAGCTGGTAGGGGTTGTTCGAGATGAGCAGGAGCTGGCCCGCCACCAGGTCCTCACCGGAGGGCAGCGTGCAGTGCAGGTCCGACGGCTCCGCGGTCGGACCGAGCAGGTCGGGAAGCATCGAGGCCATCGTCTGGATCTTGGCATCGCGGTAGTCCGCGGACTGAACGATCGTGGCGTACACGCCCATGGCGGCGTTGTTGACGAAGACCCGGCCGTTCACCTCGGCCAGGTCGATCAGCCGATCGATGCCGTCGCGGAAGGCATCCAACGAGCCGGGTACGTCCTCGCGATCGATCCCGAGGTCCAGGGCGAAGTGGTTGCGGGTGCCGGCCGGGACGACCACGAACGGGAGTCCGTGTCGGCTCGCCACCGAGGCCACGAGCGCCTGCGAACCATCCCCGCCGGCCATGCCGATCAGGTCCGCACCGGCCGCGACGACCGCCTCGGCCAGCTGCAGCAGGTCGTCGCCGGGCAGCAGCACGACGGGTTCGATGCCGGCCTGCAGGCAGAGGTCGGTGAGTCCGAAGCGCTCGGCCTTGCCGCCCCCCGATCGCGGGTTGATCAACAGCACCGGGTGCTGCGCCGGGGCCGGGGGATGCGTGGTCGCAGCCGAGCTCCCGCCCCGCAGGGCGTACCCGGCCGCGCCGACCGAGGCCGAAGCGAGCACCAGGGCGATGATCAGCACACCGATGCTCGCGCTGCCCACCATCACGACGACGAAGGCGACCATCGCGACCACGGCGATCACGGCGCCGACGGCTCTGGTCACCCCGCGCCGCGCCACGACGTACCAGGCCGCCAGGACGAACACCGAGATGGACGTGACCGTCGCCAGGAGCACGTACCAGCGCGACAGGACGGCGAGCAGCAGGAAGACGACGAGAGCGAGCCACGTGAGCAGGGCCAGCACCGCGGCGAGGCGTCTGGCAGGGGAGACCGTCGCCAGGGATCGCATGATCACCGCTCCGCTCGGCTGTGCTGCCAGGTCGCGCCGGTCTGCCGGATGTACTCGGCCACGGCGGCGTCGACGGTGGCGAAGAAGTGGGCGGGGTCGATCGTCCGCGTGAGCTCGTAGCGCTCGATCTTCTCCCGGACCGGGTCCTTCAGCTCGGCGAACACCAGCGAGACGCCTCGCTCGTTCAACCACGCGTCGAGATCCTCGAGCATGTCGGCGGCGGTGGTGTCGACGTCGGTGACCGGCTCGGCCGCGATCAGGATCCAGCGCAGCTCGGCGTGGTCGGCCTGCAGCTTCCGGATCGCCTCGGAGAACATCCGGGCGTTGGCGAAGATCAAGGGCGCGTCGAAGCGGTAGACGACCAGTCCCGGCAGGACCTCCGCATCGGGGTGGCGGGTCAGATCGTGCAGCCCGGGCTTCCCCGCGGCCCTGCCGAGCTCGGCCTGGTACGGCCACCAGGTCCGGCGGAAGACGTTGAGGATCGACAGGGCCACCGCCACCACGATGCCGGGCAGGACACCGAGGAGCGCGACTCCCACCAGCGCGGTGATCGACAGCCAGAACTCCATCCGCCGTTGCTGCCAGAGGCGACGGGTGCCGCCGACGTCGGCGAGGGACAGTGCCGCCGCGATGACGATCGCGCCGAGGGTCGGCTGCGGCACGTACTGCATCAGGGACGGTCGCGAACATCAGGACGAAGGTGATGACGGCCGCGCCGACCAGACCGGTCAGCTGTGACTTGGAGCCGGCCTGCTCGGCGACCGCGGTCCGCGACCCGCTGGTGCTGACCGGGAAGCCCTGGAAGAGGCCGGCGGCGATGTTCGCCGCACCGATGCCGATCATCTCCTGGTCGCCTCGCACCTGCTCGCCCCGCCGGGCGGCGAACGCCGACGCCGTCGACATGGTGTCGGCCAGCGCGACCACGGCGATGGCGAGCGCGCCGATCGACCAGCGCCGGGATGTCGGACCACAGCACGCAGCGGCAGCGTGAACGGCGGGAATCCCTGCGGCAGCACACCGATGGTGTCCACACCGCGGTCGGCCAGGTCGAGGAAGTTGACGGTGAGGGCGGTGAGCACCACCACGATCAGCACGCTCGGCAGCTTGGGCAGCCACCTGTTCAGCAGCAGGATGCCCACCAGCGAGGCGATGCCGACGGCGGCCGCGGTGACGTTGACGGCGCCCTGGACGACGCCCGTCACGACGGCTCCGAGCTCGCGCAACAGCCCGTCGGCATCCACCGAGAACCCGAACAGCTTGGGCAGCTGGCTGATGAGGATGGTCAGCGCCAGGCCGTTCATGTAGCCGATCTGCGTCGGCTTGGAGAGCAGATCGGCGACGAACCCGAACTTGGCCAGGCCGGCGACCACCATGACGACCCCGACGAAGATCGCCAGCAGGGAGGCGAGGGCGATGGCCCTGGCCGGGTCGCCGTCGGCCAGCAGCAACGGGGCGGTGGTGGCCGCGATCATGGATCCGAGCGCGGAGTCGGGGCCGAGCACGAGCACCCGGGACGGACCGAAGATCGCGTAGCCGATCAGGCACAGGATCGACGTGTACAGCCCGGTGACCGGCGGGAGGCCGGCCAGCTCGGCGTACGCCATCCCCTGCGGGACGAGGAGCGCGGACAGCACCAGCCCGGCGACGATGTCCTTGGCCAACCACTCACGACGGTAGTTCGCGACCAGCGCGATGCCGGGTACGAGCGAGTGCCACCGCGGCGCAGTGGCGCCGACCCGATCATTCCCGCTCACCGTGGTGAGCCTAGGGATCGGCCACCCCGCGAGGAATCCCCCGCGACGGGTGAAGCGGCGGATCCAGCCCGGATGACACCATCGCCGCGGTCGCCGGGAAGGGGAGATCACGATCATGTACCTGCCCGCCCTGGCCTTGGTTCTCGGCGCCGTGTTCGTCTGGGCCCTCGTCTCCAACCGGGCACGGTCCATCTCCGCCCCGATCTACTTCGTCGTGGTGGGTTTGCTGCTGGCCGAGGGCGTCGATCTCCTGAGCTGGCACCCGACCCGCATCTCACCAAGGCGATGGCCGAGGTCACGCTGGTCTGGGTGCTCTTCGCCGACGCCAGCCGGGTGCGGATCGCCACCCTGCGACGTGACGCCGCCCGCTACGGCCGACTGCTGGGCATCGGGCTGCCGCTGAGCATCGTCCTCGGAGCGGTCGCCGGGATGAGTCTGCTCGGCCTGAGTCCGTGGTACGCCGTGCTGCTCGGGGCGGCACTGGCGCCGACGGACGCGGCCCTGGGCGCGACGGTGATGACCGATGAGCGCGTTCGCTATCGGATCCGGCAGACCCTGAACGTCGAGAGCGGTCTGAACGACGGCATCGCCACGCCCGTGGTCACCACGGCGATCGCGGTGATCGTCCTCCAGGCCGGCGCCAGCTCCGACTTCGGGCTGGCCGCTGCTCTGCTGGGCCTGCCGATCGGTGTCGTGGTCGGCCTGGCGACCGGGATCGCCGGCGGGACCTCGCTCCGCATCGCGCACCGGCGCGGCTGGAGCTCGGAGGCGATCGCCGGCCCTGCCGTGCTGGCGCTGGCCCTGCTGGCGTTCGTGATCGCGACGCTGCTGCTGGCCAACGGCTACGTCGCCGCGTTCGTGGCCGGGATGGCGTTCGGCGCGAGCGCCGGTCGCGGTGGCACCGCCGAGGTGTACTACGTCGAGCAGACCTGCGGGCTGGCCTCGATGCTCTGCTGGATGCTGTTCGGCGCCCTCGCGGTGCCCACGCTCGCCGCCGACTGGAGCTGGCGCATCCTCGTTTACGCGGTGGTCAGTCTCACGGTCGTACGGATGGTGCCGGTCGCGCTGGCGCTGATCGGCTCCGAGAACCGACTGGCGCTCGGTGATCTTCATCGGCTGGTTCGGTCCCCGAGGACTCGCCTCGGTCGTGTTCGCCCTGCTCGCCGCGGAGGAGCTGCACGACGTCCCGGAGCCGTCGACGACGTGGTCGCCACGATCGGTCTCACCGTCCTGCTGAGTGTGCTCCTGCACGGACTGACGGCGCGACCCCTGGTCGCCTGGCTGGCCGCGTCGCCGGAGGTCCAGGGGGATCCGAGCACGCAGCCGGACGTGGAAGTCCGCCATCTGGTCGAGCCGCCACGACCGAGGGATCGCGTCTCGTCCCGGCCGATGAGGATGTTCACCCGATCGGGGTGAATCGCCCACTCTGCTTGTCTCATTAGGATCGCGCTCACCCAGAGATCGAGAGGCGAGACCATGTCAGCAGCCAAGCACGAGCTTGCCGACCCCCGTGGCGCACGGCGTATCCGTCTTCGCGGGGATCATGCTGATCCTCGGTGGCGGTTTCGAGGCCCTGCAGGCGATAGCGGCGATCGTCAACGACAAGTACCTCGTCGTGCTCCCGAACTACGTGTACGCGTTCGATCTGACGACCTGGGGCTGGATCCACCTGCTCATCGGCCTCGCTCTGGTCGCGATCGGTATCAGTCTGCTGCTGGGGCAGGGGTGGGCCAGGATGGCCGGCGTCGTGGTGGCTGCCGTGGCCGCACTGATCAACTTCACCTGGCTGCCCTACTCACCGCTGTGGGCGATCGTCCTGATCGCGATCGACATCCTCGTCATCTGGGCGCTGATCTCGCTGCGTCGGGAGGCGAAGTCCAGCTGAGCGACCAGCCGTCGGACCTGCACACGAGTCCTGGAAGGAGCTGGTCGGCATGACGACCGGCGCAACCTCGAGTTCTGCAGCGGGGCTGGTGGAACGGCCTTACTGCGTCACGCCGGAGGCGGTGATCGACGCGCTCGGGTCCGACCGCGAGCTGGGGCTCTCGCAGGTCGAGGTCGATCGACGCCTCCAGCAGTACGGCAGGAACGAGATCGCCGCGGAGAAGCCGCCGTCGATGGTGGCCGTCGCTCTCGCGCAGGTGCGGGATCCGATGAACCTGATGCTGATCGTGGTCACGGTGGTCAGCATCGCGATCGGCGAGGTGTCGACCGGTGTGATCGTCGGTCTGCTGATCGTGCTCAACGTGGTGCTCGGCTCCCGCCAGGAGCTCAAGGCGCGGGCCAGCGTCGATGCCCTGGCGAAGCTGCAGGTGCCCCAGGCACGAGTCGTCCGCGACGGCGAGATCCGGCTGATCGCCGGCGACCGACATCGTTCCCGGGGACGTGGTCGCCGTCGAGTCGGGTGACATCGTGCCCGCCGACGGTCGGGTCCTGACGTCGGCCACCCTGGAGACCCAGGAGGCGGCGCTGACCGGCGAGAGCGCACCGATCCCCAAGGATGCGCAGGTGCTCGAGTCCAGCGACGTCGGGCTGGGTGATCAGACGAACATGCTGTTCCAGAACACGTCGGTGACCCGTGGCACCGGGGCGATGGTCGTCACCGCGACCGGCATGCAGACCCAGATGGGTCAGATCGCGACGATGCTGACGAAGGTCTCGCGGACCCGGTCGCCGCTGCAGAAGGAGCTGGACACCCTGACCAAGGTCCTCGGCCTGATCGCCTGGGGTGCCGTGGCGGTGATCATCGTCGTCGGTCTGCTGCGGGGTGTCCCGGCGCAGGACCTGCTGCTGCTGGGCACGGCCATGGCGATCTCGGCCATGCCGACCGGGCTGCCCGCCTTCGTCTCCGGCCTGCTGTCCATGGGGGCGAAGCAGCTCGCCGAGGCGAAGGCGGTGGTGAAGAACCTGACCGACGTGGAGACCCTGGGGGCCACGAGTGCGATCAACACCGACAAGACCGGGACCCTGACGCTGAACGAGATGATGGTCTCGACCCTGTACGCCAGCGGATGCTGGTTCTCCGTGCAGGGCGAGGGCTACCGCAAGACCGGGACGATCACCGCGGTCGCCGCCCAGCCGGTGCCCGACTTCACCCGGCTGGGACTGGGCCTGGCGCTCGACACCGACGCGGTGGTCGGCGACGACGGCAGCGTCATCGGTGATCCCACCGAGGCGGCACTGGTCGTGCTCGCGGCCAAGATCGGCGTCGACGTCGAGGAGACCCGCCGCGCCTACCCGCGGCTCGCCGAGGTGCCGTTCGACTCCGACTACAAGTTCATGGCGACGTTCCATCGGATCACGTTGGACGGGTCGGAGCACGTCGTCGCGCTGGTCAAGGGCGCACCCGATGTCGTCCTCGCTCGGTGCTCCATGGTCGGCGGCCCGCTGAGCGGATCGCAGGACGCCGATCGAGCAGACGCTCGAGCCGACATCGAGGCGGCGAACGAGCGGATGGGTCGCGACGGCCTCCGAGTGCTCGCGTTCGCCCTCAGGCTGATCGAGGGCGACTCCGTGGAGACCATGGACGACGGACCCGATGTCGCTCATCCGGGATCTCTCGTTCGTGGCCATGGCCGGCATCATCGATCCCTTGCGAGCCGAGGCCAAGAGCGCGGTGACCACGGCGTTGGCGGCCGGGATCGACGTACGGATGATCACCGGCGACCACGCAGTCACCGCCCAGGCCATCGGCGCCTCGCTGGGGCTGGGACCCGGCGCCATCAGCGGTCCCGAGCTGCGCAAGCTGTCCGATGACGAGCTCCGGACGCTGCTCCCCGGGTTGCACGTGTTCGGCCGGGTCTCACCCGCCGACAAGCTCCGGCTGGCACGGACCATGCAGGAGGACGGCATGATCGTCGCCATGACCGGCGACGCCGTGAACGACGCCGCGGCCCTGAAGCAGGCGGACATCGGGGTCGCCATGGGCAGCGGGAGCGAGGTCACCAAGCAAGCCGCTCGGATGATCTTGACCGACGACAACTTCGGCACGCTCGTGCACGCGGTGGCGATCGGCCGGCGGGTGTACGACAAGATCGTCTCCTACGTGCGCTACCAGATGACCCAGCTGCTCGCGCTGATCTTCCTGTTCCTGTCCGCCACGGTGCTGAACATCAACGAGGGCGTGGCCCTGACGCCGCCCATGGTGCTCTACCTGCTCTTCTTCGCGACGGCCGTCGGCGTCGCCATCATCGCCGTCGACCCGGGTGATCCCGATGTCATGCACCGGCCGCCGCGTGACCCGAAGGTGCCGATCACCGACCGGAGTGCGGTCGTCACCTGGATCGTCTACGCCGCGGTGCTGTTCCTCGCCGCACTGGTTCCGTTGCTGGCCGGACCGGACGAGCCGAGCAGCACGCAGGCGTCGGTCTCGCTCACCATGACGTTCGTCGTGATGGGCATCGGAACCGCGATGAATGCGATCGTCAACCGTCGGGATCCGGGCAGCGGCCTCGAGCCACCGCTCCTCAAGGCCCTGGTGATCGCCACGGTCCCGGTGATGATGATGTTCCTCGCCACCCAGCTGCCGACGCTGCAGCAGGCGCTCCTCACCACGAGTCTGAGCCCGCGGCAGTGGCTGCAGTGCGTGCTCCTCGCCGCCGCCCTGCCGATCGTGGTCGAGATCAGCAAGGCCGTGCGGCGTCGCCGGTCGGCGCCGGAAGACGGTGCCGACCGTGGCTGAACCCGAGACCGAGCGGCTGTACGAGATCGGCCTCGACGGCGACGTGTCCGACGCGATGCACCGGAGCCACCCCGAGGCACAGGTGGTGGACGCGGGGACGAGCACGATCCTCTGGACTCGTCTCCGGCGGCCCGAGGAGCTGAACCTGTTGCTCGACGCCCTGGCTGACTTCGGTCTCGTGCCCCTGGAGGTGCACGAGTCGGCCGGGTGCAGCGGATTCGGCCGACGAGCCCGGTCAGCCGCCGTGGAGCCGGCGGAGGCCCGCCGGCCGTACTGCGAGGTGAGACTGCCCGGACGACTCGGCGCGGCGGCCCTGCACCACCTGGGGTGGTCCCACCGGGTGGTGAGGACGACGGTGGTGAGGCTGCGGGCTTCTCAGCGCGGTCTCCGGGTCGTCCTGGCCCAGATGTCGGCAGTCACCGGAGTCGACTACGTGCTCGCCGTCCGCACGCTGCGAGCCCGACCGAGTTGACGGTGTCAGACGCTCAGCACAGGCCCAGCGCCCGGCCTCGCCGGAACGCGTCGGAACGGCGGGTCACCTCGAGCTTCCGGTAGAGCGACTTCAGGTGCGTCTTGACCGTGTTCGGCGAGAGGAAGAGATCGGCGGCGATCTCGTCGTTCGTGCTCAGCGCGCCGAGTCGCTGCAGGATGTCGATCTCGCGTTCGGTCAGATCGGAGACCGGCGCGGCCACCAGGTGCGGCCGCAGTGCGCCGTCGAAGGATGCCAGCCGGACAGGGCGAAGTGAGGCCAGGAACGAGCCGTGCCGCTGGAGGAGGACGGTGTCGGAGGCGGTCGCCTCGAGCAACCACGGTTTGGCCCATGCGATCGGCACCCGCAGCTGCTCGAGCCGGGCGATGCGCAGGACCCGGTCGATCAGGGCCCGCTGCCGGACCCGGTCACCGCGCTCCGGCGCGAGCCGAGCTTCGATGAGATCGATCTGCAGCCGGGTCAGGAGGCTCAGTGCCTCCGTCGACCGGCCGTGCAGTGACTCGCCGGCGGAGGCCAGGTCCCCGAGCTGGATCCAGGCCCGGGCGCGCAGGATCTGGACATCGGCACCGTGCTCGGGCACGTCGGCGAGCAGCTGGAGGGCAGCTGCCGGCTGCGCGGCATCGAGCTCCTGCTCGGCTCGGATGAGTCTCAGCTGGTGCTCGTACTGCCGGGCGCAGGGCATCGACGGGGGCACCTGGTCGAGCTCGTCACCGTTGCTGCCGTGCCCGGTGGCGGCGGCCAGTCGCGCCGCAACGAGCCCGGTGGCCATGGCGAGCTCGGGCAGGAGTGCCGCGTCGGTCGGGAACGAGCGTCGGCTGTTGACGCGCTGGGCGCGTTGGACCGCCTGTTCGACCTCGTCGCGCGAGATCTCGCACCAGGTGGTGGCGAGCTGGGCGTAGAGCACGCCGACCTCGTTGCTGTCGGCGGGACGAGCGGCCAGGACGTCCGTGGCGTGGCGAAGAGCGCTGGTGAGCTGACCCGAAACCGCTTCCTGCCAGGCGAGCTGACCCAGGCAGGCGGCGGCAGCCACGGACGCGGCCGCACCACTCGGCACCGGCTTGGGCCGGAACGCCCTGGCCCCTCGCTCGAGGACCACCCTCGCGCGATCGGGGGCACCGATCATGGCCTCGAAGGCCCCGGCGTGAGACTGCAGGACAGGCGCCAGCTCCGGCGCCGCGGCTCGCTGGGCCAGGGACAACGTCGGTACGAGCGCCACGGCCCGCCGGTGATGCTCGAGCCCTCGCTCCGGATCGCCCTCCCACCTGGCCAGGGCCATCCGGACCAGCGCTTCGCTCAGCTGAGCGGCGGGGCTGCTCGCACCGGGCTGGTCCCGCTGCGCGGCGGCGTCGGCCACGGCGCGGGCCGCCGTCTCCGGCCACGAGCGCCCCAGCGCGGCGGCCGCCAGCAGCATCGGCTCCGCGCCACCCAGCCTGTCGACCACGTCCGCCGTCTCGAGCAGCGGATCATGGCCCGACGCCAGCAGCCGGGGGACGTGCAGCGACTCGACCAGCGCTCGTGCCGCCCAGGTCCAGTCGGCCTCGTCGACGGCGAGGGAGATCGCCGCGTCCCGATCACCCAGCGCTGCGGTGCACTCGGCCGCTCGACGAACGGCGGCCCGGGCCGCCGAGGGCCGCCGGCGCAGCTCGTTCTGCAGGTGCCGGCGCAGCAACGGATGCACGGTGAAGGATCCGTCCGCCCGGATCCGCACGAATCCTCGGGTCTGCGCGGCGACCGCTTCGGGGAGACCGCGGTCGTCGTCGACGATGGCGGCCGCGATGTCGGGCGACACGTCGGCGACCATGCTGGTGGCCGTGAGCAGCTCAGCCGACGGGTCGGGCACGTCACGCAGGATCGAGTGTCGGAGGTGGTCGGCGATCGCGAGATCGGTCTCGCGGAGGGCGGCGACCGCGGTCGTCGACCTGGCCAGCAACGAGGCACCCAGGCGAACGCCCCACGCCCATCCGCTCGTCCGCTCGGTGAGCTCCCGGACGAGTGCCGGAGTCGGCTCGACGGCTTCGCGCGTCAGCAGTGCGGCGATCTCCACCTGATTCAGGGCCAGATCCACGGAGGTGAGACCGCGGCAGTCCGGGGAGATGCCCAGTCGCTGCAGGTCCAGTGCCGGCGGTCCGGAGCACACGAGCACCAGGACGGCGCGGTGACCGACCCGGTGGACCAGCCGGTCCAACGCGGACGCGGCCTCGTCTCCGGGAAGGACCGGGAAGTCGTCCAGGACGATGATCGAACGGGCGAGGGAGGGCGAGGTGACCCGGGCAGTGCTCGGCCGCGCGTGGCCGACCACGCGCAGACTGCGATCGCTCGACGCGGCGGCCAGCTCGGCGGGGAGGCCGTCGAGGACCGCGACCAGGTCGTGGGCGCCACGGAGATCTCGCCAGCAGATCCCGGTGCCGGCAGCGGTCTGGTTCGCCCACGACGTGACCATCGACGTCTTGCCGGATCCGGCTTCGGACTCGACGACGACGATGCGTGACCCCCTGGTGGCGGCATCGAGCCTGGTCATGAGTCGTGGACGTGGCACGGTCAGCCTGTCCGCGGCCGGTAGGTCCGTGCCCGACCACGATGGTGAAGCTGGCATCGACCGAACGTCTGGCACGCCTCATCACCCCTCTCGCCTCGATCTCTCAGTGATCATTCAGGCGCCGGTGGGGGTGAGTTGTCACCATCCCGGGACGAATTCACCCGGGTGAGATCCGTCGTCGAGCACGATCGGGGACGGGCCTCGACGTGCCGCCGTCCCGGTCTGACGCCGCGCGCTGATGGCGAGGACCTCCGAGCGGGAATGGGCTCCGAGCTTGCGGTAGAGCGACAAGGTGATCGTCTTCACCGTGTTGTGCGACACGTACAGGTCGGCGGCGATCTCGCGCAGGGTCTGGGTGCCGCGCAGCCGGTGCAGGATCTCCAGCTCGCGGGGGGTGAGAGCATCCCCGGCCCGCGGCGTGACCTCGCGTGGGGTGAACCTCTGCCTGACAGCGTCGATCCTGCCCCGGGTGATCGTCATGGAGTCATCGGTCCAGGTGGCCAGCTCATCGATCTCGGCCAGCAGCGACTCCGCCCGGCAGTCGTCACCGGACTGCGCTGCGACCGCCGCCATCACGACGAGGTGGTGGATGAAGGGCCAGGGGCTGAGGCCCACGGCGCCCCGCCGCGTCCGGAGCCCGTCCTCCAAGATCACCATCGCTTCCGCGAACCTGCCCGACGCGGCCAGCGAGGAACCGCAGGCGGTGTAGGCGAAGACTGCTTGGGGCATCTGCTCCATGGCGTGCGCCGTCACCAGGTCCATGGCCTCGTTCGCGAGCTTCGCGCTCGTCGCGGGGTCGCCCAGCTCCGCCTCGCACAGGGACAAGATGCCGAGCGCGAGGATCCGTACGGTCAGCGGTGCGTCCGGTGAACGGGCGGCCTCGCCGAGTCTGGTCTGCGCCACTGCGAGGTCACCGGTGACGAAGCTGGCGTGACCCAGCGCCGCACAGGCCACGGCGTGCCAGGGAGAGCTCGGATCGGGCTCGAGCAGGATCGCCCGTTGGGCGTCGGCCAGCATCCGGCCCGGGCCGGCGAACCCGAAGAGACCACGGATGAGCATCAGCACGGAGCGTGCGGACCTCGTGCCGTCGGGCAGCGGATCCGTCCAGGTCAGCGACTCCAGTGCGGCCTCGCGGCGCCTCAGCTCCTGTCGGTCACCGGTGAGTGCGGCGAGCCAGGCGGCTGTGGCGACGGCCGGCGCACTGTCGTCGGCAGCGGTGCCACGGAAGGCCCGCAGCCACGTGTCGATGGTGCTGGTGCGGCCGGCGTCGAAGAAGGTCACCCAGTTCTTCTGGACCAGAGCCGCGGCTTCTTCCAGGTCGCCGGCCTCGATCAGGTGGTGCACGGCCTGCTCCACGTCGCTGTGGGCGGCGAACCACTGGGCGCCGCGCCGGTGCAGCTCGGTCACGCGCTCGGGGTGCTCGACCTCCAAGGCACTCTGGGCGAAGGCTCCGAAGAGGTGATGGAAGCGGAACCAGCCGCGCCCGTGCAGAGGGATCAGCAACAGGTTCGTGCGCTCCAGGTGGCGTAGCAACCGGGCCGAGGAGCGCGTCCGGGTGACGAAATCGGCCAGCGTGGTGTCGAACTGGTCGAAGACCGACATGCTGAGGATGAACTCGCGCACCTCGGGGTCCTGCTGGTTGAGGACCTCCTCACTGAGGTAGTCCGCGATGTAGCGGTTGCTCCCGCTCAGCCTCGCCACCACGTCATCGGGGGACTCTCGATTCTTGAGGTAGAGGGCGGCGAGGTAGACGGCGGCCGGCCAACCCTCGGTCAGTCGGTGGAGCTCCTGCATCGCGGTCTCGGACAGGGCGACGTCCTGCGCGTCGAGCACCCGCTGCGCTTCCGCCACGGTGAAGGACAGATCACCGGTGCGGATCTCGGCGAGACGGCCCTCGACCCGGAGTCGGGCGAGACGCATCGGGGGGTCCATACGCGAGACCAGCACCACCCGGGCGTGCGTGGGCAGACGCTCGATCAGCAGCCCGAGCTGGTCGTTGCCCTCAGCGGAACGCACCACGTGGCAGTCCGCGAGCACGATGGTGAGCGGACGACCGAAGCTGACGATGGCCTCGATCACGCTCGGGATCAGGTGGGTGGTCACCGCCGTGGAGCTCATCGCGGCGAACTCGGACACGTTGAAGTCCACCGGGCACCCGATGCGCTCCAGTGCCGCCGTCAGATCGGCCCAGAGTCGCGCCGGGTCGTTGTCGCCCGGATCGAGCTGGAGCCACGCCACCGGGCCTGCGTGACCGTACTCGATCCACTGCGCCACGAGGGTGCTCTTGCCGTAGCCCGCGGGTGCCGAGATGAGCAGGACCGGACGCCGAGCGTCCGTCGCCATCCGCGACATCAGGCGTGGACGCTCGAGCCACTCCGTCCGGGGCGATGGGGGGTGCAGCTTGGTCTCCGAGGCGGTGCCCAGCTGCCCAAGGCGATCCTCGACGGGTGAGAGCGTCACGGTGGCTCCCACGCAGTGACCTCTGTCGTCGAACCGCGAGGACACCATCAGATCGAAGGTCCGCGGCCGGTCGGGCGCGTTGCAGGGGAGCTGCACGACCCTGGGTGCCGGCAGCGCACCGGAGATGGCGGACCGGATGCTCGCGGCGACCTCGGTCGCGACCGCGTCGTGCGCGTTGTCACAGACGTCGAGGTAGGAGACACCGATGCCCGTACGCGCGCTGTCGCCCCCGTTCTCCGACGAGAAGGTGCGCCAGGCGTCGTTGACGGCGACGATCACGCCGCAGGTGTCGAGCAGTGCCCACTGGACATCCGGTGGCTGTGACACCGCGTCAGGGTTCGACAGGCGGTGAGCCGTCGAGTCACGCATGCCTGGAGCGCGGGGGAGGGAAGGGGATGAGATCGCCGACTGCCACGACCACCGGGTACTTCAGGAGCACATGACCACCCACGTCATTCACACGGGGCCCGCCGACCCCGCAGTCGGACCTTACCACCGACGACCGGGGTCGGGGATCGAGCGAATCGCCGCGGACACCGACCGCGCGCTCCGATTGCCTCGCTCAGAACGGCGCCGGGATCATCCGCAGCGGCCGATCCGGCTCCACGTAGCCACCTCGGGGTTGCCGGCGGGGCAGGGTGATCTCGCGTGGCGGCAGCGGCTCGTACGGGAGCTGGCTCAGTAGGTGGGTGATGATGTTGAGCCGTGCACGCTTCTTGTCGTCGGTCAGGGCGACGTGCCACGGCGCGAGGTCGGTGTCGGTGACGGCGAGCATCCGGTCGCGCCACCTCGAGTAGTCGTACCAACGGCTGTAGGAGAGCAGATCGAGTTCGGACAGCTTCCAGTACTTGCGCGGGTCGTGGATCCGTGACGTCAGCCGGCGCGTCTGCTCCTCCGGACCCACGTCGAGCCAGTACTTGATCAGGTGGATCCCGGAGTGGACCATCTGGTGCTCGACACCCGGGACGAGCTCGAGGAACTTCTCGGACTGTTCCGGGGTGCAGAAACCCAGCACCGGCTCGACCCCGGCGCGGTTGTACCAGCTGCGGTCGAAGATCACCACCTCGCCGGCGGCCGGGAAGTGGGAGATGTAGCGCTGGATGTACATCTGTGACCGCTCGCGTGCGGTCGGCGCGGGCAGGGCGACGATCCGGAACACCCGTGGGCTGAGCCGCTCGGTGATCCGCTTGATCACGCCGCCCTTGCCGGCCGTGTCCCGACCCTCGAAGACGATCACGATCTTGGCGCCGGACGACTTCACCCATTCCTGCAGGGCCACCAGCTCACCCTGCAGCCGCTTCAGCTCGGCCTCATAAGCCTTCGTCTTCAGCTTGGGCCTGGTGCCGCCGCCCGCCCCGTCGGCCTGGCCGTGCTTCCCGGCCGCCACCTGGGCCTTCGTGGACTTGGCCACGAGCTCCTCCTCTGTCGATTCATCCCTCCTGTGACCGAGCGGCGCGCGCGGGCACACCACAGGGGTGCCCGCGCGCGATCCTCAACCGGAGGACTCGGGCCGAGCTCCGCCGTCGTAGACGCGGACGGGTTCGGCCACTCCGCGGGCGTGAACGCCATCGAACAGCGGGCGAGCGGTCAGGTGGGCATCGATGAGCTCGGCGATCAGCTCGGGCGAGCTGAAGTTGAGGGCGTGGGCCCCCGGCACCCGGACCGCCGTCACGTGGGGCAGCGCGGCCAGCACGAAGGCCCGGGAGATCTTCACGAGTGGGTCACGGGCCCCGGCGATCACCAAGGTCGGTGCGTCGAGCAGGTGCAGGTTGGCCAACGTCGGGTAGCGCGTCATCGCCTTGAACAGGGAGAGGCTCTGCAGAGCCCCGAATCTCAGGTAGTCGCGCGCGGCGATCGGCAGCATCGAGAGCGGCTCCCGCCCGACCGTCCTGGGCCATCTGGCGAATACGCCCGCCCGAGCGGCTGGTTGTTGGGACCGCCGGCGGGGGAGACCAGGACCGCCGCCTTGACCCGGTCCGGGAAGCTGGCCGCCAGCTCGATGATGACCGGGCAGCCCAGGGAGTTGCCGACGAGGATCGGTTTCTCGACTCCCACCGTGTCCAGGTAGGACACGAGGGCGCGGGCCAGACCGGGCAGGTCGAGGCCGTGGCGCGGCCGCATGCTCCGGCCCATCCCCGGGAGATCCGGCACGTACGTCGGGTACCGGCTCGCGAGGCTGGCCGCGGTCGGCTCGAGGTAGGTTCCCGAGATGCCGAAGCCGTGCACGTGCACGATGGTGTCCGCCGCCGGTGCGGCTGGCCGGTGGAAGCGGTGGAACATCGGCAGGTGATCGACGATCAACCACTCGGGCTCGAGCGGTGCCAACGGCACCCGGCCGGGGATCCAGGTGCTCCGGCTGTGCGTTCGCGGGTCGAACCGCTCGACGTGCCGGATCCGATCTCTCGCACGGAGACGCGGCGGGCGGTGATCGGGTCCGCCCGCCGCGATCCGTGCCTCTGGCATGCGCTCATGGTGGTCCACACCACGGTCCGCGGGCGTCACCCGGTCCGGGTGAAGCGAGGTTTCCAGGTCCTGGCGATAGCACGAGGATGGGGACGACGTGAACCTGCGGGGGTTCGTGATCACCGAGCTCCTGCTCGGCATCAGCCAGGAGCCCCGCGGCCGCCTCAGGCCAGGTCCTGCAGCCCCGAGCCGATCACC
Organism: uncultured Actinomycetota bacterium; assembly: GCA_963759915.1. GTDB lineage: Bacteria > Actinomycetota > Actinomycetes > Propionibacteriales > Propionibacteriaceae > Microlunatus. The sequence goes on along the minus strand of CAVXBJ010000013.1, from coordinate 14,896 downwards.
ACGACTCCGATCATCAGCAGGACGATCGCACTGATCAGCTGTCCCTCCGCGCCGAGCGTGTCGGCGGCTCTGGACAGCCGAGGTTCCATCCGGTCCGGAGAGATGATCGTCGCCAGCACGGGCAGGGTGACGGTCGACGTCGCGATCAGGACGTAGATCACGATGACGCCGAGGGGGCCGGGATCCCCCCGCGTCGCAGCGTGCACCTGAAGACTCACGACGCAGGCCAAGAGTGCGCTCTTGGGTCGGAGCTCGATGATCACGCCCAGCCCGAACGCCCGGACGGCAGTCAGTCTGTCGATGGCGGAGCCGGCCCAGCCCGGCAGCTGCAGATCCCGGCCAGATCCGTGGCGGCGCCGCCAGGTGCGGAGCCCGACCAGGATCAGGGCCGTGCCCAGGATCAGCTCGAGGACAGCGACCACCTCGTCGCCCCGTCGCTGTCGCGGTTCCGGCAGGAGCTGCGCCGCGAGTGACGCCACCACGACGATGATCATGGTGCCGATCAGGCAGCCGACGGCGTAGGGCACGGCCGCCACCCGGCGGCGCGGCGACATCATGATCACCAGCAGCACGGTGACCGGCACCGTGCTGAGCGCTGCGGCCAGCCCCAGGGGGAGGAGCTGACCGATCGTGGCGAGCACTCCCACCGTCCTCGTCCGTCTCGAGATGACGTGCGTCATCGATGCATCGTGCCGTCACAGCGATGAGGGGTCAGCCCAACGACATCCCCTCGACCGAGGACGACGGTTCGGGATCCGGCAGTCGCCGCATCCGCAGAGCGTTCACGAATCCGACGGCACCCGCGATGATCGGCACCAGCAACGCCACCTGCAGCGCCCGATCGCGCGCCTCGGCGTTGATGCGGACGACCTCGGCCCGCACCTCGGCCGGCTCCTCGGCCAGGATCTCCTCGAGCTGGGTGTCGCTCATCACCTGAGCGTCCTGCTCGACGGCTGTCGCCACCCGATCCTGGTCGGCCGGAGAGAGCACCGTGCTGTCGTGGGCCAGCGCGGTGGCCAGCAAGGAGATCGTCGCCAGCATGATCGCTCCGGCGAAGGCGAGTCCGAAGGACAGCCCGAAGGATCCGGCAGCCGAGTTGACTCCGGCGGCCTCGCTGACGCTCTCCTCCGAGATCGGCGACAGCGTGTAGTTGTTCAGCTGCGAGACGAGGAGTCCCAGTCCGCTGCCCGCCAGCACCAGCGGCACGACCAGGTACCAGCCCGAGTCGGCCCGAGGGATGATCGGCAGCAGGACCATCGTCCCGATCGTGGTCAACGCGAAGCCGGCGGCGATGATCACGCTCGGGCGACGCCGGCCGGCCCGCTTCCCCGCCAGCAGAGCGATCGCGAACATGCTCAACGAGAGAGGCGCCATCGACAGCCCGGCGAGCATCGCGTTGTACTCGAACACCATCTGGAGGTAGATCGGCAGGGCGATCATGTGCCCACCGAGCACGATCTGCTGCATCATCTGACTGGAGACGCCCAGACGAAATGGCTTGGAGGCGAACAGATCCGGGTTGATGAGGGTCGGGCGACCCGACCGCCGGCGGCGCACCAACCAGGTGCCCAGCGCCGACCAGGGCCACCAGGCCGACCACCACGAACGCGCCGACGTACTCGCCGCCTTCCTGCCAGACCAGGATGCTGAGCACCACGCCACCCATGCCGACCACCGACAGCACGGCCCCGCCGACGTCGAACACGCGAGGACCGGTGTAGGCGGCCTCGCGCACCAGCCGGATGCCCACCAGCACGATGACGATGATCACGGCCTCCAGCGCGAAACCCACCCGCCAGGACAGGAAGGTCGTGATGAAGCCACCGAGCAACGGCCCCACTGCGGCGGCGATCGCTGCCGCCGCACCGACCAGCGCGTAGACCTTCTTCTGCGCGGTACCGGAGAAGTTGCCGTGGATCAGCGACTGCATGGCCGGCAGCAGCAGTGAGGCGCCGAGACCGCCGACGATCGCCCAGAACATGATCACCACGGTGAGTGACTGCGCCAGGGTCATGGCCACGGCACCGATGCCGTAGGCGATCAGGCCGACCACGTACGCCTTCTTGCGTCCGATGAAGTCACCCACGCGGCTGCCGATGAGAATGAACGCGGCCGAGACGAGCGCTTCGAGGGCGATCGCCGACTGGACCCCGCTGACCGTCGTCCCCAGATCGCGGACCACGGCGGAGATCGACACGTTCATCAACGACGTGTCGACCACCAGGACGAACATCGCCATCGCCAACAGGATGCCCAGCCGACGTTCTCTGGGGCCGAACTCTGCCGGCGCAGCACCGGTCGGCCCGCTGGGTTCGTCGCCGGGGGACGGGCTGTGGACCTCGGATGGCATGTCGTCCACCGGGCCGTCAGCGAACCCCGGCGAGGATCGCGGCCATCCCTGCGACGAGTTCCATGGCTACCTCTCCTCTTTGTGGGTGGCGGGCTCCGGCTCCGAGACGTCGCAGCGCCGCGACGAACGAGCCGTCGCGGGTGTCTCGTCCTCGAGCAGCACCACGGCGTCAGCGGCTCCGATCGGGTCGGCGACTTCGGCCACGTGGCCGTTCGGCCGCCGGGGTGATAGTGGCATGCCGGTGGGGGCTCGGGAATCACCCGACGCGGGTGACACTCGGAGCGACGACAGCGTCTCACCCCCCTTGGGTGAAGCCGTCCCGGGCGCCGGCAGACAGACTTCGGTATCGCACCGTGTGGACCGCCGCACCCCGTTCAAAGGTCAGCTGTCATGGACTTCTGGGACTTCTTCTGGCTCCTGGTGTGGAGCTTCTTCTTCGTCGCCTACCTGATGATCCTCTTCCAGGTGCTGGGCGACCTCTTCCGCGACGACATGAGCGGTTGGTTCAAGGCTCTCTGGGTGCTCGCGTTGATCGTGGTTCCGTTCCTCGCGCTCCTGATCTACCTGATCGTCCGGGGCCGGGGCATGGCGGAACGTCAGGCGAGCAGCGTGCGGGACCTGCAAGCGCGAACCGACGCCCACATCCGAGACGTCGCCGGCACCGGGTCGGCGACCGAGCAGATCGCCGCCGCCAAGGGGCTGTTGGACAGCGGGGCCATCACCTCCGCCGAGTTCGAGCAGATCAAGCGCAAGGCGCTGGCCTGACCCAGCGGCGACGAGGAGCATGATCACTTACGAGGTTCGGGTCCACGGTGGAGTTCCGGAAGGACTGGTCCACCAGTTCGGCAGCATCCAGTCCGTCGTCTCGGCGGGCACCACGTTGGAGGTGGATGTTCCCGACGCCGCGGCGTTGCTGGGACTGATCGACGCCCTGCGCGCCGCGGGCGTCGAGCTGCTCGAGGTCCGGCGACTGGATCCGCAGTCGCCGACGTCCCCGGACTGACACCTCGGCTCTGGCGGGGACACAACCACTGACCAGGGCCCAGCCGGCGGACGACCGAGGGTGTGGTGGCGGCCGAAGATCACCCGGGTGAAAGGGTTGGCGCCCTCTTGCCCGCGTCGACCATCCCGACCATTCTCGACCTCATCCAGTTCGCCGGCGGGAGGACGTGAGGTGCAGGACGGCATCGATGATGGACCAGCAGTTCGCTCGATTGGTCGACTCTCTGGCGGAGCGGTTCGCCGGGGTCCACGAGCGGGACACCGTGGCCCGGGTGGTGGGCGAGACGCGGGCGAGGCTCGAGCCTGACGCACGGGTGACCACGTACCTCCCGATCCTGGCGGCCCGACACGCGGTGGATCTGCTGGCCGGGACGCGAGTCACCTGCCGGCCTTCGGCTGGCTGCACCGATCGCCGTGCCCGATCATCGGGCGGTGGGCGGTCACGACCCGACCTCGCGCCTGATCCTGTTCGCGACCCCGGCCGGGCAGTAACGAGGTCGCCTTCGGCGCCTAGGTCGGCCGGTCGGTCCGAGCGGCGTCGTCCCGCGGTTCTCCCGCGGTCAGCGCGCTGACCGGCTGCGCGAGGTGACGACGCGCGATGGCTGGTGTCCTCTCGTCGATGGCTGGTGTCCTCTCGTCGGAGATCCGTGACATCCGTCAGTCCGGACCGCCGCGAAGGGGAGCGACAATGGACGGCGTCGGGTCCGCACGTCGTCCACGGGAGACGAGAACATGTCGCTTGCGTGAGCAGCCCCGGTTCGTCGCCGGCTTCTACAAGGAGCGTGCCGTGCTCCGGTACGGCGGTCATCTGCGGCGGGACCCCCTCTGCCGGCTCCACCTGGGTCACCCGACCGGCGAGACCCGTACCCGATCTACGACGAGGTGCGCCATCGCGGTCCGCTGATCCGCTCGGTCGCCGGTCCGTGGACGTCGGCCAGCTACGCGATCTGCGAGCAGGTGCTGCGGGATCGCCGCTTCGGCGTGGACATGCGGGCGCCGGATCAACGGACCGGAGCGCCTCAGCTGTCGTTCCTGGAGCTCGATCCGCCCGATCACACCCGGCTGCGCCGGTTCGCGCTGCCGACCTTCTCCCCGAAGGCCGTGGCCGGCTTCGGCCCGCAGATCACCGCCACCGTCGGCGAGCTGCTGGACGCGGTGCCGGCGGACGGGTCGTTCGACCTCGTCGGCGGGTACGCCGCCCCGATGCCGATCGCCGTCATCACCCGGTTGCTGGGCATCCCCGACGCCGACAGCGAGGAGTTCGAGCGGTACGGGCAGGCGTTCGGCAGCGCGCTGGGCGGCCTGCAGTCGCTCCGCCACGCCCGGGAGCTGTTCGAGGCGCAACGCCGGCTGCAGCGGATCTTCAGCGGGCTGATCGACGCCCGCCGGGTGGACCCGGGGGACGACGTGATCAGCCGTCTGGCCACGGCGCCCGGCGAGCAGATCCGGGCCGACGACATGGTGCCGCTGTGCACCCTGCTGCTGATCGCCGGGTTCGAGACGACGGTGAACCTGATCGGCAACACGGTGCTGGCCCTGCTCCAGCGGCCGGAGCTGTGGCGCCGGGTCGCCGACGATCCGACCCTCGTCGATGCGGCCGTGGAGGAGACGCTCCGGTTCGACCCTCCGGTCCAGCGCACCGCCCGGGTGGCCCACGCCGAGGTCGAGCTCGGCGGACAGCTGGTCATGCAGGGCCAGGTGGTCGTGACCCTGATCGGGGGCGTGGGGCGGGACCCGGAGGTGGTGGACCGACCGAACGAGTTCGACCTGGACCGTCCGAGCCGGGACCACCTCGCCTTCTCGGCCGGACCGCACTACTGCGTCGGGCAGCCGCTGGCCAAGCTCGAAGCCACCATCGCCGTCCGCGAGCTGATGGCACGGTTCCCCGACCTGCGGATCGACGGTCCCGGTGCTCGTCGCTCCGGCACCCTGATCCGTGGCCTGGCCAGGCTGCCCGTCCGCACCTCGATGGCCGGCCGGCGCACCTATACCTCCGTCTGAGGGCCGCGAGCTCGAACGGCTTCGCCGTTGGCGACTCCCGGGTGGGTTCTGGTCAGGTGGTGCGCGTCGGGTGCGACCGTTGGCGACTCCCGGGTGGGTTCTGGTCAGGTGGTGTGCCTCGGGCCCGACCGTTGGCGACTCCCGGGTGGGAAACGGTCCGGCCTCGCGCCTCAGGCCCGATCCGTCAGTGCGCCGCCGCCAGCGCCTGGGCCAGGTCGGTCCACAGGTCCTCGACGTGCTCGACCCCGACCGACAGCCGGACCAGCCCCTCCGGGACGGTCGCCAGCTCCGAGGCCCACCGACGCCGCCGCTCCAGCATCGACTCGACCCCACCCAGGCTGGTCGCGAACACCCAGAGCTCGAGCGCCGCCACGAAGGCGGCGGCGGTGGGACCGTCGGCCAGCTCGATCGACAGCAGCGAGCCGAATCCGCTCATGGTCCGGGCCGCGACCGCGTACCCCGGGTCGTCCGGGAGCCCGGGGTAGCGCACCCGGGTCACCGCCGGGTGGGCGGCCAGCCGCTCGGCGAGGACCTGCGCGTTGGCTTCGGAGGCGTTCAGCCGCAGCGGCAGGGTCCGCAGACCCCGGAGCACCAGGTAGGTCTCCATCGTCCCGGGCGTCGCGCCGTGCAGCTTGCGGACGCCTTCCAGCCGAGCCAGCAGGGCCGGGTCCCGGCCGATCAGCAGCCCGAGCAACGCGTCGGAGTGACCGGAGATGAACTTCGTTCCGGAGTGCAGCACCAGGTCCGCACCCAGCTCGAGCGGACGCTGGCGCAGGGGAGTGGCGAAGGTGCTGTCCACGATCGTCGTCACCCGGCCGCGCAGCGCACCGCACAGCGCCGGCAGGTCGGCGACCTCCATCATCGGGTTGGTCGGCGACTCCAGCCAGACGAGATCCGCACCGTCGGCGGCGGCCAGCACCTCCTCGGTGTCGGCCACGTCCACCCGCCGGATCTGCAGCCCGTCGCGGGCGGCCCGTTCGTCGGCGGAGGCGGCCACGCCGAGGTAGCAGTGGGTCGGCAGCACGAGCACGCCGCCGGCCGGGACCAGCTCCAGGGCGGCGTGCGCCGCGGCCATCCCACTCGCGTACGCCAGGGCGGTCCCGCCCTCCAGGGCGCCGACCGCCTCCTCCAGAGCCGACCAGGTCGGGTTCCCGTACCGGCCGTAGCCGCGTTCCCCCTGGCCGGACGGCTCGACCCCGACGTAGGTGGCCGCGAACACCACCGGCGGATTGAGCGGGGCGTCGGGCTCGGGCGCCGGGCGGCCGGCGTGGACGGCCACGGTGGCGGGGTGCAGTCCCGCGTTCGGCGGCTCCGAGGAGCCGAGCGGGGAGGAGCCGTGGGGGGAAGGCGTCGACGAGGTCACCGGATCAGTGTTTCCTACCGCATGCGCGCCTGCCCGGGTGGAGGTCGCCCGCCGGGTAGGGTCGGGCGCGATGAACCCCGCACTGCCGGAGAGCGCTCCCAGGACCGACGACCTCAGCGGCCGTCCCCGCGTCGCCGTCGTGTTCGGCGGCAGCAGCAGCGAGCACGCCATCTCCTGCCTCACCGCCGGGAGCGTGCTGGCGGCCCTCGACGCCGATCGCTACGACGTGGTGGCCATCGGCATCACGCGCTCCGGTCGCTGGGTCGTCGTGCCCGAGGACCTGCACGATCGACTCCGGATCGTCGACGGCACGCTGCCCGAGATCAGCGAGGACCTGCTCGACGCCATCTGGCTGCGGACGACGACCGGCACCGACCTGGCCGTGCGGACCGAACCCGCCTCGGCCGCCGAACCCGTCGACAGCACCGACCTGGTCCCCATGCCGCAGAGCTCGGCGCTGGCCCGACTGGGATCGCTGGACGTGGCGTTCGCGCTGCTGCACGGACCGTTCGGCGAGGACGGGACCATCCAGGGCATGTTCGAGATGATGGGCACCCGCTACGTGGGCGCCGGGGTGCTGGCCAGCGCCGTCGGCATGGACAAGATCTTCATGAAGCTCGTGCTGGCCGCCTCCGGGCTGCCCATCGGCCCCTTCGTGCCGATCCTGCCGCGGGACTGGGCGCGTGATCGCGCCGCGTGCCTGGAGGCCGTGGCCGCGCTGCACTACCCGCTGTACGTGAAACCGGCACGGGGCGGGTCGAGTCTCGGCATCACGCGGGTGAGCGAGCCCGACGAGCTGGTGGCAGCCGTCGAGCACGCGCAGGAGTTCGACCCCAAGGTGATCATCGAGGAAGGCTTCGTGGACGCCCGCGAGCTGGAGTGCGGGGTGCTGGGCAGCCTGGACGGCGAGCTCCCGGAAGCCAGCCAGGTCGCCGAGATCCGGGTGCACACGGAGTCGGGCTTCTACGACTTCGACGCCAAGTACCTCCCGGAGGAGCAGGTCGACCTCGATGTGCCGGCCGACGTCGATGAGGACATCGCCGAGGAGGTGCGTCGGCTGGCGGTCCGGACCTTCGAGGCGGTCGGCTGCGAGGGCCTGGCTCGGGTGGACGTGTTCGTCACCCGTGACCGGCGCGTCTACGTGAACGAGATCAACACGATGCCGGGCTTCACCGCGCACTCGATGTTCCCGCGGATGTGGGCGGCCGGCGGCATGGACTACCCGGAGCTGGTGGACCGGCTGCTCCAGCTGGCCCTCGAACGGCCGGTCGGCCTGCGCTGAGCGATCCCGCGGTCCCGGCACCCGCTCGAACGGGCGGCGCGGTCGACTGCACGGGCGTCGGGCGGGTCGTCGGACCGGTCGTCGGGACCCGGGTTTCCGACCACGGACGGGAAACACCGGTCGGGCGGCGGGGCGCTCCGCAGGCGGCCGGCGGCGCGCTCCGCGCGATGGCGGACTACACGCAGGGTCGTTCGAGCGGGACCTTCTGCACCGCCTCGGCCACGTCCACCAGGGCGGTGGCCTCCGGCGCGTACCGGGTCGGCACGCCCACCTGGACGTACGCCGACCGTCCGATCGTGGTGAACAGGTAGCCGCCCTCGGCCTGCTCGGCGAACCAGCCGACGCCGTTGACCTCGAAGCACTCGCTGGCGTCCCCGAGCCCCGGGGGCTTGTCCACCCCGCACTTCAGGGTGATCGTCGGGTCGCCCCAGGCGGCGGACAGGGCGCCGGGCTCGACCGTACGGCGGGGCTGGTCGAGCACCGTCTCCGGCAGATCGGCCATCACCGCGGCGCACTGCTGCCGGACCCCCGCCGAGGGTGACGGGTCGGTCATCGCCACCGTACGGGAGCACCCGCCGAACCCGAGGGCGACCAGCGCGGCGCAGCCCAGCATGGCCCAGCGGCTGCGGGGAGCGGGATGGGCAGGGACGCTCAGATGTGGACCACGGGACAGGTGACCGTGCGGGTGATGCCGGGCACGTTCTGCACCTGGGCGACCACCAGCGCGCCCAGCTCATCGACGCTGGAAGCCTCGGCGCGCACGATCACGTCGTAGGGTCCGGTGACGTCCTCGGCGAGCGTGACACCCTGGAGCGCACCGATCGCCTGAGCGACCTCGGCTGCCTTGCCGACTGTGGTCTGCACCAAGATGTAAGCCTGAACGACCATGCTTCTCCTCCGATTCGGGCCCGCTGTCACGAACGTCGCCGTCAACCTACCGCGTCGTCCGGACCGGCATAAGCCCAGCAGAGCAAGAAAGGCCCAACCGTTGTCTGTCCGTTCCAGCCCCGCCGGAGCAACTCTCGGCGAGTCCGGTGAGTTCTCCCTGATCGCCATGATCACCGCGGACCTGCCCACCTCCCCGGAGATCCTGGTCGGTCCCGGCGACGACGCCGCGGTGCTCCGGGTCGCCGGCCCGGTGCTGACGTCGGTCGACGTGCTGGTCGAGGGCGTGCACTTCCGGCGGGACTGGTCCAGTGCGGCCGAGGTCGGTCGCAAGGCGGTCGCGGTCAACGTCGCCGACATCGAGGCGATGGGCGGTCGTGCGTTCGCCGTCGTGGTCGGCCTGTCGGCCCCGGCGGAGCTGCCGCTGGCCTGGGCGCTGGACCTGGCCGAGGGGATCCGGACGGAGGGCGAGCGGTCCGGTGTCGTGCTGGTGGGGGGCGACGTCACCCGCTCCCGCGACGTGACGATCTCGGTGACGGTGTTCGGCGCGTTGGACGGCCGCGCCCCGGTGCGTCGCTCCGGCGCCGGGCCGGATCAGGTCGTCGCCCTGGTCGGCCGGACCGGTTGGGCGGCGGCCGGGATGGCCGTGCTGCAGCGAGGCTTCCGCTCACCGCGGGCCGTGGTCGAGGCGCAGCGGGTGCCCGAGGTCCCGTACGGGCAGGGGGCCGTCGCCGCCGACGCCGGCGCCACCGCCATGATCGACGTCTCCGACGGGCTGCTGGCCGACCTCGGTCACCTGGCCGGCGCCTCCGGGGTCACGGTGGACCTCGATCTGGCCACCTTCGACGTGCCCGACGTGCTCCAGGCGGTGGCCGCGGCGACCGGCAAGGACCCGTACGTCCTGCTGCTCACCGGCGGCGAGGACCATGCCCTGGCGGCCTGCTTCCCCGACGCCGGGGCGGTGCCCGACGGCTGGCGCGTGATCGGTCGGACCCGGGCGGTCGCCGAGGGCGGGGTGGCCGGGGTGCTGGTGGACGGCAGTGTCTGGGAGGGACCGGCGGGCTGGGACCACTTCGGCGGTACGCGGTGACGACAACCTCGGCCCTGCCCACGGCGCGGGTGCTGACCATCGCCGGTTCCGACTCGGGCGGCGGGGCCGGCATCCAGGCGGATCTCAAGACGATGCTCGCCTTCGGCGTGCACGGGATGAGCGTGCTGACCGCCGTCACCGCGCAGAACTCGCTGGGCGTGCAGGGCTGGTGGCCGCTGCCGGAAGCGGCGGTGCAGGCCCAGTTCCGCAGCGTCGTCGACGACATCGGGGTGGACGCGATCAAGACCGGGATGCTCGGTACGGCCGCGACGACCCGGCTGGTGGCGGAGCTGCTGGCAGACCTCGCCGGCGGGGTGCCGGTGGTCGTCGACCCGGTCTGCGCGAGCAAGCACGGCGATCCGCTGATCGACGAGGACGCGGTGGCCGCCCTCCGTGACCAGCTCCTGCGGGTGGCGACGGTGATCACCCCGAACCTGCCCGAGGCCGAGCTGCTGGCCGGCCGGTCCGGCACCCCGGCGGAGCTGGCCGCCGCGCTCCTGGGGTACGGGCCCGACTGGGTGCTGATCAAGGGTGGTCACGCCGAGGGTGACCCGGTGGACCACCTGTTCGGGGCCGACGGGACGGTCGCGGAGTTCCAGGCGGCGCGGTCGGACAACCGGCACAGCCACGGCACCGGCTGCACCCTGGCCTCGGCCATCGCCAGCCGGCTCGGGCTGGGCGACGACGTGCTGACCGCGGTCGGGGCGGCCAAGACCTACATCACCGGGGCCGTTGCGGCCGGCTTCCCCCTCGGCGCCGGCATCGGCCCGACCGATCACCTCTGGCGCCTCCGCCCCCACCTCTGAACCCCACTCCGCGCGTGCTCGAACCCGCGCGGAGTCACCTGGTTCCCACTCCGCGCGTGCTCGAACCCGCGCGGAGTCATCTGGTTCCCACTCCGCGCGTGCTCGAACCCGCGCGGAGTGGGGCTGCCATCGTCACTCAGCCGTCACTCAGGAACCGGCGCGTGACGCAAGTGACGGATGAGGCGATGGCGTAGGCTCACCTCCCATGGCGACCCGCGTGTCTTCCCCACCGCGGTCGCGAGCAAAAACCAGCGCCTCCACGGGTGCCGGTTCGCCGCCGCGGTCGTCCGGAAGCAAGACCAAGTCCAGTACGCCCGCGCGCTCCGGCGCCCCGCGGGGTGGGACGAGTGCGCGCGCGACCAGCGGGAGTCGAGGGCCGGCCAAGAAGACGCCGTCCCGGGCCCCGGCGTCCCGCTCGGGTTCGAGGTCGGGTTCGTCTCGCTCCGGTTCGTCCCGTTCCGGCTCCTCCCGGGCGCGCAGCAAGCAGCACCGGCCGTCAGTCCTGGCGCGGATCGGTGGGGGACTGGTCGCCCTCTGGCTCGGTCTGGCCCACCTCGTCGGGTCCGCGGCTCGCGCCATCGGCTCCGGCGCGCGTGACCTCGATCCGGCCCTGCGGCGGGACGGGATCGGCCTGTTCCTGATCGGCAGCGCCATCGTCATCGCCGCGGAGTTCTGGTTCGGTCTCCCCGGTGCCGTCGGCAACGCGATCCACGTCGGCGTCGCCACCCTGATCGGCACCCTCGCGTACGCGGCGCCGCTGCTTCTCCTGCTGATGGCCTGGCGGACGCTGCGTCATCCCGAGCGGAACGGCCCCGGTGGTCGTCAGTTCGTCGGCTGGGCGGCCATCACCTTCGGTCTGCTCGGTCTGATCAACATCGCCGACGGCCTGCCGCGCACCAACGACCCGGCGGCGCTGCGCGAAGCCGGGGGCATCGCCGGCTACCTGTCGTCCAGCCTGCTGGCCGATCTGCTCACGCCGTACGTCGCCGTCCCCCTGCTGGTCCTGCTGCTCGGCTTCGGTCTGCTGGTCGTGGTGGGCATCCCGCTGCACCAGATCCCCGAGCGGGTACGGGCGCGGGTCGAGCCGTTCCGTCGCCCGCTGGTCATCCGTGGCGAGGTGGAGGACGACTACACCGGCGACGAGGCGTACGAGACGCCGATCATCGAGGAGCGGCCCAAGCGCGGTCGCCGCAAGCAGGCGGCCCTGACCGCCGACGCCGACCTCGAGGACTTCGACCCGAGCGAGGGGATCGCCCTCGAACCGGACCTGGACGCCTCCGCCTTCCTGGCTCCGGCCGACGCCGAGGCCGAGGCCGCCGAGCGTTCCGACCGCGCCGAGCAGGCCCGCCAGAAGAAGGTCACCGCGGGTCTGCCGCCGGGGGTCACCGTGCACGGTGAGAACACCGAGCTGGAGGCCCCGCCGCACACGCCCATCCCGCAGCGGGTCGAGCAGCTGCAGCTGTCCGGCGACGTGCAGTACCTGCTGCCCGATTCCGAGCAGCTCCGCCAGGGCAGCGTGCACCGGGCCCGGACCGAGGCCAGCGACTCCGTCGTCGGCCGGCTGACCGGGGTGCTGGAGCAGTTCGAGATCGACGCCAAGGTCACCGGCTACACGCGCGGTCCGACGGTGACCCGCTACGAGGTCGAGCTCGGGTCGGCGGTGAAGGTGGAGAAGGTCACTGCCCTCAGCAAGAACATCTCCTACGCGGTGGCCAGCGCCGACGTGCGGATCCTGTCGCCGATCCCCGGGAAGTCCGCCATCGGCATCGAGATCCCGAACACGGACAAGGAGGTCGTGTCCCTCGGCGACGTGCTGCGCTCCAACAAGGCCCGCAACGACCACCACCCGATGACGATCGGTGTGGGCAAGGACGTCGAGGGTGGCTTCGTGGTGGCGAACCTGGCCAAGATGCCGCACCTGCTGGTGGCCGGTGCGACCGGCGCCGGCAAGTCGGTGTTCGTGAACTCCATGATCACCTCGATCATGATGCGGGCCACGCCGGACGAGGTGCGGATGCTGCTGGTCGACCCGAAGCGGGTGGAGCTGACCGCGTACGAGGGCATCCCGCACCTGGTCACCCCGATCATCACGCAGCCCGAAGAAGGCGGCCGAGGCGCTGCAGTGGGTCGTCCGCGAGATGGACATGCGCTACGACGACCTGGCCGCCTACGGCTTTCGGCACGTGGACGACTTCAACAAGGCCGTGCGCGCCGGGGCGGTGAAGCCGCTGGAGGGCTCTGAGCGGGTGCTCGCGCCCTACCCGTACCTGCTGGTGATCATCGACGAGCTGGCCGACCTGATGATGGTCGCGCCCCGCGACGTCGAGGACTCGATCGTCCGCATCACCCAGCTCGCCCGCGCGGCCGGTATCCACCTGGTGCTGGCCACCCAGCGACCGTCGACCGACGTGGTCACCGGTCTGATCAAGGCCAACGTGCCCAGCCGGCTGGCGTTCGCGACCTCCTCCATGACGGACTCCCGGGTCATCCTGGATCAGCCGGGCGCGGAGAAGCTGGTCGGTCAGGGTGACGCACTGTTCCTGCCGATGGGCCAGAGCAAGCCGGTTCGCATCCAGGGTGCCTGGGTGACCGAGGCCGAGGTCCGGACCGTGGTCAACCACGTCACCGAGCAGCTGAAGCCGATCTACCGCGAGGACCTGACTGTCCCGGCGGAGTCGTCCACCAAGGTGGCCGAGGACATCGGGGACGATCTGGACCTGGTGCTGCAGGCCGTCGAGCTGGTCGTGACCCTGCAGCTCGGCTCGACCTCGATGCTGCAGCGCAAGCTCCGGGTCGGCTTCGCCAAGGCCGGCCGGCTGATGGACATCCTGGAGACGCGCGGCGTGGTCGGACCCTCCGAGGGCTCCAAGCCCCGCGAGGTGCTGGTCAAGCCCGACGAGCTCGATGCGGTGGTCGACAACCTGCGCCTCGGCTGAGCGGTGTTGTCGTCACTCGCTGTGAGAGCGTCGCGCGCCGACTGTTCCTGTCTTCCCTTCCTCGCTCGCAGACAAGAAGCGCGTCTGCTCGCTCGTCGGTCCAGACAGGAACGGGCGCTCCGCTTCACGGCCGCCCGCGACGGGAATCGCCGCTCGTCCACCATGGAGATCAGCTGCCGGACCGCGTACGCGTAGCCGTTGATGCCGGCGCCGGCGATCACCAGCTCGGCGATCCCGGACACGTACGAGTGGTGCCGGAACTCCTCGCGGCGGTGCACGTTGCTGATGTGCACCTCCGCGACCGGCAGGTCCACCCCGGACAGCGCGTCCCGCAGGGCCACCGACGTGTGGGTGAGACCGCCCGGGTTGATCACGATGCCGGCGCAGTCGGTGCGGGCCGCGTGGATGGCGTCGATCAGGACGCCCTCGTGGTTGCTCTGCACGGACCGGATCTCCCAGCCGGCCGCCGCCGCGGTCTCGGTCGCGAGCCGCTCGACGTCGGCGAGGGTGTCGGTGCCGTACACGGAGGGCTCCCGGGTGCCGAGCAGATTGAGGTTGGGGCCGTTCACCAGGAGCAGCCGGCGGGTCAGGGGAGCGTCCACGTCCCGTACGCTACCGGCCCCGGTCGCCACGCCGAGAGTCCAACGTCGGAGGGCGGGTCCGGCATACTGGTCCGGCTATGACTGCTACGACTGTTCATCTCGTCTCGCTGGGCTGCGCCCGCAACGACGTCGACTCCGAGGAGCTGGCCGCGCGGCTCGAGCTGGGCGGTTTCCAGCTCGTCGAGGACCCCTCCGACGCCGACGCGGTGATGGTGAACACGTGTGGGTTCGTCGAGTCGGCCAAGAAGGACAGCATCGACACCCTGCTGGCGGCCGCGGATCTCAAGGTCGACGGGCGTACGCAGGCGGTGGTGGCCGTCGGCTGCCTGGCCGAGCGCTACGGGAACGAGCTCGCGGAGTCGCTGCCGGAAGCCGACGCCGTGTTCGGCTTCGACGACTACGCCGATGTGGCCGAGCGGCTGCAGACCATCCTCGATGGTGGCACGCACACCACCCACGTGCCGCGGGACCGCCGCCGGCTGCTGCCGCTGGCCCCCGCCGACCGGGCCGCCTCGGCCGGAGCCGTGAGCACGCCGGCCACGGGATCACTGATCTGCCCGCCGGGGTCGCTCCGGCCAG
>CAVXBJ010000012.1:0-11006 GCA_963759915.1 uncultured Actinomycetota bacterium | reverse complement strand
GAGGAGTGCGTCACGAGACTCAAGGCCGCCAGGCCGGGTCACGCCCGATGAAACCGATCAGCCGGTCCTGCACCGGTGCGTCGTCGGCCACCGGCACCTGCGGACCGGAACTCACCGGACGCCCGCAGCATCGCGTCGATCGGCTGCATCCCGGCCAGCAGCTCGCCGGCCAGGCCCGGCTCCAGGGTGTCGTCCTGCCCGGCGGCCCGGGCCAGGTCCCAGGTGTGCATGAACACGTCCACCGTGTAGAACTCGTCGATCGCGGCGTTCAGGGGATGGGTGCCCGCCATCGGGTGGCTGAATTCCCGGTCGGCCCCGGGTGAGTCCAGGAGGGCCTGCATGGCCGCCGTGTGGGCGTGCCAGGCGCCGACGGGATCCTCGGCCACGGGGGGTCCGTCGCTGACCAGCGTGACGCCACCGCCGGCGAGGAAACCCGGCATCCACTCGACGAGGTGAGCCACCACGTCCCGGGCCACCCAGCCGGGCACCGGGGCCGGCGCCTCCCAGTCGCGTACTCCGTCGACGCGGTCGGAGAAGGTGCCGGCCACCCAGGCGTGACGCTGCGAGGGGGTCACGCCGTCGTCCCGGCGGCCAGCACCCCATCGAGCTTCGCGTAGCCCTGCTCGACCCCGACCTCCATGCCGCTCCGCAGCCAGGCGTCGCGGCCCTCGAACGAGTCGCACAGGGACTGGGCGTGCAGTCTGGTCCGGCCGTCTCCCAGGTCCTCGAACCGCAGGGTCTCCAGTGCCACGTCCTCCGGCATCCCCTCCCAGGTGAAGGTCTGCACGATGGTGTCCGCACCGATCCGGTGGAAGCAGCCGCGGAAGGCGAAGTCCTGACCGTCCCGAGCCGCGACGTAGCGCCAGCTGCCGCCGTCGCGGACGTCCCAGACGTCGATCGTCGTGTCCATCCCGTCCGGCCCGACCCAGCGGGCGAACAGGTCGGGCTCCAGGTGCGCCCGCATCAGCTGGGCCGGGGTGGCGTCGAAGTCGCGGGTGATCCGGATGATGGGCAGCCGCTCGTCCGCGCTGATGGTGGCCTCGTGGGTCTGGGTCGTGGTCGTCATGACGCTGGTCCTCTCGTGGGTGGGGTGGTGGTGACGTCGGGGCGTGGGCTCTCGGCGTCGGTGAGCTCGGCCAGCACCGCGTCCAGGCGCTGGTAACGCTGTTCTGCCCGTCGGCGATAGCGCTCGATCCAGGCGGTCATCAGGTCGAACACCTCCGCTTCCAGGTGCACGGGTCGGGTCTGCGCCTTGCGGCCCTTGGTCACCAGGCCGGCGTCCTCGAGCACCTTGAGGTGCTTGGAGATCGCCTGCACGCTGACGTCGTACGGCTCGGCCAGCTCGTTGACCGTGGCGTCGGCGACCGTCAACCGCGCCACGAGGTCACGCCGGGTCGGATCCGCCAGAGCGGCGAAGACCCGGGAGAGCTGATCGGCCATGAGACCCTTCCTCAACTGTTTGGTTGATTACGACTCTAGGGTGCGTCGGAAAAGTTGTCAACTGATTGGTTGAATAGGTACTCGGAACCGGCTCACCCGCGCGAGCTGCGGGGGGTCCGACCGCGTACGACGCCGACGAAGGCCTGGGTGAGCTCGTCATCCCGCTCGACCCGCCAGACCAGGGCGATCGTGGTCGGGGGCAGCCCCCGGACGGGTCGGTGCACGACGTCTCGTCGGTGATGCAGCCGGGCGACCGACATGGGCAGGACCACGATGCCTGTCCCCGCGGCGGCCGTTTCGACGGCCTCCTGGGCGGTCATGGGCGGGAAGTCGAGCTGTTCGACACCGGGGGTCAGCTCCGGCGGCGGCCCGCAGATGAACTGCTCGTCGGCGAGGTCGGCGAGATCGATCTCGTCGTAGGCGGCGACCGGGTGATCGCGCGCGACGACGACGACCGCGACCTCGTCGTAGAGCCGGACCAGGTGCAGGCCCTCGCGCTCGACGGGCAGCCGGACCAGGGCCATGTCGAGCTCGCCCGATCGCACGGCCGCCTCGGCCTCGGACTCCTCCCGGGGCACCAGGCGCAAGCGGGTCCGGCCCGGGCGCTCGCGCCAGGAACGAGCCCACTTGTCGGGGGTGACGCCGGGGACGAAACCGACCTGCAGGGTCGTGTCGCTCATGCGGAGGCCCGCAGGTGATGTCGGGGGCTCGCTGCGTCAGCCATGCCGGGACGATAACCCAGGAACCGCCACGGATATCGCGTGGACCGGCTCGGTCTGGGGCGGTTGTCTCGTGCACATGACAGGGTGGCTCATCGACCTGACAGGTGATCGGTGGACATGACGGGGGCGCCGTACCCCGGACGAGGCGCTGGCGGCGCTCGACCCGGCGGGAGCTGCCGCGGCCGAGGTCTGGCGGACCTACCTGGGCGACTGGACCCGGCTCCACCACCTGCGCACGGTCTCGGCGGCGGCCGGCAGCAGGCTGCTGCTCAGTCGGCGGCCGAGCTGACCGGCTCCTGCGGAGGAGTCACCTCGATCGGGGTTTCTCCCGGCGTGTCGGCGGCTTCTGGCCCCGATCGGGGTGACTTCGACGCAGCAGGCTCGACCACCACCGAGCCCGCGGCGCCGTCGACCGTGACCCACTGACCGGTGCTGATCCGGGTGGTGGCGTCCGGCACCCCGACCACGGCCGGCAGCCCGTACTCGCGGGCGACCACGGCGCCGTGCGACATGGACCCGCCCATCTCCATCACCAGGCCGGCCGCGGTCAGGAACAACGGGGTCCAGCCCGGATCCGTCGACGGGGCGACCAGGATCTCGCCCGGCTCCAGGTGCGCCCCAGCGGGATCCAGGATCACCCGAGCGGGTCCGCTCACCACGCCGACCGAGGCCGGACTGCCCACCAGAGCCCCCTCCGGGGTGTCGCTCCGGATCAGCGTCTCCGGCTCGGTGCCATCGGACAGCAGCACCCGAGGGATGTGACGCCGGCGCAGCTCGACCGCGTACGACTCCCGGTTCCGGCGCACCGCGGCCCGGTGGTCGACCCCGGCGAGCGCCCGCCGGGCCTCCGGCAGGTCCAGGAAGAAGACGTCGTCGCGGTCCTCGATGGCGCCGGCGGCCACGGCGGCGTCACCGACCCGCTGCAGCTCGCCCCGCGCGGCCGCGAGGGCGTACACCCAGAGGGACTTCGGCCGCTCCCGCAGCCCGATCAGGTTCCGGGCCCGGTCCAGGGCGAGCCGGACGACGGCGGCACGCAGTGGGCCGGTCGGTCCGGAGCGGCGGGTGGCGCGGACGATCCGGTCGATCGCGGACTCCGCGATCCGAGCGCCGTCGGCGAACTGGCGCTCCGGGGCCAGGTCGGGATCGTCCAGCTGCAGGTAGTTGCCGAGCACGCCGAGGAGGTGGGTCGGGTCGTCGCGCCAGCGGGGCATGCCCAGGTCGATCTCGGCGACCGCGCGATGCCCGTACGCGGCGAGGAAGCTCGCGAGCCCGTCCTGGACGGCGGCCGGGAGTGCTCCCTGCGCGTACGCCTGCGCCGCCGCCGGGGCCGTCATCGAGGCGAGGGTCCGGGCCGCCTCGGGGTCGGTGCCGATCCGGCTGGCCAGGCGCCACAGCGCGAGATCCATCTCGGTGGTGACGTTGTGCGGCAGTCCGCGTCGGACCTCGGCGAAGAGCACGGGGTCCAGGTCGGCCGGCGCCAGCCGCTGGGCCACCGCGATCGACAGCAGCCCGGCGGCCGCGTACGGGAAGACACTCGGCATGACCAGGAACGTGTCGGTGCCGAGGCGCTCCTCGACCGCATCGAGCCGATCGGTGGGGGTTGCGGACGCCGGGGTCCGCCAGCTCTCGTGGACCGCCCGCTCGATCCGGTCGACCCGGCGGAGGGCGGAGGTCGGGCTGATCAGGGCGTGGACCAGCCGGAGCGGTGCCCTGGTGCGAGCGAAGACCCTGGCCATCAGCGGCCAGGCCCGGCCGGTGGTCTTCTCGGCCGGGGCGAAGCGGGGGTCGTCCTCGAGATGCTGGAGCACCGCCTTGGTGCGCGCCTCCATCACCCCCGCCACCCGGACGGCGACCCGGCGGGCGCGCGGGTGGCGCAGGACCGGCGTGATGTCCACGAAGACCCGCTGACCGGCCTCGACGAAACCGGACGGTCCGCGGTACCGGTCGGCGGGCGGGTGGCCGGCCACGGTGGCGACGGAGGTGCCGATCAGCCGGAACGCGGCTCGGCCCATCGGAGTGATCGGCCGGGTCAGGCCCTGGGCGAGGCTGACGCAGAAGAAGACTCGGTCGCCGGTGCGCCCGGAACCGGTCCCCGGGCCGGTGGGGGTGGCCGGCACGGGGTAGAGCGTGGTGATCGACCGGGCCTGGGTGAGCCAGGCGACTCCGTCGCTGTCGATGGCCCACTCGGTGTCCTGTGGGTCGTCGTAGACGGTAGTCACGGCTGCGGCGAGCGCGGTGAGGGAGTGGAGCTGGGCGGTGGTCAGGCAGGGTTCGGCCGAGGCATCGGCGTTCACCGTCCGGGTGCCGCCGCCGGCCACCGACCGGACGGCGGTGCGCTTGTCGCCCACGGTCACCTCGACCGCTGTGCCGGTGAGGGCATCGAGGACGAAGCGGTCCGGGTTGACCGCTCCGGACACGACGGATTCCCCGAGCCCCGGGCTGGCGTCGACGACCAGCTGTCGCCGGTCGCCGGTGACGGGATTGGCCGTGAACATCACCCCCGCCACGTCCGCGTCGACCATGCGCTGCACCACCACGGCGAGACTCACGTCCGCGTGGTCGATGCCCTGGGTGGCGCGGTAGCTCACGGCCCGTTCGGTCCACAAGGAGGCCCAGCAGTGCCGGGTCGCGTCCAGGACGGCGGCGATGCCGACGACGTTGAGGTACGTGTCCTGCTGACCCGCGAAGCTGGCTCCGGGCAGGTCCTCGGCGGTGGCCGAGGAACGGACCGCGACCGCGACGTCGTCGCCGAGGGCGTGGTAGCGCGCGGCGATGGCGGCGGCGAGATCGTCGGGCACCGGGGCGGCCAGGACGAGCCGGCGGAGCTGCTCGGACCGCTGGTCGGTCGCGGCCGTGCTGGGCTCGGTCAGCGCCACGATCGCGTCCGTGAGCCGGTCACCGACCACCCGCCGGTACGCCGGGGTGGTGACGCAGAAGCCGGGCGGCACGGGCAGCTCGGCCCGCACCATCCGACCGAGGTTGAGCGCCTTGCCACCGACCGTCGCGAGGTCGTCCGGACCGATGTCGCTCAGGTCGACGACGTCGGCCGCCGGTTGCCTCGCGTCAGTGTCCATGCCCCACCACCTTATTCACCATACGATGAATTATCCACGCCGGCGGGCGCTGGTCAAGAGCTCCACGTCACCACTGCGCTGGTGCAGCACCAGCGAAGTCCGGCGGTCAGTCGAACAGGTAGCCCTGGACGGTGGCCCCGACCCGGACGATCAGGTCGTCGACGGGGGCGGCGACCAGGTCGGGCAGGCGCAGCACGTAGCGGGCGACGATCAGACCGGCGATCTGCGACGCGGCGAGATCGGCGCGCAGGCCGGCATCCGTCGCGCCGAGACCGGCCGCGACCTTGTCGAGCAGCTCGCGGCGCAGGAAACCGGCCAGCAACGGGGTGGCCCGTTTGCTGCTCAGGCTGGTGCGGAGCATGACCAGGGCACGCGGACCCATGGTCGGCGAGTCCCACATCCCCAGCACGTACGCGACGAGCCGCTCTCCGGTCCGCTCGCGGGGCCCGGTCAGGATCTCGGGGACGGCGAGGTCGGGACGCAGTGGCGCGCCGATGGTGGCGGCGAACAGATCGGCCTTGGTGCCGAAGTGGTGGTGCAGCAGGGCGGGATCCACGCCGGCCCGCGCCGCGATGGCGCGGGTCGTCGAGGCGTCGTACCCGTGCTCCCCGAACTCGTCGGTCGCCGCCGCCAGGATGCGCTCCCGGGCGTTCGACTCACCCTTGCGGGGGCGGCCGCGCCGACGGCGTACGACCTCGTCCGGTGGAGGCGTCGCCGGATCGGTCACCCGATCAGCGTAGACAGGCCCGGGATGATCCGGGGCGTAGCGTGGTGATCATGGACTACCCGCTCAGCCGCCGTGGCGACGTCGTCGAGACGCTGCACGGTCAACAGATCGCCGATCCCTACCGCTGGCTGGAGGATCCCGACGATCCCGAGACGGTGGACTGGGTCGAGCGCCAGAACACCGTCTCCGAGGCGTACCTGGCGTCGCTGCCGGAGCGCCCCTGGTTCGTCCGCACGATGACGGCGGTGCTGCACCGACCGCGGGCGGGGGTGCCGTTCTGCCGCGGAGGCCGCTACGTCGTGGCCCGCAACGACGGACACACCGACCAGGACATCTGGTACGTCGCCGACTCGCTCGCCGAGCTGCGGGCCGGCGGTCGGGTGCTGGTCGATCCGAATCGGCTCCCGAGCGAAGGGCGGGCGTCGTTGCAGAGCCTGACCATCTCCGCCGACGGCCGGTACGCCGCCCTCGGGGTGAGCGAGTCCGGGAGCGACTGGCAGAGCTTCCGCCTGCGCGACCTCACCACCGGCGAGGACGTGCCCGATCCCCCGATCACCACGAAGTTCTGCTCGGCGGAGTGGCTGCCCGACGGCCGGTCCTTCGTCTACCTGGACTTCGGTCACAGCGGGGACGACGGGACCGGCACCGGTGCGCTGAGCGGTGGGCGGCTCAAGCTGCACCGGATCGGACAGCCGATCGAGGAGGACGAACAGATCCTGGCGTTCCCGGAGAACGACCAGATCTTCCTGTACGGCAAGGTGATCGGGGTCGACCGCTACCTCGCCGTGACGATCACCGAAGGCACCGACGCCCGCAACCGGCTCTGGCTCTACCCCCTCCGCGACGCCGAGGGGAGAACGGTGCTCGGCGAGCCGGTCAAGATCATCGACGACGCCGTCGCGGAGATGCTGCCGATCGAGCTGGTCGACGGGCGGCTCTACCTGGAGACCGACCTGGACGCCCCGCGGGGCCGCGTCGTGTGGACCGATCCGGCGCAGCCGCAGGGTGGGGACGGTCGCCCGGAGCTGAGGGAGGTCTACCGGGCGGGTGCGGACACGCTGCTGGGGATCGAGCCCACGGGCGGGGGCATGGCCGTGTCCACCCTGTCCGACGTGACCCCGGTGGTCCAGGTGCTGGAGTGGGACGGGACCGTACGCCACCGCCTGCCGCTGACCGGTGGTTCCCTGGTCGGGCTGAACGGTCGCGATGATGATCATGAGCTGTTCGTCGGGCTGTCCTCGGTGACCTCCCCCGCATCGGCGTACCGGGTCGACACCCGGACCGGGGCGGTGGAGTCACTCGAGGACCTGGTGCCGGTCGGCGACGTCGACGTGCCGGAGCCCGCGGTCGCGGTGCAGCGGTGCCGGGCGACCTCCGCCGACGGCACCGAAGTGCCCTACTTCTTGATCACCCCCGAGGGGTGGTCGGGTGCGGGACCGACGCTGCTGTGGGGCTACGGCGGTTTCAAGATCCCGATCTTCGCCGACTACCGGCCGGGCTGGACGGGGTGGTTGGCGGCCGGTGGCGCCTTGGTGATCGCGAACCTGCGCGGCGGGGGAGAGTTCGGCACGGACTGGTATCACGCCGGCCGGCTGGCCCGGAAGCAGAACGTCTTCGACGACGCGATCGCCGTGGCGGAGGACCTGATCGCCACCGGGGTCACGACCGCGGACCGGCTCGCGGTGCACGGCCGCAGCAACGGTGGTCTGCTGGTCGGGGCGTTGGTCACCCAGCGACCAGACCTGTTCGCGGCGGCGGTGCCCGGGGTCGGGGTGATGGACCTGCTCCGCTTCCACCGGTTCACCGTGGGGGCGGCCTGGAAGTCCGACTACGGCGACCCCGACGACGCCGACGACTTCGCGGTCGCCCTGGCGTACTCGCCACTGCACAAGATCACCGAGGGCGCGTGCTACCCGGCCACCCTGGTGCTCACCGGTGATCATGACGACCGGGTGGTGCCGCTGCACAGCCACAAGTTCATCGCCGCCCTCCAGTGGGCTCAGTCCGGTGACGCGCCGGTGCTGACCCGGATCGAGACCGCCACCGGGCACGGTGCGGGCAAGCCCACGACGCTGGTGGCGGCGGAGTGGGCCGACCTGCTGGCGTTCTGCGCCCACCACACGGGACTCGCCCCGGGCCGGTCCTGAGCCGTCGGAGCAGGAGGTCAGCCGGTCGGCTCCATGAACAGCAGCTCCCAGACGTGGCCGTCGGGATCGGCGAAGCTGTGACCGTACATCGGACCCTCGCTGATCTTGTCCAGCCAAGGGCTGCCGCCGGTGGTCAGGGCCTTGGTGACCAGCTCGTCGACCTCGTCGCGGCTGGCCGCCGACAGGCAGTTGATCACGGTCGTCGCGGTTCGGGCATCGCCGACCGGACCGGCGGTGAAGTCGGCGAACCGGTCGCGGACGAGCAGCATCACGAAGATGGTGTCGCAGACCTTGAGGCAGCTGCACTCGGTCGAGGAGAAGTCGGGGTTCAGGGCGAAGCCGAGGCCGGTGTAGAAGGCGGTGGCCGCGGGGAGATCGGCGACGGGCAGGTTGATGAAGAGCATCCGTCGCATGGCGTTCTTCTCCTGGACTCAGGGGGAGCGGTCGGAAGGTGGACCCCGGGAGCCGACCGAAATCATCGACCCTGGCGGCTGTCAGAGGCGGCGAGTAGGTTCAGCCCATGACGCTGGCACCCTCAGTCGATGACGCCTTCCTGACGATGGTCGAGCCTCTCCGCGGCGAGCTGACCGCACACTGCTACCGGATGCTCGGCTCCGTGCACGATGCCGAGGACCTGGTGCAGGAGACCTATCTGCGGGCCTGGAAGGCGTATCACAACTTCGAGAACCGTTCCTCGGTGCGGACCTGGATGTATCAGATCGCCACCAACGCCTGCCTGAGTGCCCTGGGCAGCAAGCACCGGCGGACGCTGCCCACCGGGGTGGGACAGCCGAGCGGACCGCCCACCGGTGACCTGGCCGTTCGTCAGGAGGTGGCCTGGCTCGAGCCGCTGCCGGACTCGGTGGTCTGGCAGCGAGCCGCCGAGGACCCCGGCGACGAGGTGGTGTCGAAGGAGAGCGTGCGGCTGGCCTTCGTGGCTGCGCTGCAGCATCTGACGCCGCCCCAGCGGGCCGTGCTGATCCTGCGGGACGTGCTCGCCTGGCAGGCCAGCGAGGTCGCGGCCGCGCTCGATCTCTCGGTCGCCGCGGTGAACAGCAGCCTGCAGCGAGCGCGCGCCCATCTGGCCAAGCTCGATCCGGAGGCCGACACCCCGGTCGAGCCGTTGGACGATCCGCACACCCAGCAGCTGCTCGAGGACTACGTCGCGGCGTTCGAGGCGTACGACGTGGACCGGATCATCGCGCTGCTGAAGAGCGACGCGGTCTGGGAGATGCCGCCGTTCACCGCGTGGTACCGGGGGTCGGAGGCCATCCACCAGCTCATCTCGAACTACTGCCCGGCCAGCGGTCCGGGCGACCAGCGGATGGTGCCGGTGATGGCCAACGGTCAGCCGGCGTTCGGGCTGTACATGCGGGGGCCCGACGGGGTGCACCGGGCGTTCCACATCCAGCAGCTGGAGATCCGCGACGGCCGGGTGGCCCACGTGGTGGCCTACTTCGACACCTCGCTGTTCGCGCGGTTCGGGCTGCCCGAGGTGCTGCCCGCCGGCTAGAAGTCCTGGGTCGTGGTGCCCACGTCGAAGCGGTCGACGATTCGCCGCCCTGACAGCGTCCGGCGTTCTCGCTCGGGATCGAGCCTCGTGCGCCGGTTGGAACCGGTGCAGGAAGCGCGAACCCGAGCGAGAACGCGTCGAGCGGTGGTCGAGCTCAGCGGGTGAACCTGAGCGTGACCAGCTGGAACGGCCGCAGCCGCAGCGTGGCCACCCCGTCGGCGAGCTCGCCGCACTCCCGTACGCCGGAGGTGCCGGTCCGCTCGAGCAGGTCGGTCGCCACCACGGCGGTGGCGCCGTCGGTGAGCGTGACGGTGGCCTCGGCCCGCGCCCCCCGCGACTCGTAGAGCCGGACGATGACGTCGCCCGAGCCGTCGTTGGCCAGCTTCACGGCCTCGACCACGACGCCCGGGTGATCGACCTCGACCAGCGGGGCGAAGCCGTGATCCCCGCGCACCACCCGCGCCGGCAGGTTGGTCCGGTAGCCCTCCTCGACGGCGTCACCGATGGTGGCGCCCGGCCGGACGGCGACCTTGAGGCTGTGCTCGCCCTGGTCGGCGTAGGGGTCGGGGTAGCGCGGCGCCCGGATCAGGGAGAGGTGCACGGTCGTGGTCGTGCCGCCGTCCTCCCGGGTGTGGCGCTGGGCGTCGTAGCCGTACGTCGAGTCGTTGGTCACGGCCACGCCGTACCCGGGCTCGCCGATGTGCACGAAGCGGTGCGCGCAGGTCTCGAACCGGGCGTCCTCCCACGAGGTGTTGGTGTGGGTGGCGCGGTAGAGGTGACCGAACTGCGTCTCGGCGGCCACCTGGTCGGCGTGCACGTCGAACCCGAACCCGAGCTTGAGCAGCTTCTGCTGCTCGTGCCAGTCGATCTCGTGCTCCAGCTCGAGGGCGTTCGCTCCCGGGGCCAGCACGATCCGCTGCCGGATGGTCGACCCGGCCGGGGTACGACGCTCGGTGACGACCCCGGTCCCCTCCACCGCGAACGTGTCCACGTCGTCGAGCTCGACGACGGTGCGCCGGTAGTACTCGTCGATGTCCCAGGCGTCCCAGTTGGCCGGCTCGTCGCGGTGCAGCCGGAGCCGGTTGCCGGGCTCGTCGGGGCTCATCGCCTCGCGCCCGTCGGCGTGGTCGACCAGCGAGACGACGTGCCCGCGACGGTCGACCGCCGCACGGATGACGCCGTTGTCCAGCACGACCAGGTCGCCCTCGGTCGACACCCGGGTGGCGGCCAGGGTCTCGACGGTCTCGGTCACCGCGGCGCCCAGGGCGGGCACCCCGATCCGCGCGTGCGGAGCGGCGTTGACCGTCACCGGGGTCTCGCCGGCACCGGTCAGCGCGGCCAGCGCAGCATCGATGATCTCCGTCGCCCCGGCGGTGATGGCTG
>CAVXBJ010000011.1:0-10672 GCA_963759915.1 uncultured Actinomycetota bacterium | reverse complement strand
AGCGAGCACGGCCGCGGGTGGGTGTGGGGAGCCGGGCTCGGCCGGGTCACCGTACGGTTCGAGACCTGGCAGACCGGACCGGGGCCGGTGCGGACCTTCGCCGAGGATGATCCCGCCCTGCGGCGGGTCGCACCACTCCCCTACCTCGCCGACGACACCGGGTCACCACCGGCGGCGGCCGCCACCAGCCCCCGGAACAGCCCGTAGTCGTCCCCGTACTCCGGGTGCCACTGCACGGCGAGCCAGAACGGCCGCTCGGGGTCCTCGATCGCCTCGGCCGTCCCGTCGGCGGCCCGGGCGGTCACCTCGAAGCCCGGATGTGCGACCACCGCCTGATGGTGGGCGCAGTTGACCTGGGACTCCTCCCCGATCAGACGACGCACCAGCGAGCCGGGGGTGGTGCGGATGGGGGTCCAGCCGAACGCGCCCGGGGCCGGCGAGTGCTCGGAGTGGCCGACGACGTCGGGCAGGTGCTGCTCCAGGTGCCCACCGGCGCGGACGGCCATCAGCTGCATGCCGCGGCAGATGCCGAGCACGGGCCGCCCCGCCGCGTCGGCGGCGTCCAACAGCGCCCACTCCCAGGCGTCACGATCGGGCCGCCAGGTCTGCGTCCGGGGATGCGGGGACGCCCCGTAGCGGGCGGGATCCACATCGGCGCCACCGGCGATGACCACCGCGTCCAGCCGCGTGACCACCTCGACGGCTCCGACGTTCTGCGGCGGCAGCAGCACCGCCACCCCACCGGCAGCCTCGACGGAGCGGGCGTACGTCGCGTGCAGCAGATCGGCCGAGCTGTTCCAGGCACCGAACCGCGCCTGCTCCCGGTAGGTGGTGATGCCGATCAGCGGTCTGGGTGGATGGGCAGGTGACCCCGTCATGGCGGCATTCTCGGGCATGGGCCTCAGCGGTCACGACCGGAGGTTCGTCGGGTGAGAACGTCCGGCCTCGATCCCTAGTCCGCGATCGTGCCCGGTTCCAGTCGGGAGCCGCGGGGCACGTGGGCTCCGGGGGCGACCCGGCAGTCGGCGCCGAGCAGGGCCAGCATCTCGGGTTCCAGCACCTCCTGCGGGTTGCCGTTGCCCACCTTGGCACCGGTGCCGATCTCAGTGCCGCGGTCGACGATCGACCAGTCGACCGTCGCGGCACTGCGGACGGTCACGTCGGCGAAGACCACGCTGTCGCGGACCTGACCCCCGGCCTCGACCACCACCCCGGGTCCGAGCACGCTGTTGCGGACGGAGCCGAAGATCTCGCAGCCGTCCGCGATCATGCTGTCGGCGACCGAGCAGCCCCGATGCAGTCGGGCCGGTGCGCGTCGCTCCACCGTGGTGGTGATGGGCCAGTCCGGGGCGAACAGCGCCATCTCGCCGGACAACAGCTCGCGATGGGCCGCCAGGTAGGCCTCGGGCCGACCGAGATCGCGCCAGTAGCCCGTCATCGGGTACGCGTACGTCCGACCTCGTTCGATCATCGCCGGCAGCAGGTGCTCGCCGAAGTCGCCCAGCGCGCTGCCGTCTTCTGGCTCGTTGTCCGTGCTCGCGGTCGCCGCCACCGACGTGGCCCGGTGCAGCTCGTCCAGGACCTCGATGAGCGCCGTCGGGTCGTAGACGAAGATCTCGGTGGCCACCGTCGCCGTCGCGGGTTCCTCGGGTTTGTCGTCCACGCGGTCGACCCGTCCGTCGTCGTCGATGATCATCACCGCGTGGTGCGTCGCGTCGGCGAGCCCCACCTCGGTCGTCACCACCGTGCACTCGGCCCCCCGACGGAGGTGCTCGGCCACCACCTCGGCATAGTCCAACCGGTACACGTGGTCGGCGCTCAGCACCAGCACCGCCTCGGCACCGTGCCGGCGGATGGCGTCCCGGCTGCTCAAGAGCTCCTCGGCGTTGCCGCTGGCGAAGCCCGTCTCCGACGGTGGTCCGGCCTGCTCGGGCATGATCACCCGGAACCCGCCGTGATGGCGATCCAGGTCCCAGGGCTTGCCGTTGGCCATCACGTCGCTGAGCAGCTGGCCGAGGTACTGCACCGACACCCAGACGTCGCTGATGCCCGAGTTGCGCAGGTTCGACAGCGGGATGTCGATCAGCCGGAAGGCGCCCGCGAACGGCAACGCCGGCTTCGGCGTCTCGCGGGTCAGCACGTCCATCCGGCTGCCGGCACCCCCGGCCTGCAGCAGGGCCAGCACTCGGGGGGCGTGGGCACGGGGGGCGTGGGCACGGGGGTCACGGGGGCGGGAAGTCACTCGGCTCCTCTGTCGATGAGGGTCCAGTCTGCCCACCCACCGGCGGCGGAGGCCCATCGCCTACCGTGACGATCATGTCGGCCTGGGTGGGAGTGCTCGAGCTCGACCTGCTGCTGGGCGAGGTCTTCTCCCTCAAGCAGAAGCGATCCGTGGTGCGTCCGCTGATCGCGGAGCTGAAGCGGGCGTACGCCGTCAGCGTGGCCGAGGTCTCCCACCAGGAGCTGCACCGGCGCGCCGGCGTCGCGGTCGCGGTGGTGGCGGGCGATCCGGCCCACGTCACGGACGTGCTCGACACCATCGAGCGCCAGGTGGGCGGTCACCCGGAATTCACCCTGGTCAGCACCCGCCGGCGGCTGCGCGGACCGGAGGACTGACGCTCCGAGCGCCCCGAGGTGCCACCCACGACCCAGGTCGACAGCGCGTCGCGTCCGCCGTCCGGGGCGATCACCCCACTAGCATGGGGCCAGGATCGGCCCCACCCCGGGGGTCGACGCCGAACTCCCTCGACAGCGAAGGCCAGCCGGACGTCCGCGATGAAGATCTCCTTGTGTACGACCTGCATGGGGCGCGCGCATCATCTGAAGCAGACCCTGCCGCGCAACCTGGCCGACAGCGTCGACTGGTCCCGGCCGGACGCCGTCGAGTTCGTGGTGCTGGACTACAGCAGCCCCGACGACCTGGCCGAGTGGATCACCACCGATCCCGAGCTGCGTCCGTACCTCGAGGCCGGCATCTTGAAGTTCGCCCGCTCGCAGGGCCACACCAGCTTCCGGCACAGCCACGCGAAGAACATGGCGCACGCCCTGGCCACCGGCGACTACGTCTGCAACGTGGATGCCGACAACTTCCTGGGCTTCGGTTTCGTGCACTACCTGCGAGCGGTGTTCCGCCGCCGACCCAACGCCATCGTGGCCACCAACCGCCTGGACACCCGGCTCAACCTGGGCGTGCACAAGGGCTCGATGGGCCGGATCGCGATGTCCAAGGCGAACTTCGACCTGCTGGGTGGCTACGACGAGAGCGACCGGTTCAAGGGGTGGTCCGGCGAGGACTCCGATCTGCTCATCCGGGCGGTGCGGATGTTCATGCGGATCGTCTTCATCCGCGAGCGTCGCTTCCTCCGCGTGGTCCAGCACTCCGACCTCGACCGGGTGGTGCTGACCGAGTGCGAGGACGCCGCGGCGAACATCGCCACGATCGAGTCTCTCGACGGCACGGCCATGCGGCCGATCCTCAAGTACGTGGTCGGCCGCGCCGTCGCCCCGCGGATCGCCAACCGGGGCACACCGACCGGAGCCGGCACCGTGCAGTGGCACGGCCGGCGTCGCAGCGCCTGAGACGTCGGCTCAGTCCACCCGCCGGACCGCGTCCAGCACCCGCCACACCCCGTCGGCGATCGCCTGCGGTTCGTCCATCATCACCAGGTGCCGCGACTCCGGCAGCACGGTCTGCCGGCCGCCCAGCAGGTGGGCCAGATCCCGTTGCGCGGCGACCCACCGGTCCCCGCCACCGCGGCGCGCCGTGATCACCTCGACCGGCAGACCCTGGGGCCAGCGCGTGGCCACCCGGACCCGCACCAGATCCAGCGCCTGCCGACGGTAGGCCGCGGACTCGGCGATGACGCTGGCGACCGCGTCGGCGCGGGAGTACGTCGCGAACGACCGCGCGTCCATCGGATCCAGCAACCGCCGCCGGCTCTGCGCGGTGATGGTGACGCGATCCGCGATCGGGCCGAGCGCCGCGAGGGGCGGGATCCTCGCCACCCACTCCGCACCGCGGGCCGCCGCCAGCCAGACGCCTTCCCCGACGGGACGGCGCGGTGTCGTCTCGATGCTCCCGTCGACCAGCACCAGACCGGCCACGAGATCGGGGCGGCGCCTGATGGTGGCTTCGGCGTGGAACGAGGCCATCGAGTGCGCGACGAAGATGCCGCCCGGATGCGCCTCGGCCAGGGCGGTGAGCGTGGCGGTCTCCTCGGCCAGGGTGGGCAGGTGGTCCGGCCAGGGGGTGCCGCCGAGGCCCGGTCGGTCCAGCCGGACCAGCTCGTGGCCCACCAGCAGCCGGGCGACGGGATCCCAGGCGTACGAGGGCATCCCGCAACCGCTGATCAAGATCACCGGCGGTCCGCTGCCCGGCTCGACGATCACGTTCACCGTCCGGTCGCCCAGCTGCTCGTGATGCTCCACGGGAGCCTCAGCCATGGCGGGGCACCAGGGCGAGCCAGGCGGCGGCCGCACCGACGCGGCCGGTCGGACCCGCGGTGGGCGGCGGGTCGTCCGTCGCCGGGTCCGTCAGCCGGTCCAGCAGCTCCAGCGTCTGTCGGTGGGCCAGCAGGCTCGGCGACGCCCCCCAGGAGCGGGTCACCTCGACCAGTCCCGGTTCGGCCGACCCCTGTTCGGGCAGCATCCGCAGCACGGCGACACCGTGGGCTGCCTCGGCCACCGGCGACGGGGTCAGCAGCCGCCCCGGCAAGCCGCCACCGAGGGCAGCACCAACGGCCCGGACGAGGGTGAGCACCCGCTGCCGGCCCGGGTGGTCGCCCGGCAGCAACGGACGGACAGCCAGCAGCAGCTCCAGCTCCGCCGCCCGGTCACCGACGTCACCGCCGTCGCCCGGGAGCCGCTCGAGACGCTGCACGGCCCGGGACAGCAGCGGAGCCAGCCGGTCCTGACGGCTCGTGCCGCCGACGGCCAGGACGGTCCGCAACACGGCGAGACCCAGCCCCGGCGGTGGCGGACCGGGCGAGGCCAGCAGCAGATCCTCCTGGTCCAGGGCGACCGTCAGGCGTCGTCGTCCCCGGTGCGACCGTGCTCACCGAGCAGATAGAGCACCGACATCGGGGACGGGGTCGCCGCCGGTTCCTCGCCGGATGCTGCGTCGATCAGCCGGGCGGTCAACCGATCGAGGGCGTCCGCCGCCTGATCGACGTCGTCCACGTCGCCGGCTCCCAGGGCAGCCTGCAGCACGAGGGCATCGGGCAGGGCCTCGAGGGCGACGATCCCGGCCGGTGTCCGCGGGCCGGCCAGCACGTCGGCCGACCACCGCGCGAGCTGTTCGGCCAGCGGGCGCACCCAGCGCAGGTCGAGACGGACGTCGCCGTCGGCCGACCGCAGCTCGACCCGGTGCCGCCCGGGCTCGAGAGCGAACACCTCACGGCCCGCGTGCTCGGCATCGTCGACCAGGTCGATGCCGACGCCGGCCGGGGTGACCAGTGCGGCATCGGGATCTGCGGGCAGCAGCGCCGACTCCCCGACCTCGTACGTCGTCTGCTCGACCAGTACGTCACGGCCGGGCCCGACCACCACCGAGCGAGGCGTGGCGAACAGCTCCCAGCGCAGCTGGGCCACGTAGCGCTGGCCCGCGGCCAGCCGCAGCGGACCGAGCTCGAGGGCGTCGTCGGTGATCCGGTCGACCGCCCCGGCCGTCAGCCGGGCGGCGAGCAGGGGGCCCTCACCGTCCACCGGTTGGGCCGCCCAGCACAGCCGTGACCCCGCCGCCTGAGCGCTCACCCGGTGTCCTGCCGCCGGCCGGACGATCAGCGAGACCCGGTCCAGCCGGGCTTCCTCGGAGCCGGTGTTCACGATCAGCAGCCGGGTCGTCCACCCCGTGCTGAAGCTGTGCCGCACGGTGAGCTCCAAGCCGGTGGCGACGAGGTGCAGGGCGATCTCATCGGCGTCGACCTCGACGGACCGCTGCGTCCAGCCGATGTCGACACCCGCGCGTCGACAGGCACCGATCTCGACGTCGGCGAGGAAGGGGTGATCGGGTCGCCGGCGAGGTGCGACCGAGGTGATCCGCCCGCCCGGGTCGGCCTCGATGATCAGCCGCCCGACATCGATCCTCATCCCCGACGCTGGCAACGTCCACACCAGAACAGGTTACGGCCGGCCAGCAGCTCCGTACGGATCCGGCTGCCGCAGACGAAGCAGGGCTGACCGCTGCGTCGGTAGACGTACACCTCGCCCCCGTGGTCGTCGACCCGGGGCGGCCGGCCCATCGCCTCGGGCGTGTGCTCGTCCCGGACGGTGTCGATCCGACCGTCGCGGACCCCGATCGGCATCAGCGTGATCAAGTCCGACCAGAGGGCGCGCCAGCTGCGTCGCGTGAGCTCCTTGCCGGGTCGGTGGGGATCGACCCGGTTGCGGAACAGCACCTCCGCCCGGTAGACGTTGCCGACGCCGGACAGCACCGACTGGTCCATCAGCAGGGCCGCGATCGGCCGGCCCGATCGCTGCAGCCGTGACCACGCCAGCTCCGGATCGGCATCGGGCCGGAGCGGGTCGGGGCCAAGGGTGGCCACGACGGCGGCCACCTCCTCCGGTGTCCGCACCGCGCAGAGCTGGGGGCCGCGCAGATCGGCGACCGCCTGCTCGGTGGCGATCCGGACGCGCACCTCGCCGCGGATGGCGGTGGGTGGTCCGACGTCCAGCGAACCGATCAGACCCAGGTGGATGTGCAGGATGCGCTCGGAGTCGAAGTCGCAGAACAGCTGCTTGCCGTGCGCCGAGGCGATGATCATCACCGTGTCGTCGAGCTCGGCGGCCGAGGCGGCGAACCGGCCCTGCGGGCTGGTGACCCGGACCCGGCGCTCGGCGAAGCTGTGATTCAGCTCACCGGCGAGGCGGTGCAGCGTGTGACCTTCGGGCATGTCACGGATTCAGGAGGTCGGAGGCCATAGGCTGATCACTATGACAGGTGCTCCTGCTCGCGGTGCCGACGCACGCGAGCTCTGGCCCCGCGACTTCGGTCGCGACGGAGTCTCCGGACTCCTCACCCTGGACCGCGCGATGCGGGCACGGGATGTGTCCCACCCCGACGACGAGGACGAGCGGATGGCGCTCGACGTGCTCGAGAAGCTGCTAGCGAGGGTCGACGGTAGAAGATAAGGCAGCGTCACGGACGCTCACCCACCGGATCGCGCGCCGCCGGATGGAGGAGCGATGAGCGAAACACGCTTTTCGTTTCGCGAAGAGTGACGACACCGTCGGGTTCGAGCGCGATCCGCGTGCGAGCGGAGCGAGCACCGAGAACACCGTCGGCTCGCGATCCGGTTACCGCTTGCTCTCGTACTGCGTGAGCAGGTCGATCCGGCGCTGGTGGCGGGCGTCCTCGCTGAACGGGGTCTGGAGGAAGAGCTCGACGAACCGGGTCGCCTCGTCGGTGGTGTGCATCCGGCCGCCCACCGAGATCACGTTGGCGTTGTTGTGCCGGCGTCCCAGCGTCGCGGTCTCCTCGCTCCAGGCCAGGGCGCAGCGGACGCCGTCGACCTTGTTGGCCGCGATCGCCTCGCCGTTGCCGGAGCCCCCGATGACGATGCCCAGGGATCCGGGGTCGGCGACGACGGCCTCGGCGGCGGGCAGGCAGAAGACCGGGTAGTCGTCCTGGGCGTCGTAGCTCGTCGCTCCGTGGTCGACGACCTCGTACCCCTTCGCGGTCAGCTCGGAGACCAGGTGCTGCTTGAGCTCGAAGCCGGCGTGGTCGCTGCCGATGTGTACGCGCATGGGAGCACTATTCCAGCCCACCTACTGTGGTGAGGTGCCAGGTTGCGACAGCTCCGCGGACCGTCGGCCGGAGCCGCGGCCGCTGTCCCGACGCACGCTGCTCGGTCTCGGTCTCGGCGTGGGCCTGACCGCGGCCGGCGCCGGTCTGGCCGGCTGCGGCTCGGACAGCTCGGTGTTGCCCGACCTGCCCACGGTCCGTCGCGAGCAACCGACCTGCGTGGCCCGCTCGTCGCTCCCCCGGTACGGCCGGCTGGCCGAGCTGCCGCTGGTCTACGAGGTGAACCGGCGCCGCAGCGAGTTCGCGATCGACGAGGGCTTCGCCGGCCAGCTCGAGGCCTGGCTGACCGACCTGCGCGAGCTGACCGGCTGGGACCTGCAGCAGGTCTGGACGTACGGCACCTGGACGAACAGCGGGACGGACTGCTCGTCCTGGCACAACGCCGGCCGCGCCCTCGACCTGGCTCGGCTGCGCCGAGACGACGGGACCGACGTCTCCTGCCGGTACGACCTGTGGCGCGACACGTCCGGTGGCGAGCTGGCCGAGGCTCGGCGGGCCTACTGGGCGGTGGCGGCGTCGGCGCACCGGCACTTCGCGTACGTGTTGACGTATCTCTACAACGCCCAGCACCACAACCACATCCACCTGGACAACGGTCGCTCGGGCACCGAGCCGGCGACCTTCAGCGGCCGGTCGCCCGCCCAGGTGCAGGCGGTCCAGGGCATCCTCACGCACCTGTGGGACGCACCGGTCGAGGTGACGAGCCGCTGGGACGCCGCCAGCCGGAGCGCCCTCGCGTCGGTGCTCCGAGACCTCGCGGTCGGCGACGACCTGGTCGACCGGGCGACGTGGTCGGGCTTCCTGGACGCCAGTGTCCGACGCGGAGCCGAACCGGCCTGACCGGGGCCGCCCGCCCGGTCGCCGGGATCCCTCGCCGTCAGCGGGGTGGTCTGGAGATGGGGGTTCGACGCGTCTCGCAGCCGGCTGCGGGGTGACGTGGGGTCGGGCGTCCGCGGCGACGATGCGGACGATCGCCCGTTCGGCGGCTGCGGCGACTCGGTGCTGGGGGTCGGTGTCGCATAGCCGTTCCAGGGTGGGGAGCGGAGACCGCCGCCACCCTCGTCGCTGGCGATGCCCGCAGGACCCGCCCTGCTTAGGTTGAGGCATGGAAGAGTCCGACGTCACTCGCGCGCAGGCCGCCGCGATCTCTGTTGCGGGGGCGCTGGGTCTGACCGCCGACGCCGCAGTCGTTCTCCACAGCTCGAACAGGGTGGCACTACGGCTGACGCCCTGCGACGTCGTCGCCCGCGTCACCCGGGAGGGACAGGAGGACGCGGGCCTCGAGGTGGTACGGGCTCGACGGCTCGCCGAGGCCGGGTGCCCCGTCGGTCTGGTGGAGCCCACCGTGGAGCCGACGGTGTACCGCCACGGTGGCTTCGCGGTGACGCTCTGGATCTACTACGAGCCGGTGACGCCTCCGGTCTCACCGGCGGACTACGCCCAGGCGCTGGCGCAGCTGCACGCCGGCATGCGTACGGTCGACCTGGCGAGCCCACGCTTCACCGATCGGATCGCCGAGGCGCAAGACGTCGCGGCGAACCCCGACCTCTCCCCCGAGCTCGCCGGTGCGGATCGCGAGCTGCTCCGCGGCCGCCTCGCCGACCTGCGGCAGGCGGTCGACACCGTCGGTGCCGCGGAGCAGCTGCTCCACGGCGAGCCGCATCCGGGGAACGTGCTCGGCACCACGCACGGCGCGCTCTTCATCGACTTCGAGACGATCTGCCGGGGACCCGTCGAGTTCGACCTCGCGCACGTGCCCGAGGACGTGTGTGCGTCCTACCCGGGGATCAACCGGGAGCTCGTGGCCGTGTGCCGGCAGCTCGTCCTGGCCATGGTCGCCGCCTGGCGTTGGAGGGTCGGCGACGAGTTCCCGAACCGGGCACGCTGGGGACACGAGTTCCTGCGCGCCCTCCGCGGCGGCCCGCCCTGGCCGACCCTCGACACCATGACGAAGCGGTTCGAGGCTTCGTGACCCGTGAGGCTGGTCGCCTCGTGGGTCGCCTCAGTCGAAGATCGGGCCTTGGGTTCGGGTCCGCTTCAGCTCGTAGAAGCCCTCGAACCCGGCCAGGGTGACCACCGAGTCGAACAGCCGACCGGCCGCCTCCCCGGTC
Organism: uncultured Actinomycetota bacterium; assembly: GCA_963759915.1. Classification (GTDB taxonomy): domain Bacteria; phylum Actinomycetota; class Actinomycetes; order Propionibacteriales; family Propionibacteriaceae; genus Microlunatus. The sequence continues at coordinate 760 of CAVXBJ010000011.1, read as the reverse complement.
GGTCGCGGGGTGATGACCGGGCCGAAGAAGGCGACCCCGCCCACGTGGATCACCGGGGTGCCGACGTCCATCCCGACCGGGTCCATGCCCGCGTGGTGGGACTTGCGCAGTGCGTCGTCGTTGGCGTCGGTGTCCCCCCGGTCGGCCAGGGTCACGGGCACCCCGATGTCGGACAGGGACGCTTCCAAGGTCGCGCGATCGCGGTCCTGCTTGCGGGGATGGAAGCGGGTGCCGATCGCGGTGTAGACCTCGCGCAGCTTGTCCGAGCCGTACTCCTCCTCGACCGCCAGCGCGACCCGCACGGGCGCCCAGTTCCGCTCCAGGTGGGTGCGGTAGTCCTCACTGACCTCCCGACCCTCGTTCAGCACCGAGAGGCTCATCGCGTGGAAGAGCGTGGTCACCGGCCTGACCTTCTCCACCTCGAGCATCCAGCGGGAGGTGAGCCAGGCCCCGGGGCACGCGGGATCGAACCAGAAGTCGACGGTGTCGCTCGTCGTGGTCACTGCCTTGGGATGAGTCACTCACCCAGCCTAGGCAGTGGCTCGGCACCCCTCTCGCACCTCCCCGCTCCTCGGGCGTGACAGGATCCCCCCATGTTTCCCGACAACTTGACCCGGGCCGAGACCAGGGCGCGGGCCGAGCTGATTCGCACGCACCGCTACCTGATCGAGATCGACCTGAGCGGCCGGCACGTCGAGGATCCTCGAGCGGTTGTTCCGCAGTGACACGACCATCACGTTCGACGCCACCGCCGCCGGCG
>CAVXBJ010000010.1:0-10806 GCA_963759915.1 uncultured Actinomycetota bacterium | reverse complement strand
GAACCCTGCCGCCCAAGGCCATCCCGTCCACCCTGATCGTCGACAAGCAGGGGAAGGTGGCGGCCCGGGTAGTCGGGACGGTCACCGAGACGACGCTGGTGGACATGATCAGCGACGTCGCCGCCGGCAAGTGAGCGGTCTCCGATCGATCATGGGACCGGACGCGATCATGGAACGGGTCTGATCATGGACCTGGCCGGGTGGGTGTCCGACGCGTTGGGTGGGTCGATGGCCGCTGGCCATCCCCGTCGCGCTGCTCGCAGGCATCGTCTCGTTCTTCTCCCCGTGCGTGGTCCCGCTGCTGCCCGGCTATCTCTCGTACATGACGCGGTCGGTGCCGCCGACCTCGCCGCCGGGCACCGCCGGGGACGGATGCTGCTCGGCACCGCCCTGTTCGTGCTGGGTCTGGCCGTGGTCTTCGTGGCCACCGGTGTGGTGTTCGGCACGCCTGGGTCAGCTGCTGGTGGCCCACCAGCGGCTGATCACCCGGGTCCTCGGCGTGGTGATCATCGTGCTGGGGCTCGCCTTCGCGGGGGTCACAGCTCGGCAACGCCGACCTGCGGATCCAGCGGCTGCCCGCCGCGGGCCTGGCCGCCGCACCCCGTGCTCGGTGCGGTGTTCGCCCTCAGCTGGACGCCCTGCATAGGTCCGGCGCTGGCCGTGGTGCTCAATCTCGGTCTGAACGAGGGGACCGCGGTGCGCGGCGGGGTGCTCGGCTTCGCGTACGCGCTGGGCCTGGGGATCCCGTTCGTGCTCGCCGGGGTGGCGTTCGGCGTGATGACGCGTACGGTCGGCTTCCTGCGGCGACACCAGGTCGCCGTGATGCGGATCGGTGGACTGATGATGGTGGCGGTCGGGCTGCTGCTGGTGACGGGTCTGTGGGACCAGCTGATGGCGCGCCTGACCGTCTGGGTCGGCACCTTCGAGACGGTGATCTGATGACGGACGTGAGCCAGACCGACGCGCCGGAGACCCGGTCGGGGACCCGCGGACACCCGGTCGGGCACCGACGTGCCGGACACCTGGCGGGGACCGACGGTGACGGCGGGGCGGTCGCGACGGGGTGTTGGGAGGCAGCGCGGGCGGCGGTGACGACCGGGGCCGGGGAGGCCTGGCCCCGGCGATCGGTTTCGTCGGTGGTCTGCGCTGGTTGTGGACCCAGCTCACCTCGATGCGGACCGCGTTGGTGCTGCTGTTCGCCCTGGCGGTGGCCGCGGTGCCCGGCTCCCTCATCCCCCAACGCGACGTCAGCCCGATCCGGGTCAGCGACTTCATCGACCAGCACCCGACCCTGGGCCCGATCTACGACAAGGTCGGCCTGTTCAACGTCTTCACCTCGGCCTGGTTCTCCGCGATCTACCTGCTGCTGTTCGTCTCGCTGATCGGCTGCATCGTCCCCCGGGTGCTGGTGTACGCGAAGGCGCTCCGCACCCCGCCGCCGCGCACCCCGCGGAACCTGTCCCGGCTGCCCGCGTACGCGACCGCCCCGGCGCCCGTCGACGAGACCGACGACGAGGTGCTGGAGCTCGCGGCGCTGAACCTGCAGGGCGACCGCTACCGGGTCGTCCGGCAGGGCGACTCCGTCGCCGCCGAACGCGGCTATCTGCGGGAGGCCGGCAACCTGGTCTTCCACCTCAGCATGCTGACCCTGCTGGTCGGGGTGGCGGTCGGCGGTCTGTACGGCTTCCGCGGCACCAGTGTGGTGATCGTCGGGCAGGGCTTCGCCAACAACGTCACCCAGTACGACGACCTGACCACCGGCGCCTGGTTCTCCGACGACCAGCTGCAGCCGTTCACGGTCGCCGTCAAGGACTTCAAGGTCGCCTTCGAGACCGGGCCGGTGCAGACCGGGGCGGCCCGGCTGTTCGAGCTCGACACCGAGGTCACCGACCGGCCGGGGGCCACGCCGTACGCGAAGACCATCGAGGTGAACCACCCGCTGAACGTGGACGGCACCACCGTGCACCTGATCGGGCACGGCTACGCCCCCGTGGTGACCGTCAAGGACGGCAACGGCGACGTGGCCTACTCCGGTCCGGTGGTGTTCCTGCCCCAGGACGGGAACTTCACCTCGGCCGGCGTGATCAAGGCTCCCGACGGACGGCCCGAGCGGCTCGCGTTCGAGGGCATCTTCGCGCCCACCGCGAAGGTCGACGAGATGGGCCCGCGGTCGCTGTTCCCCGACGCCCTCGACCCAGCGCTCTACGTCAACCTGTGGACCGGGCCGCCGAAGACCGAGACCGGTCAGCCGGAGAACGTCTACTCCCTGGACACCGCCGGGCTGACGCAGGTCAAGGACGCCCAGGGCGATCCGCTGCGGGTGCTGCTGAAGCCGGGCACCAGCTTCACGCTGCCCGACGGCAAGGGCACGATCGAGATGACCGGTGTCGCCCGCTGGGTGAAGCTGCAGCTGAGCGACACCCCCGGCGTCGGGATCGTGCTCGGGTCGATCGCCGCCGCGGTGCTCGGGCTGTGCCTGTCGCTGTTCGTCCGGCCGCGCCGGGTGTGGGTGCGGGTGCGCGATGTGGAGGGTGGACCTAGGCTGATCGAGGTCGGCGGTCTGGACCGGGCCGACGCCCGAGCCGGACTGAGCGAGGACGTCGCCGAGCTCGCCGACCGGCTGGGGCCGGAGACGGTCGTGCAGGAGGCCGAGGACGGTTCGTCCGCGGCTGGGTCGAAGGAGAAGGCGTGAACCTCGAGTACTACTCCAGTGCAGCCCTGGTCACCTCCGTGGTGGTCTACCTGCTGGCCATGACCGCGTACGCCGCCGAGTGGGCCGCCGCGCGCAAGGCACCGGTCGAGGAGCCCGCCGACCGGCGGGAGCTGGCCGGGGTCGGGGCTCGCAGCGCAGGTACGACCGGTTCGGGCGCGGCAGCGCCCGACGCGCCCACCTCGGATGCCGCCGTCGAGCAGCGGATGGCCGAGATGAAGGTCGAGCTGTGGGGACGGATCGGGGTCGCCCTGACCGCCGTCGGTTTCCTCTGCAGCGTGGTCGGCACCACGCTCCGCGGTCTGGCTGCCGGTCGGCCGCCGTGGGGCAACATGTACGAGTTCACCATCACCGCGATGGTGCTGATCGTCGCGGTCTACCTGGTGATGGTGTGGCGGACCGGTGCCCGCTGGTTGGGGCTGCCGGTGACGCTGCTCGCGGCCGTCGGCAACGGCTTGGCGGTGACCGTCTTCTACGTGGCCGTGGCCCCGCTGGTGCCGGCCCTGCACTCGGTCTGGTTCGTCATCCACATCTGCGCGGCGGCCGTCTCCGGCGCGGCGTTCAACGTCGGCGGTCTGCTGACGGTGCTGTTCCTGATCCGGCAGCGGGCGGAGCGGCGCGGGACGGTCGGCGGCTACCTGAGCCGGATCCCGACCGCCCGCAGGCTCGACCTCTACGCGTACCGGTTCATGGCCTTCGCCTTCCCGCTGTGGACGTTCACCGTCGCCGCCGGCGCGATCTGGGCCGAGTACGCCTGGGGTCGCTACTGGGGCTGGGACCCCAAGGAGACCTGGGCCCTGGTGACCTGGGTGGTGTTCGCCTGCTACCTGCACGCCCGCTCGACCGCCGGGTGGCGGGGCACCCGGGCGGCCGTGATCGCCCTGATCGGGGTCGCGTCCTTCTGGTTCAACTTCGTCGGGATCAACCTGCTCGTCTCGGGCCTGCACTCGTACGCCGGCATCTGACCCGACGGGTGTCTGACCCGGCGGGTGTCTGACCCGGCGGGTATCTGACACCGACGACGAGGCCGCCCGGTGTGGGTCTCGGCTCAGTCGCTTCCGTGCCGGGCGGAACCGGCATCGCGCCAGGCGGCGTAGCCACCGATCAGGTCGGTGGCCCGCCAGAGCCCGAGCTCCTGCAGCGCGGCGGCGGCCAGGCTGGAGGTGTAGCCCTCCTGGCAGACCACGATGACCTCCAGGTCGTACGCCGCACAGCTCAGCCGTGCGTCACAGGTGGGGTCGAAGCGCCACTCCAGCACGTTGCGCTCGATCACCACCGCCTCCGGCAGCTCCCCTTCGGCGGCCCGTTGGGCGGCGGGGCGGATGTCGACCAGCACCGCACCGCGTTCGGTGTACGCCTGCCGCGCCTGGCCGGCCGTCACCCGGGCCAGCCGGGAGCGGGCGTCGCGCAGCATCTCGTCGATCGACCGGGTCGGCCGTCGTGCCGCGGGGGGCGCCGACCAGGCGGGCCAGGCCGGCCGGACCGGCACCCCGCTGAGGTCCTCGGGCGCGGCCACGCTCACCAGTTCACACCGATGAGCCGTGAACCGGTCTGCCACAGGCGCGGGCCGTCCTCGGCGTAGCTGTTCATCTCCACCAGGGCGGGGGAGTAGACGTGCACGCTGACCGCCGGCTCCAAGCCGTTGTTGGTCACCCGGTGGACGTGCTTGGTGCCGAAGGCACGCAACGAGCCGTCGGAGAGCACCCGGGGCTCGTCGACGATGCGGGGCGGCCCGGTCTGGCTCACCGTCGCGGTGCGCTCGGTGAGCTCGCCCCGGACCACGACGAACGCCCCGGCGCTGCCGCCGTGGTCGTGCCACTCGGTGCCCTGACCGGGCACCCAGGTGAGCAGCCAGGCCTCGAACTCTCGCTCCTTGGCCAGCCGCACGTAGTAGCGGGAGATGGGGTCGTAGCGGACCAGCGGCTCCCACACCTCGAGCTGCCCGGCCAGCCGGGTGGCGATCTCGACGAGGTTGTGGCGGGGCCGGGTCTTCCGGGACGACGAGCTCCGGCGCGATGAGTTCCGGATCGACGAGCTCGGGGTCGGCTTGTTCTGGGTCGGCTTGTTCTGGGGCAGGGGATGACGGGACATGACGGTGCGTTTCTCTCTCGGGGCGTGCGGCGCGAGGGGCCGCGGAGGGGCGTACGGGCTGGTCAGGCTGCGCGTACGCACCGACAGGCCGCGCTCGTCACCCGGAGCAGGTCGACGTGTCGTCGGGAGTGCAAGGTCTGGCTCATCGTGGTTCTCCTCGGCTGACGCTTGCCGATCGACGTCCGACCGGCCCGGTCCTCACCCGGGGCACCCCGCCGTCGCAGGAGGGTTGCCGGTCAGCGAGCCGGGGCTTGACGCTGACACTCATGACCTGCCGCCGACGGTAGCCCGTCCGTCGTGCGAACTCAATCCCCTGTCTCACCATAGGAAATACAGGGATCCGACTTCGCGCGCGTTCGAACCCTCGCGGAGTTGCCCGACCCCGACTCCGCGCGCGTTCGAGAGGCTGTTGCTTTTTCGTCGTGTCTGTCGGTGATGGTGTCGCCTCCGGCGTTCAGGATGGGTGTGTGGCGAAGGGGTTCAAGCCGGTTGATCGTGATCAGGTGTTTCTGTTGCCGCCGGACATGCGGGACTGGTTGCCGCAGGAGCATCTGTTATGGTTCTTGTTGGATATCGTCGATTCGTTCGACATCACGGCGTTCCGGCGGGAGTACCGCCTTGGTGGTGTAGGGCGGGAGGCGTTCGATCCGCGGATGATGATCGCGTTGTTGGCGTATGCCTATTGCGGTGGGGTCCGTTCGTCTCGGGCGATCGAGCGGGCGTGTCACACCGATGTGGCGTTCCGGGTGGTGTGTGCCCAGGCAGGTCCCTGATCACACGGTGATCTCCCGGTTCCGCGCCGGGCATGCCGAGGCGCTCGCGGGCCTGTTCGCTCAGGTGTTGACCTTGTGCGCACGGGCGGGTCTGGGCCAGGTCGGGGTCGGTCGCGATCGACGGGACGAAGATCGCCGCGAACGCCTCCCTGGACCAGAACCGGACCGAGGACTGGTTCCGTCAGCAGGCGAAGTCGATGCTGGACCAGGCGGCTGCTGTTGATGCTGCCGAGGACAAGGCGGCCGCGGAGAAGGCGGCGGCCGGTGACGGGCCAGGCGACCAGCTCGCGCCGGGGTGGCGGGACCGATCGGGCCGCAAGGAACGGATCAAAGCCGCCTTGGGTGAGATCGAAGCCCATCACGCTGAACAGGACAAGCCCGTCCGCGAGGCTGAGCGGCGAGCGGGTGAGGCCCGCGGCGCTTACGAGCGGGCGGCGGCGGAGCGGGCGGCGAAGGCGGCTCCTGGCCGGCGTGGCCCGGGCCGACCGATCGACGCGGCCCGGGAGGGTCGTGCGGTGGCGCAGGCTCGGCGGCTGGCCGAACGTGCCGAGCAGCGAGCCGCGAGGCTGCAGACGGTGCGGGAGCAGGCGCCGGCCCGGCGGGCGAACGTGACCGACCCGCAATCGCGGGTGATGAAGACCCGGCAGGGCTGGATCCAGGGCTACAACAACCAGACCGCGGTCAGCCAGGACGGGCTCATCCTGGCCACCCGGACCAGCAACGACCCGGCCGACATGCACCAGCTCGTGCCGATGATGGACGCCGCCGCCCAGGCTGCGGCGGCGATGGGTGCTGCGGTCGGTGAGCCAGACCGTGAGATCGGCACCGTCGTGGCCGATGCCGGCTATTTCAGCGAGAGCAACCTCCAAGCCGAGGGTCCTGACCGGTTGATCGCGGCCGGGAAACGACGCAACATCGCCGCAGACTCGCCCAGCGGGCAACCTCGCGCTAACACTGATCCGCGACGCCAGACGTGCCACACCATGCTGGCCCGGCTCCGCGAGCCGGACGCAGTTGATCTGTATCGACAACGCGCGGCGATCGTGGAGCCCGTGAACGGACACCTCAAAGACCGGCGAGGGCTGCGCCGCTTCGCCCGCCGAGGACTCAACGCCGCCGCTGCCGAATTCACGTTCACCGCCTGGGTGACCAACCTGATGAAGCTCCACACCACCCAGCTGGCGCGCACCTAGACCCAGGAAGGGCGGCCACCCCCTGCCAGGTCAACAACCAGGCCAGCCCAGATACCTGCCGACCCGCCGACTTAACCGCAAAGCCTCTCGAACCCTCGCGGAGTTGCCTACCCACTCCGCGCGCGTTCGAACCCTCGCGGAGTTGCCCGACCCCGACTCCGCGCGCGTTCGAACCCTCGCGGAGTGCAGAAACGGCCTGGCACCATGGGGGCGTGCCTGAGACCCGACACGTCGACCTGTGCATCATCGGCAGCGGATCGGCCAACTCGATCCCCGACGAGCGGTTCGACGACTGGAGCATCGCGCTGGTCGAGGGCGGCACCTTCGGCGGCACCTGCCTCAACGTCGGCTGCATCCCCACCAAGATGTACGTCCACCCCGCCGACCTGGCCCGCACCCCCGAGCACGCCGGCCCGCTCGGGGTGGACCTCACCCTCGACCGGGTCCGGTGGGGCGAGATCCGTGACCGCATCTTCGGCCGGATCGACCCGATCTCGGCGGCGGGTGAGCGCTACCGGGCGGAGAGCCGCAACATCAGCCTGTACCGTCAGCACGGCCGCTTCGTCGCCGACGCCCGCCTGCGGCTCGACGACGGCACCGAGATCACCGCGGACCGCTTCGTGATCGCGGCCGGTTCCCGGGTCCGGATACCGACGATCGAGGGACTGGCCGAGACCCCGTACGAGACCTCCGACACCGTCATGCGGCTGCCGGAGCTGCCCCGGTCGATGATCATCGTCGGCGCCGGGTACGTGGCCGCGGAGTTCGCCCACGTGTTCTCCGCGTACGGGACGGAGGTCACCCTGGTCGGGCGCAGCGACACGCTGCTGCGGCACGAGGACGCGACCATCTCGTCCCGCTTCACGGCGGCCCTGACCGAGCGCGTCGATCTGCGGCTGCAACACACCGTCAGTGCCGCCCGGTGCAGCGACTCCGGAGGTGTCTCTCTCGATCTCGGCGGTCCCGGCGGAGCCACCACCGCGACCGCGGACGTGCTCCTGCTGGCCACCGGGCGGATCCCCAACGGCGACGGGTTGGACCCGGACCGCACCGGCGTCGCGCTGGACGACGACGGCTACGTGGTGGTCGACGAGTTCCAGCGGACCACCCGGTCCGGCATCTTCGCGCTCGGCGACGTCAGCTCGCACCACCAGCTCAAGCACGTGGCCAACCACGAGGCCCGGGTGGTGCAGCACAACCTCCTGCATCCCGACACGATGATCGCCGCAGACCACCGCTTCGTACCGCACGCCGTCTTCTCCTCCCCGCAGGTCGCTTCCGTCGGGCTCACCGAGGAGGAGGCGTTCGACACCGGGGTCGCCTACGTCGTCGGCCAGACCGAGTACGCCTCCACGGCGTACGGCTGGGCGATGGGGGAGACCGGCGATCACCTGGTCAAGCTCCTCGCCGACCCGTCCAGCGGGCTGCTGCTCGGGGCCCACCTGATCGGGCCGGAGGCCTCGTCCCTGATCCAGCCGCTGATCCAGGCGATGAGCTTCGGGCAGCGTGCCGACGAGGTGGCCCGCGGTCAGTACTGGATCCATCCCGCCATGGCCGAGGTGGTGGAGAACGCGCTGCTGGCCCTGCCGCTGGATCCCGTGACCACCAGATGAGGGCGCTCGGCGGGATGAGGGCGGGTAGGGCTGCACCGCCACGCACCGCGTCGGCCGGCGTCCTCGGGCACCGCCTCCGGGTGGCCGGCGTGCTGGCCGGCTGTCTGGCCGTGGCCGCCTGCGGCGCCGTGCCGCCGGTCGGCCCGGCCACGTCGCCGGTTCCGGGCGCATCGCCCCGCCCCGACTCCTCGTCCCCGGCCTCCCGCGCGAGCGCGGCCCCGGTCTCTCCGTCCGCGGTGAGCACCCCCGGCTCGGCCTCGCCTTCGGCGCCCGCTTCCGCCCCGACGGCGACGCCCAGCGGCACACCCACCGCGCGCCCGGTCCGCTGCGCCGACCTGGTGAGCTCGCTCAGCCTGCGGGAGCGGGTCGGTCAGCTGATGATGGTGGCCGTGTCCTCCGACGGGGTCGGCTCCGCGGCGGCGAGCGCCATCGACGACAGCCGGGCCGGGTCGGTGATCCTTCTCGGCAACACCACCGCCGGAGCGGGCCGCGTGTCCGCGGTGGTGGAGCAGGCCCGCAAGGCCGCGCGGAACCCCGAGGGCATCGAGACCATGGTGGCCGCCGACCAGGAGGGAGGTCAGGTGCAACGGCTGCAGGGTCGGGGCTTCGACCGCATCCCCTCCGCACAGCGCCAGGCCCAGACCTCGCCGGCCGAGCTGAAGAGCGACGCCGCCCGGTGGGGCCGCCAGCTCCGGCGCGCCGGCATCGACGCCAACCTGGCTCCGGTCGCCGACGTCGTACCGCAGGGTCGGGAGGGCACCAACCAGCCGATCGGGGTGCTGCGTCGGGGCTACGGGTCGAACCCGGAGGCCGTGGCGCGCCACGTGCGGGCCTTCACCGAGGGGATGGACGCCGCCGGGGTCGCGACCTCGGTCAAGCACTTCCCGGGTCTGGGCCGGGTGCGCGGCAACACCGACCTCACCGCCGAGGTGGTCGACGCCATCACCACCCGACGCGACCCGGACCTGGAGCCGTTCGCGGTCGGGGTGGAGGCGGGGACGGACATGGTGATGATGTCGTCGGCGACCTACGCGAAGATCGACGGCTCGCGGCGGGCGGCGTTCTCCCCGACCGTGATCAGGGGGATGGTGCGGGGCGACCTCGGGTTCACCGGCGTGGTGATCTCCGACGACCTGGCCGCCGCGGCCATGCGGGATCTGAGTCCGGGGCAGCGGATGCTCCGTTTCCTCCGCGCCGGTGGCGATCTGGCGATCGTCGGGGATCCCAGCCTGGCCGCCCGGATGGCGGACGCCGTGGTGAACGAGGCGCGGGATGACCCGAAGCTGGCCGCCGCCGTCGAGGCAGCGACCGTACGGGTGCTGCAGCTGAAGGACCGCCGGGGCCTGGCGGAGTGCTGACCGCGCGACGGTCGGACTCGCCGCGCGTGCTCAGCTGTCGACCGTGAGCGCCGCCATGGCGTCGCGGGCGGGTTTCACCAGCTCCGGTTTGGTGTCTGGGATCGAGGCGTAGTAGAGACCGGAGGTCGCACCGGCGCTGACCACGGTGACGATCAGCAGCTCGCCCTTGGCGACCAGACCGGGGATGTCGAACGACAGCTGGGATTCCACCAGCCACGCCTCGTGCCCGTCGACCGTGGTGGCCTTGTTCACCTGGACGTCGCTGGTCACCGGGTTGTCGCCGTAGAACTTGCCGAGGATGCAGCGCACCACGATCTGCGCCCCCTGTTCGGGGGTGTAGAAGCCGTCCCCGGCCATCAGCTCGGCGACCAGGATGGAGGCCACCCAGCTGCTGCCGTTCCCGTCGTAGTTGGACTGGTCGTCGACCATCTGCTTCTGCACGTCGCGGCCGAAGGGGACCCGATTGTCGGTCTCGGGTCTCGACCAGGGATCGCCCAGCCGCGGGTACGAGATCGGCCCGCCGTGCACCCGACCGTCGTTCGGTCGGCTCGGCTGACCCGTGCTGGGCTGACCCGTGCTGGGCTCGGCCGAGCTGGTCGGGCACACGTCCTGGGACGACTGGCCGGGCCCCGCTCCGGTGGTGCCGCTGCTGCCGCCGATGGCCCGGACGGCGATCACACCGACCACCACGATCACCACCAGCAGCGCGGCCGCGGCGATCCACCAACCGAGGGGGGACTTCTTCTGCTGCGCCGTCTGGAAGCTGGCGTACGCGCCCGGCTGGCCCTGCCCGTAGGCGTTCTGCCCGTACGCGGTCTGCTGCCCGTACGGGTTCTGGCCGAGGCCCTGGCCGCCGCCGCCCTGCTGCCGCCGCCCTCAGACCCTGGACCAGGCCCTGCGCCGGTGGTGGCGCCTGCGGGTTCGGGGAGGTCGCCGCGGACCACGCCGACCCGTCCCAGTAGCGGTACAGGTTCGCGACACCGCCCGGATCGGGATACCAACCTGCCTGCGCGCTCACGTCGTCGAGTTTAGGTGGGCGCCCCAGTCGCTCGCCGAAGGCTCAGCGCG
>CAVXBJ010000009.1:0-7570 GCA_963759915.1 uncultured Actinomycetota bacterium | reverse complement strand
TTCGCGCCCTCGATCTGGAAGGCCGCGGTCGCCGCCCCGAAGAGGAAGCGGTCGTCGAATCGGCGATCGGCCATCTGGCACTCCTAGTGTTCGTCCTCGAACCAGTCACTCCGCGAGTGAGAGCGCTCTCACCGTAGGAGCGCGTGCATCAGGTGTCAATTGGTCGTCCCTCGCTGCGCACTGCGCGCCGGTGGGATCTGTCTTCCCTCATCGCTCGCGAACGGAGAAGCGTGTTCGCTCCCTCCTCGGTCCAGACAGATCCGGGCGCTCCGTTCGCGGGAGCTCGCGACGGGTATCGATGCATCCGGCGAACGCTCGCGACGGAGTCGTCTTCTGGTGGTCAGCTGGACACGTACTCCTGCAGCCGGTCGCGTTCGAACTGCAGGGTGGTGATGGTCGACTTGACCACGTCGCCGATGCTGATGATGCCGCCGAGGTGGCCGTCGGCGTCGAGCACGGGCAGGTGTCGGATCCGGTGGTCGGTCATGGTCGGCATCAGCGACTCCACCGAGTCCTCGGGGTGACAGGTGTGCACCACCTCGGTCATCACCGAGCTCACGCTGGCCGACAGCACATCGGCGTCGGTGGCCAGGTGACGGACGACGTCGCGTTCGGACACGATCCCCGCCATGGTCACGCCGTCGGTGGAGACGATCACGGCACCGAGGTTGTGCTCGCGGAGCAGTGCCACCAGGTCACGTACCGAAGAGTCCGGGGCGATCACCACCACGTCGGAACCCTTGGTCTGGAGAATGTCGCGGATACGCATGACAGACCTCCTTCAGCCCTGAGAAGAGGCTATCGGTCCGGGCCCCACCTGAACAGGGTGCGCGCACCGGGCGGGCACCTGGGTCAGAATGGCGCGCATGGCCACCTACCTCACCGGCAACGCCACCGCCGACGCACTGCTCGACTCGGATCTGAACGCCCTCCTGATCGGCATGGTGCTGGACCAGCAGGTGCCGATGGAGAAGGCGTTCAGCGGTCCGGCGGTGATCGCGGAGCGGATGGGCGGCACCTTCGACGTGGCCGCGATCGCGGCCATGTCCGAGGAGGACTTCGTCGCGCTCTGTTCGGCCAAGCCGGCGATCCACCGGTTCCCGGGATCGATGGGCAAGCGGGTCCACCAGGTCTGCCGGGTGCTGGTCGAGCGGTACGAGGGGAAGGCGGAGAACGTCTGGGCCGACGCCTCCAGCGGCGAGGAGGTGCTGGAGGCCGTGAAGTCGCTGCCCGGCTTCGGCCCGGAGAAGGCGACCATCTTCACCGCGCTGCTGGGCAAGCAACGCGGTGTGACCCCGCTCGGCTGGCGGGATGCGGTGGCTCCGTTCGGGGAGGACGGCGTCTTCCGCTCCGTCGCCGACATCGTCGACGACGAGTCCCTGCAGCGAGTGCGGGAGACCAAGCGGGTGATGAAGGCGGCCCGGAAGGCGGTCGCGGCGGACAGCACGGACTGAGTCGGACCCTCCACTCTGTTCTCGCTCGGGATCCTGCTTCCTGCACCGGGTGCAACCCGAGCGAGGGGCTCGATCCCGAGCGAGAAGCCGCGGACTCACGCCGTCAGGGACAACCAGGGCGAGATGGGCCGCTGGTCGCGAACCTGATCCGTCCAGGCCGCGACGAGGCGATCCACCGCCCGTACGGCGACGTCGGCCGGTTGCGTGTACGGCAGCCGCAGGTGACGTTCGCCCCCGCCGCCGAGGAAGAAGCGTGGTCCCGGGGTGATGAGCACGCCGTGACGTTCGGCGGCCATGGCCAGCCGGGTCGACGACTCGGTCGGCAGCTCGGCCCACAGCACCAGTCCGCCGGGCGGGATCGGCACCCGCCAGTCCGGCAGCCGGTCGGCGAGATCGGCCACGAGTCGGTCCCGCTGCCCGAGGAGCTTCAGCCGCTGCTCGGCCAGCAGGGGCTGGGGATCGGCGAGGACGTCGGCGAGCACCAGCTGCTCGAACACCGGCGAGGCCACGTCGAGGATGGCCCGCTGCTCGACCAGCGGTCGGACCAGCTCGCGCGGCGCCCGGATCCAACCGATCCGGAGCCCTCCCCAGTACGCCTTGCTGGCCGACCCGATGGTGATCGCGTCGGCCGCGCTCACCGCGAAGGGCGCCTCGATCGGACCCTCCAGCCGCAGCTCCGCGGTGGACTCGTCGATCACCGGGAGGACGCCGTACCGGGCCAACAGCCGAGCCGTCCCGGCGCGCTCGTCGCCGGACATCAGGCGTCCGGTGGGGTTGTGGTAGTCGGGGATCAGGTACGCCAGACGCGGCGCCGACTGGCGCAGCAGCACCTCGAGCCGGTCCAGGTCCCAACCGTGCTCGGTGAGTGGCCACGACACCCCGCGACCGCCGCCCCGCTGGATGGCGTCGACCGCTCCCGGGTAGGTCGGCGACTCGCACACCACCCGGTCGCCGGTGGTGAGCACGGTCCGGAGCACGACGTTGAGCGCGGCCACCGCACCCGACGTCACCACGATCTGGTCCGGCCGGGTCGACAGCCCGCGGGCCTCGTACCGGTCGGCGATCCGTGCCCGGAGCTCGGGCAGACCCTCGGGCAGGTAGCCGGGGCCGGCCAGCAGCGGTCCCATCCGCTCGACGGCACGGCCGAAGGCGGCCCCCACCTGGGTCGGTGCGGGACCGGCGGCGAAGGTCAGGGCGACCACCCCCTGCGGGACCGGTGACGCCACCGTCGTGGTGGGCAGGGTCACCAGGCCGGTGGTGACGTGGCCCGAGCCCCGGCGGGCCTGGACGAAGCCGGCGTCGCGCAGCCGGGCGTACGCCGCGGCGACCGTCGTCCGGCTCAGTCCGAGACCGTCGGCCAGGCTGCGTTCGCTGGGCAGCCGGGTGCTGGCCGCGAGCCGGCCGTCGACCAGGAGCATCCGGATCCGCGCGGCCAGATCCTCGTACCGGGGGTGGGTGAGGGGTGGGGCACCGAGCAGCCGTGCGAGCTGCTGCGCCGTCACCTGCGTAGCGATCACAGGCCAATCCTGCGCCTGAACAGGCCACATCGGCCACATGAGGAGCCAGAAAGATGCCACTTGGTCCCGAGTGGACCTGGCCCGACCATCGTCACCGATCCATGCTGGGGGAGTGAGCCCGACGACCGAACGCAGCCGCCTGACCACCCTCGGCCCGGTGGAGCAGCTCCGCGCTGGCCGCCTCGGGCGTCGGCTGCCGCAGCTGCTCGCTGGTCTGGTGCTGTACGGCCTCTCGATGGCGATGCTGGTGCGTGCCGGCCTCGGGCTCGATCCCTGGGACGTGCTGCACCAGGGCCTCAGCCACTACCTGCCGCTGAGCTTCGGCGCGGTGACCATCGTGGTCGGCGCCGTGGTGCTGCTGCTCTGGATCCCGCTGCGGCAGAAGCCGGGGCTCGGCACCGTCAGCAACGTGGTGGTGATCGGGATCGCCGCCGACCTCGGCCTCTGGCTCATCCCCGCCCCCGACCAGCTGGCGAGCCGGATCGTGATGATGATCAGCGCGGTGGTGTTGAACGGGATGGCCGGGGCGATCTACATCGGCAGTCAGCTCGGGCCGGGCCCGCGGGATGGCCTGATGACCGGACTGGCCGCTCGCACCGGAGGCAGTCTCCGCCTGGTGCGGGTCGGTATCGAGCTGACGGTGCTGCTGATCGGCGTGCTGCTGGGCGGCACGGTCGGCGTCGGCACGGTCCTCTACGCCCTGGCGATCGGACCTCTGGTGCAGTTCTTCCTGCGGTACGCGGTCGTCCGGTTGCCGGGGGCCGCCGGTGGGGTTTCCGACTGATCGAGCCCCAGCCGTTGACGGCGCGTTTACTCCGTAGTCGGATGGGCGCGTGCCCTCAGTCGAACTCGCAAGCCGTCACGGTTATCAGGTCCTGGTCAGCGTCGGGTTGGTGAGCTACGGCATCGTGCACCTGGTCCTGGCCTGGATCTCCGCCCAGGTGGCACTCGGCGGCGGGGGAGGCGGCGGCGAGGCGTCCAGCACGGGTGCGCTGAAGGAGCTCGGCCGACAGCCGTTCGGCATCGCCCTGCTCTGGGTGATGGCCGTCGGGCTGCTGGCGCTGGTGCTGTGGCAGGTCCTGGAGGTCATCGGCGGCAAGCCGGGGGCCGACACCAAGGATCAGCTCAAGAACCGGGCCAAGGCGGCGGGCAAGGCGGTGGTCTACCTGCTGCTCGGGTTCACCGCGGCCCGGATCGCCACCGGCGCAGGATCGAGCCCGGGGTCGGGCCAGGCCGAGGAGACCCTGACGGCTCGGCTGATGAGCGTCCCGTTCGGTCGCGTGCTCGTCGTGGCGGTCGGTCTCGCCGTGCTGGCCGTGGGCATCAGCCAGATCGTCAAGGGCGTACGGCGGAAGTTCGTCACCGATGACCTGGCCGGCGGCGTCGCGCCGTGGGTGGCCAAGCTGGGCACGATCGGGTGGGTCGCCAAGGGCGTCGCGCTGATCCTGATCGGGGTGCTGTTCTGCTGGGCAGCGGCCAAGCACGACCCGAAGAAGGCCGGCGGCATGGACGCGGCCCTGGGCACCCTGCGCGACCAGCCCTTCGGCACCGCACTGCTGCTCGCCATGGCCATCGGCTTCGCCGCGTTCGGCGTCTACTGCTTCGTCTGGGCGCGGAACGCCAAGACGTAGGTCGCGTCGGTCTCCGGGCATGAGTCGGAGTCGGATCCCACCGGCGAGTCACATCCGCCAGTCGGTACGCGTGAGTCGGAGCCGGATCCCACCGGCGAGTCACATCCGGCCAGCCGGTACGCGTGCGTCGGAGCCGGATCCCACCGGCGAGCCACATCCGGCCAGGCATGCCGAAGGGAGCAGGAGGCGGATACCACCCGCGCCCGCGGCGAGCGAGGAACGTCGGTGTCGGTGGGTGCTGTTTGACTGTTCCCATGGGACGCAACAGCCGCCAGCGACGAGCCGCGAAGCAGAGGGACCGGGCCCGGCGAGGGCCGACCGCGCCTCGTGCGGCGGCGTCGGAGTCGGAGCTGATCGACGATCTGCTGAGGCGCTTCGGTGGAGGAGAGAGCGGTGATCGGCGCCAGGATGAGCACCATCTCGGTTCGGCAGGGGAGGCCAGCTCGGCGGGGGAGCGGGACGGCCAGGCCCCCGCACGGGACCGCGAGCACGAAGCGGGCCTGCACCTCGACCGACTGATGTTCTGGGCGACGTCCAAGACCAGCCCGAGCAGCTTCGCCCGGCTGGTGGAGCGCGAGCTGAGCGGCACCTCCAGGGAGGTGCTCGCCGCACTGGACGAGGTAGCCAGCACGCGTCTGCTCACCGGTGCGGGTCGGCAGTGGGAGCGCGGGTGGCAGCCCCGCGACCTGATCCACGTCGCCGCCCGGATCGACCGGTGGGCGCCCGCCCTGGCCGCCGATGTCGCGGTCGAGCAGGTCCGACGATCGGGTCGCGACCACCTCGCGCCGCCGGCCTGGCGGGAGCAGCTCGAGGCCGCGGCCGATCGAGCCCGCACGGCCGACATCGGCGTCTGGTCCACGCGCCCCGACTGGCTGGCCGTCGACCGGCTCGTCACGGCCGGCGTGCCGGCGCTGACAGCCTGGACCAGCGCGATCCGCCTGCTCACCAGGCTGCACGAGCTGCCGCCCCTGACCCCGACGCTGCCGCCGCCGTCCGCCTGGCGTGCCGAGAAGCCGGCGACGCCGCCCCCCACGACGGCGCCGCCCCGCACGGCTCCACGGGGCGAGCCGAGCCCGAACCGCGACAAGGTGCTGTCCACGATCCGCGCCCTGCTGGCCAAGGCCGAGTCCACCGAGTTCGCGGCCGAGGCCGAGGCGCTGTCGGCCAAGGCGCAGGCCATGATGACGCGGCACGCGATCGACGAGGCGCTGCTGCACGCCGCGGACGCCGACTCCATCGAGGTGCTCGGCCGACGGGTGCTGATCGACAGCCCGTACGCGCTGGAGAAGGTGCACCTCCTGTCGGCTGTCGGTCGAGCCAACCGCACGAGGGTCGTGTGGATGGAGGACCTCTCGATGGCCACCGTGGTGGGCACGCCCGTGGACATCGACCAGGTCGAGCTGCTGTTCGTGTCGTTGCTGATCCAGTCCACCCGCGCCATGGCGGAGGCCGGCACCGCTCAGCCCGGATCGTTCGACCGATCTCCCCGCTTCCGGCGGTCGTTCCTGACGTCGTACGCCGTCCGCATCGGGGAACGGCTGAGCGCCGCCGACGCGGAGACGACCGCCTCGTACGGGTCGGAGCTGGTGCCGGTGCTGCGTCGACAGGAGGAGGCGGTCGACGCCGTCTACGAGCAGCTCTTCCCCCACACGCGCGAGGCGTCCTCGACCCGAACCTACGACCGCCGCGGATGGGATGCGGGGCGCGAGGCCGCCGATCGAGCCAGCTTCGTGGCGGGCCGCCTCGCCGGGTGACCACGGCCCGGCTGAGCGTGCTGATCGCGCCGGTCGGGACCGGTCGGTGCCAGGAGGAAGCGAAGGCCGTTCTCCGGTACGGTTTACCTCTTAAACCCGCAGGGCGGTCTTCAGCGCCGAATGCCCGGTTCGCCTCGAGCCGGCAACCCGCCTTCGGCCAGTTCTCGACAGTGCGCCACGCTTGCTGCACTCGCACTGTCTGCCTCCCGGAGGGGGAATCATGGGTACCCGACGTCTCAGCCTCGGCTGCACCTTCGTCCAGTGGTCTCAGCTGCCCGTGCACGCCGTCTTCCAGGTGGAGCCGGTACTCGATCAGATCGCCACCATCAAGGACGAGGAGTGGGTGACGCGACCCGGTCATCCAGACCCGCAGCTACCGCGACATCTACGGCAACCGGTGCCGACGGATGATGCTGCCGGCGGGACGGTCGGAGATCACCTTCCGGGCCACCGCCGAGGTGCCGGACGCGACCGAGGAGGTCGATCTCGACGCACCGGAGATCCCCCCGCACGAGCTGCCCGACGACGTCATGATCTACACCCTGCCCAGCCGCTTCTGCCTTCCCGACGAGCTCGCCAACGAGGCCTGGTCACGGTTCGGCGGCGTGAAGCCGGGCTATGGCCGGGTCCAGGCGATCTGCGACTACGTCAACCAGCACCTGACCTTCCAGTACGGCAGCACGACCTCGTGGAGCACCGCCGCCGACGTGCACAGATCCGGGTACGGCGTGTGTCGCGACTTCACCCATCTCGCGGTCTCGCTGTGCCGGGCGATGAACATCCCGGCCCGGTACGTGTTCGGCTACCTGCCCGAGATCGAGGTGGACCTCAAGGACGCCCCGATGGACTTCGCCGCCTGGATGCGAGGTGTGGCTGGGTGACCGGTGGTAGACGTTCGACCCGCGGAACAACATGCCCCGCAAGGGCCGGGTGCTCATCGGGGCGGCCGGGACGCCGCCGACGTGGCGATGAGCACCGCCTTCGGGGCGCCGTGGCTGGAGTCGATGGTCGTCGTCTCGGAGGAGATCATCCCAGGACGTGAGCGGGAAGACGACGTGCCCGGTGTCGGAGGAACGATGAGTGAAGGCAATGTTGTTCGCATGCGCGAAGAGCGACGACGTAGCCGGTGAGTGCACGTCGTCGTCGCGAGCGGCCTCATGGTCACAGCCAGCCCTTGCGGCGGAACACGGTGAACAGGATGAGGGCCAGGGCCA
>CAVXBJ010000008.1:0-17536 GCA_963759915.1 uncultured Actinomycetota bacterium | reverse complement strand
GGCACCGACGATCGAGAAGTCGGCCCAGACCCGCAACCTGCTGCTGGCCCTGCTGGCGTTCACCATCACCTTCTGGGCCTGGAACCTGATCGGTCCGCTGGGAGTCCGCTACAGCACCGAGCTCGGGCTGAGTGCGACCCAGAAGTCCCTGCTGGTGGCGATGCCGGTGCTGGTCGGCTCGCTGGGCCGCATTCCCGTGGGCGCGCTGGCTGACCGGTACGGCGGCCGGCTGATGTTCACGATCGTGCTGTTCGTCTCGATCGTGCCCGTGCTCCTGGTCTGCCTCGCCGGTTCCCTGAAGTCCTACCCCCTGCTCCTGGTCTTCGGCTTCTTCCTCGGTCTCGCCGGCACCACCTTCGCCATCGGCATCCCCTTCGTCAACGCCTGGTACGAGAAGCCGCGACGTGGGTTCGCCACCGGCGTCTTCGGTGCGGGCATGGGCGGCACCGCGCTCTCGTCGTTCTTCACCCCGCGGATGGTGCAGTCGATCGGTTACGTCGCCACTCACGTGATCATCGCGGTCGCACTGGCCGTCGTGGGCGTGATCATCTGGACGATGATGCGGGACTGCCCGCTCTGGTCACCGAACACCGACCCCGTGCTCCCGAAGCTCGCGGCTGCGGCCAGGCTCGGGGTGACCTGGCAGATGGCGTTCCTCTACGCGGTCACCTTCGGCGGTTTCGTGGCCTTCTCCACCTACCTGCCGACCTACCTCAAGGACGTGTACGACTTCGACCTCACCGGGGCCGGCACCCGGACGGCCGGTTTCGCCATCGCGGCCGTGATCGCCCGACCGGTCGGCGGCATCCTGTCCGACAGGGTCGGGCCGCGGGCAGTGATGATCGTCTCGCTGGCGGGCGCGGCGGTGATGGCGATCGTGATCGCCCTGAGGCTGCCCCCGGAGATCCCGGCGGGGATCGCCTTCGTGCTGATGGCGGTGTTCCTCGGTCTGGGCACCGGCGCGACCTTCGCCTGGGTGGCCCAGCTCGCGCCGCCGGCCAAGGTCGGGACCGTCACCGGCATCGTGGGTGCGGCCGGCGGCCTCGGCGGCTACTTCCCGCCGCTGGTGATGGGGGCGACCTATGACGAGCAGGACCACAGCTACACCATCGGGCTGATCCTGCTCTCGCTCACCGCCGTGGTCACGCTGGCCTACACGATCTTCGGCATAGAAGAAGCCTGCCTGATCGGTATCGACCTCACCGGATGGCCTCGTCCCCGACCTCGGGGACGAGGCCATCCACGGTGCGGACCAGCGTCGAGCGTCATCCACAGATCGCCGAGGCGGCCGTCCGACGTGGGCGTCACGTCCGCAGTGTGCTGGTGTTCACCATCAGATGACCCCAGCGATCAGCTCCTCGCCCTCGCCGCCGAACAGGGCGGGGTCTCGGCGCCGAGCAGCTCCTCTCGTTGAGCTTCGGCCTGCGCTCGGCCGAGCGGCTCGTCCATCCGTGCAGCTGGTCGTCTGGCGACGGGCGTCTACCAGCTGGGTGTCGGTGAACCCTCGTCGGAGGCTTTGGCCTGGGCCGGGTGTGCTCGGTGGCCCTCGGGCCCGGCTCGGTTTGAGGCGGCGGCCTCTGTGGCGGCTGGTCGACAGCCTCCCGCCGACGTCACGGTGCTCGTGCCTCGCGGGCGACCGATCGCCGATCGGGACGCTCGGTCTTCCGGCAGGAGCGGCCCGGTGCCCGTTCCGTGCGCAGCCCCGGATCGCCGCCGCACGACCGTCGAGGACGCGGTGGTCGACCTGTACACCCCGGCGGAGACGCGGGCGCTCCGGGCTTGCTGACCAGAGCCGTCCAGGACGACGCACCACGGCCCAGCGATCCTGGCGTGTTCGACGATCGAGCTCGGTACGCCATCGCGACCTGCTCCGCCGATGTCCGCGACGTCGCCCGGGCGCGGAGTCACCTCTGGAGCTGCGCTATCTGACCGATGTCGAACGTCCTCCGGACTCACTCGCGCCCAGCGTCAGGTCCACAGTCGCCGCGGCGAAGAGGTCCGCGATCTCCGCTACGACGAGTGGCCTCGATCATCGAGCTGGATGGACGGGTTCGCATCGCCGGCGTTTCCGCGACATCGAGCGAGACGACGCGGCGCTCCTGGGCGGCGACGTCACCCTGCGCTTCGGATGGCAGGACGTCACCGACCGGCCGTCGCGGTGGCCCGGGAGGTTGCCGCGTTGTTGATCCGTCGAGGCTCGACGGATTTCCCACGCGCTGCCGCCGCTGCGCGCTCGCCCACGATGCCGATCTGGGCAGTGCGTGACGGCCGTCATCGGATGGGCTGATCCCCGTACTCGGGGTCAGCCCCTGCCCTCGTGGCAGCCCTGCCCTGGAGGTGTGCGCACCGTGGCGTCTGCCTCGCTCTCGCCCTGCTCGTGCTGACCGGCTGCGCCTGGTCCGGCGCCGAGCCGGGCTGCTGCAGCGACGCGAGGCGACCACGGGCCACCCGTACCGCCCCCGACCAATCCGAAGCTCCCGGTGGCCGGGGAGGTGACCTGGACCACCGCCGAGGAACAGCGGGTCACCGTGCGGATCGCGGTGCACGCCGTCCGCCGGGCACCCGGGGTGACCGTGCTCGACTGGTCGGTCACCCCGTTGTCGGCCCCGGACCGGCAGATCGGCGACGAGGTGCCACCCGGCTTCGACCTCGGTCTCGACCGCAGCTCCGCCGGCGGCATCAACATCGTGCTGATCGATCCCCGCAAGAAGAAGGTCTACCGCCGCTCAGCCACCGGAGTCGCGAGCAGGCCTACCGCTGCCTGTGCACCCCGATCTGGTCCGCGCAGGCCACGCTGCACCTCGGCGAGACCCGGCTCCTGCAGGTGGCGTACCCGGCGCTGCCCCCGTCGGTGCGCTTCGTCGACGTCATGGCGGCGACCCTGCCCCCGTTCAACCACGTGCCGGTCAGTCCCGAGGGTTTCGCGCCGACGGCCACCCACCCGGCCGATCTGGCCCGCCCGCCGGAGCCCGTCGTGCCGTTGACCGCGCCGCAGTACTTCGAGACCGACGACGGCGGGGAGTCCCGCCGGACGGCGACGCTGCGGGTGGACGAGGTGCTGGCCGCCGCCGACTCGACCACCGTCCGCTGGACGCTGCGGTCGATGAGCGGGCAGCGGGCCTTCCTGGTGGTGCCGCTGGGACCACCACTCGTCGCCGTCGCCGCACCCGATCAGCCCGTCATCAGCACGAACGCCGCCAGCGGACCCACGCTGGCCGCGGCGAACGGGCGCGCCATGCCGGCTCGTTGGATGACCGGGGGCTACGAGGACCGACCGTTCCTCGAGTGCCTGTGCACCAACCTCGACATCTGGGCGATCGGTCTGCGCAGTGCCGGCGGCTCCGCCCAGCTGGTCACCACCTACCCGGCACTGCCCGCGCGGGGTCAACCGGGTCGACATCGTGCTGCCCGGCACGGCCAACCTGACCAATCTCGTCGTGACGCCGGCACCGGACGGCTCGATCCGGGTCGGCCCGCCCGGGCCCGCCGTGGTCGCGCGCTGGACGTACGACCAGCGGCGGCCGCCGGCCGGCTGGGCCACCGCGGACTGGCCGACTCCGCTCCCCGACCGCGCGCAGCTGGCCGACTACGACCGGACGATCGACCGCCTGACCACGCTCACCGGCTGAGCGCCAGCGCGCCGGTCCCGGCCAGCAGACACAGCGGGACCAGCACCGCACCCAGTCCGGCGAACCGCAGCCAGGACACCTGGAGTCCGGCCGCCCGGCAGCGACCCGCCCACAACAACGTGGCCAGACTCGCCCACGGCGTGATCAGGGGTCCCGCGTTCACGCCCACGAGCAGGGCGGCGAGACGCAGGGACGAGTCCAGGGCCGACGGCTCCACCGCCAGATACGCCGGCAGGTTGTTCAGCAGGTTGGCGGCCACGGCGGAGATCCCGGCCAGGCGCAGCAGATCGGTCCAGGTGTCCCCCTGGCCGACCAGCTCGGTCACCAGGGTGGTGAGGCCGTACGCGTGCGCGATCTCCACCAGGACGAACAGGACACTCACCCCCAGCACCAGCGGCCAGGGCAGCAGCCGCCAGCCGACCAGGCGCGGGCGGCGGAGGAGGCAGGCGATGACCAGGACCAGGGCGCCGACCACCGCGGCCACGGTCACGTCCGCCCCGAGCACGAACGCCGGACCGAGTCCGGCGCAGACCACCCCGCCCACGAGGAGCAGCCCCCGGTCGTCGACCGGGAACGGCTTCGGCACCTCGTAACGACCGCGGAGTCGTCGCCGGAACACCACCCCCAGCAGAGCGACCGTCACCACCCAGACCGCCAGGGCCGGTGCCCACATGAGCGGGGTGAACGCCACCCCGGCGGGTCGCAGCCGCGCGTACGCGAGCAGGTTGGTCAGGTTGGACACGGGCAGGATGAGCGAGGCCGTGTTGGCCAACCAGACGGCGGTGAAGGCGAACAGCTCCTGACCGAGCCCGAGCCGTCGGGCCAGCACGAGCACCACCGGCGTCAGCAGCACCGCCGTGGTGTCGAGGGACAGCACCGCGGTGGCGACCGTGGCGACCAGCACCACCAGCAGCCACAGGCCGAGCACCGAGCCCCGCCCCAGCACCGCGGCCCACCGGGCGATGATCGCGAACAGGCCGATGCCGTCAGCCAGCTCCGCCACCACGGTGATCGCGATCAGGAAGACCAGGATCGGGCCCACCCGAGTAGCCAGGTCGACGAAGTCCGCCAGCTGCACCAGGCGACCGTAGTCCTTCCGTCCACGCACTGGACTCACCGACGACCGGGGCGGGAGAGTCGTCTGGTGGACGAGAAAGTCTCCTGCACCGCCGACGACGGCACCCCGATCGTCGCGACGGCGACCGGCTCCGGACGGCCGGTGATCCTGCTGGCCGGTGGCATCGACTACCGAGCCGGCGGATGGGACCGCGTCGTCCCTCTGCTGACCG
The DNA here is from genome assembly GCA_963759915.1 of uncultured Actinomycetota bacterium. Classification (GTDB taxonomy): domain Bacteria; phylum Actinomycetota; class Actinomycetes; order Propionibacteriales; family Propionibacteriaceae; genus Microlunatus. The sequence continues at coordinate 12,618 of CAVXBJ010000008.1, read as the reverse complement.
GGCGCCACCGCGTCGTCCGGTACGTGCGGCGGTTCTACCGACCGGAGCTGGGCGACCCGTTCCGTTGGGCGATGAGCGACGAGGCGGGGGACGTCGCGGCACTGGCTCGGCGGCTGGGCGGATCCGTCGACCTCCTCGGACACTCCTCCGGGGGAGTCGTCGCGCTGGAGAGCCTGGTCCGGGACGCCGATCTCTACGGGTCGGCGGTGGTGTTCGAAGCGCCCATCGTGCTGGACCGCCCGCTCGGCGGTGCGGCGCTGGACCAGGCACGAGCAAGTCTGCGCGCGGGCCGCCCGGCCCGGTCCATGACCACCTTCTTCCACGACGTCGTCGGCCTGCCCTCCTGGTCGTCCCGGCTCGGGGCGCTCGGGATCTGGGCCACTCCGGCCTACCGGCGACGGATTCCCGGCCAGATCGCCGACCTGGCCGCCATCGACGCCCTCGGGGATCGCCGACCGGTCTACGCCGGCATCGTCCACCCGTTGCTGGCGATCCGCGGCACCACCAGCCCCGCGCACCTCGGCGTACGGATGCGAGCGCTGGCCGAGGTCGTGCCGGATGCCCGGAGCTGGGTGGTCGAGGGTGGCCATGCGGCTCAGCAGCGCCGACCCCAGCAGTTCGCCGAGCAGATCCTGGCCTTCTTCGCCGCGGCTGCCCGCGGTTCCTCCTGATCTTCCGGACCTCAGCGGGGGCGGGCGCGGTGTGTCTCGCGTCACGACAGTAAAAGTTGACCTGACCATAAGTCGGAGCGTAGGCTCGCACCATCGACTTAAAGTCAGGCTAACCAGAAGTCGAGTCGACCAGCAGGTCCCGACAGGAGCAGCCACCATGACCGACCAGGGCATCGAGCTCGCCGTCTCGACGGTGATCTTCGCCCTGCGGCCCCACCCGAGCAGCGGCGACACCACCCTGTGGCTGCCCCTGGTCCGGCGGATCCGACAGCCGCACGAGGGACGCTGGGCGCTGCCCGGTGGCCCGCTGCTGCCCGACGAGGATCTCGCGGCCAGTGCCCGCCACACCCTGGAGCGCACCACGGGGCTCACGTCGAGCTACCTGGAGCAGCTGTACTCCTTCGGCGCGATGGAACGCTCCCCGCAGCGGGTGGTCTCGATCGTCTACTGGGCGCTGGTTCGCTCCGACGAGGTGGCCCGGGCGGTGGACGGCGAGAACGTGCAGTGGTTCGTGGCCGACGAGATCCCGGAGCTGGCCTTCGACCACAACAGCATCGTGCAGTACGCCCTCAACCGGCTGCGCGCGAAGATCACGTACTCCCCCATCGCCCGGTTCTTCCTGAGTCCGGAGTTCACCCTGGCCGAGCTGCGCGCGGTGCACGAGGCCGTGCTGCTCAAGCGGATCGACCCCGCGAACTTCCGGCGCCAGGCCCTCGCCACCAAGACCCTCGTCCCCACCGGCAACCAGCTCACCGGCACCAATCACCGACCACCCGCCCTGTATCGCTTCCAGGTCACGCCCGAGAGGCTCCGCTCATGACCATCACGCTCTCCGTCAACTCTCGTGTCACGGCCGCTCCGAGCGCCAGCTGTGACGCCGATCTGGCGCGCGGGCCCTGGGACTTCGATCTGGCCCCCGGCTACGGACCCGGCGCCTCCGAGCTCGACGTCATCCCCGAGCCGGTCACCCGCCCGGGGCAGCTACCGACGGCGTACCAGCGGATGAGCGACGAGGAGCTGCACGCCCGGATCCGTACGGCCAAGGAGAAGCTCGGCAGCGACCTGGTCATCCTCGGGCACTTCTACCAGCGCGACGAGGTCGTGCAGTACGCCGACTTCGTCGGGGACTCCTTCCAGCTGGCCAACGCGGCGCTGACCCGGCCCGAAGCGAGCACGATCGTGTTCTGCGGGGTGCACTTCATGGCCGAGACCGCCGACATCCTGGCCCGGCCCGACCAGCACGTCATCCTGCCCAACCTCGCCGCCGGCTGCTCGATGGCCGACATGGCCGACGAGGACTCCGTCGAGGCCGCCTGGGAGGACCTGATGGAGCTGTACGCCGCCGAGACGGGTCCCGACGGTCTCGACGCCGACGGCCTGGCCTCGGTCATCCCGGTCACCTACATGAACTCCTCGGCCGCGCTCAAGGCGTTCTGCGGTCGGCACGGCGGCATCGTCTGCACCTCCTCGAACGCGGCCACCGTGCTGGAGTGGGCCTTCGCCCGCGGCCGGCGGGTGCTGTTCTTCCCCGACCAGCACCTGGGTCGCAACACGGCCAAGGCGATGGGCGTGCCGCTGGAGCAGATGCCGATGTGGAACCCGCGCAAGCCGCTCGGGGGCAACACCGAGACCGAGCTGCAGGACGCGAGGGTGATCTTGTGGCACGGCTTCTGCTCGGTGCACAAGCGGTTCAACGTCACGCAGATCGAGCAGGCCCGCGCGCAGTACCCGGGCTGCAAGGTGATCGTGCACCCGGAGTGCCCGATGCCGGTGGTCGACGCCGCCGACGCCGCCGGTTCCACCGACGCGATCCGCAAGTTCGTGGCCGCGGCGCAGCCCGGTGACGTGATCGCCATCGGCACCGAGGTCAACCTGGTCAACCGGCTGGCGGCGGAGAACCCGGACAAGACGATCTTCTGCCTGGACCCGGTGATCTGCCCCTGCTCGACCATGTACCGGATCCACCCCGGCTACCTGGCCTGGACGCTGGACGGACTCGTCGAGGGCGAGATCCGCAACGAGATCGTGGTCGCCGACGACGTGGCCGCGCCGGCGAAGGTGGCGCTCGAGCGGATGCTCGCGGCCCTCCCTCGTTGACCGGCCGACGATCGCTGACCGGCCACCACCCCAGATCCCAGGAGGGACGCAGCATGCGCGTGATCATCATCGGCTCCGGTGTCGCCGGACTGACCGCTGCTCTTGATCTTGCTCCGCAGCACGACGTGCTGGTGCTGACCAAGGCAGACGCCTCGGAGAGCAACACCCGGTACGCCCAGGGCGGCGTCGCGGTCGTCGCCTCGACCGAGGACACCCCGGCCAGTCACGTCGCCGACACCCTGGTGGCCGGCGCCGGGCTGAGCGACGTGACCGCGGCGACGGTGCTCTGCGAGGGCGGTCCGGCCGCCGTGCGCGAGCTCGCCGAGCGGGGAGTCGACTTCGACACCGCCGCCGACGGCCGTCTGGCCCTGGGCCTCGAGGCCGCCCACGAGCACCCCCGGATCCTGCACGTGCACGGCGACGCCACCGGCGAGGCGATCTCGACCGCGCTGCTGCGGCGGGTGGACGACGCGGGCATCCCGCTGCGCGCCCGGACCACCGTGACCGACGTCCTGCTGGACGGCGGCCGAGCGGTCGGCGTACGGCTGCTGGACGGCACCGAGCTGTCCGCCGACGCCGTGATCCTGGCCACCGGCGGCGCCGGCCAGCTCTACCGCCACACCACGAACCCGGAGGTCGCCACCGGTGACGGCGTGGCCATCGCGCTGCGCGCCGGTGCCGCGGTGGCGGACCTGGAGTTCTACCAGTTCCACCCCACCTCCCTGGCCGCCCCGGGCAACTTCCTGATCTCCGAGGCGGTCCGCGGGGAGGGGGCGACGCTGATCGACACCGAGGGTCGCCGCTTCATGCTCGACGTCCACCCGGCCGCCGAGCTCGCGCCCCGCGACGTGGTGGCCCGCGGGATCGCCGACCAGATGACCCGGCAGCAGGGCGCCCCGGTCCGGCTCGACGCCACTCACCTCGGCCGGGACTTCCTGGCCCGACGGTTCCCCACCATCGACGCCAGCTGCCGCCGGCAGGGCTTCGACTGGTCCGGGGAGCCGATCCCCGTCACCCCGGCCGCGCACTACTGGATGGGCGGGGTCCGGACCGACGTCTGGGGTCGCACCTCGGTGCCCGGTCTGTACGCGGTCGGGGAGGTCGCCTGCACCGGCCTGCACGGGGCCAACCGGCTGGCCTCCAACTCCCTCCTCGAGGGTCTGGTCTACGGCGGCCGGGTCGCCGAGGCCCTGGACCACGGGAATCCGTCGGTGAACGACGTGGCCGGCGACTGGCAGACCCCCGTCACGGTGGACCTGGGCGATCTGCCCGACGCCGAGCCCTACAACCGGTCCGACCTGCAGGCCCTGATGTGGGAGTCGGTCGGACTGCGGCGCACCGCCGACGGGCTGCGCGAGGCGCTGGCGACGCTCCGCGGCTGGCGTACGCCGGAGGTCACCGACGCCAAGGCGACCGAGGACGCGAACCTGCTCCTCGTGGCCCGGGCGGTGACGGCGAGCGCGCTGCGGCGTACCGAGTCGCGGGGTGGCCACTACCGTGCCGACTTCCCCGCCACCGACCCCGCCCAGGCCGTCCACTCCGGACTGGTCCTGGCCCGATGAGCGCCGCGTTCCGCCTGACCACCACCTTCTCGCTCGGGACCCTGCTTCCTGCTCGGGTTGGAACCCGAGCAGGAAGCGCGAACCCGAGCGAGATCGGAAGGGGCGACCGATGAGTCTGCAGCGACACCAGATCGAGCGCGTGGTGGCGATGGCGCTGGAGGAGGATGCCCCGTTCGGCGACGTCACCAGCCAGACCTTCGTGCCTGCCGCGACCCCCGCGACCGCCGAGCTCGTGGCCCGCGAGCCGGGGATCTTCGCCGGCGCCGAGGTGTTCGAGGTGGCCATGACCGCGCTGGACGAGACGGTCAAGGTCACCCTGCACATCGCCGACGGCGACCACTTCGAGGCCACCCAGGTGCTGGCCCGGGTCGAGGGTCCGGCCCGGGTGATCCTGCAGGCGGAGCGGGTGGCCCTCAACCTCGTCCAGCGGATGTGCGGCGTCGCCACCCTCACCGCCCGCTACGTCGAGGCGGTCGCCGGTACGGGTGCGCGGGTGGTCGACACCCGCAAGACCACGCCGGGGCTCCGGGCCCTGGAGCGCCATGCGGTGCGCTGCGGCGGCGGCCACAACCACCGCTACTCGCTGTCCGACGCGGTGATGGCGAAGGACAACCACCTGGCCGTGGTCGACGACATCGGCGCCGCCATCCGTCGGGCCCGCGCGGAGCTTCCGCACACCATGCACCTCGAGGTGGAGATCGACCGGCTCGGCCAGCTGGACGACGTGCTGGCCGCCGGCCCGGACACGATCATGCTCGACAACTTCTCCCTCGACGACCTGGTCGAGGGCGTCCGCCGGATCGACGGCCGGGCGATCGTGGAGGCCTCCGGCGGCATCACCCTGGACGCCATCGCCGCGGTGGCCGCCACCGGTGTCGACGTGATCAGCGTCGGGGCCCTCACCCACAGCGTCCGGGCGCTCGATCTGGGTCTGGACGTGGTCGTCGCGGGCGCACGATGAGCTATCTGGACGCGGCCGCCACCACGCCCGTACGCCGGGAGGTGCTGGAGGCGATGTGGCCGTACCTCACGACCACGTACGGCAACCCGTCCAGCCACCACGAAGTGGGTGAGGCTGCCGCCCGCGGTCTCGACGCCGCCCGCCGGGCCGTCGCCGAGGTGCTGGGCGCCCGGCCCGCCGAGATCACCTTCACCTCCGGCGGCACCGAGGGCGCCAACACGGCGATCAAGGGGATCGCCCTGGCGCGGCCCCGCGGCCGGCACGTCATCGTGTCCGCGATCGAGCACCCGGCGGTGCTGGAATCGGCCCGCTGGTTGGGCCGCCAGGGCTACGACGTCACCGAGCTGCGCGTCGACGGCGACGGCCGGATCTCCTCCGCGGACCTCGAGGCTGCCCTGCGTCCGGACACGACCCTGGTCAGCCTCCAGTACGCCAACAACGAGGTCGGCACCATCCAGCCGCTCGCCGAGCTGACCGCGATCACCCGCGCGCACGACGTGCCGTTCCACACCGACGCCGTGCAGGCGGCCGGTTGGCTGGACCTCGACGTCGGCCGGCTGGGGGTCCAGGCGCTGAGCATCTCCGGCCACAAGGTCGGCGCCCCCAAGGGAGTCGGCGTGCTCTGGGTGGCGCGGCGGACGCCCGTCGAGCCGCTGATCCACGGCGGCGGGCAGCAACGGGGGCTGCGCTCGGGCACCGAGGACGTGGCCGGCGCGGTCGGGATGGCCACCGCGCTCCGGCTGGCCCGGACCGCCGACCCCGGCCCGGTCCGTGCCCGGCGGGACGCCTTCATCGCCCGGGTGGAGCAGGCGTTGCCCGGTGTGCTGCTGACCGGCCACCGGGTCGAGCGGCTGCCCGGTCACGTCTCGTTCGTGCTGCCCGGCCTGAGCGGGGAGTCCGTGCTGCTCGACCTGGAGCGACACGGCGTGATCTGCTCCAGCGGCTCGGCCTGCGCCGCCGGCAGCGACGAGGCCTCGCACGTGCTGACGGCGATGGGGATCCCGGCCGAGACCGCCCAGACCGCTCTGCGGTTCACCTTCGAGGCCGACGTCACCGACGAGGCCCTGACGCAGGCCGCCGACGAGCTGGTGGCCGCCGTCTCCGGCCGGCTCCCGGTAACCTCGCCCGCGTGGAGCCCCCGGTAGAGCCGTCCGACAGCGCGACCTCATGATCAACGAAGTTGCCCCGTCGGCCCTGGACACGGCCGCCTCCGTCCGGGCCGGGCAGTCCACCGCCGCCGCGATCACCGAGGCCGCGCTGGAGCGGATCACTCGCCTCGACCCGACCCTGAACGCGATGGTCGCGAGCGACCCCGAGCGCGCGCTCCGCCAGGCCGCCGAGATCGACGACCGGGTCGCCGCCGGCGAGCACCTGCCGCTGGCCGGCGTACCGCTGGCGGTCAAGGACACCGAGGACACCGTCGGCTACCGCACCACCCACGGCTCCCGGCTGTTCGCCGACACCGCGCCCGCCACCGAGGACTCGGTGCTGGTGGCCCGGCTCCGGGCGGCCGGCTGCGTGGTGGTCGGCAAGTCGAACGCCCCCGAGTTCGCCACCTCGGCCGACACGTCCAACCTGGTCTTCGGATCCACCCGCAACCCGTACGACGTCGACCGGGTGGCCGGCGGGTCCTCCGGTGGGGCCGCGGTGGCGGTGGCCTCGGGCATGGTGCCGCTGGCCACGGCGTCCGATGGTGGCGGCTCGATCCGGATCCCGGCGTCGGCCTGCGGCCTGCCCGGCTTCAAGCCGTCGCTGGGCCGGGTGCCCGACGGCGGTCCGCACCCGGTCGACTGGCCGTTGGTCACGACGCGGGGCGTGATCACCCGGACGGTCGCCGACCTGATCGCCACGCTCGACGTGATCGTGGGACCCGAGCCGAGCGACCTGCGCTCCCTGCCGAGACCGTGCGAACCCTTCTCGGCCGGCGTCGGCCGGAGGGCGCTCCCCCGCCGGGTCGCCTGGAGCCCGCAGCTGGGCTACGACTGGACCGAGCCGAGCATCCTCGCCGCCGGCGGCGCGGCCGTCGAACGGTTGGCCGCCGAGGGGGTGGAGGTGGTCGAGATCGACCGCGTCTTCACCTCCGAGCCGTACGACGCCTGGGGACCCCTGATCGCCGCGTACGTCCAGCGCAGTGTCGGCGAGCTCGACCGCTCGCTGCTGACCGAGGAAGTGCGGCAGGGCATCGAGGACGCCGACCGGCTGACGGCCCGGGACCTGCTGATCGCCGAGGACACCTGCCACCGGCTGAACCTGCAGCTGGTCGAGCTGTTCGAGACCTGCGACCTGCTCCTCACCCCGACCCTGCACCGGGACCCGCCCCAGTTCGGGGAGGCGGTGTCGTGGATCCGGGCCACCGGGGTGTTCAACCTGACCCGTTCGCCGGCCGGCACCGTCCCGGTCGGGCTCAGCGACGCCGGGCTGCCGATCGGGCTGCAGATCGTCGGGCCGCAGCACGACGACGTCGGGGTGCTGGCCCTGATGGCCCACCTGCACCCGTGAACCACCTACACCCCCCGAGCTGTCCGATCCGCTCGAGTTCCGTCCATTCGCTCGGAGTGCACCTGGTGCGGATGAGTGGAACTCGAGCGGACCGCAGCCGACTCGGGCGCGGACGACGTCACCCGACCCCCGGACGCGCCAGCGGCGGCCCCCACCGAAGTGGGAACCGCCGCTGACGCTGTGCTCGAGTCGAGAGCAGTCAGGCTCTGATCGTCAGATCAGAAGTCCATCCCGCCCATGCCGCCCATGCCACCGTCGCCACCCGGAGCAGCCGAAGCCTTCTCCGGCTTGTCGGCGATGACGGCCTCGGTGGTGAGGAACAGGGCCGCGATCGACGCCGCGTTCTGCAGCGCGGACCGGGTCACCTTGGCCGGGTCGATGATGCCGGCCGCGACCAGGTCGACGTACTCGCCGGTGGCCGCGTTCAGGCCCTGACCGACGGGCAGGTTGCGGACCTTCTCCGCCACGACGCCGCCCTCGAGGCCGGCGTTGATGGCGATCTGCTTCAGCGGGGCCTCGGCCGCGGTGAAGACGATCTGCGCGCCGATGGCCTCGTCACCGGTCAGGTCGACCTTGACGTGCTGAGCAGCCTGCAGCAGAGCCACGCCGCCACCGGCGACGATGCCCTCCTCGACGGCCGCCTTGGCGTTGCGCACGGCATCCTCGATGCGGTGCTTGCGCTCCTTGAGCTCGACCTCGGTGGCCGCGCCGACCTTGATCACGGCAACACCGCCGGCCAGCTTGGCCAGCCGCTCCTGCAGCTTCTCGCGGTCGTAGTCGGAGTCTGAGTTCTCGATCTCGGTACGGATCTGGTTGACCCGGCCCGCGATGGCGTCGGAGTCACCGGCGCCCTCGATGATGGTCGTCTCGTCCTTGGTCACCACGACCTGACGGGCCTGACCCAGCAGCTCCAGCTCGACGCCGTCGAGCTTGAGGCCGACCTCCTCGGAGATGACCTGGCCGCCGGTGAGGATGGCGATGTCGGTCAGCATGGCCTTGCGACGGTCGCCGAAGCCCGGAGCCTTGACGGCGACGGACTTGAAGGTGCCCCGGATCTTGTTGACGATCAGCGCGGCCAGGGCCTCGCCGTCGACGTCCTCGGACAGCACGACCAGCGGCTTGCCGGACTGGATGACCTTCTCCAGGATCGGCAGCAGCTCCTTGAGGTTGGAGACCTTGGAGTTGACGATCAGGATGTACGGATCGTCGAGCACGGTCTCCATGCGCTCGGTGTCGGTGACGAAGTAGGGCGAGATGTAGCCCTTGTCGAACCGCATGCCCTCGGTGAGCTCGAGCTCCAGGCCGAAGGTGTTGGACTCGTCGACGGTGATGACGCCTTCCTTGCCGACCTTGTCCATCGCCTCGGCGATGATCTCGCCGACCGAGGAGTCACCGGCGGAGATGGAGGCGGTGGCAGCGATCTGCTCCTTGGTCTCCACGTCCTTGGCGGTCCGCGCCAGCTCGGCGATCAGGGCGGCCACGGCCGCCTCGATGCCCCGCTTGAGGCTCATCGGGTTGGCGCCCGCGGTCACGTTGCGCAGACCCTCGCGCACCATGGCCTGAGCCAGCACGGTGGCGGTGGTGGTGCCGTCGCCCGCGACGTCGTCGGTCTTCTTGGCGACCTCCTTGACCAGCTCGGCGCCGATCTTCTCGTACGGGTCCTCGAGCTCGATCTCCTTGGCGATGCTCACACCGTCGTTCGTGATGGTGGGCGCACCCCACTTCTTCTCGAGCACGACGTTGCGGCCCTTCGGGCCGAGCGTGACCTTGACGGCGTCGGCGAGCTGGTTCATCCCGCGCTCGAGGCCGCGCCGCGCTTCGGTGTTGAACTGAATGAGTTTCGGCATGTTCTCCGCGAGTCCTCCCGCGTGCGGGGTCTGTCCCCGCGCGTTGGTGTGGATAGATGTTGGGTCTCGCCAGCAGTGCCCGCGACGGACGTCCGTACGCTTCGACACAGAGGTCTCGGCTCAGGACTCACCGCTTGGTGAGGTGGCACTCTCTCTGCGAGAGTGCTAACGCCATGTTTAGCACTCTGGCATGGCGAGTGCAAACACTTCGGGCCGCATTCTCAGCCCCTCTCCCGGCATTCTCAGCACGGGACCTCCGCAGGCACAGGCACGGGCACAGGGCCCGGACCTGGCACTCCGCATGCTGGGCGTCACACGGCGGTGACGTGGCGCCGCTACGGTTACCCCCGTGTCCGAGAACCACACCTCCTCCCCAGACGACTTCCCGGTCGACGACCTCGCCGAGCCCGCCGAGCCCGCCGTGTCCGCAGCGCCCGTGAAGCCGAAGGCCTCGCACCCGCTGGCCATGGCCCCCGTCGGCTCGCCGGCGAGCTCGGTCGACGGCTTCGTCCGCGAGTTCCTGCGCGAGCTCAACTACGGCCAGGGCGTGGCCCTGTCGACCAGCTCCGTCAACGACCAGTACCTGGCGCTCGCCCGTACGGTCCGCCACTACCTGATGGCCCGCTGGCTGGAGACGCTGCGGCGCCAGGCCGAGACCCAGGCGAAGGGCGTGGCGTACCTGTCGGCGGAGTACCTGCTCGGCCGCCAGCTCGGCAACGCCCTGCTGGCCACCGGGCTGACCGAGATCGTCGAGGAGGGCCTCGGCAAGTGCGGCATCGACCTGGCCGACCTGCGGGCCCAGGAGGTCGAGCCGGGTCTGGGCAACGGCGGTCTGGGTCGTCTCGCCGCCTGCTTCATCGACTCGCTGGCCACCATGAGCGTGCCCTGCGTCGGTTACGGCATCCGCTACGAGTACGGCATCTTCCGGCAGACCTTCGTCGACGGCCGACAGGTCGAGCAGGCCGACTCCTGGCTCGCCCTCGGCGCGCCCTGGGAGTTCCCGCACCCCGAGGCCGCGCAGATCGTCAGCTTCGGCGGGCACACCGAGAAGTACACCGACACCGACGGCGTCGAGCGCTCCCGCTGGGTGCCGGGTTGGAAGGTCAAGGCGGTCCCGTACAACTACATGGTCCCGGGCTACCAGAACGGCCGGGTGAACACGCTGCGGCTGTGGCGCGCGGTCGCCACCGACGCGTTCGACCTGCGGATCTTCAACTCCGGTGACTACGAGGAGGCGGTCCGCGCGCAGACCTTCGCGGAGAACATCTCCAAGGTGCTCTACCCCGAGGACTCCACGCCGCAGGGCAAGGAGCTCCGGCTGCAGCAGCAGTACTTCTTCGTCTCCGCCTCCATCCGCGACTTCCTGAACGTCACGCTGCCGAAGGACTTCGACCTGCGCAACCTGCCGCAGCGGATCATCTTCCAGCTCAACGACACCCACCCCGTGATCGGCGTGCCCGAGCTGATGCGGGTGCTGGTCGACGAGAAGAAGATGGAGTGGGACGAGGCCTGGGCCATCACCCAGCAGTGCTTCGCGTACACCTGCCACACCCTGCTGCCGGAGGCCCTGGAAGTCTGGTCGGTCGACCTGCTCGGCCGGCTGCTGCCGCGGCACCTGGAGATCATCTACCGGATCAACGAGGAGTTCCTGGAGCAGGTCTCCGAGCGGTTCGACGGGGACCAGCTCCGGATCAGCCGGATGTCGATCATCGCCGAGCACCCCGAGCGGGCCGTGCGGATGGCGTACCTGGCCACCGTCGCCGGCGCCAAGGTCAACGGCGTGGCCGAGCTGCACTCCCAGCTGCTGCGGGACAAGGTGCTGCCCGACTTCGACGAGTTCTTCCCCGGCAAGTTCACCAACGTCACCAACGGCGTCACCCCGCGCCGGTTCGTGCGGCTGGCCAACCCGGCCCTGTCCGAGCTCATCACCGACGCCCTCGGTGTGGGCTGGCTGACCGACCTGGAGCGGCTGCGCGAGCTCGAGCCGTACGCCGAGGACGAGGAGTTCCGCGAGCGGTTCCGCGAGGTCAAGGCGCACAACAAGCGCCGGCTCAACCGGGTGCTGTCCGAGCGCGACGGCTTCACCGTCGACGACACCCACCTGCTCGACGTGATGGTGAAGCGGCTGCACGAGTACAAGCGGCAGACCCTGAAGGTGCTCCACATCGTCACCGAGTACGAGCGGATCATCTCCGGGGAGGTGAAGGCCGCCGACATCACGCCGCGCACCTTCATCTTCGGCGCCAAGGCCGCGCCGGGTTACAAGATCGCGAAGGACATCATCCACCTGATCAACGGGGTGGGGGCGGTCGTCAACAACGACAAGCGCGTCGAGGGTCGGCTCAAGGTGCTGTTCCCGCCGAACTACAACGTGACGCTGGCGGAGAAGGTCATCCCGGCCGCCGACCTCTCCGAGCAGATCTCGCTGGCCGGCAAGGAGGCGTCGGGCACGGGCAACATGAAGTTCGCCCTGAACGGCGCGCTGACCATCGGCACCGATGACGGCGCCAACATCGAGATCCGCGAGCTGGTCGGTGACGACAACTTCTTCCTGTTCGGTCTGCTGGAGCCCGAGGTCGAGGCGCTCTACGCGAAGGGCTACGTGCCGAGCTCGTTCTACGAATCGGACCCGAGCCTGAAGCGGGCCATCGACCTGATCGCCCAGGGCGCTTTCTCCGGCGGCGACCGGGACATGTTCGCGCCGGTGGTGGGCAACCTGCTCTACGAGGACCGGTTCATGGCCCTGGCCGACTACCGCGCCTACATCGACGCCCAGGCCGAGGTCGACGCCGCCTACGCCGACACCGACAAGTGGACGAAGTCGGCCATCCTGAACGTGGCGCGGTCCGGCTTCTTCTCCTCCGACCGCTCCATGCGCCACTACATCGACCGGATCTGGCACACCCCGCCGTCCTTCTGAGCGAACGCCCTCCCGACTTCGCTGGTGATGCAGCACCAGCGAAGTCGGGGGTCGGCCGGGC
>CAVXBJ010000007.1:0-17900 GCA_963759915.1 uncultured Actinomycetota bacterium | reverse complement strand
GGCAGGGTCGAGAGGCGATCCGCCCTTGACCATCGATCCGGAGTGATAGGTCACCACGACCCGTCGGCGTCCAGCGGCGCGGACGGCCAGATCGGCCAATCCGACTACTGGTGCGTGGGTGTTGATCACCGTCACCTGCTCACGGTCGAAGATGCGCCGTAGGTGCGCAGGGCCAACGCGGGTCGAGGGGGGTGTTGGAGAGCCGGATGGCGACCGGGAGCCGGTAGACGACCAGACCGTCCAGGCCGCTCGGTGCGGAGCACGCGGCCGCGGGTCGAGCCCGTTGTCACCACCACGACCCGGGCCCCGTCGGACCTCAGCCGGTCCGCGACCCGTGCTGCGTAGTTCTGCACGCCTCCCAGCGATGGGGGGAAGAAGGGAGTGACCACAGCGACGGTCAGGATGCGCTCAGCCCGGGACGACAACGCCGAGCCCCGGGGTCTGGTATGCGGAGCGCAACGCGGCGATGTATCGATCCACCGAGAACTCTGAGACGGCGTAAGACCTCGAGTACGCCGACATGGATGCCCGTAGCTGCGCGTCGGCGACCACCTCCCGCAACGTCGCCTCGATCGCGGCCACCTCGGGGTTGATCGGCCCGGACCCGGTCACGGTCCAGGTCGTAGAGCGCATAGCCGGGGTCGTCGGTGGTCACGACAGCGATGCCGGAGGCCATGGCCTCCTGCACGGTCAGGGGAAAGCCTTCGGAAACCGAGCAGGCAGTACGAACACGTCGCAGGCCCGATAGAGGCTCGCTCACCGTCATCGGGTCTGCAGCTGCCGAGCCAGTGAACTGACCCGTGGGCCGGTGGCAGCCCGACCGGTCTCGATTTCGCCACCGACCATGATGGGGGTCGTCCACCCGGGTGCGGCCGCAGCCACTACTTTTTCGAACCCCTTCTTTGGTACGAACCTCCCGACAAACAGCACCAACACCTCCGCCGGTGGGCAGCGCGTGGCGAACGCGCAGCGAAGCCTTCTCGGCCTCGTCTGCCGCAGGAAGGAAGGCCTGGGTGTCGACGATGTTGGGGACGAAGGCCAGCTGGTCGGGACGGGCGACCCAGGCCCAGCAGGAAGTCTCGGACGGTGGCGTTGAGGTAGAGGATCCGCTCGGCTCGGCGGATGATCAACCGTCCGATCACCCGGTACACCGCGCGCTGTACCGCGACAACCAGCCAGCTCGGGGTGGTCGATCATGTGGATGTGTTGGGTCAGCACGACCCGTCGGCGGCACAGGACGGCCGGCGCCACGGCGAGCCACGTGGTGAGGTAGAGCAGGTCGTGCACGTGCACGATGTCGACACCTCGGACCCGCCTCAGTAAGACCCGGGCCGCGCCGAGCCCGATGAGCGGGAAGGGGAGCGTTCCGGTCCTCGATCGGATTCCACGCCGATACGCGCTCGACCCGCAGATTGGGCGCCAGCGTCTGGATTCCGACCGCAGAGCTGCACGCCGTCGTCACGACGGTGATGTCGTAGCCGACGCCGGCGAGCTGGTGGGCCTGGGTCTCCACCGATCGCTCGATGCCGCCGACGTGCGGGGGAAAGTAGTGGCTGACCAGCAACAGCCGTGGCGTGCGCGCCTCGGTCCTGCTTCGCGGGATGGCGGGGTTCCCGCCGTTCGTCGTTGTCATCGGTAGATTCGCGCTCCCCCGCTTGAGTAGATCAGACTCTTGTTCTGGTCCAGTACCCCTATCGGGTAGCGGTAGCTAAGCAGGTCACCCTGGAAGAACGTGGCTACGGTGCCCGTCTGCACCGTGGTGGTGCCGAGGACGACGTCGGAGTTGCGCCGCAGCTGCGTCGGGTAGATGGCATCGAACGGCTTGGTGCCCACGAAGTTCTGCATCCGGGCGCTCATGTACCGATCGGAGCTCACCTCGTCCCGGGACAGGCCCTGGGCTTGCGCGGTGTTGAGCCAATCCATGGCCGACACCTCCTGCTGGTGGGTGTAGTAGACGTCGTAGTACTGGCCGGCGTTGTTGAGGTGGAGCTGGACCGGGTAGCCCCCGAGGGTCTGGGGGATGACCCCCGTAGGGAGAGCGCACTGGCCAGCGCCGCCCGACGGTGACGCCCCAAGCTCGGCGTCGGAACACCAGCCGGAACAGGGCGATGTTGCCGACGGCCAGCGCTGGGGCCAGGGTGATCAGGGACTGCTGAAAGGCCCGCAGCACTCCGTCAGTCCACCGAGAGGGCCGGGACGACGACCTGGGCGACGACCACGCCGAAGGCGGCGAGTCCCCAGGCGAAAGAACTCCCGGTGTACCGAGTCGAAGGACGAACCGGCCGATGAGCACGAGTGTCAGCCCGATCACGATGAACAGCTGCAGGGCACCGGCGATCACCGACCGCAGCAGTCCGTTGAAGGCCGACGGACTCAGGCCGAGGCTGTCCATTGCTCGGCCCACGTCCGTGAACGCCAGCTCCGGTGGCTGGTACCGCTCGATCGGGTACTTGTCGACGTTGTTCGGCAAGGGGGTAGAGGTAGTCGTCGTTCGTGATCCCCGTCGCTCGGCGTTCTGTTGGGCGCGGAACTCGGCAAACTTCTCGTCCGGGCTCACCTTCGAGCGGGGCGAGAAGATGCTGTAGGAGGTGTCCGAAGAACGGGTGGCCCCACCGCCCGGTCAGCGCATCGGTGACGGCGGTGAAAGTCTTCTCCACCTGACCGCCGCTCGGGTGATGGGACCGGTCCATACCAAGGTAGCGAGCACCAATGGCACAGGCACGGCCCGGGACCGAGCCGGAAGGCAGGCGCGCCGAAGGTCAGCGCGGGTGGCCTCGCGAAGGGAAGCAGACCGACCAAGGCCGCCGCTGGACGCAGCATCGCTTGGGTTCTGCGCACCCGCCATCGTGGCGAGGAAGACGTAGTTGGTCGAGTAGTGGCTGAGAATCATCCCGACGCCCAGCACCAGGAACCACCCAGTACGCCGTCGCCAGCTGTAGCGGCGGTCAACCTCCCCCTGGATCAACCGTGTCGGCGGCTGGTACGTCCTGGCTCAACAGCAGCATGATCGCGGCGGCAAAGAACAAGAACGCCGTCTCCTGCCGGGTGAGGAATGGCATGTCGGAGAAGAAGGTCGGGAAGAGCAGGAAGTAGGTGACCCCGATCAGTGCCCAACGGTCCGAGACCACGCGCCGACCGATGAGGAACACCATCAGCGGGCACAGGGCGAAGAGAAGCTGGATGACCACCTTGAAGACCAGCACGCCCGACAGACCTGTGACGTGGGCCAAGACCGTGGGCAGGATCGTGATGCTGAGGCAGGCGTAGTAGGCCGACCGGAAGGTGTGGGGCTGCCACAGACCGAGGTTCGAGGTGAGCTGGAAGACCTGGTACTCGTACTGGATGTCGTGTCCGGTGACATACCACCCGCGCAGGGAGGTCATCAGCAAGAAGGCAGCCGCGAGCAGATAGATCACGGTGAGCTTGGATCCCAGACCGAGATGGCGGGAGCCGATCAGCAGCGCGGCGATGATCCCGATCCAGAGCACGAGGGCCGCTAGAGCCACCGCTCCCGACGCCCCGTTGTTCAAGCGGACGGCGCCGACGATCGACACGAGCAGAGCGACCGCACTCATCGCGACCAGGCGCGCCCCCCAGCTGCGCGTCGAGTGCGAACCGGACCAGCGGAGCAGATCCGCGAGCGCCGGGGCCCGGTCTGGTCGCCAGAGAGCGAGGGCGACGTCACCGACCGCGATCGCGACCAGGACCGGACCACGGTCTAGTGGTCGTTCGATCCCGACCATCGGCAGTAGGTAGTTGATCACCAGACCGACGATCAGGAGGCCGAGGATCGCGGTCACGACCGAGAGCAGCCAGCTCTCGGCCGATCCCCGGACCGGCCAGTCGATCTTGTGGCGGAGCAGCGCCACCGGCACGACCAGCACCAGACCCAGGCCGGCGATCTCGTCCAGCGGCCCGGGCAGGACCCCTGGTAGCCCGAGGCGGAGCGAGAACAGCAGGACGAGGACGGCCAGCGTCGGCCACGCCAAGACCAGCCACGCAGGTCCTCGACGAGCTCGGGCCGGGGGACGCTCGATGGCTCTCAGCACGGCGGACTCCAGAGGTTGCGGTAGAGGTCGTCGAGCTGGTCGATCCGACGCGGCCAAGACATCTCCTTACCGGCTAGCCGACTGCGGCCCGCCAGAGCAGTTCGCAGGTCGTGGTCACCGGCTAGTCGGCCGATGCCGGCGGCCACGGCTTCGGCCGACGGCTCGACCAGCATGCCGATCCCGTCGAGGAGCTCGACGGTCCCAGGCACCCGAGTGGCCACAATTGGGAGACCTGCCGCCATTCCCTCCAGCAGGGAGATCGACATGCCCTCGCGGTCGGAGGTGAGCACGAATGCGTCGGCCCACCGGAACCAGCGTTCGAGGTCTTCGCCGCGTTGAGTACCGACGAACCTGACGTGGCCCAGCCCGGCATCACCGACGAACGTGGTGAGCCGCTCCCGGTCCTCTCCGTCACCGACGACAACCAGCTCGGCCACACCCACCAGCGTCGCCATCGCGTCGAGAAGCCGCTGGACGTTCTTTTGCTGGTCCAGCCTGCCCACGAACAGCAGCCGCAGCGGACCCGGCGCATTCTGCTCGCGCGGAGTCCGGGCCAGGGCGAAGAAGCGGTCAGAGACCCCGTTCGGAACCACCCGCAGCCGGCACCGCGACACGCCGTACGCGGTGGCCAGGAAGGTCGCCTGATCCGCCGAGAGGGCGATTACCCGCGAGGCTCCTCGCATGACCGGTCCGAAGATCAGTCGCTTGTAGTGCCGGAGTAGAAAGCCGAAGGGGCCCGACGGATCGACGTCGAGATGGAAGTGCGCGATGTAGGGCCGGCGGCGAAGCTTCGAGGTGAGCCAGATCGCCTCGGGCAGGAACGCGTGGGTGAGGTGAGCGTGGATCACGCTGTTGCGGGGGATCATCAACAGACGAAACAACAGGCCAGGGGAAATCGGGGTGTGAGCGACCGTCCAGCCCCGGAAACGCCGGACGTGGACGCCACTCCTGTCCTCGGTACGCGGGGCGCGACCGGCGCCGACCGAGGTCGTCACGACCTCGACCCGGTAGCGGTCCACCAGGTGCTGGGCGATGGCCTCGGCGACGTTCTCCATCCCGCCGATGCGCGGGGGATAGCGAGCACGACCTGAACGAGGTGCGGCAGCGTCGCGGATCGTTCGATCGGTGTGCTGTCAATGATTGCGGTCATCGGACCCCGGTCGTGGTTTGGTCGGTCCGCTGGCTCGACAGCCAGGAGATCCGCTCCGACCTGTTCTGCAGCGTCACACTAATTCGGCTCCACTTTGTCGATCCCGGGGTCAGCACGGCGCTGAGCTGGCGCGTCTGACCCGGCTGCAGACTCACAGATCCGGTCCTGGTGTACGTCTTGCCACCACGGGTCCCGCCTACGACGTAGCGGTACTCCACGACCTGGGGCTCGTGGCTGTGCAGCACGAAGTTGACCGTGGTGGCGTCAGATCGGAGTAAGTCATCGGGAGTTCGGGATCGAAGTAGAGCTCGGTGTAGGCCGGTGGCACCTTGGTGAATGAGAGTGTCAGCTGGTGCCGAACGCTGCTGGAGAAGACCACCGCGGCCACCAGCGCCAGCGCCACAGCGACACAGACCGCGGATCGCACCACCGCGGGTCGGCGCAGCACGGTGTGGGCGCGCGCGCCGCGCGCGAGCTCAAACAGCGACGACATCAAGCGACCTCAGGTCCGACACGAAGGAGCGGGAGCGCTCCACGTAGGGGGGCAGCACCTCGTCCAGGTGGTGCAGGTACGCCTGACGCTCGGCCAGGAGCCGGTCGGCCAAGGCGATCATCCGATCGGCGTCGACCTGTTCGATCGGCAGCGTCCACGAGGACAGGCCGAGGTCGGCCATGATACCGCTGGTGCTGTGTTCGTCTTCGATCGCCAGGCATGGCACTCGATGCAGCAAAGAGAAGATCACTGAGTGGAAGCGGGTGCCGATGAAGAGGTGGCACTCACCGTAAAGCTTGAGCAACTCGGTGTAGGGCAGTCGGTCCTCGATGCGGTCCGGATTCCTGGTACACAGTGCAGCGATCCGGGCCTCGACGACGCGGTCGTCGTCACCCATGAAGTCGGCGGTCACCTGCGGCACCAGCAGGACGCCGTACCCCCGTTCGATGAGGTGATCGATAACTCGGGCGAGACCGACCTCATAGCCGTGCTGCTCGGCTGGGGGTAACCAGTTGCGAGCCGTCACCCCTACGGTCAGGGGGGGCAGCCGCGTGCCCGCGGGTCGCCGAGCCGCGGCCGGGAGCGCGAACGCCGAGTCGACCCCGGCACGGATCTTGGCCGGAGGGATACGACAACCCGTCAGGGCCAGCACGCTCTTGGCTTCACGCGCGACGAGAAGCGTGGAACGCTCGGCGACGAAGCGCACTAGCCAGCGTTGCAGCGGACCCCCTTCGAAGGGTCCGAAGGACTGCGGCGCGAAGACGGTCGCTCGGCCGTGGCGCTGGGCGATCAGCAGCGGCAGCAGAACGAAGTAGAGGTTCTGCCAGCCCGCGAGCCCGGCCCGGCCGTGCACGTACCCCCCGCCCATCGAGACCGTCAGATCGGCGCAGGCGGCTGCTGCCACCTCGGTGCGGATTTCACGTGGCAGGCGCGGTAGCACGAGTCGGGTGACCAGCGAAGGGGCAAGGAGGTATCCGACACCCAGCAGGATCCCTAGTGCGCGGAGCATCAGCCGGGTCGGGAGCGGGCCGGCGGTCATCGCTCACGACGCGTCGGATCGACCCGATGTTCGCCACACCCGCGAACGCGGAAACGTACCCGCGGGTCCTCCAGGCTGGCGATCTCGACGTCGGCCCCCGGGAAATATTCACAGACTTGCTGTTGACACACCGCCAGCAGGGCGGCATCACCGGCGTTTGCTTGCACGTAACCGTTGACGATCAGAATTCTGTTCATACGAAATCGCTCCGAACCTTTTTGGGGGGAGGGGGGCTTACTGCGGAAGGGGTTCGGCTTGGTCGCGCCGACCGTGCAGGACGCACGGCGAGCGCCGGCATCGCAGCCGAAGCTGCGGTGCCAATGATCCAGGCGACCAGTCCAGGCCAAACCGCGATCGGAGAACATGAACGCGAGACCAACGGTGGTGACCGCGTAGATGACGTCTCGAGATGATAGTGGCCGCATCACACCGAGAATCTTCAGGGCAAAACTGGCCCACGTATTAAGACCGACGAAAACCGCATTCCCCGAAAGGACGAGCAACAACAGCTCGGCGTTACTTCGGTAGTCGGTCCCGAAGATCGACAAGATTTTCCCGCTGAAGAACGCGACGACCGCGGCGGTGGGCACCCAGGGCGATGGCAAGCAGTTTCGCGGCCCGACGCATCAGCCGCGAGAACTGGCTCGCGTCGTGGGAGCCCTCGGCGAAGACCGCCTCGCCGACGGCGGTCGCGAAGGCGTTGATCAGGTTCGTGACCTGGAAGGCGACGTGATCGAACCCGGCTGGGCCGCACCGAGGTGCTGGAGCACGATCAGCGGGACGATCAACGCCGGCATGAGGTTCAGCACGCTGGAGACGTAGGTGCTGCTGGAGTAGCGCAGCTGGCGGGTCAGCGCTGTGTGGCGACGGCTGAAGTCGGATCCGGGACCGAATCACGCGGTGCAGGAAGTAGAACGACGCGGCGACCGCCACGATAGAAGCGATCCCGGTCGCCCCGAAGATCCCCCAAGGATCCGAACCCGACAAGAAGGATCGGTAGACCGAGCTTGGAAGCCCCTGAAGCACGCCATCGGTCAGGATGTTGTACTGCGACTTGCGGCCCGCGATGAAGACGGCGTCGGTCAAGAGGTTGACCGCCGCGAGCACGCCGGATGCGATGAAGATCGCAGCGATCAGCGGATGCTCGCCGACGAAGCCCAACCTGGGGGCGATGACTGGCAGCGCAGCCACAGCGCCGAGGCCGACGACGATCGATACGACGCTCACCCCCGCCACGGCTTGGGTCACCAGGGCATCGGGGTGGTCGGACCCGGGCAGGAACCGGACGAGGCTGGAGTTGAGTCCGAAGAGGCTCAAGTAGGCGATGAGAGAGGTGGTGGAGATGAGGGAGTGGCGATGCCCACGGCGTCGGGTGAATACAACCTGGCGACCACGGTCCAAAAGCAAAAACCGAGACCGGCTGTGAACACGCTGGCGGTGGCCAAAAACGGGGAGTTCTTGAGCAGGTGATTGTCCTGCCAGCCGATCTTCTGGCGAGGGGCTGACAGGATTCGCGACCACCGACCCACTGGACGTTCGACGATTTCTTGCATATGTGTCCCCCTCCGGGCGCGCAGCCGCGACCGAACACGTCACTGTCCGAAGCGATCAGATTTCGAGTGTGACGACGTCGTCGTTGAGAAAGGGCCACTGCCCCGGGGGAAAGCGAAAGGCGGTCATCGCCTCGGGCCTGACGTCGGTCTTGCACGGCGCAAGCGGTGTTCTCTACCAGGATTGACGGTGTAACCAGGTCGTCATCGCATTGCAGGACGGCGTTTCACGGGTGCTGCGCGCGGGCTCGGGATGGGCCCGGATGAGTTTGCCCTCCCGTGCGCTGCGGACGCTGGGCGTGCCGGGCTAGTCTGGGGCCTCACTGCTCGGCAGCCCCGGAAGGACCAGCTGACCCGATGAGCGGCATCTTTCAGCGCATGTCGATGATCTTCCGCGCCAAGACCGACAAGGCCTTGGACAAGATGGAAGATCCGCGCGAGACCCTGGACTACTCCTACCAGCGCCAGCTCGAGCTGCTGCAGAAGGTCCGCCGCGGGGTGGCCGACGTCGCCACCAGCCGCAAGCGGGTCGAGCTGCAGGCCAACGGGCTCAACACCCAGATCGACAAGCTGAACCAGCAGGCGCAGAAGGCGCTCGAGGTCGGCCGCGAGGACCTGGCCCGCGAGGCGCTGACCCGCAAGTCCGGGGTGCAGCAGCAGCTCGACCGACCTGCAGACCCAGCACGCGCAGCTGCAGGGTGAGGAGGAGAAGCTCACCCGGGCCAGCCAGCGGCTGCAGGCCAAGGTCGACGCCTTCCGGACCCGCAAGGAGACGATCAAGGCGACCTACTCCGCGGCCGAGGCGCAGACCCGGATCAACGAGGCCTTCTCCGGCATCAGCGAGGAGATGGGCGACGTCGGCATGGCGATCCAGCGGGCCGAGGACAAGACGGCGCAGATGCAGGCCCGCGCCGGCGCGATCGACGAGCTGCTGGCCTCCGGCGCGCTCGACGACCCGACCGGCACGGCCAAGGACGACATCACGCTCGAGCTGGAGCAGCTGGCCTCGACCTCCGACGTGGAGAACGAGCTGGCCCAGATGAAGGCCTCGCTCGGCGCCGGCACCTCGGCCGCCGCCGCAGGCGATCGAGGGCCAGCCGACCGGCAGGCCCAGCCGGTCCAGCAGCCTCCGCAGCCCAGCAGGCCAGCCCGCGCCGGCCCAGAGCCCCGGCCGCACCGCAGCGCCAGCCCAACCAGGGGGACCTGCGATGATCGTCCGCATCCTCGGCGAGGGCCAGTGGGAGCTCGACGACTCGCGCTGCCGAGCTCAACGCGCTCGACGACGCGGTCGAGAAGGCCGTCAGCCGCCGACGACCAGGACCAGCTGTCCGCAGCGCTCGGTGCGCTGCACGACCAGGTCCGGGCGCTCGGGCCGCGGTGCCCGACGACGCCCTCGAGGACTCCGACCTGATCCTGCCGGCGCCGACGCCTCGGTCGCCGAGGTGCAGGAGCTGCTCGGCAGTCGAGCGAAGGACTCATCCCCGGCTGACATGAAGGTCCTGGTCGCCGGGGGCGCCGGCTTCATCGGCAGCACGGTCGCATCGGCCTGCTCGACGCCGGCCACGTCCCGGTCGTCCTCGACAGCTCTCGTCACCGGGCGGCGCGAGTTCGGGGCCGGTCGGCTCGTCTACGAGGGCGACATCGCCGACCCGGAGCCTGCTCGACCGGATCTTCGCCGACCACCCCGACATCGGTGCCGTCGTGCACTTCGCGGCCCTGATCGTCGTACCCGAGTCGGTCGAGCCGACCTCTGCGACTACTACCGCGAGAACGTCGTCAAGACCATCGACTGGTCGACCAGTCTGTCCGCCACGGCTGGACCCGGCTGGTCTTCAGCTCCTCGGCCGTCGATCTACCGCCCCGGCGGCGACGGCACGTCGACGAGAGCTCGGCGCTGGACCCGACCAGCCCGTACGCCCGGACCAAGGCGATGGTCGAGACGATGCTCGCCGACGTCGCCGCCGCGACCGGCTGCGGGTCGTCTCGCTGCGCTACTTCAACCCGATCGGGCCGACCCGCAGCTGCGGACCGGTCTGCAGGTCCGGCGCCCAGCCACGCCCTCGGGCAGCTGATCGACCGCGCACCGAGACCGGTCGGCCGTTCATCCGTCACCGGGACGGACTACCCGACCCGGACGGATCCGGGATCCGCGACTACGTCCACGTCTGGGACCTGGCGGCGCCCATGTCCGGCGGTCGAGCGGTTCGACCGCCTCGTGCGCGACTCAGCCGGCCACGGTGCTCAACCTGGGCACCGGCGAGGGGACCACGGTGCTCGAGCTCGTCGCCGCCTTCAACCGGCTGGTCGAGCCGCCGTCACCGTGGCGTACGCGGACCCCGCCGGCCCGGGGACGGCGCCGGCACGTTCACCCGCAGCGACCGGGCCCGCAACCGCTGGACTGGCGGGCCGAGCTCACGTCGAGCAGGGCATCACCGACACCCTGCGCTGGTTCGCCGTCCGCGACCAGGTGCTGTTCGGGCCCGACCCGGTCGGACACCTGCAAGTCCACCCCGGCGCGTGACGCCGGTTCCGTCCCGAGGCCGACGCGTCAGGTGCCCCGAGCGGCGACGCCTGGGCCCGATGTCACCCGCCGCCCCGCCGTTCCGCATCGCCGCGCTCGTGGTCAAGGTCCTCGTCTCCTGGCCGGTGCTCTGGGCAGTGATGGACCCCGACCTCGCCGGGCTGAAGAGCAAGGGGCTGACGGCCCGCGCGGTCGGCTACCCGCTCGGCACCCTGATGCTGCCGGCGTTGTGGTGGCTGGGCCGCGGCGCCGGTCGGGCAGCCGCACCGTGGCTGGGGTGCGGACCTGCTCTGTGGCCTGCCGATCCTGCTCGACCTGGTCGGCAACCGGCTCGACCTCTACGACTCCGTGACCTGGTGGGACGACCTGGATGCACGTCGGTCTGCACAGTGGCCCTGGCCTGACCGCCGCCGGCTACGCCCGCTGCTCGATCCCGCGACCCCGCGACGCTGGGTGCTCACCGCCGCGGCGGCGTCGGGGGGTGAGCGCGATCGGTTGGGAGGTGGTCGGAGTACCTCGCGTTCATCAGCTACGGCACCGAGCTGCCCTGGGCCTACGTCGACACCCTGGGCGACCTGGTGCTCGGACCAGCGGGTCGCTGTTGGCGGGCGCCGTCGTCGGGCTGTCCCGTCACCGCCGAGCGATCGGCTCCGCCCGAAGCGCGGCCGAGCCGGTCACCGACTACGTGGCGAGTGCGAGGTAGTCGGTGTAGAGCGTCGAGCTGCCGTTGAGGATCAGCCGCAGTCGGAAGGCGATCGGAGCCTCCAGTCGCGCGAGCGTGGTCGGGGTCGAGTGGGCCCGGGCGAGCTCGTGCACCCGCAGGAAGGACAGCTCGCGGTCGTACGGTTCCCGGTCGCGTTTGCCCTCGTTGAACAGGTCGAAGGTCAGCAGCCGCCTCCAGTAGATGACCTTGATCGCCTCCTGCCGCTCGTCGTCGAGGTCGGCGTGCTCGATCACCGCAAACGTCTCCCCGATGTAGGCGAGGAACTCCTCGACCTTCAGGTCGGCGCTCGTCAGGTGCTCCCGCAGGCCCTCCTGGTGGGGGTGGCGCACCCAGTAGTAGCAGGGCACGTCCGACAGCACGGCGATGGCCGAGGTGTGGAGGTAGGCGTTCATGGTGAACGGGTGGTCCTCGGCCATCCTCAGGTCCGGGTTGAACCTGTAGCGCATCGAGCGCACGTAGTCGGTCCGGAACATCTGGACGTTCATCGAGTCGATCACGTTCCACTCGAAGACGCTGGTCTTCAGTCGGTGCCGCCGGAACATGTGCTTGGGCACCCCGCGCCGTACCCCGACGAACGGGCCGATGACGATGTCGGCGCTGTTGGCCTGGCCAAGGCGGTACATCTCCTCCAACGCGCGATCGCCCAGGTAGTCGTCGGCGTCGACGAAGTAGAGGTACTCCCCAGAGGCTTCCGCGAGGGCACGGTTGCGGCCGGTGGCGGGGCCGCCGGTGTGCTCCTGCCAGAAGTAGTGCACCGCGAGCTCGGGGTGGGCGGCCGCGAAGGTCTCGATCACCTCACGGCTGGTGTCGGTGGACCCGTCGTCGACGCAGATGATCTCGATCTCGGACATGGGCATCGTCACCGCCCGCGCTGAGGCAGGTCACGACCGTGGTGGCGTCGTTGAACACGGGGATGCCGACGGTCACCTTGGGGGCCGCGGCGGCCATCGGGCTGGTGCCTGTAGTGGCCCCCGCCGTACCGGTCACGTGGTCGTCAGGGGCTGCGGTCACCGGTTGGACACTACCTGCCCGTCGCCCCGGCCGGGCACGGCCCGCCGCTGCCGCGGACCCGTCAGTCCCGGCACGTCTCGCCAGGGAGGTCGAGCATCCGCTGCAGCGCCTCCTGGGCGTAGCGCTCGGTCTCGGCGTCGACGTCACCTGGTTCACCACCGCCCGGCGACCAGGTTCTCCAGCGCCCAGCCCAGGTGGGGCAGGTCGATCCGGTTCATGGTGGCGCAGTAGCAGACGTGCTCCTCGAGGAAGACGATCTTCTGCTCGGGGTGGTGTCGCCAGCCGCGGACCAGGTTGAGCTCGGTGCCGATGGCCCACTTCGTGCCGGGCGGGGCCGCCTCGACCTGCTGATGATGAACTCGGTGGTGCCGACCAGGTCGGCCTTCAGGACCACCTCGTGCTGGCACTCGGGGTGCACGAGCACCTTCACGCCGGGCGCTGGCCGCGGACGTCGTCGACCTGCTCGGCGGCTGAACCGGCCGTGGACCGAGCAGTGGCCCTTCCACAGGATCAAGTGGCGGCCCGCAGCTGCTCGTCGGTGACCGCCGCGGGGTTGGTGCGGGTCCCAGACGCACGCACTCCGTCGAGCGGGAAGCCCATCCGAGCACGCGGTGTTGCGGCCGAGGTGCTGGTCGGGGAAGAACGAGCACCTTCTCGGCCCGGGCGAACGCCCACTCCAGGACCGTCTTGGCGTTGGACGAGGTGCAGACCGCCCCGCCGTGCTGCCGCAGAAGGCCTTGATGTCGGCCGAGGAGTTCATGTACGTGACCGGCACGGTGCGTCGGCGACGCCGGCGTCGGCGAGCACGTCCCAGGCGTCCTCGACCTGGTCGAGTCGGCCATGTCGGCCATCGAGCAGCCCGCCCCGAGGTCGGGCAGGATCACCTGCGGACGTCGGCCGGTCAGGATGTCGGCGCGACTCGGCCATGAAGTGGACGCCGCAGAACACGATGTACTCGGCGTCCGGCCGGGCGGCGGCTCCCTGGCGAGCTTGAAGCTAGTCGCCGGTGAAGTCGGCGAACTCGATGATCTCGTCGCGCTGGTAGTGGTGGCCCAGCACGAACACCCGGTCGCCCGACGCGGCCTTGGCGGCCCGAGCCCGGTCGACCAGGGCCGGGTCCGAGGCGGGGGGCAGATCGCCCGGGCACTCGACGCCCCGCTCCGAACGCGGGTCGGCACCCCGGCCGAGGAAGAACAAGGGGAGTGAGCCGCCGGGCGGACCGGTGGTGGTCGTCACGGCGGCAAGGATACGGCCGACGGCGGCCACGACTCAGGCGCGCGCGGCCCAGAGGTCACGCAGCAGCGAGATCTCGGCGCCGTGGTGGATGACCTCCCGGTGGATGTGCAGCACCAGCCCCGCCATCGACTCCGTCTCGTGACCCGGCTCCCGGCACGGGGCGGCGAGCTCGGCCGCGGTCAGCGCCTTCACACCGGCGACCCAGCGGTCGTAGCCGGCGTCGAGGTCGGCCAACGACCGGGCAGCCGTGACCGGGTAGGCGTAGTCGTCGTAGCCGATCGGCGGGCCGGCGAAGTACCGGGCGTTGCGGTCGCCGAACACCCCGACCACGACGTGGCCAGTCGCCAGGCGATCGTCGTCACCGGAGGGGGTGTGGGCTCGGGGAAGCTGAAGTCGATCTGCCAGGCTCCGGAGCCGACCTGGAGCCCGGAATCCCCGGCGCCGGCGGGGCGCACGTTCCACGCGCCGTCGGTCGGTTCCCAGAGGTATTCGTCGTCGCTCAGTCCCTCGAGGCGGGGCCGGAGCTGAGCGGTCCAGTGCCAGGTGAGCTGACTGAGAAGCACTGACGTCCAGTCGGGTGCTGCGTCCATCTCCGCACCGTCTCACTCCCCACTGACAGCTCGCGATCGCCCGACCGCGCCCTGCGAAGATGCCCGGATGCAGATCGTGGTCGCCACCGACAGCGTCGGGGCACTGTCCTCGGCGGCGGCCGGTGCCGCGATCGCCTCGGGTTGGGCGGACGGCGACACCACGGTCGTCCCGCTCGGGGAGGCAGGTCGCGGGGCCGTCCAGGCCTTGGCCGACGCCGTCGGCGCCGACGTGTCGACCGGGGTCGTCGGCGACAGGTTGAGCGCCGTGGTCGCCTCGGCGAGCCTCGCGGCGGTCGGCCTCGGGCCACCGGACCCCACGGACGGGCCCGTGCCGTACGACGTCAGCTCGGCCCCGCTCGGCACGGTGCTGGCCGAGCTCCTCGCGGCCCACCGCGCTCCACGTGTGGTCGTCGACCTGGCCGCCGTCGACACCCACGACGGGGGAGCCGGCCTGCTCTTCGCGCTGGGCGTGAGCGCCGACGTGCCGCTGGACTCCGGCGTGGCCGGGCTGGCCGGGATCTCCAGGCTGGACCTCGCCCCGGCGTACGAGCTGCTCCGGGGGGCCGAGCTGATCGGGCTGGTACCGGCCGCCGAGCTCGACCGACCGCTGCTGGGGCTCCGCGGCATCACCTCGGCCCGGGGCCGGGCCGGTGCCGGGCTGGGCGCCGACGCCGAGCTCGGCCGCTGGCCTCACCGACGAGCTCTCGCCCGCCTCGCTGCCGCAGCCGGACTGATCGACGCACCCGGGCTGGGCGCCTGGGGGGGACCGCGCTGGCCGTCCGGGCCTTGGGCGGGCGGGTGACCACGGGCCCGGCTCTGGGCGCCGAGCTCGGGGGACTCGCGGCGGCGGTCGCCCGCGCCGACCTGGTGGTGACCGGCTGTGGCGTCTTCGACTTCGCGCTCCGTGGCGGTGGGGTCGTCGCCGAGGTGGCCCGGATCGCCGAGCGGGCGCTCCGGCCGGTGCGTGGTGGTGGCCGGCGAGGTGCTGATCGGCGGTCGGGAGATGCGCACCATGGGCATCGAGGCGGCGTACGCGGTCCGCGAGTCGAGCCTCGACCGACCCACCGGTGGCGACGTCGACCTGGGCGACCTGCACCGGCTCGGCGCTCGGGTGGCACGCACCTGGCGGTGGTGACCGCAGCACCCACCGGCGGGGTGACGTGCGCGGCCGCGCACCCTGGTCGCGGCGCTGGTGCGGCCGTACGCTGACCTCGGCGACGAGGCTGGAGGAACCAAGCGTGGACGACGGGGTCTGTGCGGTACGCCCAGGGATCGACCTGGGCCGGTACGCCGGGAGCTGTCCCGGTCCACGACGCGGTCCTCGCCGGTACGCATCCCCCGAGCCGACCGCGTTCGGTGGTCGAACGCTCGTGGCGTCGGGTGCAGCAGCACGGCGTGAACCCCGACCTGCAGGGCCGCCCGGACCGCTGCCGTTCGCCGAGATCGAGTTCCGGCCGGACTCGCTCGCCGCTGCGGGCGGTGCTGCCCGAGCTCCGGTCGGCGTCGACCTGGGTCGCCGAGAACGCCAGGCACGTCATGGTGGTCACCGACGCGTCGGGCGGTGCTCTGGCGGGAAGGATCCGCCGCGGGTCGCGCCGGGGCCGACAAGCTGGGGTTCAGTAGGGGGCGAACTGGTCCGAGGGCGTCGTCGGCACCAACGCCATCGGTACGGCGCTGGCCGAGGCCGCCCCGGTGCAGATCTTCTCCGCCGAGCACTTCGTGCCGCTGCCACCACGTCTGGACCTGCACGGCCGCGCCGGTCCACGACCCGCGCGACGGGCGAGCTGCTGGGGGTGGTCGACGTCGAGCGGTCCGCCGCGACCGTCCACCCCACCATGGTGGCCCTGGTCGACTCCGCGGCGAGCTCGCCGAGGCGCGGCCTGCGGCGCCGGCACGAGCGCCCTCGACCGGCTGCGCACGGTCGGCGCCGGTACTGGCCCGGCTCGCCGGGCGGGCCTGGCGGTCGACGCCCACGGCTGGGTCGGCCGCCGTGCGGGCATGCCGCCGGTCGACCGGGTCGCGCTGCCCAAGTCCCCGGCGGCGGGCCGCACCTGCGGGTCTCGGGCTCTGCGTCTGGAGCGGCTGCCCGGCGGCTGGCTGCTGCGGCCCGGCGGCCACGAGCAACGCGTCCGGCTCCGGTTGCAGCTCCGCGACGACCCGCGCGCCGTCGTGTCCCAGCCCGACGGTGGTGACCCCTGGGTCCAGCCGCTGACCAGCCGGCACACCGAGATCCTCACGCTGCTGGCCGGGGCCGGCCCGGCCGGCCGACGGAGCGAGCCTCAGCCGGGCGCTGTACGGCTCCACCGACCACGTCGTCGCCGTCAGGGTCGAGATGTCGCGGCTGCGCCGGGGGCTCGGGGGTCTCCTGCTGGCCCGGCCGTACCGGTTCGCGCCGTGCGTCGACCTGGAGCTCGAATCGGCTGACCGCACCAGGACGGTGCGATGACAAGTCGCTGGCGCTTAACTCTGGTGTCGCTCTTCCTGGCGCTGCAGCTGAAGGCCCGTTTCGAGGGTCTGCCCACCCCGGTCTACGCGCTCCAGGAGGTGCACCACACGACGTGACCGCGGCGATGGGTGACCCAGGACACCCGCTGGTGCTTTGGTCCGCTCAGGTGACGGACCTAGACTGGGGGTTCACTGCGACACCAACGACGATTCTCTGCGAGAGAGATGCGGGAGACGATATGACGGTCCAGGACCAGACTGCCCCCACCATCGAGGCGCCGATCAGCAGCGCCCCGCTCGCCGACGGCGTGACCCTCACCGACGGCGCCGCCGCGAAGGTGGCTGCGCTGCTCGACGCCGAGGGTCGCGACGACCTCGCGCTCCGCATCGCCGTGCAGCCCGGTGGCGCTCGGGCCCGCGCTACCAGCTGTTCTTCGACGAGCGTCAGCCTCGACGGCGACGTGGTGGCCCGAGTTCGGCGGTGTCACACCGTGGTGACCGACCGGATGAGCGCGCCCTACCTGATGGGCGCGAGCATCGACTTCCTCGACACCATCGAGAAGCAGGGCTTCACCATCGACAACCCGAGCGCGACCAGCTCGTGCGCGTGCGGCGACAGCTTCAGCTGACGTCTCCCCCGGAACCACACCGCACTCCCCGTCCGGGTCTCCCGGGCGGGGAGTCGTGCGTTCGGGCACCTCGGCGGTGCGACTGACCACACGCACGCTCGCTCCAGCGGCCGGGGACGAAGGCCGAGCGGGAGTTCAGACCGAGATCCCGTCGCTCGGTGGGCCACTCAGCCGCCAGCTCCGCACGAACTCCCAGCGCAGGTCGGTCCACCAGGCCCCGTCCCACGTCGGGTGGGTGAAGCGGTAGGCGCTCACGGTGTCGGCCAGGAAGCCGTCGGGCACCGGTACGGCGAGCCCGGCGACGAACTCCACCACCTCGTCGGCGATCTCGGGCCGGACGCCCAGCTCGTGGGAGGCGAGCGACAGGTGGCCGTGCCAGGTGCCGTTCGACGGCAGGTCCGCCGCCAGGCCCGGGGCCGGCACGAGGTGCGGCGTGACGGTCTCCTCGACCAGGTCGGCCAGG
>CAVXBJ010000006.1:0-12351 GCA_963759915.1 uncultured Actinomycetota bacterium | reverse complement strand
CCCACGTGGTGACCGGGACGCTGTGCGTTAGGAGTAGTCGGGCGTCCTGGTAAATCGATCGACCCAGCGTCGCGACTGATGTCGCCGGCCACCCGGCGACGGCTGAGGCATCGGGCGTCGAGAGTCAGAACCGGCCAGCAGGCACGCGCCCGGCCACCCCGGAACTCGCCACCGAGCCACCCACGGTCAGCACGCGGGCGCGGAGCCAAACCGGAAGCCGCCGCGAAGCCACCCACGGCCACCCGGGCAGGCACCCAGCCACCCCGGAAGCCGCCAACGAGCCACCCACGGCCACTGGACAGACGCGCAGCAGCCGACCGGTCAGCGGGAGCCCGGGCGGCGAGCAGTGGGGCGATGCGGCCGGCGGTGTCCTCAGTTCCGCCGGTTGGCAGCGACGGCCAGCACGAGCTGCTCGAGGGCGAACTCGGCGTCGTCGGCGGCGCCCTTCACCTGGGCGTCGGCCACCGCCACCGCCTGCAGGGCGTTGGCCAGTCCGCGCTGGTCCCAACCGCGGGCCTGGGACCGCATCGATTTCAGCTTCCACGGCGGTACGCCGACCTCGCGGGCCAGATCGCCCTCGCGCAGGCCGGTGGGGGCCCCGATCAGGCGGCCGAGGCCACGCACGCCGGAGGCGAAGGCGCTGGTCACCAGCACCGGCGCCACCCCGGTCGACAGCGCCCACCGGAGCTGCTCCATGGCCACCCCGGTCCGTCCGGACAGGGTCGCGTCCGCGACCGCGAAGCTCGTCACCTCGGCCCGGCCGCCGAAGTAGCGCCGCACCTGGGTGGCGGTGATCGAGGCTGACTCGCTGTCGGCGAGCAGCTGGGAGACCGCGGCCGCCAGCGCGCGCAGATCGTGCCCGACGGCCTCCACCAGCAGGGCCGGCGCCTCGCTGTCGGCGGAACCACCGAGCCGGCGCACCTCGCGGGACACGAACTGGGGCAGCTCCCACGTCTTCACCGACGGGCACTCCACGACCTCGGGCTTGGCCGCCTTGATCGCGTCCACGAGCTTCTTGTTGCGGGCCGCGCCGTTGTGCACCAGCACCAGGGCGAGGTCCGCGTCCACCCCCTTGGCCAGGTCCGCCACCTGACCGACGAGATCGCTCGACAGCTCGGTGAGGTCATCCAGGACGACGGCCCGGCGGGTCGAGAACAACGAGGGGCTGGTCAGCTCCACCAGCCGACCCGGGTCCAGCTGGGGCGCGGACACCTGATCGATCTCGACGTCCGGCTCGGCCGCCCGGGCCCTCTCCAGCACGCCGGAGATCGCCCGCTCCGCGAGCAGGCGCTCGGGCCCCGTGACGAGGGTCGCGGACCCGTACGCGGAGGTCGACGAGGACGGTCGCTTCGGGCTGGCCACGACGTCAGCATGCCAGTCGGTCACGACACTGCATTACTCGCTCGCGCCTCCGCCCGATCGCGGGGTGAGGTTGGTATACATGGCCCAGGTTTCGACATCGAAAGGGCCGCCGTGTCCGCCGTGACTTCCCCCATGGACAGGCACCCCGCATGACGACCGACGCTCCCGTCGACCAGCCGTTCACCGGCCAGACTCGTGAGCTGAATCGTCTCGTACGGGTGCAACCAGGCACTGTCCTGGTCGTCTTCCCCCCGGGCGAACGCCCGAAGGTCCGCCATCCCGGCGAGACCGTGCTACCCACCTGGAACCCGTTCCAGTACGCCTCTCTCGCGCTCCCGGTGACCACCGGTGTGGTGCCGTTGACCATGGTGGTCAGTGATCTGACCACCCTGGACAACCAGCCCATCGAGCACGTCACCCTCAGGGTCACCGTCCAGCTCGCCGACGCCGCGGACTTCGCGGCGGTCGCCGACCTGGCCGCCGAGTTCGGCGACACCTTCGGGGTGTACCTGATGCAGGAGCTGCAGTCGAAGATCGAGAGCAGCGTCCGGGGCGCCTTCCGGATGAACCGACTGGCCGATCTGCGACGGCACACGGTCGCAGCCGTCCTGGAGGAGCGCTGGGTGCCGCTGGCGTTCGCCAACGGGACGCTCGTCCGCCGCGGGCTCACCATCGTCGACGTGGCCTGGCCGGCACAGGCCGACCCGCCGCCCCGCTCACCCGGACCGGCGGCGGCCCTCGACCGCCCGGCCCGCTCGGACCGGCCCGGCCAACCCCGTCCCGCACCGGCGGTCCCGGACCCGCTCGCCGGTCAACTGGAGCTCTCGCTGGACGCCCGGCTCCGCCGCGTGTGGCGGTCCGGGTCGATGGTGCCGCTGCTGGGCATCGCCGGGGCCGTGGTGGCCTCCGAGGCGACCGTGGTCGCCGTCTGCAGCGAGCCACCCGGTGACTACGACCTGCCGCGGCTGCAGGGCGCGTTCTCCGAGCTCTACGGCGAGCGGACGACCTGCCTGGTGGTCAGCGACGCCGATGACTACGAGACGCTGGTGTCCAGCTGGTTGGACCAGGTCGACGACGACAACGTGAACCTGCGGGCCGTCGAGTCGCTGCGGGACGGCGATCTGCTGCGGATCACCCTGGACAGCCCGCTGGCCAGTCCGGAGCAGGCCCACCCGGGGCGGCCGAGCCTCAACGGCTCCGAGGTCGAGGCGCTGCGGCGGCTGCTCCCCCACCGGCACATCGAGTTCATCACCGGCTGATGAGCAGCACACTGAGCTTCGACGCCCAGGACCTGCCCGACGTCGAGTACGCCGGTCCGCCGGTCCAGGGGAAGCGTCGGCACCGGGATCCGCGGACCGCCCTGCAGTGGGCGTACCTGCCGATGGCCATCACGTTGGTCGTCAACGCTGTCTTCCTGGTGGCCTACTGGGTGCCGGAATTCGCGCGCTTCCCGGGCCACACCTGGCTGTTCAACCAGCTGGGACCCCTGGCCTCGACGACCTTGACCAGCCAGGGGCAGCCCGTCGCCGACGTCCAGGTCGGTCGCGGCTCGCTGGTGCCGACCTTCATGCTGCTGGCCTCGCTCCCGCTCCCGGCGCTGTTCCGGTCGCGCCAGTGGCAGCTCCGTTTGGTCATCCCGGCGCTGTTCGGCTACCTGGCGGCGATGGGGTCCGTGATCACCCTGCTGGGCCTGCTCGCGCGCGGGCAGTTCCTCGGCTCGTTCCTCGGCATCGTGCTGATGGCCGGCTGGGTCGCCGCTGTCGGGGTGACCGTGTACCGGCTCATCTGGGTGAACACCGACGATCTTCCCCGGCGCCCCACCCGGGTGCTCTGGATCGTGGTGCTGGTGGCCCTGCTCCACCCCGTGGCGATCGCCATCGGACGCTGGGTGTTCGCGCCCGAGCTGCGGCAAGCGGCCGACGAGCTGCTGGGCAGCGGGCAGGACGCCCTGCAGTACGCCGCCCTGATCACCCCGGCCAGCATCGCCGTCTACCTGAGTGGTGTCGCCGTGGTGCTGGTCGGCTGGGCCTGGTACATGCTGGTGCCGCCGTGGCAGCCCGTCCGGACGCCGTGGGTGCGCAAGGCGACCGGTCATCGCTCGGCCGGTGCGCTCGGCCCACGACTGCTCATCCTCGGGGTCAGCGTGGTGGCGCTGGTCGTGACCGGTGGCCTGGCCTCCTACGGTGGCCAGGCCCGGGCGCAGCAGATCGCCCTCGGGAGTCCGGTCGACGATCTGGCGCTGACCTGTGCCTCCTGGACGCAGCAGCCCGAGAAGAAGGCCGCCCAGACCCTCGCGCTGTCGGGCGCCGGCTGCAGCACGGTGACCGCGTTCAGCGGCTTCGCCCAGTCGGCTCAGCACCAGCTGAGTGAGAAGTTCTCGCCGGTTCGCGCCAAGACTCCCGACGGCACGTCGATCAAGGGCCGGGTGGTGGCCGCCCAGTACGGGCCGGTCGTGGTCATGGCCAGCACCGACACCGAGGGTTACGGCAGCGCCCCCGATCAGCTGCAAGGCA
Source organism: uncultured Actinomycetota bacterium (assembly GCA_963759915.1). Classification (GTDB taxonomy): domain Bacteria; phylum Actinomycetota; class Actinomycetes; order Propionibacteriales; family Propionibacteriaceae; genus Microlunatus. The sequence goes on along the minus strand of CAVXBJ010000006.1, from coordinate 8,476 downwards.
TCCGGGTGGCGGACGGCCAACGCCTGTGGACCTTCCGGTGCGACGACGACGGAGATCTGTCGCTCCGTTTCGCCGGTGCCGACGCCGGGGACGAGCCCACCGCCGGCCGGGTCACCGAGTTCGCCGAGAAGCCCTCGGTGGTCGCGGTGTGCAGCAACGCAACCGTCAGCCTGAACGCGCAGACGGGTAAGCAGCTCACGTAGCGAGGTGCCCGCGGTGGCCCGTCCGCCGCGCGGGCTCCTCAACGCTGGGTCACGACGCCGCTCGGGGTCATCCCGCTCGAACCCTGGTACTCGCCCAGAGCCGGCAAGTTCGGGCGTTCGGGGGGAATTCTTTCTCGCCCTGACGGGGCGCCGGCACTTTCTTCCCGGGTGGGTTCACAGGTCGGCCACGCTCATGATGGGATAGACACGAAGGGAAGCCTGGTAGCCCGGGCCTCGATGGCCCAGCGTCGTGTACGGGTGACGTTGGTTCCCAGAGGCTCGTGGACTGCCTGGAGGAGGCTCACGCCTGCCGACGTGGCTTCCTGGATCAGCTCGGGGTCCGCGCACGCTCTTCCACCGATGGAGGTGGCTCATGAGTCGGATCAGCCGACGCACGTTCCTCTACTTCTCGGCCGCGGCTGCTGGCACGTGGTCGTTGAGTTCCTGCACCGCTGGCGATGATGTCGACAGCAAAGACGACGGCAACACCGACGGCGGGGGTGGGACGTCCGGCCGGTCCGGATCAGCGGCGGAACCGCTGCCCAGACCAACGACCTTCCAGCAGGCACCGGCACTGGACGGTCTGGATCTCCCGCCCGTCGAGGAGAGGTTGCCGGACAACCCGTACGTCATCCCGCACAGCTGGGTTCAGCCGGGAAAGTACGGCGGCACCATCAACATGAACGTCTTCTCCTCCACCGGCGCGGCCACCGCCGACTCCGACCGGGAGTTCTTCTACGGCCATTCCCCGCTGCGCTTCCTGAACGACGGCAAGGACGTCGTCCCTGGACTCGTGGAGTCCTGGGAGACCAACGACGACGCATCGGAGTGGACGTTCCGGTTCCGCAAGGGCTTGAAGTGGTCCGATGGCGAGGCCTGGACCACCGAGAACATCATCTGGTGGTGGCAGGAGTTCGTGCTCGCCCAGAAGATGGCCGTGACGCCGCCGGACGAGACTCGCTCCGGTAAGGGGAATCTCGCCACCTTCGAGGCGATCGACGACACCACGCTGAAGCTGACCTTCGACACCCCGGCGCCGCTCACCGCGGACCGGATGGCCGCCTACGTCAACGGCGCCATCGGCAAGAACGGGGCCATCTGGATGATGCCCAGCCACTATCTGAAGCAGTTCCACCCCGACTACGGCAAGAACGTGCCGGAAGACTGGGACACCGTCGGCGGCCTGATGGAGAGCAAGGCCGACTGGCATCGCAACCCCGACTGCCCGACCATGACGGGGTTCAGGTGCAAGTCGTTCGACAACACCAGCGGTGTGCTGCTGGAGCGGAACCCCTACTACTACGCCGTGATGCCGAACGGTGACCAGCTGCCGTACGTCGACGAGATCCAGATCAAGGTGATCAACGACGCCGAGGCGGGCAAGCTCCAGGTGCAACAGGGGTCGGTCGACTACTGCCACGGTCCGTTCAACCAGATCACCCTGCAGGACGTGCAGGGATTGAGGGACAGCGCCGACCGGGCCGGGACCGAGGTGGTCCTGTGGGACAGCGGATCAGGCACCGGGTCGATCTTCTTCTTCAACTACGACTACATCGACGACGACATCCGCAAGCTCATCAGGGAGCCGAAGTTCCGGCAGGCGGTCAGCCACGCCTTCAACCGGGAGGCGGTGCAGAAGTCGGTCTACTTCAACACCGGCGAACAGACCACGGGGACACACAGCCCGAAGGCCAGTGAGTTCCAGGTCAACGACACCGGCGCACAGGTCTACCAGCAGTGGCGCGATGCGTACGTGGAGTACAACCCGGACAAGGCCAAGCAGCTGCTCGACGAGCTCGGAGTGAAGGACAGCGACGGCGACGGCCTGCGTGAGCTGCCCAGCGGCAAGAAGCTCGCGCTGCGCATCGACATCCAGGCCGACGCCTCGGTGGAGGCGAAAACCAAGGACAACCAGCTGATCTCGGACCTGAAGGCGGTGGGGATCGCGATGACGAGCAACCCCATCGCCCCGCAGGCGTACGACGACCAGTGGAAGTCCGGCAAGCTGATCGCGCACAGCAACTGGGAAGTGGCGAACGTCGGGATCTCCCTCATCCAGCCCTTCTGGCTGATCCCGGTCGAGGCGACGCGTTGGGCGCCGCTGGAGGGTCAGTGGTACTCGGGCCTGGGCACCGGCAAGAATGACGAGGAGACCGACGTCGATCCCTGGAAGCGGCATCCGCCACGGATGGACGCCGAGAAGGGCGGCCCGATCGCGAAGCTGTGGGATCTCTACAATCGGGCCAGGGTCGAGCCGGACCGGATGAAGCAGGTCGAGCTCGTCTGGCAGATCGAGAAGCTGCACATCTCCGACGGCCCGTTCTTCATGGGCTGCGTGGCGAACTACCCGCAGGTGGTCGTCGCGAAGACCGATTTGCGCAACATCCCCCGCAAGGAGAATCTCGCCCTGGGTGGGCTGGTGAATCCCTGGGGACACCCCACACCGGCGGTCTACGACCCGGAGTGCTTCTACTGGGAGAACCCGAGCTGACGACAGACTGCCGCACGACGTCGGACCCGGAGCCGCTCCCACCGGGTGCCTCGTACCGACGTGGCGATCGGGAGCTGTCCTGCGGCTTCGCCCTGCCGCAGGTCAGTGCTGGGTGACGACACCGAGGCGGCCGTCGTGCTCGGTGACCGCGACACTCCCCTGCTGATCCGTGCGCAGCACCGTCATGCCGAGACCGCTGGCGAGCCGCAGTGTGCTCGGAGCCGGGTGCCCGTAGGAGTTGCGCAGTCCGGCGCTGGCGATCGCGACCCGCGCCCCGGTGCTTGCGAAGAAAGCCGGATCCTGGCGACTCGACCCGTGGTGCGGGATCTTCAGGACGTCGGCCCGCAGGTCCACCCCGGTGGCCAGGATCCGGGCCTGACCGTCCGGTTCCACGTCACCGGTGAGCAGGACCGTCAGGTCCTCGACCCCGACCCGCAGGACGAGACTGGCGTCGTTCTCCGCGCCCGACTCGACCGACTCCCCCGACTCCCCCGCCCCGGCGACTCCCCGCGGGACACCGACGGGGCCGAGCACCTGCCACCACACGGCGCCCACCCGCCCGGTCTCACCCACCGGCGGTGACCGCACAGCCGCTGACGAAGCCAGCGCGAGGGCACGGACGCCGGCCGCCTCACCGGCGGGGGACGCGTACGGACTCACCCACACCTGACCGACCGGGAACTGACCCAGCACCCCCGCCAGGCCGTCGACGTGGTCGGCGTGGAAGTGGGTCAGCACGACGATCGGGACGGCTCTGATCCGCAGCCCCGACAGGCACCGCCGGATCGCCGTCGGATCCGGCCCGACGTCGATCACCACAGCCTGACCCGGACCGGCGCGGACGACCAGCCCGTCGCCCTGCCCGACCGAGCACGCCACCAGCTTCCAGTCCCGCGGTGGCCATCCCGGCTGGACCGGCGCGGTCAGCATCCCCGCCACCAGCAGCACCGCGGCACCCACGACCCACCACCGACGGCGGGCGAGCACGCGGACCGACAACCCGACGCCGAACGCAGCCAGGCCGAGGACGACCAGCGCCACCGGTGTCGCCGGCCACTGCCACGAGGATCCTGGCAGCGCCGCGCCGGCATGGGCGATCCAGATGATCGCCTGGGCGCACCACGACGCCCCCCAGCCAGCGATCGCCGCCAGCCAGGAGCTGAGCAACGACAGACCCGCCGCCGCGAAGCCGAGAACGGTCGCGGGGCCCACGAAGGGACCGGCCAGCGCGTTGGCCAGCAACCCCGACACGCTCACCGCACCCGACAGGGCGGCCACGACCGGCAAGGTCGCCAGGTGCGCCGCGAGCGGCACCGCCACCGCCTCCGCCAGCGGGCGGGGCAACCAGGTCGCCACCGCGACCCAGGACGACGCCCACCACACGATGCCGCCACTGGCCAGCACCGACAAGGCGAAGCCGACCGACCTGGCCAGAAAAGGGTCCAGCAGCACCAGGACCAGGACGGCCACGGCCAGCTGGCGCAGTCCCTTCCGCCCGCCCCCGGCACCGAGCGCGGCCAACGCCACCAGCCCCATCGCCGCCGCCCGCAACACACTCGGCTCGGTCCGACAGAGCGCCACGAACACCGCCACGCCACCGAGCCCGACCACCCGCAACCAGCGACCCCGCACCCCCGACCACTTCGCCGCGAACAGCAGGAACGCCAGGAGAAGCGTCAGGTTGGCGCCCGAGACGGCGGTCAAGTGGGTCAGACCGGTGGCCTGGAAGCTCTGCTGCAGGTCGTCGGTCATGGCCGAGGTGTCGCCGAGGACCAGCGCCGGCACGAGCGCCCGAGGCTCGGCCGGACGTCCGGCCACCGCCTTCCGCAACCCGTCCCGGACCCGCTCCACCAGCTGCAGGGACCGGCTCGGGGGTGCTCGCACGTCGGCACCCTGCCGGAGCCGCAGGACCGCGGCCACGTCGGAGCCACGGTCCACCGTCTCCAGGCGCCCGGAGACCCGTACGGTGCTGCCGACCAGCACCCGCCGCCACGAGTCCACCGCCGGGTCGCCGCCGACGATCAGCAGCACCGGGCTCCGGACGGCCCAGGTCTGCCCGCGGCCACTCACCGCGTCGAGCCGCACCCGTACGGTCGCGTAGCCGCCGAACTGTCCGCTCCGCACCTGGGGGTCGCTCCGGACCACCGCCTCCCCCACCACCACCGCACGGGCAACGGCCAGCTCGGCCACCGGTCCGGTCGTCACCCGCTCGGCGGCCAGCGCACCGACGGTGACGGTGCCGGCGAGCGCGAGCGCGGCGGCACCCGCCACCACCAACCGCCACCGGTGGGCGACCAGGCACAAGGTCACCACGAGCAGCAGCGCGACCCCGGCCGCCACCAGCGACCAGCGGTCCAGGCCGGTCAGCCCGGTGCCGAGCCACGCGCCGGCCCAGCCGGCCACGGCCACCGGCACCAGGCGGAGGTCGTGCGACGGTGCCGGACCGGACTCGGACGGGGCACTCCTCAGACCCGACACAGGGGTGCGAGCTTCGCGTACGTCTTCGGTCCGACGCCGTCGATCTCCTGCAGCTCCTCCACCCGGCTGAAGCGGCCGTTCTCGGTCCGCCAGGCCAGGATCTTCCCGGCCATCACCGGACCGACCCCGGGCAGCTCCTCCAGCTCGGCCTGGGTGGCCGTGTTGAGATCGACCGGCTGGCCCGAGCCGGTCCCGGACCCGCCCGCGCCGGACCCGCCCGAGCCGGACCCGCCCGAGCCGCCGGCGGTCCCGTTCCGCACCTCGCCGGCCGGCTTGTTCTTCGTCCCCACCACGATCTGCTGCCCGTCCGTCACCGCCTGAGCGAGGTTGAGCTCCCCCGGATCGGCCTTGGCGGCGAGCCCTCCGGCAGCCGCGATGGCGTCCTGGACCCGGCTCCCCGCCGCGAGTGTGACCAGCCCGGGTTTCCGGACCGCCCCCAGCACGTGCACGACCACGCCGGCGGCCGAGGCCCGGGGGCCGGCGCTCGCTCCGGGATCGATCGGCGCTCCAGTCGGCGCCACGGTGCCCGGGGGCCGACGACGTGACCGGCGGAGTCACCGCCACGGCGACGGGGCGGGCCCGCAGAACCGCCCAGCCGGCCACCAGCAGCCCCACGGCGAGGATCGCGGCCACCACCACCAGGTGCGGGTGCCGAAAGGCGGTCAGCGGCGTCAGCGGCCGGACGTCGGAGCGCGGTCGCGGAGGGCGCGCGGGCACCTCCGGTCCGTCCGGCGCCGTGGTGCGGTCCCGGGAATCCCCGGGCGCACCCGACCGACGGTCCGCACTCGACCGACGGTCCGCACTAGACCTCTCCGCCCGCCCCGACCCTCCGGCCCGAAGAACATCACCGGCCCGGACGGGGTCACCGTCCGGCCGGACGCCGCTCGCGGTGGACTCGGGCGGACGCTCGGGCACCGGCCCGTGCTCGTGCAGCAGCCACTGCAACCGCTCCTCCACCAGGCGCGCGGTCGCCGGGTCGATCCGATCTCGACGGGACATGCCGAGAACCTAAGGACGTTCCCCCGTCGCCGTACGGCCCCGTCGGCGACCTGTGGACGACGCTCCCGCCAGCCGCCGGGCTGTGGACAACGACTCAGACGCGCGGTGAGACCACCACGCCGACGGTGCCCGGACCGCAGTGCACGCCGAGCACCGCGCTGACCTCGGAGACGTTGACCGAGCCGACCTGCGGTCCGCGGGCCCTCAGCGAGCGCGCCAACCGGTCGGCGGCCGAGCGGTTGTCCAGGTGCAGGACCGCCACGTCCGCCGCCGAGCCAGACTCTTCCGAACTCAGCGCCTCGATCGCCAGCTCCTCCAGCCGGGCCAGGGCGCGCGACATCGTCCGGACCCGTTCGTGCGGGGTGATCTGACCGTCCACCACGCTCAGCAGCGGCTTCACCGCCAGCGCCGATCCCAGCAGCGCCTGCGCGGCCCCGATCCGGCCACCGCGCCGCAGGTACTCCAGACTCTCCACGCAGAAGTACGTCACCGACGCCGTGGCTCGCCGTCGGGCGATCTCCGCGACCTCCTCAGCCGAGGCGCCGTCCGCCGCCGCGGCGGCCGCGGCCAGGGCGGCGAACCCGCAGCCGGAGGCGACGGTCCGGCTGTCCACGACGGTCACCGGGACGGGAGCCGTGCGGGCGGCGAGCTCCGCCGCGTCGCGGGTGCTGGAGATGGCGCCACTCAGGTGCACCGAGACGATCGCCGACGCGCCACGCGCGGCCGCGGCCGCGTACGCGCTCGAGAACGCCTCGGGAGCGGGGCGTGATGTGGACACGGTCCGGCCTTCGCGCAGGGCCGCCGCCACCGCGCCGGGCGTCAACGTTCCGTGACCCGGACGAAACGACTCGGGCCGGCTCGTACCATCGACGATGACCTGCAGCGGAACGACGACCACACCGGCCTGTTCCGCCACGGCGGGGTCCAGTGACGACGTAGAGTCGGTCACCACCGCGACGCCGGGCATGGCGCCACCCTAGGCGGAACGGGACATCGAGGAGCATCTGCATGACCGTCCGGACCAGACGTGTCTGGCGCGTCTCCACCGGAACGCTCGTCGCGGTGTGGGTGTTCGTCCTGGTCGCGGGTCTCGGGGTGCCCACGCTGGCCGTGCTGGCCTACCTCCGCGCCGGCGAACCGCTGATCTCCGTCTTCCTGGTCGTGCTGGCCGCCGCCGCGGTGGTCTACGGCTGGCGGTTCGGGCTTCACCCCCGGCTGATCGCCGGGCCCGAGGGTGTCCAGGTGATCAACCCGGGCCGGCGTACCGGGATCGAGTGGGACGACCTGACGGTGATCGCCCCCGGCGAGAACGGGCTGGTCCTCGGCACCGAGGAATCCCGGACGGAGGCGTGGTGCGTCCAGAAGTCCCGCACGGCGACGAAGAAGGGCCGCACCACCCGGGCGGACAGGATCGTGGCCGAGCTCGAGGACCTGCAGGACGAGTTCGACCCGCCCCTGGAGGACGAGCAGACCGGCATCCGCATCCGTCGGGCCCGGCAGTCCGACCTCGACCTGCTCACGAGTCTGGAGCGGGCCGCGAGCGAGGCGAGCCTGAAGCACGTGTTCGATCCGGAGAAGCACCCGTACCCGACCGAGGACGTACGCCGGCGGTGGCGTCGCCTGCTCCGGGACCGGCGGGTGCAGCTGCGGGTGCTGGAGGAGTACGACAAGCCGGTCGGGCTGGTCGCCTGGGACAACCGCGGACGGCTCCGGCACCTGGCCGTCTCGCCGCGGTACGCCCACCAGGGCCACGGTTCGCTGCTGCTCCAGCTCGCCACCGAGGAGCTGATGGCCGGCGGTTCGCGGGAGCTGGTCCTGTGGGTGCTGGAGGACAACCTGGAGGCCCGCGGCTTCTACCGCAGCCGGGGCTGGCGCGACACCGACGAGCGGGCCGACAGCGAGTACCCGCCGCACCCGGTCGAGATCAAGATGGTGCGGACCAACCCGCGGCACCCCGGCGGCGCGCCTGATGCCCGACCCCGACGAGGCCTGGGACAGCCTTCGACACCTGCGACCCGGCCAGGGGTGGCTGGTCACTCTCGGACTGCTCGCCCTCGTGCCCGCCCTGGTCGCCACGGCGCTGCGGGTCGTTCCGCCCACCGACGACGGGCCGGCCCTGCTGGCGTCGTTCATCCCGTACGGACTGGTGTTCTGGGTGCCGGCGTTCCTGCTGATCGGTGTGGCCGCCCTCCGGGCGCGGCGCAGCGGAGCCTTCGCCCGGATCAGCCTGCTGCTGCTCACGCTGTTCGCCCTCGTCGGGCTGCTCGCCGCGCTCGTCTGGCAGGGTCCAGCGTTCGTCCCGGAT
>CAVXBJ010000005.1:0-35855 GCA_963759915.1 uncultured Actinomycetota bacterium | reverse complement strand
CCCGGTGAGGCCCACGTGCTCGTGGTGGACGACGACGACGGCATCCGGGAGATGCTGCAGTCGTCGCTGACGTTCGCCGGGTTCCGGGTCACCACCGCCCCCGACGCGCAGACCGCTCTCACGCTGTTCGGCACCGACGACCCCGACGCGATCGTGCTCGACGTGATGATGCCCGGGATCGACGGCTTCGACTTCCTGCAGCTGCTGCGGCATCGCGGCGAGACGCTGCCGGTGCTGTTCCTCTCCGCGCGGGACACCGTGGAGGACCGCGTCCGTGGCCTCCGCCTCGGCGCCGACGACTACCTGACCAAACCGTTCAGCGTGGTGGAGGTGACCGTACGGCTGGAGGGTCTGCTGCGTCGAAGTCGTCTGGAGCGGGACCTGGCCCACGCCACGGCGTCGTCGCGCGGAGCCGGCGGCATCCTCCGCTGCGGTGACCTCGAGGTCGACGAGGACCGGCACCTGACCCGCCGCGGCGCACGCAGCATCGACCTGTCCCCGACCGAGTTCCGGTTGCTGGTCTACCTGTTGCTGCACCAGGGTCGGGTGCTGTCGAAGGCTCAGATCCTCGACCAGCTGTGGCAGTACGACTTCGGGGGCGACAGCAACGTGGTCGAGCGCTTCGTCTCCAACCTCCGCCGCAAGGTCGACCTCGATCCCCCGCCGCTGATCCACACCGTGCGCGGGTTCGGCTACACGATCCGAGCCGCCGAGGAGACCGGATGAGCCCAGCGGCCCAGCGATCCCGCGGGCCACGACGCTGGAGCACCCGCAGCCGGCTGATCGTGACGCTCGCGATCACCCTGACGGTGATCTTGACGATCACCACGACCGTGTCCATCCTCTACATGCGCGCCTACGTCCGGGACCGCATCGACGAACGGCTGCTGGGGACCTCGGAGCGGATCCGGGCCTCCGTGGTCGGGCTCGGCGGTGTCCAGCTGGATGCCGCCACGGTCGGGAACATGGCGCGGCCCGAGGGCGCCGCGGTGGTCTTCGAGCGTGCCGGGCGTCCCGTGCTGATCGCCAACACCGATCCGTCGACGGCGGCGACACTGATCGGGGCCGGCCGGGACGACGGTCAGCCGCACCAGGTCCCCGACCAGCCCGCCATGACGGTCATCCGCCTGGACGTGGTCGGCTCGGGACTGTCGGTGATCGGACCCAGCGGGCAGGTCCTGGTGCCCGACGGACTGGTGATCGGCTTCGACACCGGACCGAGTCTGGCCACCGTGCAGCGGCTGATCCTGGTGGCCGCCGCCGGGGTGCTGGCCGCGATCGTCGCCCTGGTGGCCGCCACCGTGATCATCGTCAGCCGCAGCCTGCGGCCGCTGAAGGCCATGTCGGCGCAGGCGCACGCCTTCGCCGAGGGTGACCGCTCGGTCCGGCTGCCGGTCCCCGACGACGACCCGGACATGCATCGGCTGGCCATCGCGGTGAACGAGGCGTTCGACGTCCAGGAGACCGCGGAGGGACGGCTCCGGGCGTTCGTCGCGGACGCCTCCCACGAGCTCCGTACGCCGCTGACCACCGCCACCGGCTGGATCGAGCTCTACCTGCAGGGTGGACTCAGCGACGAGGTCCGACGCGACCACGCCATGGAACGGGCGATGACCCAGCTGGGCCGGATGCGGATGCTGATCGACGAGCTCGCGCTGCTGGCCCGGCTGGACCGGGCCCGCCCGCTGGCCCTGGATCCGATCGACCTGACCGTCCTGGCGTGTGAGGTGATCGAGGACGCCCGGGTGATCAACCCCGATCGCCGGTTCTCGCTGCACGCGGCCGGTCCGGCCCCGTTGCTCGGTGATGCGCCGAAGCTGCAGCAGGTGCTGCAGAACCTGCTCGGCAACGCCGTCCAGCACACCCCGGCGGGTACGCCGGTGGAGGTGACGGTGCGTCCGGCGCGACCGGACAGCAGCGGCACCAACGGCTCAGGCGGCCCCGTCCACACCCTGCTCGTCACCGATCACGGTCCGGGCATCCCGGCCGCGGACCAGGAGCACGTCTTCACCCGGTTCTGGCGGGGCGACGCGAGCCGCACCCGACACACCGGCGGCGCCGGTCTCGGCCTGGCGATCGTGTCCTCCATCGTCACCGCGCACGGTGGCAGCTCGGACGTGATCAGCCAGGTCGGTCAGGGCACCACCATCCGGGTACGGCTGCCGGCGCAGAAGGTGGAGCGACCGGTCAGCGAGTCGCCGCGCTGACCAGCGCCGGCTCCTGCGCGGCGATCCAGTCCAGGGTCAGCTCGGCGACGTCCCGCCAGCCCGCGTCGATGGTCAGCGAGTGGCCGCGACCGTCGAGCTCGGTGTACTCGGTCAGGGACGGGTTGTCGGCGTACAGCTTGAACACCGCCTCGGTCACCGAGCGGGGAACGGTGTGGTCCTCGGTGCCGGAGACGAGCAGCAGCGGTCCGCGGATCGCGTGGTGGGAGTCGACGGCAGCGGGCGAGTCCTTCACGAAGTTGGCCGTGGCGTCCTCGAACAGAGGGCGGCCCGGTCCCGGGATCGTCCACCGCGCGAACAAGGCGTCGGACTCCTCCTCGGTCAACGTGTTGCCGAAGCTGTAGTGGAACTGCGTCGACGTGAGCGAGACGGTTCGCTTCTTGTTGGCCGGGTTGCCCAGGACCGGGAGGCCGGAGCGCAGCTGGGAGAACGGCAGCACCTTGACCCCCTTGATGGGGGCTGGGTCGATGGCCACGGCCGCGGTGGCGTAGCCGTTGGCGAGCAGCTCCTGGGCGATGAGTCCGCCGAACGAGTGCCCGACCACGATGGGCCGCACCGGCATGGCCTCGATCAGATCCGCGTGGTGACGACAGATCGCCTCGATGCCGACGCCGTCGAGCGGGCTCGGATCGTCGCGGGTCGCTTGGACGGTGTCGGCATCGCCAGGCCAGCCGGGCGCCGAGGTGGTGTAGCCGTTGGCCTCGAACAGCTGCTGCCACGGTTCCCACGCGCTCGCGTGGATCCAGAGGCCGTGGATGAACAGCACGGGGTAGGGACGGTTGACGGTGGGTGGAGGCATGGGCTTCCTTCGAGTGAGCGGCCACGCACGGGATGGCCGGGACGGGCTTGCTGGAGCTCTGGACCTCCGGCGTCTGACCTACAGCGTCTGGACCAGGCCACCGTCGATCGCGAAGTCGGAGCCGGTGACGTTGGCCGTTCGGTCGCTGGCCAGCACGAGGACGAGGTCGGCGATCTCCACGGGGCGGGTGAACCGACCGGTGACCGCCCCGGCCGCCGCCTGGGCGGCCACGTCGGCCGGATCGCCGCCACCGGCCCGGGCCATGGTCTGGGCCACCCCGTGGTCGCCGAGCCAGAGGCCGGTCTCCACCGGCCCCGGGCTGATGGTGTTGACCCGGATGCCGGCCGGCCCGACCTCCTTCGACAACGACTTGCAGAAGTTCGTCAGGGCCGCCTTCGCCGCCGAGTAGTCGATCACGAGCGGGTCGGGGAGGTAGGCGTTCACCGAGCTGATGGTGACGATGCTGCCCCCACCCCGACGGATCATCTCCGGTAGTGCCGCCCGCGTGGTGCGGACCGCGGCCATCAGGGTGAGGGAGATCGACGCCTCCCAGTCCTCATCGGTGACGCTGCGGAAACCGCCCGGACGAGGCGTGACGGCACCCGCGTTGTTGACCAGGATGTCGACGCCACCGAGCGTCCGCGCCGCCTCGACCAGGGCGACCGGCCCTTCCGGCCCGGCCAGGTCGACCGGAACGAAGACGACCCGGCCGTCGGCCACCAGCGCGGGCAGGTCCGGTCCGCTCGATCGGGCCCCGGCGACCACGGTCACGCCCTCGGCGACGAGCGCCCGGGTCACCGCGAGGCCGATGCCCTTGCTGGCTCCGGTGACCACCGCGATCTTGTCGGTCAGGTTCAGGTCCACGGTCGTACCGGCCTTTCCGGTTCATGCTGCCGGCAGCTCGTTGACTCGGTGCTCGACAGGTCGAGCCAATACGTTCGGGCCGGCCGTGTCCAAGACCTGCGGAGTGGGAATCGATAACCAGAACGGCATCGATCTCATGGTTCGGCACTAGCGTGACCTCCGAGGAGGACCGATGGACTTCGATCTACGTCTGGTCAGGTACTTCGTGGCCGTTGCGGACGAGCTCCACTTCGGCCGGGCGGCGGCGAGGCTGTACATCAGCCAACCTGCGCTCTCCAAGCAGATCCGCCGGCTGGAGGCCGCCGTCGGTGAGCCGCTGCTGGTCCGCGACAGCCGCCACGTCCGGCTCACCCCCCGGGGTCAGCACTTCCTCGACGGCGCCCGCCAGCTGCTGAGTGTGGCCGAGGCGATGAGCCGACCGCGCGACCCGCACGTCGTACGACTCGCCCACGTCTTCGAGCTCACCACCAGCCGGGACGTCGCCGACGCCTTCGCGGCGACCAACCCGTCCGTCCAGGTCGTCGAGCGCTCCATGGACAGCACCCGCCAGCTGGAGGCCCTGCTCGACCACCGCCTGGATGTGGCCATCCTGCGGGTGACCCGCCGGATGGCGACGGATCATCCGACCGGCTGGCACCACCGCCTGATCCGGCTCGAGCCCCTGTTGCTGGTCGGCAGGCCGACCGACCCGCATCGGGAGACCGCGTCCTTCCACGACCGACCGGTCACGGTGTTCGCCGACGCCCCTGGATCCGGTATGTACAACGTCCACGGGGAGTACGTCAGCGCGTTCGAACGCGCCTCGGGGATCACGTTGCGCTGGCTCGGCAATCCGGGCACCTTCAACAACTGCCTCGCCGCCGTGATGCGGTCGGCGGAACCCGCCTACCTGCTGGACTTCAGCAGCTACACCGAGCGCTACGCCGCCGTCGGTCTGCCGGTGCACCAGCCGCTGGAGCACCAGCCCGTCTACCCCTGGTCCATCGCCTGGCGGGACGAGCAGCTCACCGACCCGGTCGCCGACCTCGTACGGACGGCTGTCACGCTCTCGCGGCAGCGGGGCTGGACCTCCCCGCCGGCGGGACCCGGGCCGGTCTGGCTGCCGCCCGACGATCCCGTGACCGGTTCACCTGCTTCGTCGGTCTGACCGACGGCCTGGGACTTGATCGGATCGGTAGGGTCAGGGACTCGTCCGCCGCCTCCGAGAGGTACCTCTGATGACCATCACCCCACTCGTCTGGGGCGTCACGATCGCCATCATCATCGCCCTGCTGGCCATCGACCTGGTGGTGGCCGCCGTCAAGCCGCACCGGGTCGGCTTCAAGGAAGCGACCGCCTGGTCGGTCTTCTACATCGCCGTGGCCATCGGCTTCGGTGTCTGGTTCACCATGGCCTTCGGCGGCGAGCTGGGCGTCCAGTACTTCGCGGGCTACCTGGTGGAGAAGAGCCTGTCGGTCGACAACCTGTTCGTCTTCGTGATCATCATGACGACCTTCGCGGTGCCGGAGAAGCACCAGCACAAGGTGCTCACGTTCGGCATCGTGCTGGCGCTGATCATGCGGGCCATCTTCATCGCCCTCGGCGCGACCCTGCTGTCGCTGTTCTCCGTGGTGTTCCTGCTGTTCGGCCTGCTGCTGATCTTCACCGCGATCCAGCTGTTCCGGCACCGGGACGAGGACCCCGACATCGAGGACAACGTCGTGGTGAAGGGAGCGCGGCGGCTGCTGCCGGTCACCGACGACTACGTCGACGGCAAGCTGCTGACCCGGGTCGACGGCCGCCGGATGGTGACGCCGCTGTTCCTGGTGCTGATCGCCATCGGCAGCATCGACCTGTTGTTCGCGCTCGACTCCATCCCGGCGGTGTTCGGGGTGACGAGCGAACCGTTCATCGTCTTCACGGCCAACGCGTTCGCGCTGCTGGGTCTGCGGGCGCTGTTCTTCCTGGTCCAGGGGCTGCTGGACCGCCTGGTCTACCTGTCCACCGGGCTGTCGATCATCCTGGCCTTCATCGGGGTGAAGCTGATCCTGCACTGGCTGCACGTCGACATCAACCCGGCGGTGCCGGAGATCCCCACCCTGGTCAGCCTGGGCGTCATCCTCGTCGTGCTCGCCGTGACCACGGTGGCCAGCCTGATCAAGACCCGGAACGACCCCACCGCCAAGGCCCACGCGGGATCCATCCGGGCGCACAAGCCGAAGCCGTCGGAAGGCTCCGACACGCTGCGCTGACGTCGGGGGGCCTTTGCCGCTCGCCTCGTCGCAGCCGCAGCTGCACCTCCGCGCGTTGCTGCACCCGCTACGCGTTGCCGAACCCCCACGCCGGCGGCGCACCGGACACTGCCGGTGCACCGCCGTGCTGCGGGTGCAGCGGCGAGCCAGGGGTGCGGCTGGCTCAGGCCAGACGCTCGGCGAAGCTCGCTCGCTCCGGCGCCGGGTGATGGCGGTGGTCACCACCACGGCGACCAGGCCGATCACGACGGCCACGGTCAGCACCGGCTGGCCGGCGTCGAGGGTGCCGACGATCGCGCCCACCAGACCCCAGCAGACGGCGACGGCGTACGAGAGCAGGCCACCGGTCCAGGCCAGGATGATCAGGACGGTGCCGAGCGCGCCGGCCAGCGTCGCGATCTGCGCGGCGATGCCCACGGTGCCGGTGATCGGGGCCCCCGACCCGGCGAACGCCGTGGTCAGGTTCAGCCAGGTGGCCACGCTGAGCCAGCCGGTGTACAGGCCGAGGGTCCACCACAGCAGCGCCCGACCCAGCGGCGGCCACGCCGGCGATCCGGGATCGTTCGGACAGCGCGATCCTGCATCGCTCGGAGTAGGGCGGCCAGCATGACCACGATGATCACCAGGGTCGACCAGATCGGCTCGAGCTCGGCGGCCAGGATCCAGGCGGAGAACCCGATGAAGACGACGAGCAGTGGCCTGGCCAGCCGGTCGATCACGTCGGCGTCGCTGCGCTTGCGGCGGAGGGCGAGGAAGATCGCGAGCCCCACACTGACCACCTCGATCAGCCCCCAGATGGAGAAGGTGTAGCCGGCGGGCGTGAGCGGCGGCTCCCCGGCGCGGTTGGCGCTGGTGAACGAGCCACCGAACAGCGCGCTGAAAACGGGTGAGACGAACTGACCGACGGCGAAGAACAGCATCGCCGCGATCACCGCCTTGGTGCCGGTACGTTCCTGGGTTGCGGTGCTCATCTGTTCTCCTGGCTGTCTGTGCTCGTGGTGTCGTCGGCGTCGACGCGGTCGTTCGCGGACTGGTCCTGCGCGGTCTGGTGGTCGGGCTGGTCAGCGCCGTACGGCGTAGACGACCCAGTCCCAGCCCGCCCGCCGCGCCTTGCGCTGCAGGAAGAACCAGGCCAGCCGGTTGGTCGAGGTGATGCGGCGGCGGCCCTGGTCGGCCTCGGCGCCGGTGATCTCGGCGGCCATCCCGGTGACGGCGGGCCCCTTGACCGCACCGCGCAGCGTGCTGGCCGCGAGACTCACGGTCGCCGTGTGCCGGAGTCGCTTGACCTTCCGGTGCCGGGGTCGGTCATGAAGTAGAGCGTCGAGCCGTCGATCCCGTAGCCCACCGGGGTCGCGACGGATCGACCGTCGCGCCGATACGTCGTCAGCATCACCGCCCGCTGACCGCGGACGGGAGCCCAGGGATCGGGAGTGCTTCGGACCGCCATGAAAATCAACCTTCTATATGTTTCGGTTGCTTAACCACCTGGCATCTACTATAGGTCGCTGTGGACGAAGCGACAAGCGGGCCGCCGGGGCGGTGGCAGGTGGAGCCGGAGACGATGGCGCTCCGCGTCCTGCAGACCGCGATGACCGACGCCGAGACGGCGATGGCCCGGCGGATGAAGCTGGGCCAGACCGACATGGCCGCGATGACGCACCTGGCGTCCGCACGTCAGCCCGTCGGACCCGGCTGGCTCAGCGCCCGCCTCGGTCTCACCCCGGCCGCGGCCACGGAGCTGGTCGACCGACTGGAGAAGGTCGGCCACCTCACCCGCGAACGCGACCGTACCGACCGCCGCCGGGTCAACCTGATCCCGACCGCCGGCACGCTGATCGAGGTGAACGACCACCTCCGCCCGCTGCTGGACGCGGTCGACGCGGTGGCCGAGGAGTTCGACCGACGACGAGCGGGCCGCCATCCGCCGCTTCCTGGCCCGGGTGAGCGCGATCTACGACGACTTCGCGTCGGGCCGCTGAGCGCGGGCCCTCGGCCGGATCTGCCGTACGGGACGAGGACTCAGCCGATCGGGTAGGCCACGAAGGCGAACCGGCTGCTGTCCGGTGCCCAGCTGTTCACGTTGATGGTGCCCTGACCGCCGAACAGCGGATACCGCTGGAGCGGGGTGGTCCAGTCCTGGGTGGAGACGACCCTGACCTCCACCTCCAGGTCCGCCGGGTGCCCGAGAGTGCCGGCGGGGAAGGTGATGGAGGAGGCCAGCTGCCCGTCCGGGGACAGGTGCGGGAACCAGTCCACCGTCTCACTCACCACGAGTCGCTCGACCTCGGCGTCGCCGCCCGCCAGGCCGTCGTCGCGCACCCGGGCCAGCTGCGCGTGGCCGGGCGCGTCGGTGAACGCCTCGGTGTTCAGGTAGATCCAGGCGCCGTCGGGCGACCACTCGGGTCCGTCGATGTGGCCGACCCCGGTGTCCACCACGGTCGTCGGTCCGTGCGGTTCCATGATCGCCAGCCGCCCCGGGTCGGTGAAGTCCGCCAGCCGTACGTACGCGAGCCGGCGGCCGTCCGGCGACACCCCGTGCAGGAAGTGCCAGACACCCTCGTCGGCGGTGACCTTGTCGACCGGCCCGCCGTCCAGCGCGGCCCGGTAGATCTGGCCGTCGTTGGCCGACAGGTAGATGTGGTGACCGTCCGGGTCGAGCACGTGGTCGTTGTTGATCGCCGGCAGTCCCTCGTGCACGATCTCGGCCAGTCCGCCCTCGGCGTCGGTCAGGTCGAGCCGCCAGAGCACGCCGTTGCCGTTGAGGTAGAGGGCGTCACCGTCCAGGGACCAGTTCGGCGCTTCGACCAGCAGCTCGTCGGTCTCCAGGACCAGCTCGGGTACGGCGAGATCGGGCCCGCCGATCCAGACCTGCGCGCGCTGACCTGGGGCGAGAGTGCGGTAGCTCATGGAGCGCCTTTCCGGGTGGGGACGGGGAGCCGACCCTACCCGGCGCGGATCCGTCCAGCTGTCGCGTGCCGGGCGGCCGACTCAGCCGGCGGACGGGGGACGACGACCGCTCCGGGGGATGGTGATGCCGTACTGGGCGATCTTGCGGTAGAGCGTCGCCCGTCCCATGCCCAGCTGGCTGGCGGCCTCGGTCATCGAGATGCCCGGCTTGCTGGTGACGCGGACGATCTCGTCCCGTTCGAAGCCCTCGATCCGGGTCAGCCGCCGCGAGCCCCCCGACCTGATCTCGGCGGGCAGGTGCTGGACGTCGATCAGGTCCGTCCGCCTCGCGGCCTCCCGGATCACCCGCTCCAGCTGCTCGACGTTGCCCGGCCAGTCGTGGTCGACCAGCACCCGGGCCGCGTTCGGCGCGATCTGCACCGTCCGCCCGCGAACCGTCCGGGCGGCGTAGGAGGCCAGCGGCAGGATGTCCGACCGCCGGGCGCGCAGCGGCGGCACCTCGACGATGGCCTCGACGGCACGCGCCAGGGGCGCCGGGATGTCCTCGAAGTTCTCGGCGGTGACCGCGAACGGCAGGGCGTCGGCACTCCCGCTGCCCGGGCCGCGACCCACCCGCACCTCGGTGACCAGATCGCGGAGCCGCTCCGCCGCCCAGGTCGGCAGCCGGTCGACCTGCCGGGCGATCACGGCGGTGTGCGGCTTGCCCAGCTCGGGTGCCCACAGCGCGAACCAGGTCTCCATGTCGTGCGGGGCCGGTGGTCGCGCGGCGATGATCCGGCCACGGGGCCGGACGAGCCGTTCGGCCTGTGCCAGCAGCGTCGTGCGACCCGACCCCGCCTCCCCCACCGCCGCGACGATCCGACCGGCCAGCAGGGCTTCGACGGTCACGGCCAGCGCACCGTCCCACTCCGGCGAGACCGTGGCCGGTGCCTCCAGGCCCGAGGCGAGCCGCGGTGTCTGCACCCGGAACACCTCCGGACGCGAGCTGGACGACCAGCGCTCGCCCCGCGAACGGGCCTGCATCAACGCGGCGACGTTCCCGGCGGCGGACTGCGCCAGGGCGACCAGCAGCTCCGACGACGACTCCGACCAGGTGGTGAGGTTGACGCTGCCCGCCAGCCGCCCGGTGACCGGATCCAGCACCGGTGCCGCCGCGCAGGTGTACGCCGTCAGGCTCAGTGCGTAGTGCTCGTCGGCGCGGACCAGCGTCGGCAGCCGGTCGGCCAGGGCGAGTCCGACGCCGTTCGTGCCGGCCTCGTGCTCGGCGTAGGAGAACCCCGGCGCGAGGTGGACGGCGTCGAGGGCGCGCAGCAGACTGTGGTCCCCGGAGAGGCGGTCGAGCACCAGCCCCTCGGCGTCGGTCAGCATCAGACTGACCGGCTCGTTCGACAACGTACGGTGCAGCCCGACCAGCACCTCCCGGCCGCAGGCGACGAAGAGGGAGTCCTCGTCCACGGTGCCGGCGAACACCGGCTCGATGGCATCCAGGGAGACGCCGTAGTCCTGGCTCCGCTGCCAGGAGGCCAGCAGCCGGGCCGAGACGGGCGCCCTGGCCCCCCGTCGCTCCAGTCGCAGGCGCGCCCGCTCGGGCAGCTCCGGCTCCGATGCCCCCGGCGATCCGGGCACCCCGGCGCGCTCCGGTCGGTCAGCGACCACGGGCGGGCTCCTCTCGACGACGAGATGCACCGACCGTACCCCCGTCGGGAACAGGGTTCCGCAGAAGGGCGCAGCCTCGTCCGACCGCCGATCGGGACGCGATGCGGACGGTGTCTCAGATTGGGACACCGGCCCTCTGGAGCGCCCGCACGGTTCGACCTAGCGTGACGACATCGCACTGCCGCGACCCCCCGAGGAGGACGAAGATGTACACCAAGGACGGCGAGAACTACTTCATCGTGGACGCCCACATCGCCCTGTGGGATGCCCGACCGGAGAACCAGCGCAACATCCACGGCAAGCAGTTCATCGACTGCTTCTACGACTACCACCGCAACCTGTCGCCGGCCTCGGAGCTGTGGAGCTACGAGGACTACCTCTACCAGGGCGGCGAGCGCCTGATGCGCGACATCTTCGAGCTCGGCTACGTCGACCACGCGATCTTCCAGCCCGCCCGGTTGAAGGAGTTCTACGTCAACGGGTTCGGCCAGACCGACGAGGCGTCCGCGCTGGCCGCGGCTCACCCCGACAAGCTGACCTACAACCACTACTTCGATCCGCGCGACGGCGAGGCCGGTCTCGATCAGCTCCGGGCCGACGCCGAGCGCTTCCAGCTGAAGGGCGTCAAGCTGTACACCGCCGACTGGCACGGGGACTCCCGCGGCTGGCGGCTCGACGACCCGTGGGCGTACCGCTACTTCGAGCTCTGTCGGGAGCTCGGCATCAAGAACGTCCACGTGCACAAGGGACCGACCATCCGGCCGTTGGACCGGGACGCCTTCGACGTGGCCGACGTCGACCACGTCGCCACCGACTTCACCGACCTGAACTTCATCGTGGAGCACGTCGGCCTGCCGCGGCTGGAGGACTTCTGCTGGATCGCCACCCAGGAGCCCAACGTGTACGGCGGTCTCGCCGTGGCGCTGCCGTTCATCCACACCCGCCCCCGCTACTTCGCCCAGATCATGGGCGAGCTGCTCTACTGGATCGGGGAGGACCGGATCTTCTACTCCTCCGACTACGCCCTGTGGACCCCGCGCTGGCTGATCGAGTCGTTCGTGGACTTCCAGATCCCCGAGGACCTCACCGAGTACGCGCCGATCACCGTGGCCCAGAAGAAGAAGATCCTGGGTCTCAACGCCGCCAAGGTGTACGACCTGGAGGTGCCGGCCGAGCTGCAGCTGCCCGACGCCGACGAGACCTCGACGGGTCCGCGGGGTGCCGATGACACGGTGGAGCGCGCCAGCGACCTCGTGGGCGCCTGAGATGACGGTGATCGACGACGACGTCGACGTCCACCTCACCCTGGATTCCCTGCGCCATCAGGCGTTCACCGCTCTCGCGGTCGTCCTCGATCCGGAGCTGGACGAGCCGATCACCGACCTCGGCTTCATCCGGTCCCTGACGGTGCGGACGCTCGGGAGTGACCTCGAGCTGGAGCTGCACCTGCGGCTGCCGACGTCCTTCTGCTCGCCGAACTTCGCCTACCTGATGGCGTCGGACAGCAAGGACGTGCTGGTCGGTCTGCCCTGGACGAGCCGGGTCCTGGTCGAGCTCGACGACCACCACGACTCGGAGCTGATCAACTCCGGGCTGGCCGCCGACGCCGGCTACCTCGGCACCTTCGGGCACGAAGCCGAGCAGGACCTCGAGGAGCTGCGGGAGACGTTCCGGCGCAAGGCCCACACCGCGGCGATGGAGCGGGCGCTGACCGGGCTGCTGCGGTCCGATCCGGACCGGCCCGTGGAGTCCCTCGCCGAGGTCACCCTCGCAGACCTGCCGACCGGCCGGACCACCGACGCGTTGCTCCGGCGGCGCGCCGCGCTGGACCTGCCGGCCGTGCCCGAGGCACCGGTCTTCGTCGACCACACCGGTCGGGGGTACGCCGCCGCGGAGGTGCCGCTGGCACTCCGTCGGGCCCGGTCCACCCGGGTGTCGATCGACGGCAACGCGCACTTCTGCCGTGGTCTGCTGCGCACCCGCTACACCGGGTCGGGTGCCGACCAGAGCCCACGCCCGGACGGGACGGAGGCTGCGGATGCCGCCTACGTGACCAGCGTCGACGATCCCACCTTCATCCCCCTGACCGTCCTGCAGTCCCCGTCACCCTCCCCCCGTACGAAGGAGAGCTGATCATGTCCAACACCATGCGCGCCGTCCAGGTGGTCGGCTACCACCAGAACCTCCGGCTCACCGAGCTGCCGGTGCCGGAGCCCACCGGTCCGTGGGACGTGATCGTCAAGATCGGCGGGGCCGGGGTCTGCCGGACCGACCTGCACATCCTCGAGGGCCAGTGGGCCGAGAAGAGCAACGTCACGCTGCCGTACACGATCGGGCACGAGAACGCCGGCTGGGTGGCGGCGATCGGCTCGGCGGTGACCAACGTGGCCGAGGGCGACAAGGTGATCGTGCACCCGCTGATCACCTGCGGTCTGTGTCGGGCGTGTCGGTCCGGCGACGACGTGCACTGCGAGACGAGCGCGTTCCCCGGCATCGACACCAACGGCGGCTACGCCGAGTACCTGAAGACGTCGGCCCGCAGCGTGGTCAAGATCGACGACTCCCTGGAGCCGTCGGACGTTGCGGCACTGGCGGACGCCGGTCTGACGGCCTACCACGCCGCCGCCAAGGCCGCCCGGCGTCTGACGCCGCGCGACCGTGCGGTGATCATCGGTGCCGGCGGTCTGGGCCACATCGGCATCCAGGTGCTCAAGGCGCTCAGCCCGGCCGAGCTGATCGTGGTCGACCGCAACGCCGACGCGGTGAAGCTGGCGGTCTCGATCGGTGCCGATCACGGGGTGGTCGCCGACGGCGATCACGTCGAGGAGATCCTCGGGCTCACCGGTGGGAACGGCGCCGAGGTGGTGATCGACTTCGTCGGCGAGGGCGGCTCCACCGCGGAGGGACTGACGATGACCCGGCGGGCCGGCGACTACCTGGTGGTCGGCTACGGCGAGAACGTCAACGTGCCGACGATCGACCTGGTCTCGGCGGAGGTGAACGTCATCGGCAACCTGGTCGGCTCCTACAACGACCTGGCCGACCTGATGGCGCTGGCGGCTCGCGGTGCGGTCACCCTGCACACCGCGAAGTACGCCCTGGACGACTTCCAGACCGCCATCGACGACCTCGACAACGGTCGGGTCCGGGGTCGCGCGATCCTCATCCCCTGAGCTGGGGGTCCACACCCACCACCTCCCGACTTCGCGGGTGTTGCAGCACCCGCGAAGTCGGGGAGGCGACAGCGCGCTGGCCGCTCAGGCCCAGCAGAGCCGGGTCAACAGCACCTCGTCGCTGGGCGCATCGACCACCACCGTGACGATCCCGGCGCCGGACAGCATCAGGGTCTCCGACGTCTGCTGCGGCACGGTCATGCCCGCGGTGGCCACCGCCGTGCCGGCGCCGTCGTACGCGGTGACCTTCGGAGCCGTGGAGAAGTGCACCAGGGTCAGCTCCACCTGGCTGACCGGTGCGGCGAAGGTGAGCGTCGAGGTGTGCCACAGGTGCAGCCCGGTCTGGCCCGCCCAGGTCGACCACCTCGGTCTGGCTGGGAGTCACCCCGCTGGGGTCCCGGGTGTCGATGGACACCGGCCCGACGACCCGGGGGTTCGTGTCCACGCCCACGGTGTCGAAGGTGACGCACTCGGCGACCGGTTCGCAGGCACGGACGACCAGCCCCTCGATGGTGCCGACGAGGCCCCCCTCGCCGCCCTTCTCGGTCGGCTCGAACGCGAACCGGTAGGCCGCGGTCACCTGGGCGCCGGCCAGCTTCGGATCGGCGGCCCGGACCAACCGGCCGCACAGCTTGCCCTCCATCACGCCGCGCTCGCCGCATTCCTGACAGCCCTTGAAGGCGGGCTCGCGGTGCGTGCCCTCGTTCGTCATGCCGGACAGCCGACCCTGCACCACCCCGACCGACGTCCGCCAGACGAAGGTGCCGGCGTGCAGTCCGCGCGCCATCCCGGTGCCGTGCGCGTACACGGTCGTCAGGTCCTTGACGGAGAACCGTCCGTCGAACAGCTGTCCGATCTCGGAGTCGCAGGCGTGCGACCGCACCTCGGCCCGGAGGACGTGCTCGCTGGTCAGGGTGACGCAGTCCAGCTTCTCGCACACCTCCCGATCGGCGTCGACGATGATCAACTCACCCTTGACGTCCTTGGACAGCTCGTCCAGACACAGCACCGCTCGGGCCAGCTCGGCCGGTCGGGCCTCGCACACGCTGAAGGCCATGATCATCTCCTCGGTCGCACCGGGTCGCCCGCCGCGGCCCGGTCAACCCAGAGGACACTCCTCGCAGGTCCGCAGATACGTGGCTGCTCAGATGACCTTGTCCGGGTTGAGGATCCCGTGCGGATCGAGCGCCCGGCGGACCGCCCGGTGCAGCTCGATCACCGCCGGGGAGATCTCGCGGGCCAGCCCGGCGCGCTTCAGCAGGCCCACCCCGTGCTCACCGGTGACCGTCCCGCCGAGGGCGATCGCCTCGGTCAGGATCTCCTCGAACGCCTGCTGGGCACGGATCCGCGCCGGCTCGTCACCCGGCGGCGTGATCAACAGCGGGTGCAGGTTGCCGTCACCCGCGTGCGCGATGTTGGCGATCAGCACCTCGTACCGTTCGCCGATCTCCTCGATCCGGGCCAGCATCGCCGGCACCTGGACGATCGGCACGCAGACGTCCTCGGTCAGCACCGGTCCCAGCCGCTCGACGGCCGGATAGGCGAGACGACGGGCGGCGAACAGCGCATCCGCCTCGTCCGGGTCGGTCGAGCGGGCCGCCCAGGTCGCTCCGCTGGCCTCGAAGCAGGCGAGCACGGCGTCGGCCTCCCCGTCGCCGGCCGCGCCGGGGGCGTCGAGCCGGGCCAGCAGGATGGCGGCCGAGTCCGCTTCCAGGCCGAGGTTCTTCCAGTCGTTGACCGCGGTCAGACAGTGCCGGTCCAACAGCTCCAGCGCCGACGGCATCACCCCGGCGCGCGCCACCGCCGCCACCGCCTCGCCGGCCGCGACCAGGGTGTCGAAGAACCCGACCACCGTGTGCTGCGGAGCCTGCGCGGGACGCAGCCGTACGGTGATCTCGGTGACCAGCCCGAGGGTGCCCTCCGAGCCGACCAGCAACCCGGCCAGGTCGTAGCCGGCGACGCCCTTCGCCGTCTGACGACCGAGCCGGACCAGCTCGCCGGTGCCGGTGACGACCTCGAGTCCGAGCACGTAGTCGCTTGGTGACGCCGTACTTGACGCAGCACACCCCGCCGGCGTTGGTGGCGACGTTGCCGCCGATGGTGGACCAGGGCGAGCTGGCGGGATCGGGCGGATACCAGAGCCCGTGCTCGGCGGCGGCGGCCCGCAGCGTCGTCGTTGACCACACCCGGCTGCACGACCGCGAGCCGCTCGACGGGGTCGATGCGCACGATGGCGTTCATCCGCTCGAAGCTGATGATCACCGAGCCGTCGATCGCGTTCGCCCCGCCGGACAGCCCTGTCCCGGCGCCGCGGGGCACGATCGGCACCCGGTGCTCCACGCACCACCGCACCACCGCCTGGGTCTCGGCCGCGGTGGTCGGTCGCACGACGGCCAGCGGGGTCCCGTACGGCGCCCACTCCGCCTCGTCGTGGCTGTAGCCCACGAGCGAGGCCGGCTCGGTGATCACGTCCTCGGCCGGCAGGCTCGCCACCTCGATGCCGCTCATGCCGACGGCTCCGTGTCGTGCAGGAGCCGGGCGAGCTCCTCCACCAGCCGGTCGGGCTGGTCGATGGCCACGGTGTGACCACAGTCCTCGACCACCACGGCCCGCCCGTACGGGTTGTCGGCCACCGCCGCAGCGGCGTGCTCGCAGGGCCACAGCTGACTGCCGCGGGCGGCGAGCATGACGAACGGCCGGTCGAACCTGGCGACGACGTCGCGCCAGTCGGCCAGGGCGTGGTCGTTCAGCAACCCGATCGTCTCGGGCGCGGCGGCGTCGCGGAACGCGGGCGGACCGCCGAGGCGCTCCACCAGGCGCATCACCGCCGGCGCCGATGCGGCCTGGTCCCGTCCCCGGCCCGTCGGCGTCACACCGGTCGCGAAGAACGTGCCCGCGTTGGCCGGGGTGTAGTCGTAGAAGCCGTACGGCCAGTCCCCGGTGGTGATCATCTTCGGGGTCTGGTCGTCGATCAGCACCCCGGCCAGCCGCTGGGACCCGAACTGGTCGACGTACGCCCAGATGGCGTTGCCGCCCATCGAGGAACCCACCAGCGTGACGTCCTGGTCGAGACCGAGATGGTCGAGCAGCTCGCCGAGATCGCGACCGTGGCGGGCCATCCGCTGCCCGTGCATCGGGGTCTCGGACTCGCCGTGCGACCGGCGGTCGAACGCGATCACCCGGTGACCGTGAGCGACCAGCGCGTCGGACACCAGCGCCCAGGCCGCCGCCGGGGCGGTGTAGCCGTGGATCAGGATCACGGGCCGTCCGCGGCCGGCCCCGCGACCGGTGGGAGCGCTGTCGGAGTAGCTCAGCGTGACACCGTCGTTGGTGCGGAAGGTCGCCATGGCGCGAGCCTAGCGGCGCCCCTAGGGTGAACCGCATCCGCGACGCTGCGATCAGGGGAAGGCTCGACATGCCGTTGGACAACCCGTTCGACACCGCCGTCGACGTCGAACTCGAGCAGCGCTCCCTGGACGTGGTGGATCAGCACCTGCCGGACCTGCTGGCCGTCGAGCGCTGAGCTGTCGATGACGACGTCGCCCGGATTGACGCCCCGCCGGATCCTACTGGGTGGGGTGCTGGCGAGCGCCCTGCTGACCTTCCTCGTCTGGCTCGGGGGCTTCGGCGTCGCCGACCAGTACCTGCTGCCCGATCAGGGGGCGTCCTGGTACCGCTGGAAGCTGCCGGACCCGACCGTCTGGACCCGGCTGTCGGCCTGGTCGGGCTACGTCGCCCACCAGCTCGTGGCCTGGGCCCTGATCTTCTACGCCCAGACCCGGGTGCGGACCTACAGCAAGACCCTGCACCCGATCAACGTGGTCGCCCTGCTCGCCAACCTCGTCTTCATCGGGCTGCACGAGCTCCAGACCCAGTTGTTCTACGACGGCCTGGCCCAGGACGTGTCGATCTTCAGCTCCCAGGGTTCGGTGGTCGTGCTGCTGGTGGTGGTGCTGCTGATGGAGAACCGGCGGCGGGGGATGTTCTTCACCAGGCCGATGCCGATGAAGGCGCAGGTGATCGACTTCGCCCGCACGTACCACGGCTACCTGTTCAGCTGGGCGGCGATCTACACGTTCTGGTACCACCCGATGCTCAACACCTCGGGCCACCTGATCGGTTTCTTCTACATGTTCCTGATCTTGGTCCAGGGCAGCCTGTTCCTCACCCGGGCGCACACCAACCGGGTGTGGACGCTCTGCCTGGAGCTGCTGGTCGCCGTGCACGGGACGCTGGTGGCGATCATGAACAGCGGTCCGAACGGGATCTGGCCGATGTTCCTGTTCGGCTTCCTGGCCGTCTTCGTGATCACCCAGATGCACGGCGTCGGCTGGAGCCGTCGGACTGGCTGGTCGGGGCGGGCTACGTGCTGGCGGTCGTCGCCTCGTACGCCTGGCTGGGCTTCGGCCGGGTGAACGAGATCGTCCGGATCCCGATCATCGAGTACGCCCTGGTGGCCGTCCTGTCGTTGTTGATCTGGGGCGGTCTGGCGATCGCCCGCGCCGTCCGTCGCCCCCGCACCCCCGACCCGGCGGACGAGGAGTCCGTCTCCGCCTGATCGGTGGGCACCCTCGTCGATCGGCGGCGTGGCGGCCGGGGCGATCAGCCGAGGCGGGCCGGGGTGTCCATCACCCGGGCACCGGTGATCGTCCGGTTCTCCCCCACCAGGCGCACCGAGACCGGTCCGGCGAAGGTGTCGCCGGCGGTGCCGATCCGGAAGGTGATCTCCCCCGGCTCGACGATCCGGGTGCAGGTCCCGACCGGTGAACGACAGCCGGTCGGTGTGCACGCTCGAAGGTGACCGTCGCCGACGCTCCGGACGCCAGCGGAACCCGCGCGAAGCCGATCAGCTGGGTCACCGGCCGGGTCACGCTGGCCACCGGGTCCCCGGCGTAGAGCTGGACCACCTCGACGCCGTCACGGGTGCCGGTGTTGGTCACCGCCACGCTGACGCTCGACGGTGCCGTCCATGGCGATCTCCTCGGCTGCTGACGGCCAGGTCGGCGTACGCGTACGCGGTGTAGGACAGCCCGTGACCGAACCAGTACGCCGGGCTCGGGTCGAGGTTGCTGACGCCCTCGCTGTGCTGACCGAGCGGCGGCGCCAGGTAGGTGTACGGCGAGCCGCCGACGTGGTGCGGCACGCCGACCGGCAGCTTGCCGGTGGGGTTGACCCGCCCGGAGAGCACGCCGGCGATCGCGGCGCCGCCCTCCTCACCGGGGAAGAACGCCTGCACCGTGGCCGCCAGCCGGTCGCGCAAGGCGCCGAGCGCGTACGGGCGGCCGGAGACCATGATCAGCACCACCGGCGTACCGGCCGCCAGCACCGCCTCCACCAGCTCGTCGCTGGAGCCCCGGGCAGGGCCAGGTCCTCGGCGTCGCAGCCCTCACCCGAGGTGCCGGCGCCGAACAGCCCGGCGCGGTCGCCGACGGCCAGCAGGACGCACATCGGCGGCCCGGGCCGCGGCCGACGGCGGCCGGCAGGCCCGCATCGGTCGCCGCCGCTGACGTCGCAGCCGGGCAGGTAGCGTGATCTCGGCGGCCGGCAGCTCCGTCCGCAACGCCGTCAGCAGGGAGAGCGCCTCGATCCCGATGCCGCCGGCGAACTCCGGGTGCTGCGGGATCACGTGGTTGGGGAAGGCGTAGCAGCCGAAGAACGCCTGGGGGTCGTCGGCGCACGGCCCGATCACCGCGATCTTCCGCGCGCGTCCGCGGCCAGCGGCAGCACCCCCGACGGGTTGTCCAGCAGCACCACGCTCTCCTCGGCGAGCCGCCGGGCGATGTCGCGGTTGGCGGCCGAGTCGAAGTCGATCGGGCCGTCGCGGTCGCCTCCGGGGTCCAGTCCGCGTCCAGCAGCCCGAGCTCCACCTTCTGGCGCAGCACCCGTCGGACGGCACCGGTCCACCAGCGTCCTCGTCGACCCGTCCGGCGCGCGACCTCGTCCAGCAGCGGCTCGCCGTAGCAGAGGGTGCTGGGCAGCTCGACGTCGAGCCCGGCCGCCAGCGCGTACGCGGCCGCCTCGCCCTCGGTCGGCCGCGATCCGGTGCATGACCTGCAGGAAGGCGACGGCCAGTAGTCGGAGACGACGGTGCCCGTGAAGCCCCACTGCGTCGCGCAGCACGCCCGGTCAGCAGCGACGGCGTCGGACGCCACCGGGCATGCCGTCGACGTCGGTGTAGGAGTTCATCACGCTGCGCACGCCGCCCTAGCGGACGGCGTGCTCGAACGGCGGCAGGATGACGTCGGCGAGCTCGCGCGGACCCATGCGCGACCGGCGCGTGGTTGCGGGCGGCCCGGGACGCGGCGTACCCGGCGAAGTGCTTGAGGGTGGCGATGATGCCGTTCTCCTCCAGACCGCGCACGTACGCCGAGCCGACCTGGGAGACGAGGTACGGGTCCTCCCCCAGCGTCTCCTCGACCCGGCCCCAGCGGTAGTCGCGGACCACGTCGAGCACCGGCGACAGGCCCTGGTGGACACCGACCGCGGCCATGTCGCGGCCGATCGCCGAGGCCATCTCGTGCACCAGCGTCGGGATCGAAGGTGGCGGCCCAGGCCAGCGCCGCCGGGTAGACCGTCGCCCGGTACGTGGTGAACCCGGTCAGGCACTCCTCGTGCACGATGGCCGGGAGACCCAGCCGGGTCGAGGACATCAGCGACCGCTGCAGCTCGTGCGACCCGGGAGACGCCCTCGGCTGCGGTCACCGGCGCCGTGCCGAACACCCGGGTCAGCTGCCCCAGCCCGTGGACGGTGGCCTCGGCGAACGAGGTGGCCCGGCTGAACACGTTCTGCATCGGGGCGACATCGCCAGTGGCTGCGTCGACGCCGAGCCAGACGCTGCCGAGCTGGGCGACCTTCTCGGCCAGGGTCATCTCGGCCAGCAGGGCGTCCACCCGCTCGTCGACCGGGCGGGAAGGATCGCGCCAGACGGCGGTGGGCGCGGCGATGGTCACAGCTGGAGCCTCTCGGGTGGGAGGAACGAGGTCGGGTGACCTGTGCCTCGTCGTACCTGTCCGGGGGTCGCGGCCGAGGTGAAGGAACGCCATCGCGTCCTCCCGGGAAGCGGCGCCAGACGACCGGTGAAACTTTTCGATCTGATCGAAAGATTTTTGAAAAGGTATCGTCGGGGATCGACTCGAGTCAAGACCTGCAGGCTCGCGCGCTTTCCCGGGCCGGTGGTGCATCGTCCATCGCGCTGTCACCACGGCACGACCGCTACGCTGGTGCCGAAACTTTCGGGCTCAGGTCCAGACGTTCGGAGGCCGCGTTGAAGAAGAACCGCACCACCCTGGCCGATGTCGCCGAGGTCGCCGGCGTCTCGGTCGCCACCGTGTCGAAGGTGCTCAACGACCACACCGACGTCTCGGAACCGACCCGCCGCCGGATCCGGCAGCTGCTGCGCGACTCCGGGTACCAACCCACCCGACGGTCGGCGCGACGGACGAACGAGGCGACCGAGCGGCTGATCGAGGTGTCCTTCCCGGAGTGGCAGAACGCGTACGAGACCGCCGTGCTCGACGGGCTGTCCGCCGCGGCCGAGGCCGAGGGCTACGAGATCGTGATCGGGCCGCGCGCCCACGACAACCGGGTCGACATCGATCCCGAGGAGCTGCGCCGGTCCGGACGGATGGGCGCGATCTTCGTGACCGTCGACGCCACGCACCCGCCGATCAAGGCCCTGTCCGACACGGGCTTCCCGGTCGTGGTCGTCGATCCGGTCCGGGTGGGGACCACCCAGTGCGTGAGCATCGGCGCCACGAACTACGCGGGTGGGGTCACCGCCACGGAGCACCTGCTGTCGCTGGGACATCGACGGATCGCCCACGCGGGCGGGCCGTCCGCGGTCGAGTGCAGCCAGGCCCGGGTGGCCGGCTACTACTCCGCGCTGCGGCAGGCCGGCCTGCCCCAGGACGACACCTTGGTCACCCACTCGCTGTTCACGTACACGGCGGGCCGCGAGATCGCCGGTCAGCTGCTGGATCGAGACGACCGGCCCACCGCGATCTTCGCCGCCTGTGACGAGATCGCCCTCGGCATCCTCGAGGAGGCCCGACGTCGCGCCATCCGCGTCCCGGAGGATCTGAGCCTGATCGGCTTCGACGACAGCTTCCTGGCCAGCCGGTCCGCTCCCCCGCTCACCACGGTCGCCCAGCCCCTGATCGAGATGGGACAGCTGGCCGTCCGCTCCCTGCTCCAGCTCGTGGCCGGTGACGTGGTCGGCACCCGCCACCTCGAGCTCGCCACCCACCTGGTCGTCCGCGACTCCACTGCTGCTCCCCGTCGCGCCTAGCCCGAGCCACCTTGCTGATCTGCTCGGGGTGTGTCGGTCCTGCTCGGGGTCGTCTCGGGATGACCGTTCCTGACTCGCCGGCGGCACCCGGTGCTGACGTACGCGTGCCAGCGGACCGTCCGTGACTCGGCGGCGGCATCCCGATGATTTACGGCCGTCTCCACGGTCCACCTAGCGACCCGACCGAAAGGACTGCGATGCGCCCCGTCGTGCTCTACACCCTGCTCTCCCTGGACGGCGTCGCCGAGTCGCCCGATCAGTTCATCCTCGACTGGGACGACCGGCTCGACGCCAACCTCGCCACCGTCATCGAGGAGCAGGACGCCGTGCTGCTCGGCCGCCAGATGTACGAGGAGTGGTCGAGCTACTGGCCGACCTCGGACGTCGAGCCGTTCGCGACGTTCATCAACGGCGTGCAGAAGTACGTGGTCACCTCCAGCGAACCGGACGGTGACTGGGGCCCGCAGACGCTGGTCACGGACGACCCCGGAGGCTTCGTGGCCGCGCTGAAGGAGACCGAAGGTCGCGCCATCGGCATCCACGGCAGCATCACGCTCGCGCGGTCGCTGTTGAGTGCCGGGCTGGTCGACGAGCTGAGGCTGGTGATCGCGCCGGTCACCGTGGGATCGGGGCAGCGGCTCTTCGGCCAGGACGATCTGCGCCGGTGGGAGCTCATCGCCTCCGAGAGTTCATCGTCGGGCGAGCTGCTGCTGCACTATCGCCGGCGGACGGACTGAGACCGAGACAGGTCGGTCCGCGTCGCGACCGGACCGGGTCGAGCGGGCGGCAGCCCTGACGCCACCACCCCGCTCGACCCACCCGCCCTACCGAAGGCTCACGTGTGCCAGTCGGTCAGCCGAGCTCGACCGCGACCGGCCCGTCGAACAGTCCACCGGCGCTGATCTGGGCCTGCGTGGGTTCCACGCCCTTCGGCAGGTCGAAGACGAAGGTGCCCTTCGACGTGTTGCCCGGGTTGACCTCTTCGAGCAGCGGGTTGTTGTCGGAGACGTAGATCGATGCCATCTCGTTCACCGAGAACTCCCGGCTCAGCTTGTCGGTGACCTTGATGTCGCCGCTGGAGAAGTAGTCCGCGCGGTCACCGTTGTTCTTGATCTTGACGTCCACCAGCACGAAGTGCCCCTGGGCCTTCTCGTTCAGGAACTCCGAGCCCACCCGCTTGCCGCCCTCACGGACCTTGCTGATGGTCACCTTGAAGTCACCCGAGGTGACACCGTCACCGATCGACGCGACATCCTGGGCCTTGGGCTTCTCGGCTTTGGGCTTCTCCGCTTTGGGCTTCTCGGCCTTGGCGGCCTCCTCCGTCTGCGCGGCGTCCTCGTCCGAGGTCTTGTCCGACGTCTTCACCGTGTCGGCCTCAGCGGCTGCAGCCGAGGCGGCGGCAGTTTCGGGCTTCGGGGTCGCGGTGTTCTCGGAGCCCCCGCCGCCGAGACCGATGATGGTCATCAGCGCCACGGCGCCGATCGGCGCGACGAAACGCTTCTTCTTGAACCACGGGCGCTGCGCCTTGGCCGCTGCCTTGGCGGCCCGAGCCATCGCGGCCGCCTGCTCCGGGCTGAGCGGCTGCCCGTTCCAGCCGTAGGGCGCCTGGCCGTACGGACCGGCCGGCGGCTGCTGGTGCCCGTAGCCGGGCTGACCCTGCGGGCCATAGGGCTGCTGACCCTGTGGGCCCAACGGCTGCTGGCCCTGCGGTCCGGGGGAATGGGCGTTGCTCATGAAGCTGACTCCTGTGTTCTTGCTGCAGGCTCTTCAACGAGATCCGCGATCCGCACAGCAGCTGGGGGTGATGCGAGAAGAATGATTCGTACACCACAGGAGAAAATCTGGATCGGGTCAGGGTTGGATCAGGAACACCCCAGAGTTTTTGTTGAACCTCAAGATATTCAACGTGCAGCGGCGTAACGGGCCCGGTACGCCGCCAACGTCGCCGCGAGATCGTCGGCCGGCCGCAACCCGAGCGAGACGCCCCGCGCACCGTCCACCTGGGTGGGCCAGGTGGCCACGATGGCCTGCACCGTGGGGTCGGGCTCGATGCTGACCTCCCCCAGATCGTCGGCAGGCGCTGCGTTGCGGAGCACCTCGAGCATCTCCGCGAAGCTGGCCGAGATGCCCGGGAACGTCACGGTCCGGCGGCCCTCGAGGGAATCGCCCGGCAGCTCGTGCAGGCTGATCAGGTTGTCGATCACCGACTCCACGCTGGCCACCGCCATCACGGTCTCGACGGGCAGCGGCAGCCGGTAGTCCGTTCCCGCCAGCGGCTCGCGGAAGATCGCGCTGGCCGCCGACGAGGCGGCCGCGTTGGGGGCACCCGGCCGGATGATCACCGTGGGCAGCCGCGCCGCGCGGCCGTCCAGGAAGCCCTTGCGGCTGTAGTCGTTGATCATCAGCTCGAGGATCGCCTTGGTCATCCCGTACGTGGTCGCCGGTTGCACCAGCGAGTCGTCGTGCACGGGGTCGCCACTGGCCGGACCGAAGACGGCCAGCGAGCTGGTCGTCGTCAGCCGTACGGGGTGGGGGTGGGCGCGGCAGGCCTCCAGCAGGTGCCGGGCGCCGTCCAGGTTGACCCGCATCGCGAGGTCGAAGTCCCGCTCCCCCATCCCACTCACCACCGACGCGAGGTGGAACACCGCGACCGGACCGTCGCCGAGGAGCGCCGCGCGCCACCGCAGCGTCGGAGATGTCGCCCCCGACCACTTCAGCGCCCACCGGCACCGACCGGAGTCGAGCCACGCTGTCGGCCTGGTCGAACAGCACGATCTCCTCGACCGGCGCCTGGTCGCCGTCCGCGCCGGCCAGCGATCCCTTCTCCCGCAGGGCTTCCGCCAGCCGGGAGCCCAGGAAGCCGGCGCCGCCGGTGATCACGACCCTCATCGCTGTGCCTCCTCCGTCGGGATGTTCTGCTCGATGTCGGCCAGCCAGACCGCCGCGTTGCCGTCCGACGGCGCCCGCCAGTCCCCGCGCGGGCTGAGCGAACCGCCGTGGGACACCTTGGGCCCGTTCGGCATCGCGGACCGCTTGAACTGCGCGAACCCGAAGAACCGCTTGACGAACACGATCAGCCACTCGCGGATGGCCGGCACGTCGTACGCCCGACGGCGCTCCGGCGGGAAGGCCGGCGGCCAGCTGCCGCCGTCGACGTCACGCCAGGCGTGGTGGGCCAGGAACGCGATCTTGGACGGACGGAAACCGAACCGCAGCGTGTAGAACAGGGTGAAGTCCTGCAGCTCGTACGGACCCACCGACTTCTCCGTGCTCTGCGGCACCTCACCGGGCTTGACCGGGATCAGCTCGGGAGAGATCTCGGTGTTCAAGATCGACAACAGCACTGCCTCGGTCTCCCCGCTGAAGGCGTCCAGACCGCTCGCCCAGCGGATCAGGTGCTGGATCAGCGTCTTCGGCACGCCGCCGTTGACGTTGTAGTGCGACATCTGATCACCGACGCCGTAGGTGCACCAGCCGAGCGCGAGCTCCGACAGATCACCGGTGCCGAGCACGATGGCGCTCTGGTGGTTGGCCAACCGGAACAGGTAGTCGGTGCGCAACCCCGCCTGCACGTTCTCGAAGGTGACGTCGTAGACCTCCTCGCCCTGACCGAAGGGATGGCCGAGATCCTCCAGCATCTGCGTCGCCGTCGGCCGGATGTCCAGCTCGTGCGCGCTGATGCCGAGCGAGGTCATCAGCTTCCAGGCGTTGGACTTGGTGGCGTCGCCGGTGGCGAAGCCGGGCATCGTGTAGCCGAGGATGTTGGTCCGCGGCAGGCCGAGCAGGTCCATCGCCCGGGCCGCGACGATCAGCGCGTGGCTGGAGTCGAGACCGCCGGAGACACCGATCACCACCTTCTCGGTGTGGATGGCCCGCAGTCGCTGGGCGAGGCCGTCGACCTGGATGTTGTAGGCCTCGTAGCAGTCCTGCGCGAGGCGGTCAGGATCGGCCGGGACGAAGGGGAACCGCTCGACGACGCGTCGCAGTCCGAGATCATCGTCGGGTGGTTCGAGGGTGAACTCCACGGTCCGGTACGCCGCGTCGGGGATCGCCACCCGGCGGTTGTCCTCGAAGGTGCCCTGCCGGGCCCGCTCCTGGCGGAGCAGGTCGAGATCGACGTCGGCGATGGTCAGCTGCGGATCCTCCTCGAAGCGGGCACCCTGCGCGAGCTCCAGCCCGTTCTCGAAGATGCTGGTCTGCCCGTCCCAGGACAGGTCGGTGGTCGACTCCCCCTGACCGGCGGCGGCGTACAGGTAGGCCGCCAGGCAACGCATCGACTGCGTACGGCAGAGGGCGCTGCGGGTGTCAGAGCGGCCGATGGTGATCGGGCTGCCGGAGAGGTTGACCAGCACCGTCGCTCCCGCCAGCGCGAGACCGCTGGACGGCGGCACGGGGACGAACATGTCCTCGCAGATCTCGACCCCGACGGTGAGACCACGGACGTCCGTCGCCTCGAACAGCAGGTCGGTGCCGAACGGCGCCCGCTGGCCGGCGACGGTGATCTCGAGCCCGGTGATCCCGTGGCCGGAGGCGAACTGCCGCCGCTCGTAGAACTCCCGGTACGTGGGCAGGTGCACCTTCGGCACCGCCCCGAGGACGCGGCCGCGGTGGATCACCACGGCGGCGTTGAACAGACGCGCCTGGTGCCGGAGCGGGGCGCCGACGATGATCACCGGCAGCAGGTCGGTGCTCGCCTCCACGATGTCGGCCAGACCGACGAGGACCGCGTCCAGCAGCGCGTCCTGACCGAGCAGGTCCTCGACCGCGTACCCCGAGAGGGTCAGCTCGGGCAGCACCGCGACCGCGACGCCCTCGGCCGCGAGCCGACGGCTGACCTCGATCACGCTGGCGGCGTTGCGGGCCGGGTCGGCGACGTGCACGTCGGTGGTGCAGGCCGCGACGCGGGCGAACCCGTGCGCGTAGAGGGACGCGAAGCTCATGGGTTCATCCTGCCCGACGGGCCGTCAGGCGTTGTCGGGGTCGGGCTTCTCGGCATCCTCGGTGCTGTCGGCGAAAGCGGGCAGGTCTCCCGCTCCCGTCGCGTCCTCGCCGATCGCGTCCGTCGCGGCCACCTTCTTGACGGCTTCGTGCGCGTCGTCGATCGCCGCCTGGGACTTCTCCAGCAGGGTGGCCTCGGCCTCGACACCCTCGTCGTCGCCGGACTCTGTCTCGGTGTCCTCGACCGTGGTCTCCTCCGTCGCGTCGTCGGTGGGTGTGGGCTCGTCA
Organism: uncultured Actinomycetota bacterium; assembly: GCA_963759915.1. GTDB lineage: Bacteria > Actinomycetota > Actinomycetes > Propionibacteriales > Propionibacteriaceae > Microlunatus. The sequence goes on along the minus strand of CAVXBJ010000005.1, from coordinate 8,486 downwards.
GCGGGCGTCATCTGGTCACCCTAGCCCGCCCCGTTCGCGCCCTCTCGGGGCGTGGCAGGCTCTTCGGATGCGCGTCGTCGTGGTCTCCGACACCCACGCCCCTCGGTTCTGGAAGAGCTGCCCGCCCGCCGTGGCGGATCGGCTGGAAGGTGCCGACCTGATCCTGCACGCCGGCGACGTGTGCACCCCGGGGGTGCTCGACGAGCTGTCCGCGTTCGCGCCGGTGAAGGTCGTGCTGGGCAACAACGACGGGCCGGACGTCGCCGCCTGGGGTGCACCGGAGACGCTGGAGCTCGAGCTCGACGGCCTCCGGGTCGGCATGATCCACGACGCCGGCCCCAAGGACGGTCGGCTGGCCCGGATGCACCGCCGGTTCCCCACCGCCCAGCTGGTGATCTTCGGCCACTCCCACATCCCGCTCGACGCCGCCGACGACCGGCTGCGGATCCTCAACCCCGGCTCGCCCACCGACAAGCGACGCCAACCCCACCGGACCCTGGCCGAGCTGACCGTCGCCGACGGCCGGCTGGCGGCCGCCCGCATCATCGAGCTCCCCTGATCCCCGCGCCCGACCGAGCTTTTGTGCCGCGGACCTCGTCAATTCATGCTGCCGGCACAAAAGTCGTCAGGGGCGGGCGGTCCGGCGAGGCCCGAGGTCAGAGTGCGGGTCAGTCGCGCGGCACCTAGAGACCGAGGAGCGGCACGCCAGCGTCGGGCAGCTGGTCGGCACCGGCCTCGTCGTGGTGGCCCTGATCGTGGCCGCGGTGATACGCGGACGGCGGGTCCGACCCGCGACGGGACACCGCGGGGACCGGTCTGGGGGTCACCGCGCTCGTCGCACTGGTGCTCGGTGCGGCCTACCACGTGATGCCGCAGACGTGGCGGGGCTTCGCGGGCTCGGTGGTGGTGCTGGCGATCGCCGGGATCCTGGTGGCCCGCACTTCCCGGACCCGACGCTGGAGTGCCACCCACGTCGCGATCATCGGCGCCACACCGCTGTTCCTGACCGCCGCCCTGGCCTTCACCTACGACCCGATGATCGGCGAGGTCACGGCGCAGGCGAAGTACGCGCACAACACGGCGATGGTGGCGATCGTGTTGCTGGCGGTCGGGGCCGCGCTGCTGCGCCGACCCACGCCGTCATCGGAGGACCAGATCCCCGACCTCGGGGATGAGGTCATCCAACGATCCGCCGCCAGCCGCTCCGGCGGGCTCTGAGGCCGGGCGAACGGGTTACTCGCCGAACCTGTCGACACGACCAGAGCACGGGAGTACCGTCGACAGCGAGTTCTCGGGGACGGAGTCGATGATGACCGCGAATGCCGACACGCAGGCGCTGCTGGAGGACCCGGTCGCGGTGGAGCTGCTGGCCTCCACCGTGCCGGCCCGATTGGCCTACACCTGGTTCGACGGGACACCCCGTGTGGTGCCCATCTGGTTCCACTGGGACGGTGTCGCCCTCACGCTGGGTTGCCCGATCAAGGCGCCCAAGATCAGTGCACTGGAGGCCCATCCCGCGGTAGCCATCACGATCGACTCGTCGACGTTCCCGTACCACGCCTTGTTCCTGCGGGGGTCTGCCGAGGTGACGAGAGAGGACGACGTCACCGACGAGTACGCCCGGTCGGCCGAGCGCTACTTCGGGGCCGAGCAGGGCCGGGCCTGGGCGGACTCGCTGCGCGGGAAGCCGATGGCGCGGATCAGGATCGTGCCCGAGTGGGTCAACATCCTCGACTTCGAGACCCGGTTCCCGAGCGCCCTGTCGGCCTGATCTTCGCGGCGAACCTCTCGTCGGCGTTCAGCGCAGCTCGCGGGTGGCCTGCTCGGCCTGCTGCTGGGTCAGCTCGCGGGCGCGCGCGCACCAGGTGCAGACGTCGACGTACTGGGTGCCGACCGAGAACAGCGGGATGAAGAACAGGGTGAACCGGCGGCGGCGCCGCAGCACCCGGTGGGCGGCCTCGTTCCCGCACGTCTCACACACGTAGCGGAGGACGCCGAGCACGTCCTCGGACACGCGGATCCCGAAGATCACCAGCATGGTCAGACTCCCCTACGACGTCCGGATCGGTGAGAACGCCGCGCCGTCCGTTGTACCCGCCCGGTCCCAATCCGAAACACCGCTCGGTCGGGCGGGGCTCAGCCGAGCTCTCTGCTCAACAGCCGACCCAGCGCGGTGATGCCGTGCACCAGCCGCTCGTCCGGTACGCCGGAGAAGCTGACCCGGGCGTGCTGCGGCTGCTGGTGGACGGGGAAGAACGTCGCCCCGGGCACGTACGCGACCTTCGCCTCCGGCAGCAGGACCTCGGCCATGAAGGCGCCGGCGTCGAAGCCGTCCGGGAAGGTCAGCCAGATGAACAGACCACCGTCGGGCCGGGTGAACTCGACGCTGTCCGGGAACGTCTCCGCCATGGTGGCCAGCATCAGATCGCGCTTGTGCCGGTAGATCGGGAGCGCGTCGGCGATGTGGGCGTCGATGTCGTACCGCTCGAGGTAGGCCGAGGTCGCCGCCATGTTGAGCGTGCTGTTCTGGGTGTCCGCGGCGAGCTTCAGCAGCGCGATCCGCTCCAGGATCTCCGGGCTCGCCGTCGCCCAGCCCAGCCGCATCCCCGGCGCGAGGATCTTGGAGAAGCTGCCGAGGTGCAGCACCCGTCCCTCGGTGTCCAGACTCTTCAACGTGGGCAGGGATTCCCCCTCGTAGCGCAACGGCCGGTACGGCGTGTCCTCCAGCACCAGCACCCCGTACGCGTTCGCCAGCTCGATCAACCGGCGGCGGCGCGGCAGGCTCATCGTCGTACCGCTCGGGTTGGCGAAGTCCGGCACGACGTAGATCATCTTCGCGTCCGGGTGGGCGGCCAGCACCTCGGCCGAGATGGTCGGTGTCCATCCCGTCCGCGTCGGAGCGCACCGGCGCATACCGCGGCTCGGTCGGGGCGAAGGCGATCAGCGCGCCCAGGAAGGTGGGGTTCTCGGTGATGATCACGTCGCCGGAGTTGATCACCAGCTTCGCGGCCAGGTCGAGACCCTGCTGACCGCCCTGGATGATCAGCACGTCGTCGGCGGTCGCCGGCATCCCGTCCCGGGTGAGCCGCTCGGCGACCTGGGCCCGCAGCTGCGGCAGACCGTTGGAGGCCGTGTACTGCAGCGCCGCGGCGTGGGTCCGGGTGAGCAGGTCGGCGTACACCTGGCGCAGCTCCTCGATCGGGAACAGCGCCGGGTCGGGATAGCCGCCCCCGAAGGAGATGATGTCGGGATCGGTGCCGAGCCGCAGCAGCTCGCGGATGGCCGACGGCTGCACCCGGCTCATCCGGTTCGCGTAGCCGACGACCGCACGGGTCGTCGTCCGAGCTGCCGGCGGTCACGAGAAGTTCAGCTTGCTGTCCCGGCCGTCGCGGAGCGCGGCGACGTGCTCGTCGTAGTTCAGGTGATCGAACAGGGACTCGCCACCTTCGATCGCCGCCCGCAGCGCGCCCTCGCGCTGCTGGATCGCCTCGGCCCCGTCGATGGCCTCGCGCACCTCGTCCTCGCTGCCCACCACGAGGCCGTCGTCGTCGCCCAGCACCAGGTCCCCCGGCCGGACGGTGACGTCGCCGATCACGCAGCGGCACCTGGATCACCGGCACGGCCCGGGCCGGGCAGGCGGACGGCGCCACCCCGCGGGCGAACACGGGCAGGTCCAGACCGGCGAGCATCCGGCTGTCCCGGCACCGCCCGTCGATGACGAAGCCGGCCACCCCGCGTCGCAGCGCCTCGGTGGCGAACAGCTCACCGGCCACCGCGTGGTCGGGATGGCCGGCGATGACCAGGACGTCACCGGGCCCGGCCTGGGCCAGACCCGGCCAGCACCGGCATCAGATCCTCGCGCGCGTCGACCGTGAGCGCCCGACCCAGCAGCCGTACGCCCGGTCCGGATCGGTCGCAGCGCCGCGGGCAGCACCCGCAACGCCGGGCCCGGCGTCCTTCAGCGAGGTGGTGTCGATGGCGGTGAGGCGCTGGAGCAGGTCGGCGGAGTCCGAAGAGGGCATAGGAGACACTATCCACTGGCAGTCGGGCGACACCCCGCTGTCGCCAGCCACTGAGCACCAGTCCGGAGGTCAGAGATGGGCACCATCGCCGTGCACGAGTTCGTCGCCCTCGACGGGGTCTTCGAGAACCCCGCCTGGACGGCCGAGTTCGGTTTCGACCCGGCCATGGGTGAGACGCTGGCCGCCGTCACCGGAGCGGCCACCGCCATCCTGCTCGGGCGGACGACGTACGAGATGTTCGCGCCGGCCTGGTCGACCCGCACGGTCGAGGACGACCCGGGGGCACCGTTCTTCAACGACACCACCAAGTACGTGGTCGGCACCCAGGAGCCCGGGGTGGAGTGGGGGCCGTCGGTCCGTCTCGGCGGCTACGACGCGGCGGCGATCCAGCGGCTCAAGGACGACACCGACGGCGTCATCTACGTCTCCGGCAGTGGCACTCTGGTCCGGGCGATGCTCGCCGACGGACTGGTCGACCACCTGCACCTGTTCGTCTTTCCCGATCGCGGTCGGCGCCGGCCAGCGGCTCTGGGCCGACGGCGTCGACGCCACGAAGCTGCAGCTGCTAGGACAGCCACGTGTACGCCAACGGGGTCGTGCACCTGGACTACGGCCCCGCCTGACGCGTCCGGGCCCGGGCTCAGTCCTTGGGCAGCTTGTCCAGCAGGTCGTTCTCCGCCTTCCTGCCAGCGCACGACCCGCTTGCGGACCTTGGCGATGTCGCGCTCCGAGAGCGGCTCCGCTGCCTCGGGGGTGATCCGGTAGACGTCGACCGGACCGCCCACGCTCGGTGACGTGGTGCGCAACGCATCGAGCACCCGGACGGCGACGAGCACGCCGTGGTCGACGTCCCGCTCGGTCATCGAGAAGTGCGCCAGCAAGGCGCCGGCCTGCTGGGCCATGGCCGAGCCGCTGCCGATGGCGTGGAAGCCCACCTCCTCGTACCGGCCGATCAGACCGTGCGGATCGATGTCGACGATGAACGGGGTGTCGCCGGCGTACCCGGCCACCAGCACGTACGTCGCCGGCGTGGACCCGCCCTGCTTCTCCCCCGGCACCTCGGCGATGAAGCTGTCGTAGTGGTGCCGCAGCAGGGGCACCACGATCTCCTGCACCTCGCGGCTGACGTCCTCGCTGCCGACCAGGATGCCCGGTGCGGCTTCTCGTCGAAGGTCTTCTCCACCTCGGTCAGCACGGCGCGGGCGCCGCTGCCGCCCCAGGCGCCGGTGGCGCCGAAGGGGTGCAGCTTCTGCGACGGGTAGCTGAGTCCGCGGGCGCTGTCGGTGATCTGGGAGTCGGCGGCGAGAACGAGTCCGTCCGCGCAGCGAAGGGCGAGTACGACGGTCATGTGAGCCTCCTTTGGCTGACCGCCGACGCTACCTGGTGGCCCGAGCCCGGCGATCAGCGGATCCCGCTCCGCGCGAACCCCTGGATGAAGTAGCGCTGGAAGATCAGGAAGATCGCCACCATCGGGGCCACGTTGATCAGCGCGAACGCCATGGTGCCGCCGTAGTCGGAGCCGAACTGGCCCTGCAGGTAGAGCAGACCGATCGGCAGCGTGAACAGCTCGTTCTGCTTCAGCGCGATCAGCGGCCAGGCGAAGTCGTTCCAGGACTGCAGCAGGCTCATGAAGAACAGCACCGCGATCAGCGGCTTGGACAGCGGCAGCACGATCCGGGTGAAGACCGACCAGTTCCCCGCCCCGTCCAGTCGCGCCGCCTCGATCAGATCGCGCGGGATGGCCAGGATGAACTGCCGGGCCAGGAAGATGCCGAACGCCGAGGCGGCGGACGGCAGGATGACGGCCCAGTAGCTGCCGTACAGGCCCATCCCGGTGACCAGCTCGAACAGCGCGACCATGATCACCTGGACCGGCAGCATCATGGTGGACAGGCAGAGCAGGAACAGCACGTTCGAGCCACGGAAGCGCAGATGGGCGAACGCGTAACCCGGCCATCAGGTTCACCGTCACGGTGAGCAGCGACACGGTCAGCGAGATGGCCACCGAGTTGCCGAACCAGGTGAGCACCGGGAACGACGCGAACACCCGCTCGACGTTGTCCAGGGTGAGCTCCCGCGGCCACAGGCGGAGCGTGCCGCCGAGCAGCTCGGCCCGCGAGGAGAGCGCCACCACGACCATCCAGTAGAGCGGGAACAGCAGCACCGCGCACATGCCGAGGGCCAGCACGAGGCGGACAGCGCGATCCCGGCGCGCTGACGGCGACGGCGGGTGTGCAGCCCGCGTGCCGTCGCGGGCGGCCGGCGGTCGGGGTGACGGGGCCGGTGGCCGAGGTGTCCACGGCGACGCGTTGGCTCATCCGACCAGATCCCTTGTTCGGCTGATCCGCCACTGCACGGCGGTGAAGGCGAGCATGATCAACAGCAGCACCAGCCCGAGGGCGGCGGCGTACCCCTGATCCCGGGTGACGAACCCGTTGTCGTACGCGTACGTGACCAGCACCGAGGTGGCGTTCTCCGGGCCACCGCCGGTCATCACGAACACCAGGTCGAACACCTGGAAGGAGTAGATCACGTTCATGATCAACAGGAAGAACGACGACGGCCCGACCAGCGGCACGGTCAGGTGCCGGAACAGCTGCCAGGTGCTCGCCCCGTCCAGCCGTCCCGCCTCGTAGACGTCGGGGCTGACGCCCTGCAGGCCGGCCAGGTAGATCAACATGTTGAAGCCGACCCGCCACCACAGCGTGACCAGCACCACCGACGCGAAGGCGGCCGCTCCCCCGGACTGCCAGCTGACGCCCGGCAGCCCCACCGAGCGGAACAGCAGGTTGATCAGACCGCTGTTCTCGTCGAAGATCAACAACCCCATCAGGGCGGTGGCCACCCCGGAGATCGCCATCGGCACGATCACCGCCGACCGCAGGGCCGGCCGCGCCGGCAGCACCGAGTTCAACAGCACGGCCGCGAGCAGTCCCAGACCCCATCGAGATCGGCGTGACCAGCAGCGGTGAACAGCACCGTGTTGGCCGCCGAGCGCCAGAACAGCGGGTCGCTCGACCAGGCGGAGGTAGTTGTCCGCCCCCACGAAGGTCCCCGACCCGAACCCGTCGGTCTTCTGCAGGCTGATCACGACCGTGCCGACCAGCGGCACGAACACGAACAGGCCGAGCAGCAGCAGGTTGGGACTCAGGAACGCGTACGCGGCCACGGACTCCCGGGTCCGCGCCGCGGACAGTGACCGTACGCTCACCGCGCTGCTCTCACGACGCGGTGGCCGCCGCGATGCCGTTGGACAGCCCCTGCACGGTGGTCGTCGACGTCTCTGGCCGCCGACGAACGCCTGCTCGAGCTGGTCCTTGAGCACGGTGATGATCTTCGACATGTTCGGCGAGGCGACCTGGCTGGAGTCCTCTGCCTTGACCGTCGAGGCCTGCCCGACGAACACCGGCGACAGCTCGGGACGGACGGCGAACTCGATGCCCTTGGCGACCAGGTCCTTGCGCGTCGGCAACAGCGAGGAGGAGGCGCAGAAGTCGCGCATCGGCCCCTCGGTCGTGACGAAGTCGAGGAACTTGGCGGCCAGCTCCGGCTTGGCGGTGGCCTTGGTGGCCACCAGCGCGTTGCCGCCGAAGTCGCCGGCGGAGCGGACCTTGCGCGGCGAGAACGTCGCCCCCCACTCGAAGTCCAGGGTGGAGTCGGCGTCCGGGATGAGGAAGGCGCCACCGAAGGTCATGGCGGCGGTCTGGGCGTACCAGGTGTCGGCGGCGTAGGTGGTCGACTTGACCGAGTTGTTCTTCGGCACGAAGTTCTTGGCGAAGAAGCTGGAGGTGAACTCGACCGCCTGCCGGCCGGCGTCGGAGTCGATGGCCGGCGCGATCAGGTCCTCGGCCAGGAAGCGGCCGTCGGCCTCGAACAGCCAGCTGAGCCAGCGGGTGACGCCGTTGCCCTGCCAGTTGTAGGCGAACGGGTACTTGCTGCTCGGCAGGCTCTTGCGCAGGGTCTCGGCGAGCTGGGCGAACTCGTCCCAGGTCCACGCCTCCTCCAGCGTGGTCGGCACGCTCTTCACCCCGGCGGACGTCGAGCGCGTCCTTGTTGTAGAGGATCACCGACGTGTCGGTGTGGTGCGGCACGCCGAACGGCTTGCCGCTGTTCTGCACGGCCGCCCACGCCTGCGGGGTGAACCGGTCGGCGAAGTCGCCGGGCAGGTGGCTGCTGAGGTCGAGCAGCTGGTCGCGCCCGGCGTACGCGCCGAAGGTGTAGTAGGGGACGCGGAACACGTCGGGCGGGTTGCCGGCCTGCAGCTGGGCGTCGATGTTGGTGAACATCTGCTCGTACGGGACCGCGTTCAGCGTCACCGTGGAGCCGGGGTTGGCGGCCTGGAAGCCGTCGATGGCCTTCTTGAAGCCGGCCAGCTCGCTGTCGGTGCCCCAGGTGGTGAAGGTGAGCGTGCCGCCGTCGCTCTCGCTGCCGGCGTCGGATCCTGAGGTGGAGAAGCCGCCGCAG
>CAVXBJ010000004.1:0-6094 GCA_963759915.1 uncultured Actinomycetota bacterium | reverse complement strand
AAGACGGTGAAGGTGACCCTCGGGTCGGCCTGATCGTCGCTCACCGATCCGCGACCGCGGTGCACCCCAGGGGACGGGGGCGCCGCGGTCGTTCGCGTCCTACGGCGGATCGCCCAGCGTCAGCGGGCGCGGCGCTCCACCCGCTCGGCGTCCAGGATGGTGACCGAGCGGGGCTCCAGCCGGATCCAACCGCGGGCGGCGAAGTCGGCCAGAGCCTTGTTGACGGTCTCACGGGAGGCACCGACCAGCTGGGCGAGCTCCTCCTGGGTCAGGTCGTGGTGGACGTGGATGCCGTCCTCGCGTCGATCACCGAACCGGCGGGCGAGCTCCAGCAGCTGCTTGGCCACCCGACCGGGCACGTCGGAGAAGACCAGGTCGGCGACCACGTCGTTGGCTCGACGCAACCGGGCGGCGAGCTGGCCCAGCAGTCCGAGGGCGACCTCCGGTCGACCGCCCAGCCAGCCCATCAGCTCGTCGTGCTCCAGGGTCCGGATCTCGCACGCCGTCACGGCCGTGGCCCGTGGACGATCGCGGGCCGGGATCGAACAGCGACAGTACCAACATCTGCCCCGGTCCGAGGATGGCCAGCAGGTTCTCCCGACCGGCCGAGCCGCTCCGGCCCGGCTTGATCTTGCCGCTCACCACCACGTACAGCCGGTCTTCCTTGTCGCCCTCGTGGAAGAGCACCTCGCCCCGGTTGAGCTTGACGGTGCCCATGGCGGCAGCAAGGGCCGAGGCGGCTTCGTCCTCGAGTCCGGCAAAGAGCGGAGCCTTCTTCAAGACCTCCGGATCCACACGTCCTCCTGCTGTCTGCGATTGTCGGCGTAACGCTACCGTCGAACCTACCGCCTGTGTCACGGGTCACACTGCAGGTCCACGTCGAACGGCCACTTCCACCAGGCGGACCGATGTCACCACCGGGCCCTAGGCTGGCCGGTATGGCCCGAGCTGCACGTCCCACCGCCACGGCGAAGCCGGCGGTGGACACCGAGGCGGCAGCCGCGGTGGACGTCCTGCCCAGCACCATGGACGTCTCGCGGACCGCCCTGGTCCGGCGCGCGCGGACGATCAACCGGACCCTGCACGAGACCTATCCCGACGCCCGCTGCGAGCTCGACTTCACCACCCCGTTGGAGCTCCTGGTCGCCACGATCTTGTCCGCGCAGACCACCGACAAACGGGTCAACACGATCACCCCGATCCTGTTCGCGCGCTATCCGACGCCGGCGGCGTACGCGGCGGCGGATCGGCTGGAGCTGGAGGGCTGCTGAAACCTGTGGGCTTCTTCCGGGCCAAGACCGACACCCTGCTGAAGCTGGGCGCGGCGCTGGTGCAGGATTTCGGCGGGGTGGTGCCCGGCCGGCTCGCCCAGCTGGTGACGCTGCCCGGCGTCGGTCGCAAGACGGCGAACGTGGTGCTGGGCAACGCCTTCGGCGTTCCGGGCATCACGGTCGACACCCACTTCGGTCGCCTGGCCCGGCGTTTCGGTTGGACGGCCTCGCTGGAGCCCGAGCAGGTCGAGACCGAGGTCGGTGCCCTGTTCCCCCGCAAGGACTGGACACTGCTCTGTCACCACGTGATCTGGCACGGTCGGCGTCGCTGTCACGCCCGCAACCCGGCGTGCGGCGCCTGCCCGGTGGCGCGCTGGTGTCCGTCGTTCGGCGAGGGCGAGACCGACCCGGTCAAAGCCGCGAAGCTCGTCCGCGAGCCGCGCGGATGACGTCGGAGCCCCCGTCCTCGATCAAACCCCCGTCCGCTGCCAGCCCCTCGTCCGCTGCCAGCCCCTCGTCCGCTGCCAGCCGGCGCGCCGTCGGCGAGCTGCCCGACTGGTTGCGCCCGCTCGACACCGCGTTGCTCGATGACGAGCGGCTGCAGCGGGCGGTCGCCCTCCGCCCGGGCGCCGGTGCCCGGGCTGCGGCGGTGCTGGTGCTGATCGGAGCCGGGGCGCAGGGCCCGGAGATCCTGTTCGTCGAACGGTCGGCGACGCTGCGGACCCACGCGGGCCAGATCGCCTTCCCCGGCGGGGCCAGCGACCCCGGGGACGCCGACCTGATCGCCACCGCGATCCGGGAGGCGCACGAGGAGACCGGGGTGGACGTCGGTGGGATCGAGCCGATCGGCGCGCTCCCGGCCGCGCACGTGGCGGTCAGCGGCTTCGACGTGACCGCCGTGGTCGGTTGGTGGCGCCGCCGCAGCCCGGTCGGCGCCGCCGACCCGCGCGAGGTCGCCTCGGTGCTCGTGGTGCCCGTGGCCGACCTGACCGACCCGGCGAACCGAGGCCTCGTGCGCCATCCCTCCGGGTACGCCGGTCCCGGCTTCGACGTCGCCGACCACCTGATCTGGGGCCTCACCGCCCACCTGCTCGACGGGGTCCTCGACCTCGCCGGGTGGCAGCGCCCGTGGGACGCTGAGCGTCGGTTCGACATCCCGCCCCGCTACCTGACCGACCGAGCACATGGACGAGGACACGATGCCCACTAGCAACACCCCAGGGCCCACCAGCAGCACCCCGGGGCCCACCAGCGACACCCCGGGGCCCACCAGCGACATCCCAGGCCTGACCAGCGACACAGCCGACCTGCAGGCGATCTGGGACGCCACGTTGGTCAACCAGGCCGAGACCGGGGCCCGGGTGATCGCGCGCTACGCCGAGCCGCACCGGCGCTACCACGGCACGGAGCACCTCGCCTCGGTGCTCGCCCACATCGACGAGTTCGCGACGGAGGCCCACGACCTGTTCCTGGTCCGGCTCGCCGCGTTCTACCACGACGCCATCTACGACATCCCGTTCCGCGAGCTCACCAACGAGGAGGGGTCGGCCCGGCTCAGCGTGCGGGAGCTCAGCCGTACCGGGCTCGAGGTGGAGGACCTGAACGAGGTCTCGCGGCTGGTCCGGTTGACCGCGACCCACGTGCCGGGCTCGCGCGACCCCAACGGCGAGCTGCTCTGCGACGCCGACCTGGCCGTCCTCGGGTCCCCGCCGGAGGCGTACGCGCGCTACGTCGCCCAGGTCACCGAGGAGTACGCCGCCGTGCCGCGGCTGGACTTCGTCCGCGGACGGTTCCGGGTGCTGCGCGACCTGTCCGGCCGGGACCTGTTCAACACGCCGAAGGGGAGGGCCCTGAACGCGCGGGCGCGATTCAACCTCGTCGCCGAGTGCCGCCAGCTGGTGGCCGAGATGCGGGCCGCCGGCATCTCGGCGGATGAGATCGGGACGGTGCCGGGACCCAGGGCCTGATCAGGCCGGCAGCCAGTCCAGCAGCGCCGCCGTCACGGCGTCCGGAGCCTCCTCGTGCGGCAGGTGCCCGGCGCCGGGGATCTCGACGTGCCGGTGCTCGGTCGGCGCGTACGGAGCGGGCGGCAGCATGTCCGGGGCCGGCAGCAGCCGGTCCGACGCGCCGCGCACGGTCAGCACAGGCACCCGTACGGGAGCCTGCAGCGCCCGCCGGTAGTCCCGGCCCGCTGAGCGGAGCTGGTCGCGGCCGAACATCCGCAGGTACTCCAGGGCACAGTGCGGACTGGGCCACAGCCGCAGGGCCTGCCGGTAGTGTCGCGCGTCCGCCGTCGACGGGAATGCCGAGCCCGGGGCCGTCCGACGTCGCAGCAGCCACTCGACGTACGCGCCGTCGCGGGCCATGATCACGCGCTCGGGCAGGATCGGCAGCTGGAACCACGCCAGGCCCGGGCCCATCGAGGGCCACGGGAACCGCAGCGGGTGCGGGGCGGCGACGATCGCGAGCCCGTCGACCTGCTCCGGGGCGTACGCGTAGGTGGACCAGGCGGCCACGCCACCCCAGTCGTGGCCGATGACGTACGCGGAGGAGTAGCCGAGGCTGCGGATGACGGCCGAGATGTCGGTGCCGGTGACCGCCTGGCGGTAGCCGCGGGGGGTCTTGTCGGTGGCGCCGTACCCCCGCAGATCCAGGGCGGCGACGCTCAGCCCGGCCTGGTCGAGGACCGGCAGCTGGTGCCGCCAGGCCCACCAGAACTCACCGAAGCCGTGCAGCAGCAGCACCAGTGGGCGGTCCCGGGTGAACCGCTCACCCGTGGCGAGATGGAACCGGATGCCGTTGGCGGTGAGGTCGCGGTGCCGCCAGGGGCCCTCGATCAGGACCGCGCGCACCGAGCCGTCCGCCGCGGCCGCTCGTCCGCGGCGCCGCACCAGCCCTCGCTCGGGTCGCGTTCGTCCCCCGAGCTAGCGGAGCGCCTTCTTGTCGTTGACCACGGTGCCCTCGATCCGCGGCGCGCTGGCGGCGGCGGTGGCCCGGTTGACGGCGGTGCTGAGCTCGGAGACCAGGGCCTGAGCGTTGGCGATCGTCTTCTCCGGCGCCTTGACCTTCTTGATCCGGCTGTAGCCGATCAGACCGGTGATCGCGGCGATCACGAGCAGGACCCCGGCCACGATCAAGAACGCGGCCCAGTAGGGCAGGCCGAGGGCGGCCAGGCCGAAGGCCGCGGCCACGTAGAGGAGGGTCGCGGCATTGATGCCGAAGTAGCCCGCAGCCCGAACAGCCCACCACCGATGCCGGCGTTCTTGGCGGCCGGGGTCAGCTCGGACTTGGCCAGCTCGAGCTGGTCGCTGATCAGCAGCTGGGCGTCACCCCGAATGTCCGTGATCAAGTCTGCGATCTTGCGGTCTGCCACGACGATCTCCTCTCTCTCCGGCCCCGAGCCTAACGGTCGACCACGAGTGCACCGTGCAGTCGGGTCGCCTTCAGTCCCGGAGTCGGGCCCGGGTACGCCGCCGCAGGGACACCGCGGCGAGCGCGGCGGCGATCACCGACCCGACCAGGACGGCGGTCTTGGCCACCTCCTGCATCGCCTCGTCCCCCTCGAAGGCGAGGTCGCCGATCAACAGGGCCACGGTGAAACCGACGCCGGCCAGGAGCGAGACGGAGGCGATCTCGCTCCAGCGGAGGTCGCCGGCCAGCTCCGCGCGGGTGAGCTTGGCCGTCAGCCACGAACCTCCGAGGATGCCGAGCACCTTGCCCAGGATCAGCCCGAGGACCACCCCGAGGCCGACGGGTTCGGTGAACACGGCGCCGAGCTTCTCCAGCGACACCGGCACCCCGGCGGCGAAGAGCGCGAAGACCGGGACGGCGAAGCCGGCGGAGACGGGCCGCCACCGGTGCTCCCAGCGGTCGACGTACGAGGGGCCCCTCCTCATCGACGAGGAGGTCAGCAGACCGAGCAGCACCCCGGCCACGGTGGCGTGGATGCCGCTGCTGAACATGCACCACCAGCACAGCACCCCGAGCGGCAGGTAGAGGTACCACCCGGAGATCCGCCGCCACTGCAGCAGCGCCCACAGCGCCGCGCAGACCAGGGCGCCGAGGAACCACAGCAGGGAGAAGCCGTGGGAGAAGAAGATCGCGATCACGGTGATCGAGCCGAGGTCGTCGACGATGGCCAGGGTGAGCAGGAAGGCGCGCAGGGCGGTGGGCAGCTTGGATCCCACCAGCCCCAGGATCGCCAGGGCGAAGGCGATGTCGGTGGCCATCGGGATGGCCCACCCCTGCGGCCGGCCGTCGGGCAGCGCCAGGTTGATCCCCGGTGTAGATCAGGCGGGCACCACCATGCCGCACAGGGCCGCGACGATCGGGACCAGCGCCTCGGCCGGCTCGCCGAGGGCGCCGACGGTCAGCTCCCGCTTGAGCTCCAGTCCGGCCACGAAGAAGAAGATGGCCAGCAGCCCGTCCGCCGCCCAGTGCTCGAGGTCGAGCGGTCCCAGCGGCAGGTGCAGCACCGCCTGGTAGCTGGCCGACCCAGATTGGCCCAGAGCACCGCGACCACGGCCGCGATCAACATCAGGGCGCCGCCGACGGTCTCCAGTCGCAGCACGTCGGAGACGGCGATGGTGTCGGCGTCGTCGGGGTTGCGATCGAACAGGACGACGCGGGGGCGTTCGCCGGCCATGGTGACTCCCTGAGGGGTCGAGAGCAGGACGCCGACCAGACTTCCCGGCACACCGAGCACGACCCTACCGCCCACCAGCCTCCGGCTCTCTCTCTATCTTGTGCCCCTGGCCCTGGTTGCAACCCGTGCAAGAGGCTGGTTCCCGAGCGAGAACGGAGGGTGGGTCCGTCGGACGACC
>CAVXBJ010000003.1:0-96324 GCA_963759915.1 uncultured Actinomycetota bacterium | reverse complement strand
GCGGAGTGGCGAGGTGCAGCACGACCGGCCCGCCCGGACCGACGGCGTCGATCTCTCCGCGCGACGGTGGCCGAGTTGTTCACCACCACCACGTCCCCGGCGCGCAGGTGCTGCGGCAGGTCGCGGAAGGTGGCGTGGCTGATGCCGCCCGGCTCGGCCACGAGCAGCCGGACCGCGTCCCGCGGCGGCGCCCGCGCGGCCTCGGCCGGTGCCGGCGCGAAACCGCCCGCGGGAGGGGTGGAAGACGGTGGTCGGTGACTCGGTCAGGATGGTCATGTCACACCCCCACCGGCAGGAAGCTCGGCGGCCCGGTAGCGCCCGCTCGCGGGCCGGGTGTCGATCAGGTGCAGCAGGGCCGGGACGGCGGTCTCCGGCTCCGGCCGGTCGGAGATGTCCTCGCCCGGGAAGGCCCGCTGGTGCATGGCCGTGCGCAGGTCACCGGGGTCCACGGCGTACACGCCGAGTTCGGGTCGCTCCACGGCCAGGACGGCGCCGAGGTGGTCCAGGGCTGCCTTGGACGATCCGTAGCCGCCCCAGCCGGGGTAGGCCTCGACGGCGGCGTCCGAGCTGATGTTCAGAACGGCGCCCCGGCCGGCCGTCAGCAGCGGCAGCAGCGCCTGGACCAGGGCGATCGGGGCCACGGCGTTCACCCGGTAGATGCGTTCCAGCGCCTGCGGATCGAGCCGCTCCAGCGGCGGCAGCGGGCTCGGCCCGGCTCGCTGGCGTTGTTCACCAGCAGATCGAGCCGGCCCAGGCCGCTCACCGCGTCGAGCAGCTCATGGCGGTGCCGCGGATCGCTGACGTCTCCGGCCACCGCCGTGGCGGCCGGGGAGAGCTCGGCCTGCACGGCGCGGAGGGCGGGCTCGCCGCGGGCATCCAGGACGAGGCGCCAGCCGCGGGCGGCCAGGGCCCTGGCCAGGGCCAGGCCCAGCCCGGCGGAGGCACCGGTGATCAGGGCTACAGGGGCATCGTTCGTCATTCCGATAGGTTTCAACTTGAAGTCAAGATGAAGTCAAGATGGGGAGTCCGATGGACGCCACCGACGAGCTGACCGTCGGCGAGGCGAGCGCGCGCAGCGGGTTCGCGACGTCGGCGCTGCGCTTCTACGAGCGCGAGGGCCTGATCGCGGCCCGGCGCACCGGCGGCGGGCAGCGGCGATACCACCGCAGCGTCCTGCGCCGGCTGGCGTTCATCCGGGCCGCCCGGAACATCGGGCTCAGCCTGCAGGAGGTTCGCGAGCAGCTGGACCTGCTGCCGGCCGGCCGCACGCCCAACCGGGCCGACTGGTCGCGGATCTCCCGGCACTGGCAGCGCCGGTTGGACGAGCAGATCGCCGCGCTGCAGGCGCTGCGGGACGGGCTGGACTCCTGCATCGGCTGCGGCTGCCTGTCGTTGCAGCGCTGCCGGATCTCCAATCCCGGGGACGTGGTGGCCCGGTCGAGTGACGCACCGGGGGCGGCCTACCTCCCGGCGGCGCTGCGGCGACCACACCGGCTGTAGCCGCCGCGTCGGCGACCCCGGCCGGGCAGTCGAGCTCGGCGGGGCAGTCGGGATCGGACGCCCGGATCAGTCGACCACGTCGTCGGCGGGTTGGTCGGTCGGGTCGGCACTCGAGCCGCCGGCCGCCTGGTAACCCTCCAGATAGCCGCGCGCGCGCTCGGCCTGCGGGTAGCGGGCCACCAGTGACCAGAACCGCGCCGAGTGGGTCGGTTCGACCAGGTGCGCGAGCTCGTGCACCAGGACGTAGTCGACCACCCAACCGGGGAGCCGGCGCAGGCGGTCGGACAGCCTGATCGTGCCGGTGCTCGGGGTGCACGAACCCCACCGATGCTGTTGGTTGCCGACCCAGGCTGACCGACGACGGAGGCGACACCTCATCCAGGTACTCCGCGACCAACGCCGCCGCCCGAGCGGCGAGCTCGTCGTCACCGCGCGGTCCGGCCGCCCGCGCCTCGCGGGCGAGGACCCGACGGACCATCTGGTCCACCGACCCCCGCTCCTCCTGCGCCGACATCCGAGCCGGCAACAGCACCACGATGGTGTCCCGTTCCCGGTAGGCGGTCACCGTCCGCTTGCGGCGACTGCTGCGGCGGACCTCGACCAGCGGCCGTGGCCCGGCCGATCCCGCTCGCTGCTCGCTCACCTACGCTCCCCCGCTCCTGGCCTCGGCCCTCTGCTCACCACAGCCTTCGGTACGAGGTTTCCACACGGTGACGAGCGGGCCAACACGGCGTGGACGGCAGTGGTCCACACCGAGGTCGGGCTTGCTCACAAGCTGTCCACACCGTTGTCCACAGGCGGTGGATGACGCTGCGTGCACCAGCGGTCCGCGATTGACGCCGACCCGAACGGACGGTTACGGTCGACACCACGAAACCTCCAGATGGTCGGACCGCTCGCAGGGGAAGGCAAGCGGCACCGATGTTCCTGGAGGTTTCGTCCTTCCGGCGGCGTGCTCAGGTCCCGTACGCCACCACCTGTCGTAAAGTAACCGGCGACCGAGGGCTGAGCAGACGACCAACCGGTCGTCGCGACCATCGAAGCCCGGCCGACGAGCAAGGAGACATCATGGCGGAGACCTACAGCGGCGAGTTCTACTGCGTGAAGTGCAAGGAGAAGCGCGAGGCAAGCGGCGACGTCCATGTCAACGACAAGGGCACCCGGATGGCCAAGGCCAAGTGTCCCGGTCTGCGGCACCAACCTGAACCGCATTCTCGGCAAGGCCTGACGCACGAGCCCAGGCGTCAGACACGCTGACGCACGGCCCAGATCGTCGGACCTCCTGCCCTGCCTGCGCTGGTTGAACCGGGCACGCATCCTCCGCCGGGTGTCCAGGACCTGATCTGAACGCGCCGGGGAACGGCTGGGCCATCCCAGTGGCTCCCCGGCGCGGCTGTGCCGGCGGACCGGCGAACTCGTGCTGTGGACAGCGCCCCACGGCGACCCGCGCGGTCACACACTGGCTGCCGTGCAGACCCTCCACTCCCCGCGCGCCGGACCTCGGCGACCGGCTCCGGCTCCAGCCCCATCTGACGCTGTTGCGCCGCGACGACCACGACCTCCAGCTCGGGTTCGACGACGCCGACGCCGTCGTCCTCGCTGATCCGGACGGCTCGCTGCACGCACTGCTGGAGCTGATGGACGGTCGCTACCGGCTCGGGGAGCTCACGCGACGTCGCGGCCCGCCTCGGCGTACCCGTCGAACGGGCGGAGTCACTCGTCGCCACTCTCGCCGGCGCCGGACTGCTGCAGGCGCCCTCCATCAGGGGGCCGGAGGCGCTCACCCTGCGGCTCGTGGGACTCGGCCCGGCCGGCACGCGGATCGGCGAGCAGCTGCTCGCGGGCGGGCATCGGCCGCTTCGTGTGGTCGAGCCCGACCGCAGCTCACCGTGGGCGAGCTGGGCCCAGGGTCGGGACCGGGTGCAGCCGGCCGACCACTGGTCCACCCCGTCGGTCGACCCGGTGGATCTGACGATCGTGCTCGCGACCAGCCTCGAGGTCGATCGGGCCATCACCGACGGGACTCACCCAGGCCGGCCACCCGCACCTGCTCGTACGACCACGGGCCCGGGGTGCGGTGGTGGGCCCGCTCGTCCTCCCGGGCCGGACCAGCTGCCTGGGCTGCAGCGACCTGGCTCGGACGCGGGCCGATCCGGCCTGGCCCCGGATGCTGGCCCAGCTCTGCCGCACCCGGGCCGACTGGGACCCGCTGGCCACCGACTGGGCGGCCGCTCTGGTGACGACGCAGGCCCTGTCCCACCTCGCCGGGCGTACGGTGGAGACCACATCGGCCACCGTGGAGCTCGGGCCCCATGCGTGGTCCTGGCAGCGACGCGTCTGGTCGGTCGATCCGGCCTGCGGATGTTGTTGGTCCCCGCGCGCAGAATGGTGACCGATCGGCCCGGACACCACTCGATCGCAGCAGACCCCAGGAGTGCCCCACCAGATGAGCGACACCGACGACCCGCTGGCGCGATCCAGCCTGCGCCGCGGGGCCCGGCTCGCGTCCCTGCCGCTCGGCTTCGCCGGCCGTGCCACCCTCGGCCTCGGCAAGCGCATCGGCGGTTCCTCGGCCGAGCGGGTGAACGCCGAGCTGCAGGAGCGGGCCGCACAGCAGCTGTTCAAGGTGCTGGGCGAGCTCAAGGGCGGCGCGATGAAGTTCGGCCAGACCCTGAGTCTGTTCGAGGCGGTGCTGCCGGAGGACATGGCGAAGCCGTACCGCGAGCACCTGACCCGGCTGCAGGACTCGGCTCCCCCGATGCCGACCTCGCGGGTCCACGCGGTGCTGGCCCGCGAGCTGGGCGCCGGCTGGAAGCAGGACCTGGTCGAGCTTCGATCCGCGGCCGGCGGCCGCGGCCTCCATCGGTCAGGTCCACCGGGGGGTCTGGCGCGACGGCCGGTCGGTGGCGGTGAAGGTGCAGTATCCGGGCGCCGACGAGGCCCTGCGCTCCGATCTGCGACAGATCGGCCGGCTGTCGAAGGTGATCGCCCCGCTCGCCGGCGGCATGGACGTCAAGCCGCTGGTCGAGGAGATGACCGCTCGGATCGGCGAGGAGCTCGACTACACCCTGGAGGCCGGCCACCAGCAGCAGGCGGCCGTTGGCTTCGCCGGCCACCCGGAGTTCGTGGTGCCGGCGGTGCTCGCCTCGACCTCACGCGTGATGGTCAGCGAGTGGATCGAGGGACGCCCCCTGTCCACCGTGCGGGACGACTCGGTCGAGCAGCGGAACGCGATCGGTCTGAGGTACGTCCGGTTCCTGTTCGCCGGTCCGCAGACCGTCGGCCTGCTGCACGCCGATCCGCACCCCGGCAACTTCAAGGTGCTGGCCGACGGGCGGCTCGGGGTGGTCGACTTCGGTCTGGTCGCCCGGATGCCCGACGGCCTACCCTCCGCGATGGGCCGGATCCTGCGCGTCGCCGAACGCGGCGATGCCGAGCAGGTGCACGCCCAGCTCAAGGTGGAGGGTTTCGTCGGCGACGACGTCGACGCCCACGACCTGATGGAGTACCTGGCGCCGTTCGTCGAACCGGCCGCAGAGCAGGAGTTCCAGTTCTCCCGGGACTGGATGCGCGAGCAGTTCATCCGGGTCCGCGACGTGCAGGGCTCCGGCGGCGTCGGGCTGCGGCTCAACCTGCCGCCGAGCTATCTGCTGATCCACCGGGTCTGGCTCGGCGGACTGGCCGTGCTGTCCCAGCTCGGCGTCAAGGCCGCCTTCGGTCGGGTGCTGGAGGAGTTCCTCCCCGGCTACACCCGCGACTGACGCTCCGAGTCGCTCAGATCCTGCGGCCGCTCGGGCGACCGCAGGGTCTGGACGACTCGGAGCCGTGCGCGACGTCACCACAGGGCCCGGCCGAGCCACAGCCGGACGGCGTGGAAGACCCGGTCCGGCAAGCCTGGACCATCAGGCTCACCGGGACCGGCCCCATCAGGCTCCCCGCTCCGCCGGGACGTCACGCCGCCACCGGCTCCGGCAGCGGGTGCTTGCGCGGACGCCCCCGCGGCCGCTTGCGCGCCACGACGACACCGCCGATGAACAGCTCACCGCCCCAGACGCCCCACGGCTCGTGCCGCTCCAGGGCGCCGGTCAGGCAGGCCTGCTGCAGCGGGCAGTCCCGGCACAGCGCCTTCGCCGCCTCGACGTCAGCCGGTGACTCGGCGAACCAGAGATCCGGGTCGCCCAGCCGACACGGCAGCTTCCGCACATCCAGCTCCGAGGGACCCGTCACCCAGGAGTCACGATCGCACCCATCAGGTCTCGTGCTGTTTCGTTCATGATTCGGCCAACTTGTCTGCTCGTTGATGGCCGGGAAACACGAAGGCCGTGATTCCCGGATGTCTGGGAGTCACGGCCTGAGGGTCGTCGCGGTGTTATGTCACCGGTGGACTAGCAGGTGGTGGTCCCATACGGGTCGGAAAGGAGGTGGGGTCGGTGCCGTTGATGGCGTCCTTGGCGTCGGTCAGCTGACCGCCCCAGCCCTTGTCCGAGCCCTGATCCTCATAGAGGCCCACTCCGGCCAGGGAGCGGGTGCGGACGGTGGGCAGCAGACGGGTCTGGTGATCCTGCGCGGCAGGACGCATGGCGGCGGCGACGCGCATGGTCGACGCGCCGATCGCACCTGCGGTGCACTCGAGAATCTCCATGATCATCACCACCTCTTGGCCTGGGAATCTGCTCGGTGCGCGCTGAGGATCCAACGGCACCGGTTCAGGTTATGTGACAACCAAGAGGCACCGCAATCGCTTTTACGGACATGTCGCGGGCAAACTTTTCTCGCCGCGATCCGGAATCGGCGTCGACTCAGTGCCGGGGCGTCGCGCGGCGTCGGCGCGGCCAGGATCGCCAGCACCTGCTCGCCGTACTTGGTCAGCCTTGGACTGGCCCAGGCCCGGGATCTTGATCAAGGTCTGCTGGTCGGTGGGCGCGACTCGGCGATCGCCACCAGCGTCGCGTCGGTGAAGACGCAGAACGCCGGCACCTTCTCCTCGCCGGCCTGCTGCTTGCGCCACTCCTTGAGCAGCGCCAGCGTGCGCTCGTCGTACGTCGCCGGGCAGTCGCTGTGCCGGCCGATCTTGCGCTCGGCCGCGTCGTTCAGCGGCGTGGCCGCAGCTGCGGCAGTGGGCCGACAGCACCGTGCCCTTCTTCCGCGGCCGCTGACCCGCGGTCGCGGCGGCCCCCGCGCACCGCCGCGGGCAGCACCGGATCGAGGAACCGGGACGGCTTGCGGGTGGCCTGACCACCACCGCGGCTGCGCGACCAGGACACGTGCAGGTGCTCGCGGGCCCGGGTCAGCCCGACGTAGAGCAGTCGGCGTTCCTCGGCCACCTCCTCGGGCCGGGTCGCGAGCACGAACGGCAGCGAACCCTCCTGGATGCCGAACAGCGCGACCGCGTCCCACTCCAGGCCCTTGGCCGAGTGCAGGGTCGACACCGTGACCCCCTGGGCGGACGGCACGTGCTGGGCCTCGGCGCGGCGGTCGAGCTCGGCCACGACCCCGGGCAGGTCCAGGGCGGTGTCGGAGGCGTCCGCCAGGTCCTCGGCCACCGCGACCAGCGCGGCCAGCGACTCCCAGCGCTCGCGGACCGCGCCGGCACCCTCGGGCGGCTTCGGCGTCCAGCCGAGCGCGCCGAGCACCGCCTGGACCTCGGCGACGGCCTCGCGGCCCGTCGCCGCCGGACAGCTCGGTCATCGCCCGGGCCTGGGTGCGCAGCGCGTGCAGCGCCTGCCGCACCTCGGCCCGCTCGTAGAAGCGCTCGCCGCCGCGGACCAGATACGGGATGCCCGCGCTCGGCCAGCGCCTGCTCGACCACCGGCGACTGGGCGTTGATCCGGAACAGCACCGCCATCTCCCGGTAGTCCACCCCGCCGGCGGCCAGCGCCGGACAGCCAGTCGGCGACCGCGGCCGCCTCGGCCGCCTCGTCGGGCGCCTCGCGCAGGACCGGCTCCGGATCCGGCGGGCCGCTGCGCCTGCAGGGTCACCGCGTCGATGCCCGTCCGGCTGCTGCCCGGCTGGCCCTGACCGGCGCGCATCACGGCGTTGGCGGCGGCCACGACCTGAGGCGTCGAGCGGTAGTCACGCACCAGCCGGACCACGGTCGCCGTCGGGTGCCGTCGCCCGAACCCGGTGAGGAAGTCGGCCTGCGCCCCGGCGAAGGAGTGGATGGTCTGCGCCGGGTCGCCGACCACGCAGAGCTCGGCCCGGTCGCCCCGCCACAGCTCGAGCAGCGCGCTGCTGCAACGGCGACACGTCCTGGTACTCGTCGACCACCAGGTGCCGGTAGGTGCGCTGCACCTGGGCCCGGATCTCGTCGTGCTCGGCCAGCAGGGCCGCGGTGCAGAGCAGGATGTCCTCGAAGTCGATCCGGCCGCGCTGCCGCTTCAGCTCCTCGTAGCCGGTGAAGATGCGCGCCACCGTCTCCGGGTCGGTGCCGGACACGGTGCGTCCCAGCGCGGCGCGGCGACCCGGGGGTAGTCCTCCGGGGTGGTGTTGCTGACCTTGGCCCAGGAGATCTCGCCCAGCAGATCCCGCAGCCGGGCGGTGTCGACCCGCACCCGCAGTCGGCTGGCGGACTCCGCCACCAGCGACATCCGGTTGTCCAGCACCGACGGGAACTCGCCGCCGTACGCCTTGGGCCAGAAGTACTGGGCCTGCCGCAACGCCGCGGAGTGGAAGGTGCGGGCCTGCACCCCGCGGGCGCCGAGCTGCTGCAGCCGGCCACGCATCTCCCCCGCCGCCCGGGTGGTGAACGTGACCGCCAGCACCGCGGTGGGCTGATAGGCGCCGACGGCCACCCCGTACGCGATCCGGTGGGTGATCGCCCGGGTCTTGCCGGTGCCGGCCCCCGCGATCACCGCCACCGGGCCGTGCAGGGCGGTGGCCACCTCGCGCTGCTCCGGGTCCAGCGCGGCCAGCAGCAGCTCCGGGTCGCCGCCGATGCGCGGCTGGTCGAGCGGCGGACTCACGGCGGCGGACATGGGACAACCCTAGTGACCGCCACCCACACTGCTGTCCTCCCTCGCTGCGAGAGCGTCGCGCGCCGACGGACTCCGACTTCCCTCGGCGAGAGGCTTCCCCTCGCTGCACCTCCACGCCGTCCGTGCACCGGCTACTGAGGGTGCAGGGCCGTGCAGGCGGTGCAGCGGCGGGCAGGGGCAGGGGCAGGGGCAGGGGCAGAGCCAGGCGCGGGCAGCGCACGGAGAGTCCCGCCGGCGGATCCCGGCGCGTTGCCGACGATCAGAGAACCAGCACCATCTCGTGCTCGATCAGGTCCGGGCGGTGCGGGAGCGGCACGGTCGCCCCGGTACGGGCGAAACCGCAGCGGGCATAGAGGCGCTCGGCACCCGGGTTGGTCTCCACGACGTGCAGCAGCACCCGGTCGGCCCCGTCGTTCCGCGCCCGGTCGACGACGGCCGCGACCAGCCGCGCGCCGAGCCCCTGACCCCGTGCCGGTGGGGCGACGAACATCGCCACCAGCAGCGTCGTGCCCGGCTCGTCGGGGTCGGTGACACCGGTGGCCGTGCCGACCACCTCGCCGTCCGCGGTCTCGGCCAGGAACTGAGCCGCGCCGGCGATCCGCTGCTGCCACTGCTCCGGGCCGAACCCGATCTCCCGCTCCAGGGTCGAGGCGAAAGCCAGCGGAGCCTCCGCCAGGGCCTGCAGCCGGATGGCCCGGGAGACGCGCCAGTCCCCGGCCTCGGCGCGCCGGACCCGATGGTGCTGCTCGGTCACCGCCAGCTGCCCCTCAGAGACCGGCCAGCTCGGGCAGCCGCTGCTCGGTCAGCTCGGTGAGCCAGCCCACCGGGTCGGCCACCTTCGGCGGTGGCCCGACCCAGACCATGCTGAAGCCCAGGTCCGCGTACGCCTCCAGCTCGCGCCGGAACCCGTCCGGGTCGGCCACGCCGTCGGTGCCGGCGATGATCGTCCGAGCCACCTCGGCCGGATCGCGACCCTCGGTCTCGCAGTGCGCGTCGAGCACCTCCAGCTTGTGCCGGACGGTGTCCAGGTCGGCAGGGAAGAGGTTGCAGGCGTCGGCGTACCGGGCGACCAGCCGCAGCGTCTTGCGCTCGCCCTGGCCGCCGATCATGATCGGCGGCCGGCGCACCGGCGCGGGCAGGCAGACGGTCTCGGCCAGCTGGTAGTGCTTGCCCTCGTACGGTCCGTCGTCGTCGCTCCACATCTGGCCGACGATCTGCAGCGTCTCCTCCAGCCGCTCGAAGCGCTCCGCGGTGGGCGGGAAGGGGACCCCCAGGCCGAGGTGCTCGCGTTCGTACCAGGCAGCGCCGAGACCCAGCACGGCCCGACCCCCGCTGAGCACGTCGAGCGTCGTGATGATCTTGGCCAGCAGCCCCGGGTGGCGGTAGGTGACACCGGTGACCAGCAGACCCAGCTCGATGGAGGAGGTCTGGCCGGCCAGGTAGCCGAGCGAGGTGTAGCCCTCCAGCATCGGCTCGGCCGGCCCGCCGAACGGCTCCATCTGGAAGTAGTGGTCCATCATCGTCAGCCGCGAGATGCCACCCTGATCGGCGATCCGGGCCAGCGAGCCCAGGGTCGGGGTCAGGGCCTCCGGCCCTCCCGGATAGGACAGGTCGGCCAGGTGGACGGCGAACCGCATGGTGCTCCCTCCGCACTGCGCTCGGGCGCGCAACGACGTCGAGGAGCCTAGTCCGGTCGGGGAGCCTCTCCCGATGCCCGACGACCCTGCCGCGTCCTACCGACGCCCCGGCTCGCCGCCACCCCGGAGGCCGACCGTTGACCGACTGGATCGTCTGGCTGATGGAGGCGCTCGGCGCGCCCGGCGGACCTCGTGACTACAGCATCGAGACCGGCTGCGCGGTCGACTCCAGCACGCTGAGCCACAGATCGCCGTGCGGATCCACCTGGTTCCGCTCGGAGGAGAGCAGCGCGATCGGCACGTGGATGAACCGGTTGTGCCGGCGACCCACCACCATCGCCGTCCGACCGGCCATCCCCGCGTGGGCGGCGGCCTGCGCCAGCCGGACGCAGTAGACGGCGTCGTGCGGGCAGGCCGGCACCGACCTGATCAGGTAGCTGGGGTCGATGTACTTGCAGGTGAGCGGCACCCCGGCCGTCGCGAAGTGCCGGACGATCGTGTCGCGCAGGTAGGTGCCGATGTCGGCCAGCCGCACGTTGCCGGAGGCGTCGGTGGTCCCCACCGCCTCCAGGATCTCCTGACCGGCGCCCTCCGCCACCACGACGACCGCGCTGCCCCGGTCCTTGACCCGCTGCTCCAGACAGGACAGGAAACCGCCGGGACCCTCGAGTCGGAACGGCACCTCGGGAATCAGCACGAAGTCGGCCACGTGGTTGGCGAGCGCCGCGTAGCTGGCGATGAAGCCGGCGTGCCGACCCATCACCTTGACCAGCCCGACGCCACCGACCGCGGAGTGGGCTTCGACCATCGCCGCGTTGATCGACTTCGCCGCCTCGGTGAAGGAGGTGACGAACCCGAAGCTCTGGCCGATGAAGGGGATGTCGTTGTCGATGGTCTTCGGGATGCCGATCACGCCGATCGTCTCGCCCCGACGGTGCACGGCGTCGGAGATCTTGGCCGCGCCGCGCATCGAGCCGTCCCCGCCGATCACGAACAGCAGGTCGATGCCGAGGGCGACCAGCCGATCCACCATGGCGTCGGGGTCCTGCGCGCCGCGCGAGGTGCCGAGCATCGTCCCGCCCTGCCGGTTGATCCCGTGCACGACCTCCGGTGTCAGTCGGATCGGCTCGGGTCCACCCTCGACCAGCCCCGCGTACCCGGACCGGAAGCCGGTCACCTCCGAGATCCCGTAGTGCTCGGCGAACTCCATCACCAGACCCCGGATGACGTCGTTGAGACCCGGGCAGAGACCGCCGCAGGTGACGATGCCCACCTTCGTCGCGCCGGGGGCGAAGAACAGGCGGCGGCGGGGCCCGCCGGGCTCGAAGCTGGGCACCTGGTCCGGCGGCAGCCCGAGACCACTGAGCTGCTGCACGGTGTCGTGCAGGATGACGCGATCGTCCTCGGACACGTAGTGCTCGTTGGTCTGCCGGTCGGCGATGAAGTCGGCCAACGGGGAGTCGTACCGTGGCTCGCCCAGGGTGGGCACCATCAGGTCCACGAGCTCGGTCATACCTGAGAGTGGCATCGGCGTGTGACAACCGGGTGACGGCCGGGAAACAGGCGTCGACGGGGGAATCTGTGGTCCTCGTCACGTCGCTCGCCGGACGGGAATCCGGCGCTGCTCCGGGCGGTTTCAGCGGGTATGGCACAGGTGACGATGTACACGACCACGTGGTGTGGCTACTGCTTCCGACTCAAGTCGCAGCTCGGGCGCGCCGGGGTGGAGTACGACGAGGTGGACATCGAGCGGCAGCCGGACGCCGCCGACCTCGTCGCCTCGTTGAACAACGGCAACCAGACGGTGCCCACCCTGGTCTTCGCCGACGGCTCGGCACTGACCAATCCCAGTGCCAAGCAGGTGCAGGAGCGGCTGGCCACGCTGGCCGCCTGATGGGCTCCGCGCCGGCCGCGGTCCGGACCGTCGTGTTCGACATCGACGGGACGCTGCTGGACTCCGCGGCGGGGATCCTCGCCGGCTTCCAGCACGCGCTGCGGGCCGGCGGGGTCGCCGTGCCCGCGGAGTCCGAGCTGCGCGTGCACCTCGGACCGCCGTTGCGGGACTTCCTCACCCTCGCCGGAGTGCCTGCGGACCGGCTGGACGGGGCGGCTCAGGCGTACCACGACTTCTACCTGGCGGAGGGACTGCGGCAGGCGGCACCGTACGACGGCGTCGAGGAGCTGCTGGGCCGGCTGGTGGAGGCCGGGGTGACCCTGGCCACGGCGAGCGCGAAACGGACGACGACCGCCCGGGCCATCCTCGAGGCGCACGGTCTCGCCGCCGGCTTCCGCGTGATCGGCGGCACCGACGCGACGCGCCTGACCAAGGCGCAGACGATCGCCGGCGTCCTGGACGAGCTGGCCGCCGACCCGGCGACGACGATCATGGTCGGCGACCGGCACCACGACATCGACGGTGCGCACACGGTCGACGTCGCCGCGATCGGGGCCCTGTGGGGGTACGGCGTCGAGGGCGAGCTCGTCGCCGCCGGAGCGGACTGGCTCGCCCGGGACGTCGCCGCCTGCGGTCGGCTGCTCGGGGTCTGACGGTCCCCTTCGGTCAGTACGTGTACCGCGCCTCGACGTCGCGGTTGTCGTCGTTGCCGTTGGGAGCGACGTAGGTGTAGCGCCACGCGGTGTCGTACCCGTCGCCACCGAAGACGCAGTCGTTCCCGGGTCCCCCGACCAGGGTGTCGTCACCGTCGCCCGCGACGAGCGTGTCGCGACCCGCCCCACCATCGATGCTGTCATCGCCATCCAGGCCCAGGATGAGGTCGTTCTCGTCGGTGCCTTCGAGGACGTCGTCCTCGCTGGTCCCCACGATCACGTTGGTCCACGGGGTCGAGCACGGCAGCGACCACGGCATCGGGATCGGTACCGGAGCCGGCACGGTCCCATCGCCGGGAGCGGCCGCGGCCGGCACGGCGAAGACCGGGCCGGCGAGGACGGCGCCGGCCAGGGCGGCTGCGAGTCGAGTTCTGGTGTTGATCATGGTGGTCCCCCTTGGGTGCTGGCTCCGGCGGACGGCCCGCGGAGTCTTCGATCCGATCTGTGATCTGCGCAGGAGCGTGTCAGCGACCCATCAGCGTGGCGTCAGAACGACGCCCGTCCCGCCGGTCGCAGAGGTCCGGTTCGAGCAGGCGTGGGTCCGGCGCCGGGGCGTCGATGTCCCTCATCGCCAGCCGCCAGCGCTCGAAGGCGCGGCGCGCCTCGCCGTGCCGGCCGGCCCGCACCAGACCCGTCACCAGGCGCCGATGCACCTGCTCGTCGTACGGGTCGATGCCGAGGAGGCGGGTGAACAGACCGAGCGCCTCCGGACCACGGCCCTCGCGGAGGTGCAGGTTGGCGAGCCGCCGCACGGAGCGACCCCACGCCGCCCGGACCTCCTCGCGCAGTCCGTCGGACCACTCGCCCACCTCGTCGTCGAACGCGTCGCCGCGGCAGAGCGCGTCGACGTGGGCCAGGACCTCCCGGGCTGCGTCGGTGTCGTGCCGGTCGAGCAGCTCAGCGGCGTGGACGGCGTCGGCCAGCAACAGCTCGGCATCGACCAGGACGGTGCCGAGATCGAGACGCACACCGCCCTGGTCGGCCACGAGGTAGCGGTCGAGCGGCCACGCCTTGCTCGGATCGAGCACGGTACGCACCGTGGCCAGCAGCACCGAGAGCCGGTGCCCCGTACGCGCCGGGTCGTCATCCGGCCACAGCAGGTCGCACAGTCGATCACGTGTCACGACCCGGCCGCGATGAGCGGCGAGGATCTTGACCAGGGTGCGGGCCTGCTTGGACCGCCAAGCGGTCAAGGGCACGTCGGCCCCGTCGACGGTCGCCGTGAACGGACCCAGCACCGCGATCCCGACGACACCACCGACCTGACCCCTTTCGACACGAGGGACGGGGACGACCAGTCCGAACCGACGCAGGTCGCGGACGGCACCGCGGGACGCCGAGCGTTCGGCGCTGTCGGCGTCGGGCAGCCGGCCGATCAGCACATCGACCCGCGCGGCATCGGGCCGGGCTCCGCCGCCGGACCAGATCGAGTGGGCCTCGCGCAGGGCCTCCCGGGCGCGGGGGCACCTGCCACCGCCGCCTCCAGCTCGAGCGCCTCGGCGAGCAGGTCGGCGGCACGTTCCCGGCGGGCGCCGGCGATGGCTTCGCCGGCGAAGTGGCCGCCGCCGGTCGGTCACCGCGGGCGAGGGCGAGCCACCCGGCCGTGGTCAGAGCCCGCGGGCGGAGCTCGTCGTCGGCGAGCCGCAAGGCCTCCGCGACGTCGGTCTCCCCCGCCGCTCTCGGGTCCCCGCCGGGCTCGCCGGCCGGTGCCGGGTCTTCTGCCGCCAGCAGAGCGCGGCCGCAGAGGGCCGACACCAGCACCTGGACGTCACCGGAGCCACGCGACAGCTCGATCGCCTCCGCATACGCCGAGCGGGCTTGCTCGTGATGACCACGTACGCGGTGGATGTCGGCGATGCCCACCAGGCCGAGGGCCGCGCGCGCCGGACCCAGCCGTCGGCAGACGGCGACCGAGCACTCCAGGTGCCAGAGGGCTTCGCCGAGCTCACCCGTGCGGGCGAGTGCCTCCCCGAGGTTGTGCAGTGCGGCGGCCTGCAGTCCCGGTGGGCAGCACAGGCGGGCCAACCGGGCCGCCTCCCGGGCGGCGACGCTTGCCTCGTCGTAGCGGGCGAGGGCCAGCAGGACGGACGTCCGGGCCTGCAGCGCGCGGGTCGCGGTGACGACGTCCTCGGCGGCGGCGGTGTGCTCGAGGGCTCGTTCGTGGTGCAGGTCCGCCACCGGACCACGGCCCGTCCTGGCCATCGCGAGGTGTGCGACTCCCAGGGACTGCGGATTCCCCCGTCGTTCGGCCAGCTCCAGACACGCGGCGGCGGTCGTCCTGGCCGGGAGCGGGCGACCGAGCATGGCCAGCACGTGGGCCCGGCAGGCCAACCAGTCGACGACGTCCGCAGCCTCACCGTCGGACGGCCGCTGGGCGTCCGGGCGGCCGGGGTCCCCACGGTCGAGGGCGTCGAGGGCCTTCTCGAACTCACCGGTCAGGTAGTGGAGGCCGGCGACCCGGGTGGCCAGGCCGACCGTCCAGCCGGTGACCTCGGCCCGGGCCACCAGCGGAGCGAAGGCCCGCCGGGCCCGACCGAGGTCGCCCACCATCCGCAGCGCGTCGGCGTACGTGCACCGGAGCCGGTCCGACTGGTCCGTCGGCGCGTGCCCGATCACGTCGTCGACGAGGTCGACGTAGCCGCGGGCATCCCCGCGCCGGAGGATGGCGTCGCCGAACCGTTCGACGAGCCGAGCGGCCCCGAGTCGGTTCCCGGCTACGGCCTGGGCCCGAGCGGCCGGCAGCCAGGCTCGACGCTCGACGTACCCGCGGGCCAGGGTGGCTGCGAGGTCGCGCACCTCCGGGCCGGTGCTCGTGGCTCGGAGGACGAGCGCGATGGCGGGCACCATGATCACCTCGGTCTGCGTGCTGACGCGGCGTTTCGGTACGAGCACGCCCGCACTCAGCAGGCCGCGGACGAGCTGCGGCACCGGGGCTCGTCCGGTCCGGACGAGCAGCTCGTCACACAGGTCCTGGCTCAGTGGGCCGGCGAGGTCCACGGCGGCCACCGCGGCCAGGATCTCCGCGGCACCGTCCGGCAGACCGGCCACGACGTCGGCGCTGATCCAGTCCGCGACGGGTCCCGCCGCGGTGATCGCCGTGGCGAGATCGGCTCGGCCGTCGCGTCGCAGGGTCTCCCCGCAGAAGTGCACCAGGGCCGGCCAGCCCGCCGTCAGCTCGGCCACTCGCAATCCGGCCTCGGGATCGGAGACGCCGTACACGTCCGCGAGCACCCGGGCGACGGCGTACGGGGTCAGCGCCAGGTCACCGGCGTCCCGTTCGGACACCCGCCCGGGACCGGGGCGGTGCAGGGCCGAGCAGAGCGGCGCCCGCGAGGCGATGGCGACCGGCACCTCCGGTCGCTCGTCCAGCAGGGTCACCAGGCGTGTCTGCTGGTCGGGGCCGACGCGGTGGAAGTCGTCCAAACCGATCCACGAGACGCCGTCCGGGAACGGACCCGCCACCAGGTCGACGGTCGACATCACCACCCCGCCCCGCGGCCGCAGCGACTCGAGCACCGCCGACTTGCCGTACCCCGCGCCGGCGGTGATCAACAAGCGAGGGACACCGCCGCGCAGCCGCGGGTCGCGGGTGCGGGAGTCCTGCGCGGCGGTCACGCAGCCAGGAGCCCCGGCCGGGCCCGCTGATACCTCGAAGCCTGTCCTGGCAGGGGTTCCGGGGTTCATCCCGACGCCACCTCCGGCCGCGTTGTGACGCCATGCTGATCCGCCCGCCCGATCGTGGTGCTCGCCGGCAGGTCGCCGGAGGAGTCGCAGCAGCGACTCGAGGAAGTCCGGGTCGACCGACTCGGCGCGTACCGAAGGAGCACCACATGCCCACCGTCAGCAACGTCAACCTGACCCTCACCACGGTTGACACCCAGGTCACCATCCGCGTGACCTACGACGTCGAGTTCAACACGTTCGAGCGGAAGCTCACCGACCTCGGACTGAGCTACGACACCCACGTCACCATCCACGACTTCGACGGCGGGGACACCCCGGGAGCCGAGATCCTCGACTTCTATCCGGGTCGCTACGTCGTGCCCGTCACGTCCGGGAACGGGAGCCGCACCTGGCACGGCGACGAGACCCGGACGGTGTCCCGCTCGTCGCTCCAGGTGGACCCGGTCGGCAACGACGACGAGCTGAAGGCCGTGGTCAGGGTGCACGCCAACCAGTGGCTCGATCTCTTCACCGAGGACGTGGTGTCCGACCAGGAGATCCTGCTGGGCTGACCCGGAGGTCGGCGGCGGCGTCCGCGTCCGCCGCCGACCGCTCCGCCGCGGTCAGGCGACCACGGCAGTGACCAGCAGGTACTCCCAGTCCATGATCATCCCGTCGTCCCGGGCCGTGCCGAAGCGGCGGCCGAGCTCGGCCAGGTCCTGATCGAGCGCGGCCTGCCGGTCCGGCTGGTCGGCCAGGGCTCGGTAGACCGCGATCGTCGGTCCGTAGTTGATCTTGAAGTAGTCCCGGAACGCTTCTGCGGTGGGGAACTGGGCAACCGGGAGCACCCGAGTGGTGGCCCGGACGTCGACCACCCGGTCCCCCAGCAACGCCCGCACGTGGCTCTCGTCCCCCCACCACGGTGCCGGTGACGCGCCGGGCGGGGGCGGCGGGGCGTAGGGCTTCATGGTCGCGAACATCTGACCGATGAAGCCCGCCGGCGTCCAGGAGATCAGGCCGATCCGACCGCCGGGCCTGGTCACGCGGACGAGCTCGTCGGCCGCAGGCTGGTGGTGCGGTGCGAACATCACCCCGACGCAGGAGGTCGTCACGTCGAAGGTGTCGTCGGCGTACGGCAGCGCCTCCGCGTCGCCGGGCTCCCAGGCGATCTCCAGGCCCTCGGCCGCGGACTGCGCCCGGCCCGAGGCCAGCAGCTCCGGGGTCAGGTCGGAGGCGGTGACGCGAGCGCCGAGTCGAGCGGCCGGCAGGGCGACGTTGCCGGATCCGGCAGCGACGTCGAGCAACCGCTCACCGGCCGTGACGGCGACCGCCTCGACCAGCGCAGGGCCCAGGGCGGCGATCACCTCGGTGGCCACGGCCGGGTAGTCACCGAGCGCCCACATCGCCCGGTGGCGGGCCTTGAGCGTCCGGTCGTCGATCATGGTCTGGGTCATGGGTCCTCCCTCGAGATCGGCGCAGCGGTTGCGCCGATGCCTCGACGGTAGGGGCGGGCAGGGGGCGCCAACTAGTACGAGATCTGTACCTGGATTGTCCGGGCGCACGACTCGTACGGTCATGATCATGGGATCCCCGTACCACCAGTTCTGCCCGGTCGCCAAGGCGATGGAGCTGCTCGACGAGCGCTGGACCCTGTTGGTGATCAGGGAGCTGCTGGCCGGTAGCCGGCACTTCAACGATCTTCGTCGGGGGCTGCCGCGGATGTCGCCGACCCTGCTCTCGAAGCGCCTCAACCAGCTGGTCGCCAGTGGGGTGGTGGAGCGCCGCCGGGACGGCCGCGAGGTGGTCTACGCCCCGACCCGGGCCGGTGAGGAGCTGCGCCCGGCGATCGAGCTGCTCGGGGCCTGGGGCATCCGCTGGACCGGGGTGCTCGGTGATGTCGATCTCGACCCGAAGCTGCTGATGTGGGACCTGCACCGCAACGTCGACCGGGCCCTGGTGCCCCCGGGCACCACGGTGGTGCGGTTCGACTTCACCGACCTCGCGTCCCGGCAGGGGCGGTGGTGGATCGTGCTGACCCCCGACGAGGTCGACGTCTGCGACGCCGATCCCGGGCACGAGGTGGCCGCCACGGTCGCCGGACCGTTGCGCAGTCTGGTGGAGATCTGGCGCGGCGACCGGACCTGGATCGACGCCCTCCGGAACGAGTCGGTGACCATCACCGGACCGGAGCGGATCCGGCGCCGCATCCCGGCCTGGTTCCGACCCGGCAACTTCGCGGCCGTGCCCCGGCCCGATCCGGGACTGGTCGCCTGAACGCCGCTCCGGATCTCGCTCGGCCACGCGTTACGCTCGTGGCCTTTCCCGCAGAGGAGACAGCCGTGACCGCGTACTGGATCAACACCTTCACCGCCATCCGCGACGCCGACAAGCTGGCCGAGTACGTCGCCCTCTCCGGTCCGGCCATCCGCGCGGCCGGCGGCGAGTTCCTGGCTCGCGGCGTGCCCGCGGCCGTCTTCGAGGGAGGCCTCAAGACGCGGAGCGCCCTGGTGCGGTTCCCGAGCGTGGAGGCCGCGGTGGCGGCGTACCACAGCCCGGCCTACCAGGAGGCCCTGGTGGCGCTCGGCGACGGTGCCGACCGCGACATCCGGATCATCCCCGCGGTCGACGCCTCCTAGCTCCCGCCGCGCACGCGGCGCGGCTCAGGACCGCCGGTCGTGCTCGCGCGCCTCCAGGATGTCCGGCACGTACAGCGGCCGGTTCGCCTCGCGCCGCCAGGCCCGCCAGAGCAGGACGAGGCCGAGGACGACGGGTGGGCTGACCAGGAAGTACCACCAGCCGAACGCCAAGAGTCCGATCTGCAGCGCGATCGCGGCGCCCAGCCCGACCTCGACCCAGCGACCACCGAAGAGGATCAGCAGACCGGCCGTGGCCTGGTACGCGATCAGCAGGGCGACGAACACCGCCACCTGCGCCGAGCCGGTGACGCCGAGCGCCTCCCGGACCACCGCGCTGTACGACGCGTCGGCGTAGCCCGCGAAGTCGACACCGGTGGCCACCAGGACGGCGTTCCCGACGGCGCCCAACCCCGCCAGGCCGAAGGCGGTGGCTCCCAGGCCGACGGCCAGCGCTCGACGGCTGCGCCCGGCTCGCAGACCGGCGACGACGATGATCAGACCCGTCAGGGTCCATCCGATGGCCAGTGTCACGATCTCTCCCACCTCGAGCGTTCCTCGTCGAACACCCGCTGGGTAGGGTCGCACGTCCCGAGCGACTGTGACGCACGTCTCACGCAGCAGCACACAGCCTCGGGAACCGGCATCTGCTCAGGGCAGATCCGCCCGCGGCAGCAGCATCTTCTGTGACCGTCAGGCGCCGGGCACCGTGGTGACCATGAGCGAATCACCCCCTGTCGGCGGCCTGTTCGACGAGCAGCTCCTCAGCCGACTCCTCCACCAGCGCATCGTCGTCCTCGGTCAGGAGGTGGACGACCCGATCGCCAACCGCATCTGCGCCCAGCTGCTGCTGCTGTCGGCCGAGGACCCACGGTCCGACATCAGCCTCTACATCAACTCCCCCGGCGGCTCGGTCTCGGCCGGCCTGGCGATCATGGACACGATGCGGCTGATCCCCAACGAGGTCAGCACCCTGGCCATGGGGCTGGCGGCCAGCATGGGCCAGTTCCTGCTGTCGGCCGGCATGCCCGGCAAGCGGTACGCCCTCCCCCACGCCCGGGTGCTGCTGCACCAGGGGTCGGCGGGGATCGGCGGCACCGCTGTCGACATCGAGATCCAGGCGCAGAACCTCGAACACACCCGCGACGTCGTGCTGGGGCTGATCGCCGAGCACACGGGCCAGCCGCTGGAGCGGATCGAACGCGACTCGCTGCGGGACCGGTGGTTCACCGCGGCCGAGGCGCAGGCGTACGGGCTGGTCGACCACGTGGTGACCACGTTGGACGACATCCGACCGGGTGGTCGTCAGACGGTCGGGCTGGCCACCGCCGTGGCCAGCGGACGGGGGGCCGCGCGATGAGCGGCTACACGATCCCCAACGTGGTCGAGAAGCGGCCGACCGGAGAGCGGGCCCTGGACATCTACAGCCGGTTGCTCTCCGACCGGATCGTCTACCTGGGCACCGAGCTGGACGACGGCGTGGCCAACGTGATCGTGGCCCAGCTGCTGCACCTGGAGTCCGAGGACTCCGACCGCGAGATCAACCTCTACCTCAACTCCCCGGGCGGCTCGATGACGGCCATGCTCGCCATCTACGACACCATGCAGTTCATCCACGCCCCCGTCGCCACCACCTGCGTGGGGCAGGCCGCGTCGGCTGCCGCCGTGCTGCTGTCCGCCGGCTCCCCCGGACGGCGGGCGATCCTGCCGCACGGTCGGGTGCTGCTGCACCAGCCGTCGGCGGAGGGCCGGGGCACGCTGCCGGACCTCGTCCTGCACGCCCGCGAGATCATGCGGATCCGGGCGCAGATGGAGGAGGTGCTGTCCCGCCACACCGGGCAGACGACCGCGCAGCTGCGGGCCGACACCGACCGGGACAAGATCTTCACCGCCGAGGCCGCGGTCGGCTACGGCATCGTGGACGCGGTGATCACCAGCCGCAAGGAGCCGGCGGCCTGACCGCTGGCCGGCGCTGCGGTTGAGGCGGGCGCCGGTCAGGCGGCGAGGGCGACCGGTCCGGTCGGTCGTCCCGCCGTCGTGGTCAACCGTCGTCCCACCGCCCGGGTCAGGTCGAGCAGCGGCAGGTCCAGGGCACCGCCGACGGCGGCCAGCATCTCCGACGACGGTTCCTTGCGCCCACGCTCGATCTCGGACAGGTACTGCACCGAGATGCCCGCCCGGTCCGCGACGGTGCGCTGGGTCTCGCCACGGTCCAGCCGGCGCAGACGGAGCACCTGACCGACCAGCTCCCGCCACAACGGCTCACGCAGCGGCCGCTCCGGCTCGGGCCGCGGGCGCCGCGGGAATGTCACCAGGTCTCCCATGGGCCGACGGTAGGCCGCGCGGGACCACCGGGGAAGCAGGGTTCGCTCAGGGCGTACCGGACCGATCAGGTGCACCCGATCCGCCCGGCTGCACCCTCTCCGCCCCGCTGCACCCGCCGCCGGCAGGTGCACCCGCAGTAGCCGGTGCAGGTCCGGGCAGCCGGTGCAGCCTCGCCGCCGAGAGTCGAGGGCGACCGCGACGTCACCGAGAAGCCGGTCGGTCAGCTCACCGGGCCGCGAAGTAGCCCTCATCGTCCAGATCGTCGAAGCCGGCAGCCGCCGGGCCGAGGCAGGTGCCGCGGTAGTCCCAGTCGGTCAGGTTCGCCGACACCGCCTGACCGACGCTGGCGTGCACGTGGCCGAGCCCGGGTCCGCCGATCGAGCGCGGTGCTGCGGGACGTACGGGTGGTAGTTCTCGCCGTCGTCGGCGATCCAGGAGTCCCCCAGGTCGTCGGTGTCGAGCCGCAGCATGGCCGCAGTCTGGCAGCGACCCACCTCGATGGGCACCCGCGACTGTCCGAGGTGGTGTCTAGGCTCTGGCCCACCATGAGTCTCCATCTGCACCGCGCCGAGCGGTCCGACCGGTTGGTGGCCGGCTTGGCCGGCCTGCTGGCCGATCCGCTGCCCGACCCGTTCGCGACCGAGGTCGTCGCGGTGCCCACCCGCGGGGTGGAGCGGTGGCTGGCGCAGCAGGTGTCGGACCGGCTCGGGATCTGCGCCGGGGTCGACTTCCCGTCGGTCCGTCGGCTGGTGGCCGGCGTGCTGGCTCCGGTCACCGACATCGATCCCGACACGGACCCGTGGCAGCCGGCGCGGGCGGTGTGGCCGATCCTGGCGATCCTGGACGCGGCGCGCGACGACCCGTGGGCGGAGCTGCTGTGGAGTCATCTCCGGGGCCGCTCGGCCGAGCAGTCCCGGGGCGGCCGGCGCTGGCTGACCGCCCGTCGCGCGGCCGACCTGTTCGCGCGGTACGGCTCGGAGCGTCCCGAGCTGCTCGAGCGGTGGCGGGTCGGCGAGGACGTCGACTCCGCCGGCGCCCGGCTGGCGCCCGATCGGGCCTGGCAGGCGGAGCTGTGGCGACGGCTGCGGAGCGAGCTCGGGGTGCCGTCACCGGCGGAGAGGTTGCCGGCCGCCCTGGTACGACTCACCGCAGGCGCTGAGACCCTCGACCTCCCCGACCGGCTGTCGGTGTTCGGGCTCACCGGCCTGGACCGGACGCAGCACCGGGTGCTGACCGCGCTCGGGGCGCAGCGCGACGTGCACCTGTGGCTGACCCATCCCTCCCCCGTCCTGTGGGAGGCCCTGGCCGCTCGGCCGCCCCGTCCGCCGGGGCGGCGGCGCGACGACACGAGTCTGGAGGCCGTCGACCACCGGCTGCTGGGCTATCTCGGCCGCGACTCCCGCGAGCTGCAGCTCGTGCTCGCCGGCGCCGAGCCCGGTGACCGGCACCATCCCGACCCGCAGCCGACTGCACCGACCTCCCTGCTGTCCCAGCTGCAGCACGACCTGGCCGCCAACGCCGGGCCCCGGCCCGCGGGCGACCGCCCCCTGCTCGACGTCTCCGACCGGAGCCTGCAGGTGCACGCCGCCCACGGTCAGGACCGTCAGGTCGAGGTGCTGCGCGAGCTGCTGGTGGGCCTGCTGGCCGACGACGCGACGCTGGAACCGCGGGACGTGGTGGTGCTGTGCCCCGACATCGAGAGGTTCGCTCCGCTCATCTCGGCGGCGTTCGGTCTGGCCGACGACGGCGCCGAGACCGAGCACCCCGGTCACCGGATCCGGGTGCGGTTGGCGGATCGCGCGCTGCGCCGGCTGAACCCGCTGCTCGGGGTCCTCGGCAGCGTGCTCGATCTCGCCGGCTCGCGCTTGGAGGCGTCCGCGGTCCTCGACCTGTGCGCCCAGCCGCCGGTGGCCCGCCGCTTCTCCTTCAGCAGCGACGACCTCGACCGCCTCGCCCAGCTCGTCGCGGCGAGCGGGGTCCGCTGGGGCCTGGACATGGCGTCGCGGAAGCCGTACGGGTTGGATCACCTCGGCCAGAACACCTGGGCGGCGGGCCTGGACCGGCTGCTGCTCGGCGTGACCATGGACGAGGAGGGCAACCACTTCATCGGCACGGCGCTGCCGCTGGACGAGGTCGACTCCTCCGACGTGGAGCTGGTCGGCCGGCTGGCGGAGTTCGTGGATCGGCTCGGCACCGCGTTGACCGCCTTCGACGCCGACCACCCGATGCCGCGCTGGGTCGAGCTGGCCAAGGAGACGATCGAGGCCCTGACCGCCACGAGCACCGCCGACGGCTGGCAGACCGGGCAGGCCTTCCGGGTGCTCACCGCGCTGGCCGGCAGCGAGGCCGCCCAGCAGGCGGTGCTGACCCGGGCCGAGCTGCAGGCCCTCCTGGCCGACGGCCTGGGCGGCCGGGCCGGCCGGGCCAACTTCCGCACCGGCACGCTGACCGTCTGCACCATGTACCCGATGCGCTCCGTCCCGCACCGGGTGGTCTGCCTGCTGGGGATGGACGACCTGGCCTTCCCGCGCCGCACCCGGTCCGACGGCGACGACGTGCTGGCCGGCGACCCGTGGGTCGGTGACCGGGACCGCCGCAGCGAGGACCGGCAGCTGCTGCTCGACGCGATCATGAGCGCCACCGAGCACCTCCTGGTCCTCTACAGCGGCGCCGATCCGCGGACCGGGGCCCAGCGCCCGCCCGCGGTGCCGATCGGGGAGCTCCTCGACGCGGTGGACCAGACGGTGCGGACGCCCGACGGCAGCCCGGCCGCGGGACGCCGTCCTGCACCGGCACCCGCTCCAGCCGTTCGATGCGGCGAACTTCGCGGTCGGCGGCCGGCCCCCGTTCAGCTTCGATGCCGCGGCCCTGCGCGGGGCTCGCGCCGCCGCGGGCGAACGCACCGAGGGCACGGCGATCTACCCTCGGGATCCGCTGCCCGCGCCGGACGGCCGCGGTCCGGTGGCCATCGCCGATCTGGTCCGCTTCTTCCAGCACCCGGTGAAGGCCCTGCTCCGGGACCGCGGCGGACTGCCGACGTGGGAGGAGCGGGACCCGATCACCGACGAGCTGCCGGTCACCCTGGACGGTCTCGAGGGCTGGGGCGTCGGGGACCGGATGGTGACCCAGCTGTTGCAGGGAGCCGATCCGGAGCGCCTCGCGGGAGCGGAGTGGCGCCGGGGCAGCCTGCCGCCGCGGGCGCTGGGCGCGCGGGCGCTGGAGCTCGTCCAGCGCCAGGCGAGCGAGGTGGCCGAGCGGGCCCGCCCCTGGATGGTCGGCGAGCCCGACAGCCGTGACCTCGCGCTGGAGATCGGCGACCGGTTGCTCACCGGGACCATCGGGCCGCTGCACGGCGAGACCCTGCTCTCCGTCAGCTACTCCAGCCTGGCCGCCAAGCACCGTCTCACCGCGTTCATCCGCCTGCTGGCCCTGACGGCGGCGCACCCGGGACTCGCGTGGCGGGCCGTCACCGTCGGCCGGCGCGGCACATCGGTGCTGGGTCCCGTCGACCCGGGCTGGGCGGCCCTGGTGCTGCACGACCAGCTCGATCTGTACGAGACCGGGCTGCGGGAGCCGCTGCCGTTCGCGCCGCGGACCTCGCTGGAGTACGCCCGGCTCCGGTTCCGTGACCTCCAGGTCACCCCGGGTGAGTCGTCGGCGGAGAAGGACTGGGGCTGGGACCGGGACGCGGCGTACGAGCGGTTCTTCGGTGTCGGCGTCACCCTGTCCGACCTCGCCACGATCGCCTCGCGGCCCGAGGAGGAACGCGGCACCCTGGCCGAGGCCAGTCGGTTCGGCACCCTGGCCCGGCGGGTCTTCCAACCGCTGCTGACCGTGGAGCAGCTGCGATGAGCCGCGACTGGACCGGTGAGAGCGCCGGTGACGTGGCCGTCGTCGTCCCGGCCGAGACCGTGCCGCCCGCCCCGCCGCCCACGCCCTTCGACGTGCACGGCCCGCTGCCGACCGGCACCACCGTGCTCGAAGCCAGTGCCGGCACCGGCAAGACGTACACGATCGCCGCCCTGGCCGCCCGCTACGTCGCCGAGGGGCACGCCGAGCTGCAGCAGCTGATGATCGTCACCTTCGGCCGGATGGCGACCGACGAGCTCCGGGTCCGGGTCCGGGACCGGTTGGTGCGGTTGGAGGCACAGCTCGCCGAGGCGCTCGGCCGTACGCCCCACGGCACCGCGGCGCCGGCGCGGGACGACGTGGCCGAGCTGCTGCTCGCCGTCGAGGCGAGCGAGCTGGCCCGGCGGCACGAGCGGGTCGCTCGAGCACTGGCGGACTTCGACGCCGCCACCATCGCCACCACGCACGAGTTCTGCCTGCGGATGCTCGACGATCTCGGGGTGCTCGGCGACCCGGAGCCGGACGCGGTGTTCGTGGAGCATCTCGCCGAGCTGACCGCCGAGGTGGCCCGCGACGTGTACCTGCGCCGGTACGCGACCGCGGAGCAACCGCTGCTGACGTTCGAGGACGCGCTGCGACTCGCCGAGGACGTCGTCCGGGCCGGTCCGATCCGGCTCGTTCCCGACCTCGGTGCCGGGGCCCGGGCCGATGAGCGGGTGAGTTTCGCCCGCGAGGTGGTCGACGAGGTGCAGCGACGGAAGGAGCGCGCCCGCTATCTCACCTACGACGACATGCTCACCCGCCTGCAGGCCGCCCTGGCCGACCCCCAGCACGGCGAGCTGGCCGCCCAGCGCCTGCGCGACCGCTTCCCGGTGGTGCTGGTCGACGAGTTCCAGGACACCGACCCCATCCAGTGGGACATCCTGCGGCGGGCGTTCCACCAGCACAGCACCCTGGTCGTGATCGGCGACCCGAAGCAGGCGATCTACGCGTTCCGCGGGGCCGACGTGAACAGCTACCTGCAGGTGGCGCGCGAGTCGACCGCGATCGCCACCCTCGGCACCTGCTACCGCAGCGACCGGGCGCTGCTGGACGGTCTCGACCTGATCATGGGCGACGCCAGTCTCGGCGATCCCGCCATCGTGGTCCGGCCGGTGGGCAGCGCCCACCCGACGCGGCGGCTGTCCGGCGCCGGGGCTCCCGTCCGGGTCCGGGTGCTGCCACCCAAGGAGAACGGTGAGCAGGAGTACGTGAACCGGCTCCGCCGACGCATCACCAAGGACCTGGTCGCCGAGATCGCCGGTCTGCTGCGCCCGGCCGAGCCCGGTGACGGCGCCACCCTGGCCCTCGACGGCCGGGAGCCACGGCCGGTGGAGGCGTCCGACATCGCCGTGCTGGTGCGCCGCAACGTCGCCGGCGAGCAGATCCGCGACGCCCTGGCCGCCGCCGGCATCCCCGCCGTCCTGCACGGCTCGGACTCGGTGTTCTCCTCCCTCGCCGCCCGGGACTGGCTGCGCGTGCTGCAGGCCCTGGAGCAGCCCCGGCAGGCGTTGGTCCGCGAGGCCGCCCTGACCAGCCTCGTCGGCTGGACCTTCCCGCGCCTGGTGCAGGCCGACGAGGTCGCGCTGGCCGATCTGTCGTACGACTTCCGCCGCTGGAGCCGGACCCTCGGATTCCGCGGGGTCGCCGCCCTGTTGGAGACCATGGGCACCGACACCGCCCTGAGCGAGCGGGTGCTGGCCCGACCCGACGGCGAGCGCCTGCTCACCGACCTGCGACACATCGCCCAGCGCCTGCACGCCCAGATGACGGGCCGGCAGCTCGGGGTCGCGGGACTGCGCGAGTGGTTGGCCGAGGCGATCGAGGTGGCCGTCACCGACGACGTGACCGAGGGGCTCCGCCGGCTGGCCACCGACGCCGCCGCCGTCCAGGTGCTCACCCTGCACCGGAGCAAGGGGCTCGAGTTCCCCGTCGTCTACCTGCCGGAGGCGTGGGACTGCTTCGTCCCGGCCGACGAGCGCGACGCCGTGCTGCGACTGCACGAGAACGGCACCGAGGTGCTCGACGTCGGCGGGCGGCAAGCCGCGGGGCGTCCCGAGCGCTTCCGCACGTCACTCGCCGAGGAGGCCGGGGAGAATCTTCGACTCAACTACGTCGGGATGACCCGGGCCCAGTGCCAGGTGGTGACCTGGTGGGCCGACGCCCGCACCACCACCACCTCCGCCCTGCACCGGTTCTGGGCGAGGCCGGCCCGGGTCGGGGACCCCGACCCCAGCTATCCCGCCACCCTCGGCCCGGCCCAGGAGCCGGTGCCCGTCAGCGCCCGGCTGCTGGTCGGGGATCCCGGGCGGGTGCTGAGCGTGGAAGAGGTGCAACCCCGGCCGCCGACCCGGCGGCGGGCCGGTGCGGGGACACCCGTCGACCTGGCGGCCCGGCGGTTCGAGCGGGTGCTGGACACCGCCTGGCGACGGACGTCGTACTCGTCGCTGACCGCCGCCGCCCACGGCGCGGCGCCTGCCGCCGGGGTCGGCAGCGAGCCCGAGCCGGTGAAGGAGGACGACGAGAGCGTGGCGCTGCCGGCCGCCCCCATCGCCCCCATCGCCACCGACGCCACCGACGCCACCGACGCCACCGATCAGGCGACCGCGGCTGCCGAGCTGCTGTCGCCGATGCGGGACCTGCCCAGCGGCGTCGACTTCGGCACCGCGGTGCACGCCGTGCTGGAGGTGCTGGACCCGACGGCGGACGACCTGCCCACGGCCGCCCTCGCCGCGACCACGGACGCCCTGTCCCGGCTGCCGCACGGCGACCTGACACCGGAGACCCTGGCCGAGGCGCTGCTGCCGAGCCTGGCGACTCCGCTGGGCCCGCTGGCCGACGACCGGTCCCTGGCCGAGCTGAGCCCCGCGGACCGACTCTGCGAGCTCGTCTTCGAGCTGCCTTTGGCGGGCGGTGACCGTCCCCGCGCCGACGTGCGGCTCGGTGACCTCGCGCCGGTGCTGGCCCGGCACCTGGCCGCCGACGACCCGCTGGTCGGGTACGGCGAGCTGCTCAGCCACCCGCCGCTGGCCGATGAGTCGCTCAAGGGGTATCTCACCGGCAGCATCGACGCGGTGCTGCGGGTCGGCCCACCGACGCAGCGGCGCTATCTGGTGGTGGACTACAAGACCAACTGGCTCGGCCGCGGTGAGCCCGGTGAGCTGAGCGTGGCCGACTACGCACCGGCCGCCCTGGCCGCGGCCATGCAGGCGGCGCACTACCCGCTGCAGGCGCTGCTGTACGAGGTCGCCCTGCACCGGATGCTGCGCTGGCGGCTGTCCGACTACGACCCGGAGCGGCATCTCGGCGGTGCGCTCTACCTGTTCCTCCGCGGCATGGCCGGACCGGAGACGCCGCGGGTGGCGGGGGTGCCGCACGGGGTGTTCAGCTGGCGACCGCCGGCCGCCCTGATCACCGAGCTGTCCGACCTGCTGGATCGGGGACCGCGATGACCGCCGTGGACACCCGCCCGACGGCCGACGTGCCGCTGGCCACCCGGGCGACCGGGCTGCTGGCCACCTTCAACGCGGCCGGGGTGCTCGATCTGGCCGACGTCCACACGGCGGCCACGGTGGCGCGGATCACCGGCGAGACCGACGAGACCGTCGCCCTGGCTCTGGCCCTGGCCGTCCGTGCGCTGCGCCTCGGCTCGGTCTGCGTCGACCTCACCACGGTGGCCGGTGACGTGTTCGAGGCGGCCGAGGAGGGCCTGGAGGTGGCCGATCTGCCCTGGCCCGAGCCGACCACCTGGCTCGCTCGCTGCCGGGCCAGCCGTGCCCTCGCCGACGGTCCCGACGCCCCCGACGGGCGCCCGCTGCGGTTGGTGGGCGGGAACCTCTACCTGGAGCGCTACTGGCGACAGGAGGAGGCGGTCCGTCGCCAGCTCGTCGACCGCCGCTCCGCGCCTCCGCCCGCCGTGGACGACGAACGGCTCGACGCCGCGCTGGACCGTCTGTTCTCGGGCGAGGGTCTGGGGGCCGACGAGGAGGACCTGCAGCGGCGGGCGGCCGAGGTCTGCGCCCGGCAGTGGGTCACCGTGCTGGCCGGCGGACCGGGCACGGGCAAGACGACCACCGTGGCCAAGGTGCTGGCCATGCTCGGTGACCAACCCGGACGGCCGCCGCGGATCGCGCTGGCCGCACCGACCGGCAAGGCCGCCGCCCGGTTGTCCGAGGCCCTGGCCGACGCCCGCAACCGGCTCGATCCCGAGGACGTGGCGCGGGTCGCCGACCTCTCCGCCGTCACCCTGCACCGGCTGCTCGGCTGGCTGCCCAGCAGCCGCGGGCGGTTCCGCCACCACGCGGAGAACCGGCTGCCGTACGACGTCGTGGTGGTCGACGAGATGTCCATGGTGTCGCTGACGTTGATGGCTCGGCTGCTGGAGGCGGTCCGGCCCGACGCCCGGCTCGTGCTGGTCGGCGACCCGGACCAGCTGTCGTCGGTGGAGGCCGGGGCGGTCCTGGCCGACATCACCGGAGCCCTGGCCGTGCCGTCGCCGGACGCCGCCTCTCCGGTCGTCCGCCTGCAGCGGACCTGGCGGTACGGCGGCGCCATCGAGGATCTCGCCCGGGCGGTGCGCCAGGAGGACCCGGATGCGGCCATCGAGGTGCTGCGCCGCGGGGCCGAGGACGTGGTGTTCGTCGAGACCGACCTGTCGCCGGCCCGGCCGGCGGGCATCGAGCCGTTGGCCGCTGCGGTCGCCGACGCCGGGGCGGCGCTCCGGTCGGCCGCCGCCGCCGGCGACGTGGCCGCCGCCCTCTCGGCCCTCGACCGGCACCGGCTGCTGTGCGCCCACCGGCACGGGCCGTTCGGGGTGTCGCGCTGGAGCGCCGAGGCCGAACGCTGGCTGGCCGAGGCGGTGCCCGGCTACGGCGAGGACGGCGAGTGGTATCTCGGTCGGCCGCTGCTGGTCACCGTCAACGACTACGACCTCAACCTGTTCAACGGTGACACCGGGGTGGTGGTGGCCGTCGGTGGCGGCGTGCGGGCCGCCTTCGGACGCGGGAACTCCCCGCTCCTCATCTCCCCCGTCCGGCTGGACGCCGTGCAGACCACCCACGCC
The DNA here is from genome assembly GCA_963759915.1 of uncultured Actinomycetota bacterium. Classification (GTDB taxonomy): domain Bacteria; phylum Actinomycetota; class Actinomycetes; order Propionibacteriales; family Propionibacteriaceae; genus Microlunatus. The sequence continues at coordinate 66,034 of CAVXBJ010000003.1, read as the reverse complement.
ATGACCGTGCACCGGGCCCAGGGCAGCCAGTTCGACGTCGTGTCGTTCGTCCTGCCGCCGCCCGAGTCGCCGCTGCTGACCCGCGAGCTGCTCTACACCGCCGTGACCCGGGCCAGTCGCCGGGTCCAGGTGTTCGGGTCGGAGGAAGCCGTCCGCCGCGCCGTCCGCCGGCCGGCGAACCGGGCCAGCGGACTGCGCGGACGATTGGTCTGAGCGTCGCTACCGGGCCTCGGTGTCGGCGGCGGCGGAGCGGACCGCGTCGTACGAGGCGTGGTCGCCGTCACCCTTGACGCGCTTGTTGGCGGCGTCGCTGTTGAGCAGCAGGTCGAGCACGATCCGTTCATCGCCCCGGCCGAGATGCCGGAGTCGAAGATGATCTGGAACCAGCCGGGAACTCGGCGTAGGTCTCACCGTTGACGGTCGGCAACAGGGGCGCCGGCCGGAGCGACCGGCCGGCACCGGCTCAGAGGAGGTCCGGCTCCTCGTCCAGCCAGGCCGCGATCATCCGCGAGGCGATCGAGCTGCCACCCGGCAGACCGATCTCGCCGGAGGCCACCCCCGAGCGCACGTCGTCCCGCGACATCCAGGCAGCGTGCTCGAGCTCGTCGGCGTCCACGCAGATCGCGGTCGAGGCGGCGCGGGCGAAGTAGCCCACCATCAGCGAACGGGGGAACGGCCAGGGTTGACTGCCGAAGTAGCGGGTCTCCCCGACCGCGATGTCGGCCTCCTCACCGATCTCGCGGTGGATGGTCTGCTCCAGGGACTCGCCGACCTCGACGAACCCGGCCAGCACCGAGACGCGGTTCCCCCAGCTCGGCTGACCACCCAGCAGCAGCCGGTCGGACGCGTCCAGCACGCCGACGATGACGGCCGGGTCGGTCCGCGGGAAGTGGTCCTCGTCGCAGGCCTCACAGTGCCGGGCGTAGCCGCCGTTGATGACCACGGTCGCCCCACCGCAGCGGCCGCAGTACTTCTCGGCCCGGTGCCAGTTGGTGACCGCGGCCGCCGTGGCGGCGATGTCGCGCTCGTTGTCGCTGAGCTGGAAGGCGACCTCACGGAAGTCGTGCACCTCGCCCTCGGTCAGCGCCTCGACCGCGAAGATCGGGGTGCCGTTGAGCATCCCGAGCAGCCGGTGCCGCTGACTGTCGTACTCCACGAACGGTTTGGTCATCCGCAGCTTGCTGCCCCCCACGTTCGTGGTGAAGCGGGACTGTTCGTCCAGCTTCAGCAGCTTTGCGTCGTCGGCTCGCCACAGGTTCGACACCCAGTCCGCCGAGCGGCGGTGGTGGTCGACCCGATCGAGATCGCTGGCCATGGCCCAGTTGAGCACCGACCCAGCCTAAACCAGGTCGGCGGTCGACTCGTCCGGATCGGCGCCGGCGATCAGCGCAGCGATCTCGGCCCGGCCGGGAAGCCCCTCGGGCCGGACCACCGCATCGCTCGCCACCAGGTAGAACACGGCGTCCACCCGCTCCGGCGGCACCCGACACACCTCGGCCCAGGCCTGCCGGTAGATGGCGAGCTGCAGCGGGTCGGTCCCGTCCGCCCGGCCGGTCTTCCAGTCGACCACCTGGAAGTCGTAGGGACCCGCGTCGCCGTCGGGGACCGATCTTCAGGTCGTAGACGGCGTCGATCCGCCCGCGGACCAGGGTGCCGTCGACCAGCAGCGTGACGGGCGCCTCGACGGCGTACGGCACCCGGCTGCCGTACGCGCCGGCGAGGAACGCGGCGCAGAGCTCGCGCAGTCCCGCCTCGTCGGTGGTCTCGACGTCGGCGGAGTCGGGGAGGTCGTCGGGGTCCAGCAGCTGCTGCTGACCGAGCTGCCCGGTCTCCATCGCCGGCCCGAAGTAGCGCTCCACCCACTGGTGGAACCGGGTGCCGAACCGCGCCGACCGGGACGGCGGCGCCGGCATCGGCCGCGCGATCTCGGCCGCCAGACCCTGCGGGTCCCGCTGCAGGCGCAGCAGCGACGTCGCCGAGAGCACGTCCGGGAGGTGCACCACGGTGCGCTCGGAGCGGGCCGCCGCCAGCTCGGCCAGCAGCCGGTCCAGGTCGGCGTCCCAGCGCGCGGTCGTCTCCAGGCCGTCGAGCAGCAGCTCGGTCCCCGCACCGGGCGGGGGCTCGTAGCTGCCGGTCTCGGCCCGGCGGCGGCGCGCCGCCTCGACCGCCGCCGACGCCTCACGGCGGTGCCGCCAGGCCTCCGGGTCGTAGGGCGCGGGCCACGGCACCGGTGCGCCGGCGGTGACCAGCGGGTTGGTCGCGGCCGGCGGAGCCGCCTCGGCCCGCACCTGGTCCTGGCGCTCGGCCTCCGCCAGGATCGCGTCCAGGTAGGTGGAGCGGACCCGTGGCCGGACCTGGTCGGCCCGCCAGGTGTGGCCGGTGCCGATCAGCACCCGGCGGGCGCGGGTCGCGGCAACGTACGCCAACCGGTCCTCGGCCCTCAGCTGCTGGTCCTTCAGCGCCTCCTTGTAGGACTGGACGGCCGGGTTGCTGGTCTCCCGCAGCTGGGGGATCGAGCCCGCGTCCCCGCGCAGGTCGGCCGGCAGCACACCCGGGTTGGTCAGCCAGTTGTCGGTCACCCGGTCGCTGGGGAACACGCCCTTCATCAGCGCCGGCAGGAAGACGACCTCCCACTCCAGACCCTTGGCCCGGTGCACGGTGAGCAGCTTCACCGCCTCCCGGTCCGACGGGACGGCCTGCTCGAGCCCGGACCCGGTGTCCAGCTCGGCCTGCAGGTAGGCCAGCAGCCCCGCCAGCGAGGCGTCGCCGTCCACGTCGACGTACCCGGCCACCGCGTCGAAGAAGGCGCCGAGCTGGTCCCGCCGGTTGGTCCGGTCCAGCTCGGGGGTGGCCATCAGCTCGACCTCCAGCCCGAGCGTGGCGACCACCCGCCGGCACAGGTCGAGCACCGGCTCGCCGGTGTGCCGCCGCAGGGCGCCGAGCTCGGCGGCGAGCAGGCCGAACCGCGTCAGGGCGGCCGAGGAGTACGGCAGCTCCCCCGGGCTCTCGACCGCGTCGAGCAGGCTGATCATCTCGGTCGGATCGACGTCGGCCACGGCGCCCTCCAGATCCCGGAGCACGTCGGGCGCGTCGCCCTCGGCCACGATCCGCCCGTCGATCTGCGCCAGCTCACGGGCCCGCCGGCCGAGCAGGGCCAGGTCGCGGGCCCCGATCCGCCAGCGCGGACCGGTCAGCAGCCGGACCAGATCGGGGTTGGCGGTGACGTCCTCCAGCACCCGCAGGGTGGCGGTCACGTCCATCACCTCCGGCAGCGACAGCAGCCCGCCGAGGCCGACGATCTCCACCGGCACGTCGCGGGCGGTCAGCTCGGCGTAGAGCGGCCCGATGTCGGCGTTGCGCCGGGTCAGCACGGCGATGTCGGCCCAGTGCGGCGCGCTGCCGTCGGCGCGGGCCGCGACCACCTGATCGGCGATCCAGCGGACCTCCTCGGGCCAGGTGGTGAAGGTCGCGGCGCGGACCGACCCCGGGAGGCGTCTCGGTCGGCGCCACCAGGAAACCCATCCCGTCCGGCCCGCCGCCAGCCGCCGCGGTGCCCGAGCCCGCGGGCATCGCCTCGTCCCGCAGCGGTCGGCTGAGCACGTTGGCCACGTCCAGGATGGTCTGCCCGCTGCGCCGGTTGACCGTCAGCGCGAACCGTGCGGCCGGTCGGCCCCGCGCGGTCCGGAACTGCTCGGCGAACGAGGTGATGTTGCTCGCCGCCGCCCCCCGCCAGCCGTAGATGGCCTGGAACGGGTCACCGACCGCGGTCACCGGGTGACCCATCCCCTCGCTCGGCGTGCCACCGGAGAACAGCCCGCGCAGCATCTGCGCCTGAGCGGCGGAGGTGTCCTGGTACTCGTCCAGCAGCACCACCCGGTACGCCGACCGGACCAGCTCGCAGACCGCCGGCACCTCCTGCGCCAGCCGGGCGGCGATCGCCATCTGGTCGGCGAACTCGACCACGCCCGAGCCGCTGCTTGAGCCGCTGGTAGGCGACCACCAGGCTGGCCAGCTCCAGTCGCTCGTGGGCGGCGGCGGCGGCCTTCTTGAGGTCGGCGTACACGTTGCCGTTGCGGTTGAGGGGTGCGTTCGCCAGCTCGAGCAGGTGGGCGTGCGCGTGCGGATCCAGCTCGGGCACGGAGACCAGGTGCTGCTGCAGATCGGCGTCGAGCCGCAGCACCCGCTCGGTCACCGACGCCGGCCGCAGCCGCGAGATGTGCTCGAACGGCCCCGCGGCGTCGCGGACCACCCGGGAGGCCAACCGGTAGCGGGTGGCGCCGGTGATCATGGTCGGGTCGGTCTCGTAGCCGAGCCGCAGCCCGTGCTCGGCGACCAGCCGGGCGGCGAAGGCGTCGTACGTCATGATCAGCTGCTCGCCGCCGGCGTCGACCCCGTCGGCCGGCACCACCCCGGCGCGCTCCAGGGCCGAGCGCACCCGCAGGGACAGCTCCGCCGCCGCCTTGCGGGTGAACGTCAGACCGAGCACCTCCTCGGGCCGGACCTCCCCCGTGCCGACCAACCAGACGACCCGGGCGGCCATCACCGTGGTCTTGCCGGAGCCGGCGCCGGCGATGATCACCCCGGGCTCCAACGGTGCCGTGATCGCGGCCAGCTGCTGGTCGGAGAACGGGATGGCCAGGGCGTCGGACAGCTCCTCCGGGGCACTGAACACCGCACCCGACCGGTCCTTGACCGGCAGGTTGAGCACTCTCACCGGACGACCTGCCGTCCCGCGGGTTGGGCCGGGCAGCTGGCCGCGAACGGGCAGTAGCGGCAGCCGGGGCCGATCCGGGCGACGAACCGCTCCCGACGGACGAGGTGCGCCGCGACCGCGAGCCGCCGGTGCACCCAGGTCGGCTGCAGATCCAGGTCGGCCGGCAGGTCGCTGCGGTCGGGCCCGTCGTCGGGATCGTCGGTCGGGTACGGCACGTCGTCCAGCGAGGCCTGGTGGAACGACTTCGGCAGCAGCCCACCCGCACCCGACGGGGCGTCGGGCAGCCGCAGGTAGACCAGCTCCGCCCCCGCCGGTCGGGCGCCCGGACCGGCCAGCTCGTCGAAGGCGCCGGCCAGCACCGCCAGCTGATACACCCCCATCTGGTCCTGGACGGCGACGTCGGCGGACTGCGGGGCCGACCGGGAGGTCTTGAAGTCGACGATCCGGATGCGACCCTGCGGATCGCGCTCCACCCGGTCGGCGCTGCCGGTCAGCTGGACCCGGTCCGATCCCAGGTCGACCAGCACCCGGAACCGGACCTCGGTGCCCAGCAGCTCCATCTCCGGTCGCGCCGCCTGCCAGGTGGCGAAGCGATCCAGGGCCGCCTCGGCCTCGGCCCGCTCGACCGACGACAGCCAGTTGGCGTCGAAGCTCAGCTGGTCCCACACCTGCTCGAGGTGGGAGGCCAGCTCGGCCGGCCGGCACACCGGACCGGGCACCGTGATCGGCCAGCACGTGGATCACCGAACCGAACGTGGCGGCGGTGTTCCGGGCCGGGTCGGCCTGGCCCTTGCGGGACAGGAACCACTGCCGCGGGCAGCCCAGCAGCCCGGCGAGCTGGCTCCCCGACAGCGCGATCGGCTCGTCGATCGCGCTGACGGCGACGGTCGCGTCCGACAGCTCCCGCATCCCCCACCAGCGGACCGGATCGGCCGTCGGCACCAGCGGTCGACCGTGCTCGTCGACGGTGTCCGCGAGCCGGGCCAGCCGACCGGCGGCTTCCTCTCGCAGGGCGGGCGGCGACTCGGGGTCCGCACAGGTCCGGCGCAGCTCGGCGACCAGCGCGGCCAGCGTCAGCGGTCGCCTTGGCCGCCCGGTGACGGGCACCACCCGGGCGCCCAGCTCGGTCAGGAAGCGGGACGGCTGGTCACCCTCGCCCTCCGTCCCGGCGACCGCGGTCACCACCAGCCGCCGGCGGGCGCGCGTGCAGGCCACGTAGAACAGCCGCCGCTCCTCCGCGATCCGGGACGCGGTCGGCTCGATCTCGGTCAGGCCGTGCGGACCCAGCCGGTCCGGCTCCAACAACGAACCCCGACGCCGGATGTCCGGCCAAGCACCCTCCTGGACGCCGGCCACCACGACCAGGTCCCACTCCAGTCCCTTGGCCCGGTGCGCCGTCAGCAGCCGGACCGCCGAACCCCGCAGATCGGCCTCGCCCAGGGTGTCGGCCGGGATCTGCTGACCTTCCACCTCGGCCAGGAACCCCGTCACCCCCCGCAGCCCCGAGACCTCCTCGGACCGGTGCGCGATGTCGAAGAGGGCGCAGATGGCGTCCAGATCACGGTTGGCCCGACGGCCGGACTCGCCGCCGACCGCCGCCTGCTCGCGCAGCCGATCGGGCCAGCGGGTGCCCGACCACAGGACCCACAGCGCCTCCTCCGCCGTGCCACCCTCGGCGATGCTCCGCTCACACCGCTGCAGCAGGGCGGCCAGGGCTGCCGCCCCCCGCAGCTCGGGGCGATCCTCGTCAGCGATCACGTCGGCGATCAGCTCCGGGTGCCGCAACGCGGCCGCGATCAGCTGCCCCGACGGCCGGGGCAGGGCCGTCCCGGCCAGCTCGGCACGCTCCGCCCGCCGGAGCGCTCGACCGAGCCGACGGACGGCCATCGCGTCCAGTCCGCCGAGCGGGGACGTCAGCAGGACCTGGGCGTCGTCGGGGTCGATGCTGCGGCCCCGGGCGGCGATCTGCAGCCCGAGCAGCAGCGGGCTGACCGCCGGGTCGATGGCCAACGGGATCTCATCGCCCGCCACCTCCACCGGCACCCCCGCCGCACTCAGCGCCCGGCTGAGCGCCGGGATCATGGCCCGACCGGATCGGACCAGCACGGCCATCGCGTCCCAGGCCACGCCGTCACGCAGGTGGGCCGCCCGCAGCAGCTCGGCGATCTGGTCGGCCTCCGCACCGGCGGAGTCGTAGGTGTAGGCCTCGACCCGGCCGTACGGCAGGCCCGCGGCCGACCGCGGGGATCGGAAGGTCTCCCGGACCTGGGTCGGCAGCGATCCGGGGAGCGCGAGCCGCGACGCGATCCGCCGGCTGGCCGCGAGCAGGGCCTGGCCGAACCGACGGGTCTCCCCCAGTGCCAGCACGGGCGCCGGGGCCCCGGCGGCCGTCCGGAACCGGTCGGCGAACTCGAGGATGCCCCGCACCTCGGCACCACGGAACGCGTACACGGACTGGTCCGGATCGCCGACCACGACGAGGTTGCGCCCGTCGCCGGCGACGACCTGGAGCAACCGCACCTGAGCCGGATCGGTGTCCTGGTACTCGTCGACGAACACCTCGTCGATCTCGGCCCGCAGCTTGGCGGCGACGGCCGGATCGGCCAGCAGGATCCGGCTGCGGTGCACCAGCTCGGCGTAGTCGACGACCTGCTCCGCATCGAGCACGTCGAGATACTCCTCGAAGAACTCCCCGACCGCGACCCACTCCGGGCGACCCGCCTCCGCACCGGCGGCGATGACGTCCTCGGGGTCCATTCCGAGCTGCCGGGCCTTGGCCACCACGGAGCGCACCTCGGAGGCGAACGCGCGGGTGCCGAAGGCGCGGTCCAGGCTGTCCGGCCACGTCACCCGCCGGGTCTCCCGACTGCCGGCCAGCGTCTCCCGGATCCGGAACTCCTGCTCGGGAGCGGTCAGCAGCCGCAGCGGTGGGGCCAGCGGATCGGAGTCGGCGAACCGCCGCACCAGGGCGTAGCAGAAGGCGTGGAAGGTGAGCACCATCGGCGTCACCACCGAGCGACCCTGGCGGGCCGCGATCCGCAGCCGCAGATCGGCCGCCGCCTTGCGCGAGAACGTGAGCACCAGCACCCGGTCCGGCGTGACTCCCCGGTTCACGATCCGGTCGACGACCGACTCCACCAGCGTCGTGGTCTTCCCCGTCCCGGGACCGGCCAGCACCAGCAGCGGGCCACCGGGATGGTCCACGACGGCCCGCTGGAACGGGTCGAGCTCGGGCGCGGCCAGCGGCTCCCGCTGGGGTCGGACGAGGGTGTACATGAAGCCTTCGGTTGCATCTGGGTGGGGCGTCTCGGTGCTGCAGTGAGATTCCACCACGACGGACCGACAGTGCGTTCCTCACTCGCTGTTCGCTGCGCGCTGAGGGTTCTGTCTTCCTTCCTTGCTCGCAGACGAAAAGCGTGTCTGCTCGCGCGTCTGTCCAGACAGAACCGGCGCTCCGCTCTCGGCCGCTCGCGAGGGGGCTCGTTCGCTGACGCTCACTCGGGGCGCTCCGCTCGCGGCCGCTCGCGAGGGGGCTCGTTCGCTGACGCTCACTCGGGGCGCTCCGCTCTCGGCCGCTCGCGAGGGGGCTCGTTCGCTGACGCTCACTCGGGGCGCTCCGCTCTCGGCCGCTCGCGAGGGGGCTCGTTCGCTGACGCTCACTCGGGGCGCTCCGCTCTCGGCCGCTCGCGAGGGGGCTCGTTCGCTGACGCTCACTCGGGGCGCTCCGCTCTCGGCCGCTCGCGAGGGGGCTCGTTCGCTGACGCTCACTCGGGCTGGGCGACGCCGATGAGCGCCTGGGGCGCCTACCCGACCTCGCGGTTGGTGCGGACCGCGGCCAGCACGACCACCACGGCGGCGGCCAGCAGGGACGTGCCGAGGACCAGCTCGCCGAGCTCGGCGAACGCGTTCACGTCGGAGAATGTCCGGGGGCGTCGGATCAGGGCGTCGGCGGCCACGATCGTCACCGTCAGCAGCGGGTAGCCCAGGGCCAGCAGCACCCGGACCGGTTGCCGCAGCCGCCGCCCGTCGGTGTTGGCCCAGCTCGAACCGGTCAGGAAGTCCCAGATCACGCCGAACAGGACGAAGGCGACCCCGCCGTACCCCAGCAGCACCCCGAACGGGTCGACGATCACCGAGCGGACCGACAGCAGCACGGCCAGGGCCACCACGGCGGCCAGCCCGATCGCCCGGTCCCGGGACAGGGCGCGGCGGGCCAGCAGCCACAGCCCGATCACCAGGACGACGACGGTCACCACCGAGACGAAGGCGTCGGGGTCGAGCCAGAGGGCCCACCGGTAGCCGGTCAGCAGCCGGACGCCGAGGGCCGCCAGCATCAGTCCCGCCCCGCCCAGCACCAGAGCCAGACCGGCGCGGCCCCGGCGCGCCTGCCAGAGGGCCAGTCCGACCAGCAGCACGCCGAGGGCCACCCGGAACCCGTCGACCAGCCGATCCACCAGGGGGCTCGGGTCGAAGCCACCCGGCGCAGCCCCCGGGTTCAGCCCGACGACGATCTGGAACCCGAACAAGAAGACGTAGACCGGCAGCAGCATCGCGATCACGGCCGCCCCGACCGGCACCGCGATCCGGCCGAGATCGTCGGGCAGACTCGCCACCGGCACGGCCCCGACCGGCGCGAACCGGGAGACGAGCCAGCCCAGTCCGGCGAAGAGCGCGACCAGTCCGACCGCCGGCAGCACCGCGATCCAGCCGCTGTCGACCGGATCGAACCCGCTCAGCCGTCGTCCCTCCTGCGCCAGCCGGAGGACCACGACCGCGCCCAGCACCACGTACGGCCACCGCCCCGCCGTCCGGCGTTGGGCGGTCCGGGTCGCCACCAGGGTCAGCCCGACCGCGATCTCGGCGACGGCTGCTCCGGCCGCGAACGCGGCCGGCAGCACCAGGAAGGTGAGCAGGTTGAGCGTCTGGTCCACGAAGACCGGCGCGAAGCGGAAGCCGAGCAGGCGCTCGGCGGCTGGCGAAGGCCTGCAGGCACAGGGCCAGGGCGAGTCCGATCACCCCCAGCACCAGGGGGAACTCCCACCAGGCCAGGCCGCGGCGACGGCGCAGGACCAGCAGCACCAGGATCGCGGCCAGGGCCAGCACCGGGATCCCGACCGCCACCACCACGCCGCGCGTCGTGGTGGTCGCGATCGACCAGGCCCCGAGCAGCAAACCGACCGACAGCAGGCCGAGCACCGACAGCCACCACGGACCGTGGATCGCCGCCGTGGTCAGCAGCGCCAGGCAGAACGCGAGCAGGAAGACGAGCAGCCAGACCAGGGCATCGGGCACGGAGCTGGTGAGTGAGTTGGGCACCGTGAGCTCGGACCACCCGCGGATCGGTCCGGCGAACAGGGCGAGCAGCGTGGCCAGCGCGCACAGGGCGACGCCCACGACCACGACGGCTCGCAGCCCGTACGGCCAGCTGTCGTCGCGCAGGCGACCGTCGCGCACCTTGGCGAGGACCGCCTGGTCGACCACCGATCGCACCGCCGCCCCCGGTCGGCGGCCGGTCACGGTTCGTCGCTCCAGCTCGTGAAGGTCCAGTTGCGCCCGAACACGACGACCCCCTGCCGGTACGGCAGCGGCTGCACCCCCGCGACCTTCAACGTCACGTCCGGGGTGTCGAGGGTGGCCAGCACCGCCCCGTCACGATCGCGGAACTCGGCCTCGGTCCGCCCCCACCCCACCATCGTGTCGCCGACCACACTGACCCACTCATACGCCGGCAGGTCGCGGCGGATCGTCCCCTGCTCGTCGATCACCGAGGTTCCGAGCTGGGTAGCGGCGACCACCGTGTCCCCGAAGGTCGTGAGCGCGTCCAGGGTCCCGGTCTGCGGCAGCAGCCAGCGGTGCCGCCCGGTTGCCAGACCGAGAGCCTCCAGGGTGGCCTCGTGGCGCACCACCAGGGTGTCGCCGAGGATCACCCCACGGCTGGCCGACAGGTCCTCGACCCAGCGCCGGGCGCCGGTGTCGGCGGCGTACGCCGTGGTCCGGCCGCCCGCGTCGAACACGACCACCACCCGGCTGTCGGCCACCAGAGGGCCGCTGACCTGGGTGGTCACCCCCTGCTGCCAGGCCACCTCGCCGGTCAGCAGATCGATCACCCGGACGCTGCCCGCCGCATCACCCACCGCGACGTGACGGTCGTCGACCCGGACCGGCGCCCAGAAGGCGACGTCCTCCAACGACTCCGACCACAGCCGGACACCCGCGTCGGAGTAGGCGACCAGCTCCCGCCGACTCGTGGTCGCCAGCACCACGTCACCGAAGGCGGCCACCGACAAGATGGTCCCGCCGGGGTGCATCCGCCACAGCGACGTCCACCGGTCGACGGTCTTGGGCGTGGTGGCCACCAGGTCGTCGCCGCTGGTCGGGCGGATGATCAGCCCGGAGGCGGTCAGCACCGGCGGCACCTGCCCGGGCGTACCGGCCATCGGGCCCGACCCCAGACTCGCGTCCGACGACATCAGGTCGAAGTCGCGCCGCCGCCAGTGGGCCGGGTCACTCCACGCCCAGTCCTCTCCGACCGTTCGCAGCGTGGGGTCTGCCGCCGGTCTCGAGACGGTGTCCACCCGGACCGAGACCTCGCCGCGAACCGTCTCCTCGAGCACCACGGCACGGCGCTCGCACCACGTCTTGCGAACGTCCCGGGTGGTGCCGGGTTGGCCGGTGGCGCTGGTCTCCGCCACGGTGCCGCTGACCTGCAGGCACCCCGGCTCGGCGGCCGAGGCGCGGAAGTCACTGCGGTAGGTGCGGCTGCCCACCGTCCCCTCGCCGGACCAGGTGTCGCCGGGCGCCACCTGGGCGGGCAGCTCCACCAGCGCCGGGGAGTAGACGTCGGCACCACCCTGATCGGACTCGGCGATCAGCTCGATCGCACCGTCGACCCGGTACACCCGCACGTTCTGCTGGCTGCTGCCGAGGTTGCCGATCTCGGAGCCGGTCGTCCGCCAGAAGCGCATCCGGTCGATGTGGTCGCTCCCCACCACCCCGGAGACCTTCAGGCCGAGGGTCCAGTCCAGGCCGCCGAGCACCTGCAGACCGCTCTGGAGGGCCGATTCCTGGACGAAGGTGCTGCTCACGGTCTCGTCGCCCACCGTGGTCGTCCGCTGCTGGTAGGTCGCCCGACCATCGGCCGGCACGTACCGCAGCGCCGTGGCGTTGCCGGTCGCCGCACCGACGTGCTCGGCGGCGAAGAGCCCGCCCGCGACCAGGACGGTGACCACGACCAGCGCCAGCAGCGGCAACCAGCGCGGGCCCTGAGCGGGCCGGGACGGGCCCGCCCGGGTCGGCTCCGGTGGTCCCCACGACGCGTCGACGTAGCCGTACGGGTCCGGTGCGGGAGCCGGCATGGTCGACCAGTCCTGCACCGGGAACGGCGCCCAGCGATCGGGTTCCGCGCTGCCCTCCTGGCGAGGGCCCCCCGGCGTCGACATGGGCGACATTCAATCCGAACCGTGGTCCGCGCCGGGGACGCGGGGCCGGTCCGCAGAACCTCGAACGGAAACAGACACAACTGTCGGGTTTCTTGCTAGCATGCGGTGATGCCCACTCCCGAGATCTCCGTCCAGCTGTACTCGATCCACGCCGCCCTCGATGCCGACCTCGACGGCTCGCTCGGCAAGATCGCTGACATCGGTCTGCGCACGGTCGAGGCCTTCGACTTCGTCCGCCGCGCCGACGAGCTGAAGGCGTCGTTCGACAGGTACGGTCTGAGTGCCCCGACCGCGCACGCCATCTTGATCGAGGACGAGGGTGTGGCCACCCCCGACGGCCTGCTGACCGTGCCGCCGGCCGAGGAGACCTTCGCCGCCGCCAACCTGCTGGGCGTCCAGACCGTGATCGACCCGTTCGTCGCGCCGGACCGCTGGGCCACCCTGGAGGACGTGCAGCGCAACGCCGACCGGCTGAACGCGCGCGCAGCCCAGGCCAGGGAGTACGGGCTGAAGGTCGGCTACCACAACCACGATCACGAGTTCACCACCACGATCGACGGCCGCCCGGTGCTCGAGGTGTTCGCCGATCTGCTCGACCCCTCCGTGCAGCTGGAGATCGACCTCTACTGGGCGACCGCCGGTGGTCAGGATCTCGTCGAGCTCCTCCGCCGCCTCGGCGACCGCGTGGTGGCCGTGCACGTCAAGGACGGCCCCATGCGTCCCGGCATCAGCGCCCGCGAGCTGCCGAGCGACCAGCAGCCCGCCGGCCAGGGCGACGTCCCGCTGGCCGCGGTGCTGACCGCCGACGACCTGTCGTTCCCGTACGCCGTGCTCGAGTTCGACCACTACGAGGGTGATGTGTTCGACGGCCTCGCGCAGGGTTACGCGTGGGTGCAGAAGACCCTGGCGGCCTGACCTCCGCCAGCTTGCGTCGAAGTGGCCCCGCCCGACGCCCCGAGCCCGCGCCAGGGGGGACGGGGCGTCGGGCGGGGCCCCTTGTGACGCAGAACCTCAGTCCACGTGATCGACCTCGGCGCCGCGCACGCCGAGCATGAACAAGATCACGTCCAGCTGCGGTACGGAGACGGTCGTGTGGGCCCTGGCCCGGACGGCCGGTTTGGCGTTGAAGGCGATGCCCAGTCCGGAGGCGGCGAGCATGTCGAGATCGTTCGCCCCGTCCCCGACCGCCACCGTCTGTGACGGTGAGATCCCTTCGGCAGCAGCGATCTCGGCCAGCAGCTCGGCCTTGCGGGCCCGGTCCACGATCGGTCCGACCACCTCGCCGGTCAGCCGCCCGTCGATGATCTCGAGGGTGTTGGCGTGCGCGTGGTCCAACCCCAGCTCGGCCTTGAGCCGGTCGGTGAAGACGGTGAAACCGCCGGACACCACGGCGACCGAGAAGCCCATCCGCTGCAGGGTGGAGACGAAGGTCCGGGCGCCCGGGGTGAGGCGGATCCGGGCCGCCGCCCGGTCGATCGCCGCCACCTCGAGGCCGGCCAGGCGGCGTACCCGCTCCCGCAGCGAGGTCTCGAAATCCAGCTCACCGGCCATCGCTGCGGCGGTCACCGCCTCCACCTCGGCCCGGCAGCCGGCCTCGTCGGCCAGCAGCTCGATCACCTCGTCGGCGATCAGGGTCGAGTCGACGTCCATCACCACCAGCCGCTTGGCCCGCCGCTCGAGACCGTTGACCTGGACGGCGACGTCGATGCCGTGCTGCTGCGCGACACCGACCAGGGCGGTGCGCATCGCGTCGGCGTCGCCGGCGATCACCACGAGGTCGTACGCGGTCACCGGCCTGGTCGCCAGCCGTACGATCCGGTCGATGTTGCCGCCCGTGTCGGCGATGGCGTCGGACACGGCGGCCAACGCCGTCGGAGTGAGCGGCTGCCCGAGCACCGTCACCGCGTGCCGTCGCAGGGCGGCGCGCTGCGAGTGGGCCTCCACCCGCTCGAAGTCGATCTTCATGTCGTGCCGGAAGCCCCAGAACAGGATGTCCCGCAGGAGCGCGTCGGAGGCACCGTCGAGGCGCACCAGCATGTCCAGGGTGAGCCGCTCGCGCACCACGAGCTGCTCCATGTCCTCCAGCTCCGCACCGGCGGCGGCCACCAGACCCAGCAGGTCCCGGGTCAGCCGCGGCCGGTCCCGGCCGGACACCCGGATCAGCAGCGGCAGGCTGTCCTCGCCGACCTCGATCTCCACCGTCATCCCATCCCCCACACCAGCAGCTCGCTCGGTCGCCGACCGGTGATCCGCAGGGCCGCCCGACCGGTCACCCGGAGCGCATCGCCCTCGGCCAGCACACCGACCTCCTCGATCTCGACCTCGCCGACGGCCACGAACAGGTGCGCGTACGGCGCCTCGGGCAGCTCGCGCGACTCGCCGGGACCGACCGCGGTCACCCAGAGCGTGCTCGCCGCGGACCCGAGCGTGATCGCCGCCCCGGCCGCGGACCCGGAGGCCACCGGCACCCACTCGGCGGCCAGGGTGTTCGGCGGCACCTCGCGCTGGGCGTACGCCGGCGGGCCGCCGGCGGCGTCGGGCCGCACCCAGCTCTGCACGAACCGGACCGGCACCCGCGGGCGTTCCGGGTCGACCCGGTAGGCGTCGTTCCGCTCGGCGTGCACCACCCCGGACCCGGCACTCAGCCGCTGCACCAAGCCCCGGTGGACGATCCCGGTGCGCCCGATCGAGTCCTCGTGCAGCAGCGACCCGGACAGCACCCAGGTGACGATCTCGGTGTCGCGATGAGGGTGGTCGTCGAACCCCCGGCCGCTGGCCAGGCGCTCGTCGTTGTGGGCGAGCAGACTCCCGAACCCGATGTTGGCGGGGTCGTAGTGGACACCGAAGGAGAAGGCGTGTCGGGTGCTGATACCGGTCGCCTCGGTCACGAACCGGTCGCCGGCACGTTGGAGGAGGAGCACGGGATCGGTGTCGGGCACGGGCCTCAAGATAGTGAAGCCGGCCAGCGGGACCGGCGCATGTCCACCCGGTCGCCGCGCAGCACCACTCCCTCGTCCCGCAGGTGCGCCAGCGCCGTCTCCTCGAGGCCGCGGGCCGGGCGACCGTCGGCGCGGACCACCCGCCACCACGGCACCCCGGCCCCCTGGGTCGACATCACCCGGCCGACCAGGCGCGGGCCGCCGCCCCCGACGAGCTCGGCCAGGTCGCCGTAGCTGGCCACCCGGCCCGGCGGGATCTGCTCGACCGCGTTCAGCACGGCCTCGACGTACGCCTCGTCCACCGTCTCACCAGCCGAGGCTGCCCGGCACACCCTTGAAGGGACCGGTGACCGCGCTGGTGATCCAGCCGCCGTAGAAGCCGCCGGGCTGCGGGACCACCTGCTCGCCGTCCACCAGCACCCGGTCCATCGGACCGGCGTAGACGGCGACGTGGTCGAGCAGCATCGAGAACCCGGGCGTCGGTGACGGGTAGTACCAACCGACGCGCTCGGCCACCTGGTCGCCGCCGAGGACGTCGACGTAGCGGGCCGCGCCCTTCCACTCGCAGAACGAGCTGCCGGCGGCCTCGCGGAGTGCCCCGGGCGGCGAACGCCGAGCGCGGCAGGTAGTAGGTGGGCGGGTGCGACGTCTCGAGCACCTGCCAGCTCGAGGTCGTCCGGCAGACCACCACGCCACCGAGGACGACCTCGATGGTCGCCGGACACTCCCTGACCGCCGGTGGCCGCGGATAGTCCCAGACCGATTCGGGTGGCGGTGCTCATGCGACCCAGCCTAGGCACCGTCTCGGCTGAGAGCGCTCTCAGGATTGATCTTCACAACGTACCAATTCGGTGGGTTCCTTCCCGCCGTCGTTGTGTGATTGGGTTGGTTCTGCTGTTGCAAATCTGTGCCGTGGTCAGTGCTACGCCCCCAGATTCTTGCGTGGGCGCTCGACCGAATGGGCGTCCGAGCAGCAACTCGGAGCCGTGAGGTGCGGCTTCCGCGCTTGATGTCTAGGAGAGTTTCATGGCGCAGGGAACCGTCAAGTGGTTCAATGCCGAAAAGGGCTACGGATTCATCGCCGTGGACGGCGGCGGTCCGGATGTGTTCGTCCACTACAGCGCAATCGAGACGACGGGTTTCCGGACCCTCGACGAGGGCCAGCGAGTGGAGTTCCAGACCACCCAGGGACCGAAGGGCCCCCAAGCCGACCAGGTGCACGCCATCTGATCTTCGCACCACCAACACAAACCCCCGTACGGCTTCGTACGGGGGTTTGTGTTCTTGGTGGGTCGTGCTTCGCGGTCCTAGCGAGCACGACCACTCAGATCAATAAGCCGGCTGCGACGGGTCGATCTGGCTGACCCAGGCGCTGACCCCTCCACCGACGTGCACCGCGTCGGCCAGGCCGGCACCGTGCACGATGGCCAGGCACTCCGCGGACCGGGTGCCCGCCTTGCAGTAGAGCACCACCTGCTTGTCCTGCGGCAGCTCCGCGAGAGCGGATCCGGTCTGGAAGTCGCCCTTGGGAATGAGCACCGAGCCGGGGATCTCGTTGATCTCCCGCTCGACGGACTCGCGGACGTCGATCAGCACGAAGTCGCGCTCCCCGGCTTCCCGCTCCTTGAGCCACTCCTCCAGCTGGACGACGCTCAGGGTGTGACCCGAGACGGCCTCGGCGGCCTCCTCGGTGATGGCGCCGCAGAACGCCTCGTAGTCGATCAGCTCGGTGATCGGCTCACCCGCGGGATCCTTGCGGAGGTTGAGGGTCTTGTAGGTCATGTCCAACGCGTCGTAGACCATCAGGCGACCGATCAGCGGGTCGCCGATGCCGGTGATCAGCTTGATCGCCTCGGTGACCATGATCGAGCCGATGGACGCGCACAGCACGCCGAGCACCCCACCCTCGGCGCAGGAGGGAACCATTCCCGGTGGCGGCGGCTCCGGGTAGAGGTCGCGGTACTGCGGTCCCTGGTCGGCCCAGAACACGCTCACCTGACCCTCGAACCGGAAGATCGAGCCCCAGACGTACGGCTTGTGGGACAGCACCGCCGCGTCGTTGACCAGGTAGCGGGTCGCGAAGTTGTCGGTCCCGTCCAGGATCAGGTCGTACTGGGCGAAGATCTCCATCACGTTGTCGTTGTCCAGCCGGACGTCGTGCAGCACCACGTTCACCAGCGGGTTGACCTCGGCGATCGACTCCTTGGCCGACAGAGCCTTGGACTTCCCGATGTCGGACTGCCCGTGGATGATCTGGCGCTGCAGGTTGGACTCGTCGACGGTGTCGAACTCGACCACACCGAGAGTTCCGACGCCGGCGGCGGCGAGATAGAGCAGCGCGGGGCTGCCCAGTCCACCCGCTCCGATCACCAGCACCCGGGCGTTCTTGAGTCGTCTCTGCCCGATCATGCCCACGTCGGGGATGATCAGGTGACGGCTGTAGCGCCGAACCTCTTCCGGGGTCAACGCCTCGGCGGGTTCGACCAGCGGCGGTAAAGCCACAACTTCCTCCATGTTCGTCGTCGGCGCTCCCCCCGGCACGGACCCCGTACGGGGAAGTCCCCGGCGGGAGCGTCCAAATGCGATCTTGGACAGGAACGCGACGACACGGAGCCCTATTCCGGCATGTGGGCGGAACAGTCGATCAGCGCCGGAAACCCGCCCGTTAGGCTCTCCGCACCCCAGACCCCGGAGGTCGCAGCACCACATGTCCAGCGTCGTCCCCGTCGACGGTCCCCCGGCCAGCACCCCCCGAGGGCCTGTACACGCTCAGCGCCGCGCGGTCGACAGCTTCCTGCGCGACGACCGGTGGCCGGACTTCTTCGCCACCGCCATGCTGCTGGCCAGCATCTTCGTGCTGGTCGTCTCCGTCGTCGGACCGTGGCGGCGCTACTTCGCCCGCGAGTACGACTGGGTGTCGATCCTGACCATCCCGATCGTGCCGGGGCTGGTCTACGCCGCGCTGCTGCTGGTGATGGCCGAGGCCCTCCGCCGTCGGCTGCGCGCGGCCTGGTGGCTGCTGACGATCTGGTGGGTGCTCTTCCCCGAGATCGGTCGCATCCTCTACCTGGTCAGCGGTCGTGGCACGGCCATCGCGATCGTGCTGCACGTGGTCGGTCTCTTGCTGATGGGCTTCGTCCTGGTGGTGCTGCTCAGGTCGCGCCGTCAGTTCACCGCCCGCCGGGTGCCCGGCAGCCTGGGTCTGGCGATCCTGGTGTTCGTGGTCGGCGGCATCGCGATGGTCGCCCTGGGCGCCTGGTTGACGGTGCGCTTCGGCTCCACGACCAGCTGGACCGAGGCCAGCAGTCACGTGCTGAACGCCATGCTGGTCGACATCGGCAGGTTCGGTGGCACCGACGGGGTGCGCTCGCCGCTCTGGGTGCGCTTCCTCGTCGGTCTGTTCGGGGCCGCGGTGGTCCTCCTGTCCGCCTTCCTGCTGTTCCGGCCGCCGAAGCACACCCGCTTCCTGTCCGCGGCCGACGAGGCCCGCGTCCGTACCCTGCTGCGGGAGTTCGGCGACCACGACTCCCTGGGCTACTTCGCCACCCGGCGGGACAAGGCCGTGATCTGGGACACCGGTGACCCCGCGACGGCGCGGGCCGGCGTCTCCTATCGCGGGGTCGGCTCGGTGAGCCTGGCCAGCGGCAACCCGGTCGGCGACCCGGAGCGGTGGCCCGAGGCCATCGAGGCCTGGCGTCAGGAGGCGCGTCGCACCGGGCTCTCGGTGGCGGTGATGGGTGCCGGCGAAGAGGGTGCCGCGGCGTTCACCGCGTCCGGCATGACCGCGTACGAGATCGGCGACGAGGCGATCGTCGACCTCCGGGGCTTCTCGCTCAACGGCCCCGGGATGCGGCCGGTCCGCCAGTCGGTGACCCGGCTCCAGCGGCGCGGCTACACCACCCGCGTGCTGCGCCACCGCGAGCTCAGCCAGGCCGATTTCGACGCCCTCAGCGCGGACGCGGCGTCCTGGCGCGGTGACGGCGGCGACGAGCGCGGCTTCTCGATGGCACTCGGGCGCCTGGCCGACCCGCTGGACGGCGACTGCGTGATGGTGCAGACCCGGGACGGGGACGGCAACCTCCGTGCCTTCCTCAGCTTCTCCCCGTGGGGGCGCAACGGGCTCTCCCTGGACCTGATGCGACGGGATCCCTCCGCGGACAACGGCCAGGTCGAGCTGATGGTGGCTTCGCTGGCCGAGCGCTCCGCGCAGTTCGGCGTCGCGCGCGTCTCGCTCAACTTCGCCATGTTCCGCGAGGCCTTCGAGCGCGGCGCCGAGATCGGGGCCGGACCGATGGCCCGACTGCTGCGCCAGGGTCTGCTGCTGGCCAGCCGCAACTGGCAGCTGGAGTCGCTCTACCGGTCCAACGCCAAGTACCTGCCGACCTGGCAGCCGCGCTTCATCTGCTTCGAGTACGCCTCGGACCTCCCCCGGGTCGGGACGGCCGCCGGCAGCGCCGAGGGCTTCCTCAGCCGCCCGAGCCTGTCGTCGCTGCTGCGCCGCCAGGAGGCGAACACCGCGCTCGACACCGGCACCGAGTCGTACGCGGCCGAGGTGCGCGCGCTGATGCCGCCGCCGCCGGACCTGCTGGCCGAGGCGCTCTCGGCGGACAAGCTGCCGGAGCAGGTGCGGGTGCGACGCGACAAGGTCAACCGGTTGAAGGCCCGCGGCATCGAGCCGTACCCGGTCGGCTACCCGCGCACGCACACCCTGGCCCAGGTGCGCGCGGAGGCCGGGCTGCTGGCCCCCGACTCCCGCACCGGCGAGACGGTCTCGATCACCGGTCGGGTGCTGCTGAAGCGCAAGCTCGGCCGGATCGGCTTCGCCACCCTGCGGGACGGTTCCGGCGATCTGCAGGTGCTGATCTCCCGCGAGGGCGTCGGCGACGAGCTGTTCGACCTCTGGCGGCACGACATCGACCTCGGCGACCACATCGGCGTCACCGGTGAGGTGATGACCACCCACAAGGGCGAGCTGTCGGTCCAGGCCACGTCACTGCAGCTGACCAGCAAGTCGCTGCGACCGCTGCCGGACAAGCACAAGGGCCTCACCGACCCCGAGGCCCGGATCCGCGCCCGCTACGTCGACCTGATCATCCGGCCGGAGGCGCGCGAGATCGCGTACGCCCGGGCGACGGTGGTGCGCAGTGTCGCGCGACTCGCTGGCCAGGCGCGGCTTCACCGAGGTGGAGACACCGATCCTGCAGCTCATCCACGGCGGCGCGAACGCCCGGCCGTTCGAGACCCACATCAACGCGTACGACCTCGATCTCTACCTCCGCATCGCCACCGAGCTGCACCTCAAGCGGCTGATCGTCGGCGGCATGGAGAAGGTGTTCGAGATGGGCAAGCAGTTCCGCAACGAGGGAGCCGACTTCAAGCACAACCCCGAGTTCACCTCGCTGGAGCTGTACGAGACCTACGGCGACTACGACTCGATGCGGATCCTCACCCAGCAGATCATCCAGGAGGCGGCGGTCGCCGTGTACGGCGAGCCGGTGGCCCGGCGACCCGACGGTCCGGACGGCACGGTCGTCGAGTACGACCTGTCCGGCAACTGGCCGGTCAAGACGATCTGCCAGGCGGTCTCGGAGAAGCTGGGCGAGGAGATCACCGCCGACACGTCTCGCGAGGTGCTGCTGCGCCACGCTGCGGCCATCGGCCTCGACCTCGACGCCGACAGCCGCTGGGGGTTCGTGCTGGAGGAGGTCTACGGCGAGCTGTGCGAGTCGACCACCACCACTCCGGTCTTCTACACCGACTTCCCCAAGGAGAACGCACCGCTGACCCGGCAGCACCGCCACGATCCGCGGCTGGCCGAGAAGTGGGACCTGGTGATCTTCGCCGCCGAGCAGGGCACCGCCTACTCCGAGCTGGTCGACCCGATGGACCAGCGGGAGCGGCTGGTCGCCCAGTCGCTGCTGGCCGCGGCCGGCGACCCCGAGGCCATGCAGGTCGACGAGGACTTCCTGCAGGCCCTGGAGTACGGGATGCCGCCGACCGGCGGCATGGGCATGGGCATCGACCGGCTGGTGATGAACCTGACCGGTCTCAGCATCCGCGACACGATCCTGTTCCCCCTGGTGCGGCCCAACCGCTGATCGGATGGGGTCCTCCGCGGTGGCACGATCCTCCTCGTCGAACAAGACGTCCGCAGCACTGAGATCGACGTGGACCAGAAGGCCCGGCACGTGGTGCTGGTGCTCCGAACGATCGTCAGCGACGAACGCGACCGGCTGTTGCTGCCCGACCCACTCGCCCGCGGACGCGGAAGCGCCGAGGACCGGGACGCGGAGGTCGCCCTGAGGTTCTCGGCGGACCCTTCCACTCCTGGGGAGGTTGCTGCGGCCGCGGTCTAGGTTGGGAGCCGGTCACCGGTTCTCGACATCGGCCGGCCGATGAGTTCCCAGTGCCGTACGAGTCATACCTGCCGCTGACCCCGATCACCGAGGAGCGCACGTGCCGCAGCTGCTACGAGTGCAGAACTTCACCGTCTCCGCCGACGGCTACGGCGCCGGCACCGACCAGACGCTGGAACGGCCGTTCGGCCACGCCGACCCGAGCCGGCTGATGGCCTGGGCCGGGCGCCACCGCGAGCTGGCCCAACCGCACCGATCCGGGCGGCACGCGCGGACTGGACGACTACTTCGCCCGCGACTTCAGCCAGAACATCGGCGCCGAGATCATGGGCCGCAACAAGTTCGGACCGCAACGCGGGCCGTGGACCGACCACGAGTGGCAGGGCTGGTGGGGCGACGAGCCGCCCTTCCACACGCCGGTCTTCGTGCTCACCCACCACCCGCGCCCGTCCTTCACCCTGGCCGACACCACCTTCCACTTCGTCACCGGCGATCCGGCCGAGGTGCTCGCCCAGGCCCGGGCCGCCGCGGACGGCCGCGACGTCCGCCTCGGCGGCGGCGCCCAGACCGTCCGGGAGTTCCTCGACGCCGACCTGGTCGACACCCTGCACGTCGCGGTCTCCCCGGTGCAGCTCGGCGCCGGCACCCGGCTCTGGCAGAGCCCGGAGGAGCTCGACGACCGCTACCACCACGAGGCCGTGCCCAGCGCCAGCGGTGTCGTCCACCACCTGTTCTGGCGCTCCTGACCAGCCCGGTCCCTCAGCTACCGTCCGGCCCACGGGCGGTGGCTCCGAGCTCTCGTACCGTGAGCAGGCTGTCTCCGTGGGCGGCGTCCGGGTCCACCTGACCCGTCTCGCGGAAACCGAGCTTCTCCAGGACGCGTCGGGAGGCGGTGTTCCAGGCGCGGACGCCGGCCCACAACCGGGGGTACCCCGCATCGCCCGCCCAGGTGACCACGGCCCGACCGGCTTCCGTCGCGTAACCGCGGCCGTGAACCCGCCGCAGCAGCTCGTACGCCAGCTCGGGCTCGTCGGCCGAGCCGTGGCCGTGCGGCGTCAGCCCGCAGTAGCCGATGACGTCGCCCTCGCCCTTCCGTTCGACCGTGAGCAGCCTCGGTCCGTCTCCGTCGGTCTCGGCACGGATCCGGGCGGCGATGTCATCGACGGTCGGTCGGTCGTCGGCATCGATCCGCCGGTGGAGCGGGACCCGCGGGTCCCGCTCCGTCCACAGCCGGCGATAGATCAGGGCATCGTCCACGACCGCGGCGCGCAGGAGCAGCCGATCGGTCTCCAGTGGGTCCATCACCTCATCCCGGCTGGTCGGTGCGATCGGCGTTCTCCGGGGCAGGCGTCGCGCCAGGGCCGGCACGATGATCGAGGCCGCCACCAGGTGCGTGGTCATCAGCAGCGCCCGAGTGCTGCCCGCGACGTCGGCGAGCGCATCGGGGACCAGCGAGAGCGCGGTGAGCACGACCGTCGTGGTCACGAAGGTGCGCCGTGGGTGCCGCGACCAGCAGACACGGCCAGGGCGAGCAGGAACGCCGACCAGACCGAACACGACGTAGTCGGGTCGAGGGTCGCTGAGCGCTGTCGCCGCTCAGGTGGCAGATCCGGCCGGGGCGTCGAGCACGGAAGCGATGCCCTCCAGACACCACTGCCAGCCCACCCGCATGTTCTCGACCGCTGACGGCGTCCGACAGTCCCTCGACCGTGAGCTCCAGCCGCGTCCCGCCGTCGACCGGCACGAGCAGCACGGTGCAGCGCGAGTTCTCGGACATGTCCTCGCCGGCGGTCAGCACGTCCAGCACGAGGCGCTCCACGGGCTCGAAGACCGCGAAGGTCGCCGTCTCGCGGTACGCGTCGCCGTCCGGGCGGGGACCGAACCGGATCCGGTAGCCCCCGCCCGACCGGGCGTCGACCTCGCAGCTCGCCACGCGCCACTCGGGGTCGGGGCACACCCAGCGCTCCAGCAGCTCCGCCCGGGTGAAGGCCGCCCACACCCGCTCGGGCGGTGCGGGGTAGGTGCGGTCGAGGTCGAACGACAGGAGCGGGGTGGTGGTCATGAGTCCTCCTCCAAGAGGGTGCCGAGAGCGTCCAGCCGGGTCGACCAGCGCGCTTGCTGCCGTGCGGTCCACTCGGCGACGGCGACGAGGGCGTCGTCGCGCAGCCGGCACTCGCGGACGCGGCCGCGCTTGACGGTCATCACCAGACCCGCGTCCTCGAGCACCCGGACGTGCTTGAGCACGGCGGGCAGCGACATCGTCGTGGGCGCCGCGAGATCTCCGGCGGACGCCGGCCCCCGGGCGAGCCGCTCGACGAAGGCCAGCCGCGTCGGGTCGCCCAGCGCCGCGAACTGATGGTGAACCACACGGTTAACTATTGGGCTGCCCGTTGCTCCTGTCAACCCTCCCGACTCGGCGGATCGGCTTCAGGGCCCTGGAGTTGAATGGCGTCATGGTCCCCGCCTCCGACGCCGTACGCACCCGGGTCGCCGGACGGGAGCTGTCCATCGTCAACCTGGACAAGGTGATGTACCCCGCCACCGGGTACACGAAGGCGGAGGTGATCAGCTACTACTCCCAGATCGCCGACGTGCTGCTCCCCTACATCGCCGACCGGGCGCTCACCCGGGTGCGCTTCCCCGACGGCGTCGCCGGACCCGGCTTCTACGAGAAGAACGCCCCCGCCGGTACGCCGAGCTGGGTGCGGACCGCACGGATCCTCACCAGCGACGGCCCGGTGTCGTACGTGGTCGCCGACGAGCCGGCCACCGTGGTCTGGCTGGCCAACCTCGCCGCCCTGGAGCTGCACGTCCCCCAGTGGCGGGTCGGGGTGCTCGACCCGCGGACGGCGGAGGCCGGGGCGCTGGAGAGGGGCGAGCCGCTGGCCGACCGGGTGGTCGTCGACCTGGACCCGGGCGCGGGCACCACCATCGTCGAGGTCGCCCGGGCGGCCATGATCGCGGCCGAGCGACTCGCCTCCGACGGCCTGGTGCCGGTGGCCCAGACCTCCGGCAGCAAGGGGATCCAGGTCTACGCCGCGGTCGCGCCGACCCCGAGCCGGCGGGTCTGGGCGTACGTGAAGCGGCTCAACGCCACCCTGCATCGACAGATGCCGGACTTCTTCGTCGCGTCGATGTCGATCGCGGAGCGAGCGGGCCGGATCTACGTCGACTACAACCAGAACCTCGCGGCCCGCAACACCATCGCGCCCTACTCGATGCGAGGGCGGGATCGACCGAGCGTGGCCACGCCGCTCACCTGGGAGGAGGTCGCCGGCACCTCCGGCCCCGACGACCTGCGCTTCTCCCCCGAGGACGTGCTGGACCGGGTGGCCGAGCTGGGCGATCTGGCCGCCGACCTGCTGCACCCGGACAGACCGGAACTGCCGCTGGTCAGCGGCGATGCCGAGTAGGGAGCGTCGGGCCGGTTAGAGTTCGCTGGTGAGCATCGAGGCCGTCGCCGCCAAGAAGAGTCCGACCCGGATGCCGCGGGACCAGCGCCGCGCGCAGCTGCTCGACGCCGCCAACGACGTGTTCACCACGAACGGCTACCACGCGGCCGCCATGGACGACATCGCCGAGGCCGCCGGGGTCTCGAAGCCGGTCCTCTACCAGCACTTCGGCTCCAAGCTCGATCTCTACCTGGCGCTGCTCGACGCCAGCTGCGACCGGCTGGTGGAGGTGGTCGAGCAGGCCCTCGACTCCACCGAGGAGAACGCCGACCGGGTGGTCGCCACCATGGGCGCGTTCTACGAGTTCGTGTCCTCGACCAGCGGCCAGTTCCGGTTCGTCTTCGAGTCCGACCTGACCGGCGACGGCCAGGTGCAGCAGCGGCTGTGGAAGGTCAACAACGACATCGCCGACGCGATCGCCGTGGTGATCGGTGACGACACCGGACTGCCGTACGAGCAGTCGAAGCTGCTGGCCATCTCCCTGGTCGGCATCGCGCAGGTGAGCGCCCGCTACTGGGTGTCCGGAGGAACCCAGCGGATCGCCCTGGACGAGGCCAAGCACCTGGTCAGCAACCTGGTCTGGCGAGGCATCGGCGGGTTCCCCAAGACCGAGCACCCGCACCCAGCACCGAGCACCCGCACCCCGAGGCGACCGCCTGATGTCTGGTCACCTGCTCGTCCGACGCCCCTCCCCCGCCCTGGCCGAGGGTGAGCTGACCCATCTGGAGCGCACTCCGGTCGATGCCGAGCTGGCTCTGCGGCAGTGGCTCGGCTACGTGGACGCGTTCACCTCCCACGGGTGGACCGTGCAGGAGATCGCCGCGGCCGACGACCACCCGGACGGGGTGTTCGTCGAGGACACCGTGGTCGTGTTCGACGATCTCGCCGTGCTGACCTCGCCCGGGGCGGCGTCGCGCCGCGGAGAGGTGGCGAGCACGGAGGCCGCCCTGGCGGCCCTCCCGGTCGCCCGTCGGCTCGAGGTCAGCAGGATCGCGGAGCCGGGCCACCTGGACGGCGGGGACGTGCTCAAGATCGGCCGGACCGCGTACGTGGGACTGACCGGACGCACCGACGAAGCCGGCATCGCCCAGCTCGCGACGCTGCTCGAGCCGCGCGGCTGGCGGGTGGTCGCCGTCCCGGTGACCAAGGTGCTGCACCTGAAGTCCGGGGTGACCGCACTGCCCGACGGAACCGTCGTCGGCTTTCCCCCGCTGGTCGACGACACCGGCGCCTATCCCCGCTTCCTGGGGGTGCCGGAGGAGCACGGCACCGCCGTGGTCGACCTCGGCGTCTCCACCGACGGTCGCCGGGCCGTGCTCATGTCCGCCGACGCCCCGCGCACCGCCGAGCTGTACGCGGCCCGCGGTCTCGAGGTGGTGACCGTGCCGATCACCGAGTTCGAGAAGCTGGAGGGGTGCGTGACCTGCCTGTCGGTCCGGATCCGGCGCGACGATCAGGCCGTCGGCCGCTCGTAGCCCCGCGGCACCACCAGCACCGGCACCGGTGAGTGCCGGATCAGCTTGGTCGCGCGAGAGCCGAGGAAGACCCGGGCGATCGGACCGAGGGTCGAGGAACCGAGCACCAGCAGCTCGTTGGGTTTCCAGTCGACACTCGACATGGACTCTCCCCAGCCCGCGCCGGTGGCGATCACGGTCTCGGTGTCCTCGGTGATGATCTCGTCGACCCGCAACCGGCTCTGGGCGTGTGAGGCCTGCTCCCGCCAGGAGTCCAGCACCGAGTCCTCGGCGGACAGCCCGACCTCGGGCGGGTACATGGTGCCGCCACGGACGCCGAAGCTGGCGACCCGGGCCGGCGTGCCGATGCTCCGGGCGAAGGACACCGCGTGGGCCACCACCTTCTCCGACTCCTCACCGTCGGAGAACGCGCAGGTCACCCGGCTGAAACCATCGGCCGCGGTCGACCGGTAGCCCCGCGGGCTGAGGGCCAGCGGGATCGGCGAGGAGTGCAGCAGCTTGTCGGTGGTGGAACCGACGACGATGCGCCCGACGGCCCCGTCCGTGCTGGAGCCGAGCACCAGCACGGACGCCTGGCACTCGGTGGCGGCCTGGAGCAGCGCGGAGGTGACCGAACGACCGGTGACCGCGTGGTAGTCGATCGGCACCTCGACGCTGGGATCGACCAGGTAGTCCCGGGCCTTGGCCTCGGCCTGCTTCCCGAGCTGCTGGGCGAACTCGGCGTACTCGGCGTCGATCCGGGCCAGCGACGGCGTGGACCACTGCCGCGGCACCACGGTGACCACGCTGAGGGAGGTCCCCAGCGCGTGGGCGAGCTGCAACCCGAGATCCAGCGAGCCGCGGCCGCCCTTGTGTGGCACGTAGCCGACCAGCACGGTCATGAGCGGAGCCTCTCGGGAGTGCAGGAGCGTTCTGGGGCGACACGCCTTTCGTCGTCCCAGAACGCGACGAACGAGCGAGAAACCGCGAAGCTCATGACCGCGGAGCGCGGAGCGCGACCATCGGACACCGTCATCAGCGACCCACCTCCGCGTCGTCGGCGTCGACGTCCTCGCCGGCGAGCATCCGGCCCAGCACCGAGTGCTTCCTCCCGTACAGGAGGTAGAAGACGATGAAGACGCCGACCCAGAGCGCGAAGACCAGCCAGGTGTACCAGTGCAGGTTGGCCAGGATGTAGCCGCAGGCCACGATCGACAGGATGGGCGTGACCGGGAAGAACGGGACCTTGAAGCCGCGCGGCAGGTCGGGCTGGCGGTAGCGCAGGATGATGACGCCCAACGACACCACGATGAACGCGGTCAGGGTGCCGATCGACACCACGTCGATCAGGTAGTCCAGGGGCACGAACGCGGCCAGCAGCGACACCACGATCGCGACGATGATCGTGTTGTTCACCGGGGTCTGCGTCCGCGCGCTGACCTTGGCGAAGGTCTTCGGCAGCATCCCGTCCCGGCCCATGGCGAACAGGATGCGGGTCTGCCCGTACATGGTGACCAGGGTGACCGAGAAGATCGAGATCACCGCGCCGAGGGCCAGGATCGTGGCCCAGATGGTGTTGCCGGTGATGATCTCCAGGATCTTCGACAGCCCCGCCTCGGACTGACCCTCGAAGTCGGTCCAGGGCTGGGCGCCGATGGCCGAGATCGCCACCAGCAGGTAGATCGCGATGACGATGAACAACGCGCCGATCAGGGCCCGCGGCATCGTCTTCTGCGGGTCCTTCACCTCGTCGCCCGCGGTGGAGACCGCGTCCAGACCGATGAAGGAGAAGAAGATGGTGCCGGCCGCGGTGGCCACCCCGGCCGCCCCCAGCGGGGCGAAGTCGGCGAAGTGGTCGGCCTGGAAGGCGGTGAACGCGATGATCGAGAACATCACCAGCACCGTCAGCTTGATCACCACCATGATCGCGTTGACCTTGGCCGACTCGCTCGCCCCACGGATCAGCAGGAACATGCAGAGGATGGTCAAGATCACGGCCGGCAGGTTGATGATCCCGGTGGTCTGACCGGGCACTCCGAACGGTGCGGCGAGGATGGCCTGCGGCAGCTCCAGCCCGGTGATGTTGACCAGGGCCTCGTTGACGTAGCCGCTCCAGCCGACCGCCACCGCTGCGGTGGAGACGCCGTACTCCAGCAGCAGGCAGGCGGCCACGCCCATCGCGATGACCTCGCCGAGCGTGGCGTACGCGTAGGAGTAGGTGGAGCCGGACACCGGCACCGCCGACGCCATCTCCGCGTAGCAGATCGCGGCCAGGCCCGCCGCGATACCGGCCAGCAGGAAGGACACGATCACCGCGGGCCCGGCTTCGGGCACCGCCGAGGAGAGCACGAAGAAGATGCCCGTGCCCACCGTGGCGCCGACGCCGAACATCATCAGCTGGAACGTGCCCATGGTCCGGTTCAGCTGGGGGCCGTGCCGGTCGCCGATCGGCTTGCGCCGGAAGAGGCCCCCGGCCGTGGTGGGAGACAACGGTTCGACGCTCATGGGCCTCCGATCGAGTAGCCGCGCGGGTGCCGCACGTCTGGCTGCAGTCTGTCCTAAGAATTCGCCAAGTGTCAGCACCTCGCCCCGGACCTCACGCGGCTGTCTCCTGTCCGGGTTCCCGGGTCAGCCGGCGATGCCTTCGGTGGCCTCGGCACGGGCCAGCGCCTGCTTGTGCCGCAGGTGCCGGGCCGACGGGGTGCCCAGGTGCACGTCGGCCACGATCAGCAAGCGACGCTCCCCGGTCAGCTCCATGTACTCCACGATGTGGCTCATCCGGGGGAAGGTGTTGATCATCACCACGTCCGGCACCAGCCGGTCGACGAGTCGCCCGAGCGGGGTGTCGATCGTCGGCAGCGGCGTCTTGTCCCGTTGCGCCGCCAGGTAGGCCACCTTCTGGTCGAAGCGCCGGAAGGCCAGCAGCATGAGGATCGCCGAGAGCACGGTCAACACCATCAGGACCGCGAGCACGTACGCCGCGGCCGGCACCGGCCAGCCCTCGACGAGGCGCACGGTGGCCGGGTCCAGGACGTAGATCAGCAGCAGGGCCAGGAACCCCCAGTAGAGGGAGTACTGCAGGCAGATCCGGCCCTGCAGGTTCAGCGGCTCGTCGCTGTAGTCCCAGAACACCGAGCCGAAGAGCTCCTCCATCACGAAGCCGGCGACGTACTCCAGCACCGTGCAGACGGCCGTCCCGACGAAAGGTCATCTCCACGATCACGCCGTAGAACCCGTAGATCAGAAACGCCCACAACGCGAAGTAGAGCCGTTGACCGCATCGGGATCCATGCCGCAGATGGTGCCATCACCGACCCTGGTCCGAGTAGATTGGCCAGGCCACGACAAGAGAGGTTGGGTCCATGACCGATGCCGGAGCCGCACCGTCGCCCCTGACCCCCCCGGATCAGGTCGCCACGCTGACCCTGACCGCGCCCGCGCCACCCCAGCGCGTCGCCGCGACCCAGGCGCCGTCGATCGCACCCCAGGTCGACGCCTCCCAGGTCCCGGCCCTGGACGCCCGGGTCGACGGGTTCCTGGACGCACTGACCAAAGCCCAGACCCGGTCGCCGGAGTTCGCCGCGCAGGCGGCCAACGTCCGCAGCATGGGCGACGCCGACGTCCGGAAGGCGGCCGAGACGTCCAACCGACTCCTCAACACCCCGGTCAAGGCGCTGAAGGAGGGGGGCATCGCCGAGGGGTCCAAGGTCGGCACCACCTTGCTGGAGCTCCGCCGCACGGTCGAGGAGCTCGACCCGAGTCAGGCCACCGGCACCCGCAAGCTGCTCGGCTTCCTGCCGTTCGGTGACAAGGTCGTCGACTACTTCCGCAAGTACCAGGACGCCCAGTCCCACCTGAACGGCATCCTGCACAGCCTGCGGAACGGTCAGGACGAGCTGGCCAAGGACAACGCCGCCCTGAACATGGAGAAGCAGAACCTGTGGGCGACGATGGGACGGTTGAACCAGTACGTCTACGTCGCGGAGCGTCTGGACGCCCGGCTCACCGAGCAGATCACCGCGCTGGAGATGTCGGACCCGGACCGGGCCAAGGCACTGCAGCAGGACGTCTTGTTCTACGTCCGCCAGAAGCACCAGGACCTGCTCACCCAGCTCGCCGTCTCCATCCAGAGCTACCTGGCGATCGACATCATCATCAAGAACAACATCGAGCTGATCAAGGGTGTGGACCGGGCCGCCACCACGACCGTGTCTGCGCTGCGGACGGCGGTCATCGTGGCCCAGGCCCTGGGCAACCAGAAGCTCGTGCTGGATCAGATCACCGCGCTCAACACCACCACCTCGGACCTGATCCAGCGCACCTCGGAGATGATGAAGGACAACTCCGCGGCCATCCAGCAGCAGGCCGCCTCGGCGACCATCGGACTCCCCCAGCTGCAGGCCGCGTTCGCCAACATCTACGCCACGATGGACTCCATCGACGCCTTCAAGCTGCAGGCGCTGGACTCCATGTCGACCACGATCACCACGCTGGAGATCGAGGTGGGCAAGTCCCGCGAGTACCTGGACCGGGTCTCCACCGCCGACCAGCGGCTCGCCTCCGGTGCGCTGGACATCGAGAGCGGCAGACCCCAGCGGTCTGCGGTGACCTCCTGCCGCGACCTGACCTGCCGAGACACCGATCTGAGCTGATCATGGGCTTCAAGGACTGGGTGGCCAAGATCACCGGCCGGCCCGAGCCGGCACCGGTGACGGTCACGCCCAGCCCGGCCGCGCCCACGGAGCACGACATCATGACCGCGCTCGATCGGGCCGAGGCGATGGTCACCGGCGGCGTGGTGCCGGCTCCCGTGCAGTCCCGGGTCAAGCGGATCACCTCGACGGTCCGGCAGACCATGCCGCGGCTGCGCAACCTCGGTCTGGGCAGTCCGGAGGCGTACTCGGTGATGGCGACGGCCACCGACTACCTGCCGGAGGCGATCAGCGGCTACCTCCGCCTGCCGCGCGACTGGGCCGACTCGCGACCGATCGAGGCCGGCAAGACCTCGCTGATGCTGCTGATCGACCAGCTCGACCTGCTGGCCGCGACCATGGAGAAGATCTTCGACGCCGTGGTCCGGGTGGACGCCGCCGCTCTCGTCGCGCACGGTCGGTTCCTGCAGGAGAAGTTCGGCCATCCCGGCAACACGCCGACGACCCCGCCCACGATGAGTCCCCCGTCGGACTCCCCGCGTAGCAGTCTGGACCTGCCATGAGTGACGAGAGACCGACCAACCCCGATCTGCGCACCTGGGGAACCGACGCGCTGCAGGCCCTGAGTGACGCCTTCGACAAGGTCGTCCGCAGCCGCGAGGCCAGTCCGGGGATCGACGTGGCCGACGCCCGCGGCCAGGACTGGTTCGACCTGGGTCATCTCGCACCCGACGCACCCGGCAAGTTCCCCGCCCTCGGTGGCGTCGGCACGACCGGGTCGGCGACCTCCACCGGGACAGCACCCGAACCCACGACGCCCGGCGCTGCCGGCACCGAGGCCGACGGATCGGCACCCACGACCGCCGCGGCGGCGGTCCCGACCGGGGCCGCCCCGGAGCCGGAGCCCGAGCCCGAGAAGTCGCTCGAGGAGCTGATGGCCGAGCTCGACGCGCTGATCGGGCTGGCGGACGTCAAGGCCGAGATCCACCGTCAGGTCGCCGTGCTGCGGGTCGAGGGTCTGCGGACGAAGGCGGGCCTGCGCTCGGCCACCATCACCCGGCACCTGGTCTTCGTCGGCAACCCCGGCACCGGCAAGACCACCGTGGCCCGGCTGGTCGGCGGCATCTACCGGGCCCTGGGCCTGCTCAGCAAGGGTCAGCTGGTCGAGGTCGACCGCTCCGAGCTGGTGGCCGGCTACCTCGGCCAGACCGCGATCAAGACCGCCGACGTGGTGGCCAGCGCGGTGGGTGGGGTGCTGTTCATCGACGAGGCCTACAGCCTGGCCGGCGATCAGTACGGCACCGAGGCGGTGGACACCCTGGTCAAGGAGATGGAGGACCAGCGGGACGACCTGGTGCTCATCGTGGCCGGCTACCCCGACCCGATGGTCGTCTTCATCGCCCAGAACCCCGGTCTGGCCAGTCGGTTCCGCACCACCATCGAGTTCGCCGACTACACCGACGACGAGCTGCTGGCGATCTTCCAGCGCCTGGCCGAGGGGGCCGACTACGACGTGCCGGACGCGACCCGGACCCGCTTCACGACCCTGTTGGCGGCGACGCCGCGAGGACCGTCGTTCGGCAACGGCCGGTACGCCCGCAACCTGCTGGAGGGCGCCATCGGTCGGCACGCCTGGCGGCTCCGGGACGTGACCGAGCCGACCATCGAGCAGCTCCGGGAGCTGGTGCCGGAGGATCTGGACGACGCCCCGGTCGACCCGCCGACGGAGACGTTGGAGCCCGTCGGATCCGGCGAGAACGCCGAGACCCGCGAGATCGGCGGGGACCACGAACCGAGCTCGCCCGATCCCGACGACAGCGAGGAGACGCCGTGACGCAACCCAGCGGGTCCGCCGCGACGGCACCGGCCTCCGTGGCCTCCCCCACCGCCCAGAACGCGGTGGCCGCGACACCGTCACCGCTGCCGGTCCAGGCGACGGCGACCCCGAAGCCGCGGGACACGCCGCGGGAGCTGCGCCGGCTGACCACCCTGGTGATCGTGGCCGGGCTGGTCTTCGGGGTCACCGGCCTGGCGACCTTCCTGCTGCTGACGTCCGCCCTGCAACGTGCCGAGTCCTCGACCGCGCAGCTGATCCGCGTCCAGCAGATCCAGACCAACCTGCTGGGCGCCGACGCCAACGCCACCAACGCGTTCCTGGTCGGCGGTCTCGAGAAGGCCGACCAGCGCAAGGCGTACGACGACGCGATCACCCAGTCCTCCCAGCTGATCGCCGAGGCCGCGGACGCCGAGCCCGGTGACCGGGCGGCCCTCTCCGCGCTGAACGTCCAGCTGATCGACTACACCGAGAACATCGAGCTGGCGCGGGCCAACAACCGGCAGGGTTTCCCGGTCGGTGCCCAGTACCTCCGCAACGCCAGCGGCGGTCTGCGGGCCGACGCGATGCCGATCCTGGACAACCTGGTGACGGCCAACGCCGACCGGGCCGAGAGCCAGATGCACGCCCGGATCGCGATCCTGTTCGCGCTGGTCGGCCTGGCCGTGCTCGGTCTGCTGGTCTGGGTGCAGGTCCGGCTGGCGCGGCGCTTCAAGCGGCGGTTCAACGTGGGCCTGGTGATCGCCTCGATCGTCGGCGCGGTCACGTTGATCGTCGGTCTGATCACCCTCGGCTGGGCGTCGGTGACCATCGGCAACATCCGGGACGGCTCGTTCACCGACGTCCGCGACGCCGCGACCGCGCGGATCGAGGGCAACAACGCCAAGTCCAACGAGAGCCTGACCCTGATCGCCCGCGGCAGCGGCGGCTCCTTCGAAGAGGCCTGGAAGACGTCGGCGGCGATCGTGGAGGACCGCATCTCCCGGTTCGGCCGCGACTTCGAGGTCGTCTGGCAACCGTACGTCGACGTGCACACCCAGATCCGCACGCTCGACGACGGCGGCCAGTGGGACAAGGCGGTCGCCCTGGCCACCACCGAGTCCAACACCACCTTCACCGCGTTCGACACCAACATCGCCCGGGTGGTCGACAGCGCCAGCGCGGAGACCACCGGCGGCCTGGCCGCCACCGTTCCGTGGATGGTCATCGGCGCGATCCTCAGCCTGATCGCCGGCATCGCCATCGCGGTCCTCGGCCGCCGAGGTCTCGCCCAGCGCCTGAAGGAGTACCGATGAGACGCCCGGACGACGTCCTGCTGAGACGACTCCTCGGGCCGGTGCTGCTCACCCTGCTGCTCGTCCTGGCCGGTCTGCAGCCTGGCCGGCTCCGCACCGACCCCGCTGCCCGGGGGCGAGTCGGCGGCCCCGACCCCGGCACCGACCACCGCGCCGACCACGGCACCGGTGCAGTGCGCCGACCCGCTGGCCTCCTACGACCCGAGCGAGGAGGCCGGGGCCGCGGTCAAGCGGATCCAGAAGCGCGGTCGGATCATCGCCGGGGTGTCCGCCGACACCTACCTGCTCGGGTCCCGCAACCCGTTCTCGGGCAAGATCGAGGGCTTCGACATCGACATGGTCAAGGCGATGGCGAAGGCGATCGTGGGCAACGAGAACGCGTACGAGCTGCGCGTGATCACGGCGGCCCAGCGGATCCCCTCGCTGGAGAACGGGTCCGTCGACATGGTCGCCCGCAACATGACGATCACCTGCGACCGCTGGACCCAGGTCGGCTTCTCCACCGAGTACTACTCGGCCGGTCAGAAGATCCTGGTGCGCCGCGGCGCCAAGGCCACCACGCTGGCCGACCTGGCCGGTCAGCGGGTCTGCGCCCCCAAGGGCACCTCGAGCATGACCAACCTGATGAAGCTGCAGCCGAAGGCGATCGCGGTCGGCGCCGACAACCACACCGGCTGCCTCGCGCTGTTCCAGAACGGTGAGGTCGACGCGATCACCGGCGACGACACCGTGCTGGCCGGTCTCGCCGCGCAGGACCCGTACGCGGTCGTGCCCGATCAGAAGGCGTTCACCGCGGAGCCGTACGGGCTGGCGTTCAACAGCAAGGACGTGGACCTGGTGCGGTTCGCCAACGGCGTGCTGGCGCAGATGCGCACCGACGGCGAGTGGAAGCGGATCTACGACCGCTGGCTGGCCGAGGCGCTCGGTCCGGCACCCGCCCCGCCCAAGGCCGTGTACGGCAGGGCCACGTGACCACCTCCGGTGGGCCGTCGTGACGGCAGGGTCGGCGCAGGCACCGGCCGCTCCGGGGCGGATGGGGGTGGCGGCCGATCCGACCGTCCTGCTCGACTATCTCGACCAGCTCGGACGCTGGCGCGACGCCCGCCGGGCCGAGCTGGGTGAGCTGGACCGAGCCGCCCTCTCCTCGCCCACCGGCGCGTCCGCGACCGCGGACATCACCTTGTCGCTGGCACTCTGGAAGGCCGTGGCCGACCGCTACGAGCAGCTCCAGCGGGTCTGGGACTCCGGCCGCGTCGGGGTCAGCGAGCGGGAGAAGCTGTCCAGCCTGATCTGGGGTCGCCTCGACGCCGCGTACGACAGCAGCGGGCTCGCCGTCTCGTTGCCCGAGGCCTGCCGGCTCTCCGACGCGCTGGTCGGCCAGCTGCGGGTCCGGCTCGGCCTGGACGTGTCGGCCCTGGAGACCACCGACCGGATCGCCGACCTGCGCGCCCAGCTGGAACGGATCCGGGACCAGATCGGTCTGGAGCCGCCCGGCGCCCGCCAGCAGCGGGCCGCCGAGACCCAGTCCAAGCTGGCCCGGCGGCTGCGGGACGTGACCGAGAAGGCCGGTCGGGGCGGCGACGTCGGTGGGTTGCTGCCGCCGCTGGAGATCGACGCGGCCCGTTTCGAGCGGGACCTGATCGTCGGCGCCGCGCAGCGGCGCCAGGCCCGGACCGAGGTCGAGCAGATCCGCCGGCTGCGGGACACCCTGGAGGCCCGCGAGGAGCAGCTGCGGACGCTGGCGACCACCTGCGTGGCCACGGTGGACCCGGCCCCGCGGTACGCCGTACCGGATGTGGACGCCCTCGGCCCGGTGCCGAACACCCTCGACGCGCTGGCCGCGTACCGGCACCGCCTCTCGCTGGTGGACCGGGCGCTGACCCTGGCGAACGACGCCTACACCGCCGCACTCCGGCAGCACGCCGATCTGCTCGCCCGGCTCGACGCCTACCACCTCAAGGCCACCGCGACCGGTGTGGCCGACCAGCCGGCGGTCGCGAACGCGTACGGGCTGGCCACCGCCGCTCTGGCCGAGCGACCGACCAAGATGGCCCTGGCGAGCCAGCTGGTCAGCCTGTACCAGACCTATCTGCAGACCCTGACGAGCCGATCGGCGGCGTCGTGAGCAGTCAGCGCCGAAGGGATGTCCGATGAAGTGCACGCAGCCCGGCTGCACCGGTTCGATCGTCGACGGCTACTGCGACGTCTGCGGGTCACCGGGAGCGACCTCGGGTGCCGCCGTCCTCGCCCAGCAGCCCGCGACCGCCGCGTCGCCCTCCGGCGCGAGCTCGACGGCGGTCGGTCAGCGGGCCGGCGCCTGTCGCCAGCCCGGCTGCACCGGCACCGTGGTGGACGGCTACTGCGACGTCTGCGGCACCCCGGGCGACGCCTCCCCCGTCTCGGTGACCGCCGGCTCCGTGGGGGCGGGACCGGCGGAGCAGACCGGACCGGTGTCCACCATGACGCGGGGCTCCAGCCGCCTCGGCTCGGCCGCGATCGGCTCCCAGCGGGTCGGTGGGGGCGGCACCACGGCCACCAAGCGGGTCCACTCCGGTTCGCAACGACTGCGCTCCGCCCGGCTCGGGGCCGGGTTGACCCGGGTCCCGCCGGCCCCGTCGATCGACGCGGCCAAGGCCATCATGGTCAACCCGGTGGTGCCCGAGAACAAGCGCGTGTGCCCGACCTGCGGTTCCCCGGTCGGTCGTGGCCGGGACGGTCAGCCGGGTCGCGCCGAGGGCTTCTGCCCCAAGTGCGGCAGCCAGTTCTCCTTCACCCCGAAGCTGCGGCCCGGTGAGCTGGTGGCGAACCAGTACGAGGTGGCGGGCTGCCTCGCCCACGGCGGTCTGGGCTGGATCTACCTGGCCAAGGACAAGAACGTGTCCGACCGCTGGGTGGTCCTGAAGGGCCTGCTCAACACCGGCGACGCCGACGCCCTCGCCGTGGCCATCATCGAGAAGCAGTTCCTGGCCCAGGTCGAGCACCCGCTGATCGTGGAGATCTACAACTTCGTCACCCACGACGGCGCCGGCTACATCGTGATGGAGTACGTCGGCGGCATCTCGCTCAAGGACATCCTGAAGAACCGGATGCGGGAGGCCGGGGGCAGCTACAACCCGCTGCCCGTGGACCAGGCACTCGCCTACATCCTCGAGGTGCTGCCGGCCTTCCAGTACCTGCACGACCTCGGCCTGATCTACTGCGACTTCAAGCCCGACAACCTGATCCAGATCGGCGACGCCGTCAAGCTGATCGACCTCGGCGGGGTGCGGCGGCTCGACGACGACGAGTCCGCCATCTACGGGACCATCGGCTACCAGGCGCCGGAGGTGCCGCAGGTCGGCACCACCGTCGCCTCGGACATCTACACCATCGGCCGGACGCTGCTGGTGCTGATGGCGGAGTTCCGGGGCTACCAGACCACCTACGTCGACCGGTTGCCACCGATCGAGGACGTGCCGGCCTTCGTCGCCCACGACTCGCTCTACCGGCTGGTGGCCAAGATGTGCGCCCCGGATCCCGCCGACCGGTTCGCCTCGGTGGACGAGCTCCGGGTCCAGCTCCTGGGTGTGCTGCGTGAGGTGGTGGCCGAGAAGCAGGCCGGCACCGCCCTGACCTCGGCGGCCTCCGTGCTGTTCGAGGCGCCGGCGGTGGTCAGCGACGCGCTCGCCTGGGACCAGCTGCCGGCGCTGCGGGTCGACACCACCGACGGCCAGTTCTCCTGGCTGTCCAACATCGCCGCCGACGACCCCAAGGAGCGTCTCAGCGAGCTCAAGCAGGCGCCGACCGTCACCCCCGAGGTCCAGCTGGCCCGGGCCCGAGCGGCCCTGCAGGCCGGCTGGGACAAGACCGTGCACGAGGTCGTCAACCAGATGCTCACCCTCGACCCGTGGGAGTGGCGAGCGGTCTGGATGAGCGGGCTGCTCGCGTTGCAGCGCAAGGACGTCAAGGCGGCCCAGTCCGCCTTCAACGCCGTGTACGGGCAGGTGCCCGGCGAGCTGGCCCCCAAGCTGGCGCTGGCCCTGGCCTGCGAGCTCGGTGGCGAGCCGGACCTGTCGGAGCGGCTCTACCGGATCTGCGCGTCGACCGACGCGAACTACGTGGCCCCGGCGGCCTTCGGGCTGGCGCGGGTGCGCTCGGGACGCAAGGACGTGGCCGGGGCGGTCCAGGCGCTCGATCTGGTCCCGTCGACCTCGCGCAACTACCCCGAGTCGCAGCGGCAGAAGGCCGAGCTGCTGTACGCCGCGGCGGACGGGCTGCCGATGCTGGCCCAGGCGATGGACAGCATCGTGCGGGTCCGGATGGATCCGGTGGACAAGGCCGAGCTGAGCGCGAAGATCATGGAGCGGGCCCTGGCCACGGTGCAGGCCAAGGGCCCCAACCGGCGGCTGACGATCGGCGGCATCCCGGCGGACGATCCCGATCTGCGGGACGGCCTGGAGGCGACCTACCGGACCCTCGCGTCGAGCGCCGACGACGATCAGGAACGCTATGCCCTGGTGGACAAGGCCAACGAGGTCCGCCGCTGGACCTTGACGTGACGACATCCGGCACGACCGACACGATGTGTGAGAGCGAGCAGGCGTGAGTGCTGAACCAGGCACGGAGCAGGCGGTCAACGCCGAGCCCGGTCGCTGCCCGGCGTGTGGATCCCCGGTGGAGGCGACGGCGCGCTTCTGCGAGACCTGCGGCGCGCCGCTCACCCCGACCGAGGCCGCGGCCGAGCAGGTCGTCGCCGAGCTGCCGGTCGAGCTCACCGCTTCGGTGGCCCAGCCGGAGCCGTCCACCGCCGAACCCACGCTGGTGCTGCCGCGACCGTGCGCCAGCTGTGGAGGTGTGGTCGGGCCGGACGGCTACTGCGAGACCTGCGGCACCAAGGCCCCGAGCGAACGCGACCACTACGTCGAGCGGCCCGCCTCCTGGGTGGCCGCGTGCTGCGACCGCGGCATCCGACACCACCGCAACGAGGACGCCACCGCCGTGGCCGCCTCCGCCGAACCGGGCAAGCGTGCGGTGCTGGTGGTCTGCGACGGGGTGTCGACCGCCGACGAGTCCGACGTGGGCAGCATGGCCGCGGCCAAGGCGGCCCGGGACGTGCTCGTGTCGAGTCGACCCGCCGGGCTCGGCGTACCGGAGAGCCGCGCCGCAGCGATCGAGGCCGCCCTGGTGACCTCGGCCGAGCGGGCCAACGCGGCGGTCATCGCCAGCACGTCCGCCGACACCCCCAACCCGTCCTCCTGCACGTTCGTGGCGGTCGTGCTCGAGGACGACCTGTGCGTCTTCGGCAACATCGGCGACAGCCGTGCGTACTGGATCACCGACCCGGGGTCCGGCGATCCCGTCCAGCTCACCCGCGACGACTCGGTCGCCCAGCTGCGGATCGCGGCCGGGGTGTCGAAGGAGGAGGCCGAGGCGGGCCCGCAGGCGCACGCGATCCTGAAGTGGCTGGGACGCGACTCGCAGGACTTCCGGCCGACCACCGGTTCGGTGCTGCTGAACGGGACCGGGTGGCTGCTGGTCTGCTCCGACGGGTTGTGGAACTACGCCTCCGAGGCGGCCGAGCTGCAGGCCCTGATGGCCCAGCTCAGCGCCACGGCCGGCACCGATCCCCTCTCCCTGGCGGAGGCGATGGTGCGCTGGGCCTGCGACCAGGGCGGCAAGGACAACATCTCGGTGGCGTTGGCGCGCCGCCCCTGACGCCGAGAAGGAGGATCGGTCACGCTCGTCGCGGCCGATCCGTGACCGGACCTCCTTCTCGACCTGCTCGACCCGGCCGGGTGTGCGGGCGCTAGGCCACTCGGCTGCGCAGTGTCGCGAGGCCGTCACCCACGAGGTGATCGAGTGCGACGGAACGCCCCGTCAGCGCGAGCAGAAGGGCCTCGGCGTCACCGCTCACCCTCGGTCCGGTGCCGTACGACCAGTCGACGTTCTCCGCGCGCAGGCTCAGCCCGTCCACCGGGCCCGGCGCCACCAGACCCCGAGCGGCCCAGGTGGTCAGGAAGTTCAGCGACGTCCGCCGCCGCTCCGGCGGGCACTGGGTGGGTCAGCCCGAGAGGCCACCCGTACTCCGACCACGGTCGGTCGGCCTCAGGTCCCGAAGGGTCAGCGCCAGCCGCCGACGTCGAGCACCTCCACGCTCTGTGCCCGTCGGCCCAGCGCGGGCGAGGGTGCCGATGTCTCGTACGGCACCGGCTCGTACGCCGAGTAGCGGTCGCGACCAGGGAGCACGTCCGGGATCCGCGCCAGCGAGACGAGCAGCTGGTCCCGCGCCAGCCGGTTGCCGAGCTGGCGGGTGGCCGACATGGAGGCGTCGTGCAGGAGCAGCCGCTCGATCCGGGCGAGGTCCTCGCTCAGCTGCTTGCGCCGAGCCATCAGCCACAGCTCGGCGTGCTCGAGCTCCCACTCCGGGGTGTGCTCCGGGCGACCGTAGCGTCCGGCGAGCTCGCTCCCCTGCGCGATCAGCCAAGCCCGTGGGCGGTCGCGGGTCAGCAGCACCGCGATCACGAACAGGATCGCGATGATGACCAGGTCGACCGTGACCGCCATCGGTTCCACCACCTCGGTCCCACTGTCGCGCGAGGGGCCGCGTCACACAAGGGTCTCGGGTGCGCGTCGTCGCCCAGGACCGGCCGATCAGGCTGCGATCATGCGAGCGTGACGAAGCGTACGAGCCGCGTCCTGGGTCTCACCGTGGTACTGATCTCCTTGCTCGCGCTGGGCGCCGGCTGCGGCAACGGCACCGCGGGCGAGGAGCCTCCGTTGGACGGCACCCGCTGGACCCTGAGCGACTGGGCCGAGCCCGATCAGA
This sequence comes from uncultured Actinomycetota bacterium, assembly GCA_963759915.1. Taxonomy (GTDB): domain Bacteria; phylum Actinomycetota; class Actinomycetes; order Propionibacteriales; family Propionibacteriaceae; genus Microlunatus. The sequence goes on along the minus strand of CAVXBJ010000003.1, from coordinate 25,094 downwards.
TCCCGACCTCCCCGTCGATCACGGCTGAGTTCTCCGAGGGCCGGGTGACGGGAACCTCCGGGGTCAACCGCTACAGCGCCTCGGTCACCTCCGGTCCCGACGGCTCGTTCGCCGTCGACGCGCCGATCTCCACCAAGATGGCCGGACCCGCGGACGCGATGGCCGCCGAGTCGTCCTACCTGCGGCGGCTGCAGGCAGCGACGTCCTACCAGATCGACGGCGACACGCTGGTGATCAACGACGCCGACGGGCAGCCGTCGCTCACCTTCACCCGCGCCTAAGCGGACACCAGCCGTCCCAGGGAGACACCAGCCGTCCCAGGGAGACACCAGGGGACTAGGGCGACACCAGGGGTGGGTGCAGGTCCTTCATCATGAAGCCCTGTCGACGCCGGACCACCAGCACCGACAGCGTGTGGGTGAGTCGACACCGGAGTAGACGGGGCCTTCCCGCGTCACCAGCGACAGGTCGTGGGTCTCGATGTAGGGACTCTCGTCGTCGGTGGGCTCGTCCACCCGCGCAGCGTACGCGGGCCGGTACGGAGGGCCCGCGGTCGCCGTCGGGCAGACCGCCGTCGAGATACTGTGACGACCAACGTCGTCAGCGGGGCCGCGCGGCCTCGGCGAGGAGGAGTCCCGACCATGGCCCAGTTCACCGCCACCGTCTACCAGAACGAGTTCCTGCCCGACGGTGGCACCGATGTGAACGCCATCGTCACCGTGACCTGCAGCGGCGCCGGCGAGGCCGGTCGCGGCGCGGGCGGCCAGGCCGGCGAGATCATCATCGTGGACACCTCCGGCTCGATGGGCCGGACGAAGATCGAGTCGGCCAAGATCGCGGCGTCGGCGGCCATCGACCAGATCCTGGACGGGACCTGGTTCGCGGTCGTGGCGGGCACCCACCTGGCGTACCTGGCCTATCCGTCGGCACGGAGCGGCGCGGGCATGGTGCAGATGAACCCGCAGACCCGGTACGAGGCGCAGCAGGCCGTCCGCAGCTTCCGTTCCGACGGCGGCACGGCGATGGGCACCTGGCTGCTGCTGGCCGGCCGGTTGTTCGACTCCGTCCCGATGCTGGCCCAGCGGCACGCGATCCTGCTCACCGACGGGGAGAACCACAACGAGTCACCGGAGCAGCTGACCAGCTCGATCGCCGCGGTCACGGGCAAGTTCCAGTGCGACTGCCGCGGCGTCGGGGTCGACTGGCAGGTCGCGGAGGTGCGCCGGATCGCCCAGGCCCTGCTCGGCACGGTCGACATCATCCCGCAGCCAGAAGACATGGCCGAGGTGTTCGCGGACCTGATGCGCAACGCGATGAGCCGCGGGGTGGCCGACGCGCAGCTCCGGGTCTGGGCCCCCCAGGGCGCCCAGGTGCAGTTCGTCCGCCAGGTCTCCCCCACGGTCGCCGACCTGACCAACCGCCGGGTCGAGGTGAACCCGCTGACCGGCGGCTACCCGACGGGTGCGTGGTCGGACGAGTCCCGGGACTACCACGTCAGCGTCCGCCTCGCCGCGAAGGGCATCGGTCAGGAGCAGCTGGCGGCGCGGGTCCAGCTCGCCGTCGCCGGCGAAGTGGTGGCGCAGAGCCTGGTCAAGGCGAAGTGGTCCGACGACGAGGGGCTCACCACCCGGATCAACCCGGAGGTCGCGCACTACACGGGTCAGACCGAGCTCGCCGAGGCCATCCAGGACGGCCTCGCCGCCAAGGCGGCCGGTGACGACGCCGGTGCGACGACCAAGCTCGGCCGGGCCGTACAGTTGGCAGCGCAGACGGGGAACGTCGAGGCCACCACCCGGTTGCGCAAGGTCGTGGACATCGACGACGTCGAAACCGGTACGGTGCGGCTGAAGCGCAGCGTCGACAAGGCCGACGAGATGGCCCTGGACACCGCTTCGACCAAGACCACCCGAGTCCGCAACTGAGCCCGATGCCGGGCTCGCCCCGCACCCTGAGGAGGACGCGTATGACGTCGGTCTGCCCGGCCGGACACGACTCCACCGCTGACGACTACTGCGACGTCTGCGGGACGCCGATCGACGCCACCGCCGTGCTCCCCGGCGCTGCGGGAGCTGTGGGCTCCGGCGCGGCGGCAGGCACTCCGGCGGCATCGGCACCCGGCGCGTCGGCGGCCGCCGACGGGCAGCCCTGCCCACACTGCGGCACGGCCAACGTGGCCGACGCGTTGTTCTGCGAGAGCTGCGGCTACGACTTCACCACCGGCAGCATGCCGCGTCCGCTGGCGCCGCCGGAGCCGACCGCGGGCGCGTCGACCCCCCCGGAGTCGCCGACGGTGACCGCCGTCGCGGGCACGCCGGCCGGGGCGGCGCCGGCCGGGACGGCCTTCAGCTGGGTGGCGGAGCTCTGGATCGACCCGGCCTGGTACGACGCGCAGGACAGCCCGGACCCGCTGCCCTCCCCCGGCCTACCGGCCACCATCCCGCTGCGGAACGCCTCCGTGCTGGTCGGACGCACCTCACGCAGCCGCAACATCGCCCCGGACATCGACTGCGGCAGCGACTCGGGGGTGAGCCGCCGGCAGGCGCAGCTGACCACCGACGGCAGCCGCTGGTTCGTGGAGGACCTGGAGTCGGCGAACGGCACCTTCATCGGCCAGGCCAGCGCCACCCTGCCCGAGGACCCGATCCCGGTCGGGGTGAAGCGCGAGCTCGACCCGGACGATCGGATCTACCTGGGGGCCTGGACCCGGCTGGTCATCCGCGAGGCCACCGAGGACGAGGTCGCCAGTCTCGTCTAGAGTCACCGCCCGTCACGCCTAGGGGCCGTGTGGCACGGTAGAGGCCGCAACAGCGACATTTCGACGAGGGAGTTCCGTGGATATCAAGGTCGGCGTCAAGCAGGTCAGCCGCGAGATCGTGGTGGAGTCGAACCAGACCGCCGCTGAGGTCGAGAAGGCGGTCGCGACCGCCCTCGACAAGGACAGCGTGCTCGTGCTGACCGACGCCCACGGCCGCAAGGTGCTGGTCCCCGCGGCCAGCATCGGCTACGTCGACATCGGCGAGGAGACCGCCCGCCGCGTCGGCTTCGGCTCGGCTAGCGGCCTAGGTCGGCCCGGCCGGGCCGTCAGAGCCTGCAGACCGAGCTCGGCCATCCGCTTGGTGTGGTTGGCCACCAGGCGGGAGAACATCCGGCTGATCGCGGCCAGGTCCATGCCCGGACGGTCGACCGTGCCGGTCAGCAGGCTGGTCAGCGCGTCCCGGTCCGCCGCGACCCGCTGCGCCTGGCTGAGGGCCTCGCCCACCAGTCGACGCCCCCACAGGGAGAGCCGGCCGGCGAGCTTGGCGTCGTGCTGGGTCCCCTGCCGCACCTGGGCGACGATGAAGGCGTGCAGGTCCTCGGCGGCCAGCACCTCGTGCACCAGGTTGCGGGTGTCGGCGTCGACGAAGGCGGCGATCTCCCGGTAGAAGTCGGCGGCGAACCCGTCCCCGACGTAGGCCTTGACCAGACCCTCGTACCAGTCCTTCGGCTTGGTGTAGGAGTGGAACGCGTCGAACGGGGTGTGGAACGGCTGCATCGCCACCATCACCTCGGTGTCCATCGAGGCCAGCTGAGCCGAGACCGAGTTGAAGTGGTCGATCTGACGGGCGGCGACGGTCGCCAGCTGCACCTTGTCGGCCAGGGTCGGAGCGATCTGGGCGTCCTCGGCGAGCCGCTCGAAGGCGGTCAGGGCGCCGTACGCCAGGATGCCCAGCAGGTCGACCGCGCCGGCGCGGTAGCCGTCGTCCAGGCTCGCGGGCGTGTCGCCGGCGGTCATCGGCCCGTCGTCTGGCGTCATGAACAGGGCGTCCCGGAAGTCATGCGGGCAGCCTAGTGGGCGCGGCGCGATAGACTCGCAGGTGGCGCACCGCTGTGCGCACCGACTCTGTCGCACACGAAAGTACGAGATCCTGACTACCGAGACCACCACCGCAGCCCCGGTCGAGACGACTCCCGCCGAGCTGGCGACCTTCGCCAGCATCGGAGTGCTGCCCGACATCGTGGACGCCCTCGCCGAGGTGAACATCGTCCACCCGTTCCCGATCCAGCAGATGTCCATCCCGATCGCGCTGACCGGCACCGACATGATCGGCCAGGCGCGCACCGGCACCGGCAAGACCCTCGCCTTCGGCATCACCGCCCTGCAGCGGATCATCGTCCGCAGCGACAGTGACTTCGAGCTGCAGGCCAAGCCCGGCGCCCCCCAGGCCCTGATCGTCGCCCCGACCCGCGAGCTGGCGCTGCAGGTGAGCAAGGACCTCACCGTCGCCGCCAGGATCCGCCAGGCCCGGGTGCTGACCGTCTACGGCGGCGTCGGCTACGACACCCAGCTGGACACGCTGGCCAGCGGTGTCGAGGTCGTCGTCGGCACCCCGGGACGGCTGCTCGACCTGGCCAACCGCGGCTCCTTGGACCTGAGCCACATCAAGGTGCTCGTGCTGGACGAGGCCGACGAGATGCTGGACCTCGGCTTCCTCCCCGACGTCGAGCGGATCCTGGCCAAGACCCCCGAGCTGCGTCAGACGATGCTGTTCTCCGCGACCATGCCGTCCGCGATCGTCGCGCTGGCTCGTCGCCACCTGCGTCACCCGGTGAACATCCGGGCCGAGTCCGTCGGCGACGCGATGACCGTGCCGGCGACCGCGCAGTTCGTCTACCAGGTGCACGACCTGGACAAGCCCGAGATCGTCGCCCGCATCCTGCAGGCCGAGAACCGCAACCGGGTGATGATCTTCTGCCGCACCAAGCGCGCCGCGCAGCGGCTCGCCGACGATCTGGCCGAGCGAGGCTTCTCCGCCTCCGCCATCCACGGTGACCTGAGCCAGGTGCTCCGGGAGAAGGCGCTGAAGCGTTTCCGCGCCGGTGGCGGTCGACGTGCTGGTCGCCACCGACGTCGCCGCCCGCGGCATCGACGTCGACGGGGTCACGCACGTGATCAACTACGAGTGCACCGACGACGACAAGACCTACGTGCACCGGATCGGCCGCACCGGTCGGGCCGGCGCGTCCGGCGTGGCGATCACCTTCGTCGACTGGGCCGACATGACCCGGTGGAAGGTGATCAACAACACCCTCGGGCTGCCGTTCCCGGAGCCGCAGGAGACGTACTCGACGTCGGAGCACCTGTTCCACGACCAGGGCATCGACCGCACCGTCACCGGCCGCCTGGTGCCGCTGCCGCCGCGCGAGCCGTCCGCCCGCTCCGGTCGCGGCGATCGCTTCGCGGGTCGCGTCCGACGCGAACGGCGCCGGACCGCTCCGAGCTCTCGGCCGAGGAAGAGGCGGCCCAGGACGTCGCCCGCGAGCAGCGCCGGAAGGATCGCCCCAAGCGGGACCGCAACCGCCGACGACTCCGCAACGGCCAGCCGATCGAGGCCACCGGCGAGACCACCGAAGCGGTGTCGGCCGAGACCACGACGATCTCCGAGCCGGTCGTGCAGGTCGACGGCGACACCGCCGGCACCACTCCCGGTGTCGAGGGTGACGCTCCGAAGCGTCGCCGTCGCCGCCGTCGCGGAGGTTCCGGCCGGTCCGGCGAGAGTGCGGACTCCGGCGGCGACTCCGGGTCCGACGGTGGTGCGAGCTCCTCGGACGCCGCCGCCTCCGCCTGAACCGGCTCGAGCTGGTCTCGGCGTCATCCTGACCAGCCGGCGTCGTGCGTTCCGACGACGGCCGGCTGCCGCGAACGAGCGGCGGGGGCCGTCCGTCAGTCGGTCACGTCGGTCGCCGGCTTGCGCCATCCCCGTCTGCACCGCCCAGAGGCCGCTGTAGAGGCCTCCCGCGTCGACCAGCTCGTCGTGGGTTCCCGCCTCCGCCACCCGCCCCTCGGCCAGCACCCAGATCCGGTCCGCATCGCGCACGGTGGACAGCCGGTGCGCCACGATCAGTGCGGTCCGGTCCGAGGTGACCTGGGCCAGTGACCGTTGGATGGCCGCCTCGGTCTCGTTGTCGACAGCTGACGTGGCCTCGTCGAGCACCAGGACGGCGGGGTCGCGCAGGATCGCCCGCGCCAGCGCGATCCGCTGCCGCTGCCCGCCCGAGAGGGTGAGACCACGCTCACCGACCACCGTGTCGTAGCCGTCGGCGGTGGCCTCGATGAAGCGTGCGGCTTCGGCCAGGCGCGCGGCGTCGCGCACCTCGGCGTCGGTCGCGTCGGGGCGACCGTACGCGATGTTGTCCCGGATCGTGCCGTGGAAGAGGAACACGTCCTGGCTGACGTAGCCGATCACCCCGCGCAGCGAGTCCCAGGTCAGCTCCCGGACGTCGACGCCGTCCAGCAGGACCGAGCCCTCCCGCGGGTCGGAGAAGCGCAGCACCAGCCGCAGCACGCTCGACTTCCCGGCTCCGGTGGCCCCGACGATGGCGTGCGTCTCACCCGCCGGGACCACCAGGTTCAGTCCGCGGAGGACGTCCGGGCCGTCGGCGTACCCGAACCGGATGTCGCGGAGCTCGAGCCGGCCACGCACCGGCGCCGGCAGGTTCGCCGAGCCCGGCTGCTGGTGCCCGCGCTCCCCCATCAGCGCGAAGATCCGACGCGTCGAGGCCATCGCCCGCTGGTAGAGATCCAGGGTCTCGCCGAGATCGGTCAGCGGCCACAGCAACCGCTGCGTCATGAAGACGAGCACCGTGTACAGGCCGATCTCCAGCCGTCCCTCGAGCACGAACCAACCACCGAGCAGCAGGGTCGAGGTGAAGCCGGCGAGGATCGCCATCCTGATCAACGGGACGAACGCCGCGGAGCTGCGGATCGCGCGCCGGTTGGCCTCCCGGTAGGCGTCACTCACGCCGCTGACGCGGTCGATCTCGCGCTGCTCGGCCGTGAACGCCTTGATCGTGGTGAGGCCACCCAGATTGGCCGAGACCGTCGCGCTCACCTCGCCGGCGGCTTCGCGCACCGCCTTGTACAGCGGCTCCAGCACCCGCTGGAACCGGATGGAACCCCAGATGATGATCGGCACGGGCAGGAAGGCCAGCAGGGTCAGCTGCCAGGACGTGGCCGCGAACACGGCCCCGACGAAGATCACCGTCCAGAAGGTGTGCAGGATGACCCGGGCGCCGACGTCGAGGAACCGCTCGAGCTGGTTGATGTCCTCGCTGATCACGCTCAGCACGCGACCGGGCGCCGACCCCTCGTGCCAGGACACGTCGAGCTGCTGGACGTTGGCGTACGTCTCCACCCGCAGGTCGTGCTCCACCGACTGGGACAGTCCCCGCCAGAGCCTGGCGGCCAGATAGTCCGTGGCCGACTCGATCACCCAGACGATCACGTTCAGGATCGCCACCGCCACCAGCTGGCCGAAGCGGCTCTCGATGCCGAACAGGCTGGAGGCGAACGAGTCGCTGCCGCGGACGACGATGTCGACCGCGACACCGAGCAGCAGCTCGGGAGCGACATCGGCGGCCGTGTTCGCCGTCGTCGCCGCCACCGCGGCGATCACCCGTGGCCGGAACCTGCGGTGATGCCGCCACAGAGCACGAAGAGGCCGCACGACACCCTCGGAAACCGACCCGTCCACCGTCACGTCCCACTCTCGTGGCCTGGGCCCGTGGGCCGAGCTGGATGCTGTTGTCCCGCCCGGCTGCGGCGAGGCGGCCACCCTACAGAGCCGCGACGACATCGGTGGTCGGTCGGCCGCGCGGACGGGCGTCACGTCGTGTCGTGGCGTCCCACCCGTGATCCACCGCCGAGCACCCGTGCCGATCCGTCGCGATCAGCCGGGCGAGAGGTCAGCGCTGATCGACCAGCGTGGCCGTGACCACCAGGTTCGACTCGTAGCCCCGGCCGGGACGGTAGGCGCCGGTGCAGGTGATCAGGACCAGCCGGTGGTCGCCCGTCTGGGCCAGCGCGCGGCTGTCGTCGGCCAACGCGTTCTGGTCGACGGTGCGCACCGAGGTCACCCGGAAGGTCTGCCGCTGACCCGTGGCACCCAGCACCTGCACCTGCTCGTCGCGTCTGCACCCGCAGCAGCTGGGCGAAGAAGCCGAGGCCCTCGGTGGCGGAGTCCACGTGGCCGGCGATCACGGTCGACGCCGAACGGGTCGTTCGAGCCAGGAGCTTCCGTCCCACCAGCCGAGGTGCTCGACGTCCTTCGGCACCTGGAGCTCGCCGTCGACGGTGGAGACCGGCTCCGACCTTCGCCGCTTCCCGACCGGGCAGGACGAGCTCGCACGGGAACGAACCGCTTCACCTGGGACGGAGCCAGGGTCCCTTGGCCTGCCGCTCGGCGGGGAGGTCGGCGGCGGTGGGCGTCGCGGTGGCCGACGACGAGGCGCCGGCGCTCGGGGGGGCGCTGCCGGGCAGCGGCACGGCCGGGACCGCACAGGACGCCAGCAGCCCCACCATCGCGGTGATCAGACCGACCCTGGCCAGCGGTCCTCGGCCGAGGACCGGAACCCGACCGCCGGTTGGTGCCGGACGGTAGATGGTGCCGGAGATCAGCGCGTCAGGTCGACCCACAGCACGGGCTCCCGGCCCGCGGCGAGCTCGGCGGCCTGACCGCCGGTTCCCGTGTCGACCTTCTTCGGCTTCTTGGAGCCCGACTTCGGCACGTCGATGACGTGCACCACGACGTTCATGGTCTTCTTCTCCGGATCGCCCACGGCGTACACGCGATTCAGCGCCCCACCCTTGACCGTCAGCTTCAGCGGGCCGAGGTAGACCGGGGAGTCCTCGTCGTGCGGCACGATCGCCGTCGAGTAGGTGCCGACCGGCACGACCAGGCTGAGGGCCTGCCCGTTGGCGATGTCGGAGAAGAGCACCTTGCCGTTGACCGTCACGTCGGCCGGCGGCACGGTCGCGGTGTGCGCGACCGTCAGGTTCGCCTTGTCGCTGGGCATCGCGGACAGGTCGTTCTCGTACGCGGTCAGGGTCGGGTCGGTCTTGCCCGGCGCCGGCAGGTGCACCACGACGTCGGTGCTGCGATCGGGCTTCACCTTGACGGTCTGCTCGACCACGGTCTTGCCGTCCTGGGTCACCTTCACGGTGTGCGAGCCCGCCTTGACGTCGAAGGGACCGGCCACCTTGGTCGCCGCCACCCCGTCCGCCACCGACTTGCCGTCGATCTCCACGTCCACGCTGCGGTTCGGCAACCCCTGCACGACGTAGATCTCCGTGCTGTCCGCGGCTTGGCTGGGAGTGGCCATGAAGGCCCCCGCCAGCAGCACCGACAGCCCGACAACCCCGAATCCAACTCTGTGCCCCATCACCCCAACACTGTAAACGAGGCAGCCTCAGGGCCGTGCGGAAAGCAGCGAACCCGCCACCTCGCGGTAGGCCTCGGCCCCCTTGCTGGTCCGGGCGGTGGCCAGGATCGACCGGCCCGCGGCCGGCGCCTCGGCGAAGCGCACCGACTTCGGGATCGGCGGCTCCCACACCGTCACCCCGTAGTCCTCCCCGATCCGCTCCAGCACCAACCGGCCGTGGCTGGTCCGGCGCGTCGAACAGCGTCGGCAGCACCCCGATGACCTTCAGCCGCCGGTTCGTCATCCGCTTGACGTCGTGGATGGTGTCCAGCAGCTGGCCGACCCCGCGATGGCTCAGGGTCTCGCACTGCAGCGGGATCAAGACGCCGTGGGCGGCCGTCAACGCCACGGTGGTCAGCACCCCCAGCGACGGCGGGCAGTCCAGCAGGATCACGTCGTAGCGCTTCAGCAGCGGCGCGAGGGCGGTCTTGAGCAGCTGCTCGCGGCCCGTCCTCATCAGCAGCAGCTGCTCGGCGGTGGCGAGCTCGATGGTGGCCGGCAGCAGGTCCACCCCGTCCTCGGTCTCCACCACCACGTCGGCCGCCTTGACCTCACCGAGCAGCACCTGGTGGATGGATCCCTCGACCGACTCCGGGTCGATGCCCAGCGAGAACGTCAGGCAGGCCTGCGGGTCCAGGTCGACCAGCAGCACCGCCAGACCCTGCTCGGCGAACGCCGTCCCCAGCGAGCCGACCGAGGTCGTCTTGGCCACGCCGCCCTTCTGGTTGGCGACCGCGACGACCCAGGCCTTGTGCGTGCTCACCCCGACATTCTGCCCAGGCACCTCAACGACCGCGGGCAGAGGCATCCGCGCGACCCGTCGCGACGGCGCGCTGGGCCATCAGGCCACGCAGCCTGGCGTACGTCTCCGGGATCGGTGGTGTTCACCCCGAGGTCGTGGTCCACCTTGCCCGTGCCGTGGTAGTCGCTCGACCCGGTGGCCAGCACCCCGAGCCGCTCGGCCAGCTGCCGCAGCCCTGCCCGGGCCGCGGCGTCGTGATCTTGGTGGTCCACCTCGATGCCGTCCAGACCGTGCTCGGCGACCAGCTCCGCCAGCACCTCGGGCGGCAGCAGCCGCTCGCGGCCCCGCCCCCAGGGTGCGCGATCACCGCCACCCCGCCGGCCCCGTGCACCAGATCGATGCCGCGACCGATGTCGATGGCGTACCGGCCGACGTGCGCCGGACCGCCGTCGGCCAGGAACCGGTCGAACGCCTCCTTGCGGTCCTTCACGTGCCCGGCCGCGACCAGGGCATCGGCGATGTGCGGCCGACCGACGGACGGGCTGGACCCGACGAAGGCCAGCACCTCCTCCTCCGACACCGGGACGCCGAGCTCGGCCAGCTTGGCCAGGACCGGCCGCAGCCGCCCGGTCCGCCCGTCCCGGACCAGGGCCATCTCCGCGGCCAGGTCCGCGTCCGCCGCGTCGGCGCCGTACGCCAGCAGGTGCACGCTCTGGTGCTCGAGGGTGCAGGACAGCTCCAGCCCGGGCACCACCTCGACGCCGATCCGCTCCCCCGCGGCCATCGCCTCCGCCAGCCCGTCGAAGGTGTCGTGGTCGGTCAGCGCCACCACCGACAGCCCCGCCGCGGCGGCATTGGCCACCAGCTCCGCCGGGGTGTCGGTGCCGTCGGACACCGCCGAGTGGGTGTGAAGATCGATCATGAGAGCAGGCTCTCGGGAGTGCAGGAGCGATCCTGTGCGACACGCCCACCTGACCGATGCTCAGCCGGGTCGCAGGGAATCGCGACGAACGAGGAAGACCCTGCGGAGCTCAGGATCGCGGAGCTCAGGATCACGACGCGCGGAGCGCGACCGGGCAAGGAGTCGATCGTCATGCCCCCACACCTACCACGTGGGGCGGCGCGACCCCGCTCCGACCAAGATCAACTGGACCGCGGCAGCAACCCCCGCGCGACCCGCAGCCCGACCGAGGCCTTGGCCAGGTCCGGCTTCCCGTCGCAGATCGACCGCAGCGTCTTGATCGACTCCGAGACACCCGGGGTCGCCTTCTCCCAGGCCGAGATCCGCTGCTTGGTGGATCCGGTGGTGCCGATGTCCATCGCCACCGCCGCGAGGTCACCCTGCACGGAGTGCAGGTCGTCACGCAGGGCGGCCCGCGCCATGATCTCCCAGCGGTCACTGCGCGGCAGCTCGATGATCCGGCGCAGGAGCCGGTCCAGGCCCAGGCGCTGACCGAGCGAGAAGTGCACGCTGGCCACGTCCTCGACGTCGAAACCTCCCTGGGCCGCGGTCTGCACGATGGTCAGGGCCGGGAAGAGGTACGGCTGCGCCGCGATCCGGCTGGCCAGCTCGGCCGGCACGCCCTTGTCGGTGTAGCCCTTGAGCGCCTTGGCGTACGCCTCCGCGTCCCGCCCGGACAGCAGGTCGGGCAGCACCCCGAGCAGATCGGCGACCGGCCTGGCGTAGAAGTCGACGGTGGCGCTGATGTCGATGGGTCGGCGTCGGTTGTTGACGAGCCAGCGGCTGGCCCGTTCGACCAGCGTCCGGACCTCCAGCCGCTGGTCGGTCTGCACGGCCGCCGGGATCTGGTGGTCCAGCGCCACGATCGCGGCCTCGGAGTCGGCCGCCCCGAAGATCAGGCGGGCGGCGACGTTGGCCCTGATCAGATCGGCCACCGAGGCGCCGGTCTCCGACGACAGCCGGTGGTAGGAGGTGATCCCGGCCTTGTTCACGAAGTCGTTGACCAGCACGGTGGTGATGATCTCCCGGCTCAGCCGGTGCTCGCGGATCTGGTCGGCGTAGCGCGACCGCAGCGGGGTCGGGAAGTAGCGCACCAGCCGGTCGGCCAGATCGGGGTCGTCCGGCAGGTCGGAGCTGAGCACCTCACGAGCCAACATGATCTTGGTGTACGACATCAGGGTCGACAGCTCCGGCGACGACAGTCCCAGCTGCTGGCGGCGCCGCGCCGTCAGCTCGTCGGCGGTCGGCAGGAACTCGATCCCCCGGTCGAGGATCCCCCGGTCCTCCAGTCGCTCCATCCAGTCCTCGTGCACCCCGGCCATCGACGGTGCCTGGAACACGGCGCTGGCCAGCGCGAGGTTCTGGTCGTAGTTGTGCTTCAACACCAGCCGGGCGACCTCGTCGGTCATCGAGGCCAGCAGGGTGTCACGATCCGGACCGGTCAACCGCCCGGCCGCCACCTCGCCGGCCAGCAGGATCTTGATGTTGACCTCGTGGTCGGAGGTGTCCACGCCGGCGGAGTTGTCGATGAAGTCGGTGTTGATCCGGCCACCCTTGCCCGACTCGCCGCCCTTCATCGCGTACTCGATCCGACCGAGCTGGGTCAGGCCGAGGTTGCCGCCCTCGCCGACGCAGCGGGCCCGCACCTCGGAGCCGTTGACCCGGAGCCCGTCGTTGGCCTTGTCCCCGACCTGCGCGTGACTCTCGGCGGTCGCTTTGACGTAGGTGCCGATGCCGCCGTTCCAGAGCAGACCGACCGGCGCGCGCAGGCACGCACTGATCAGCTCCGCCGGCGAGAGCTCGGCCACCCCGGCGGCGATGCCGAGGGCGCTGCGCATCTCGGGCGTGATGGTGATCGACTTCAGGGTCCGCGGGAACACCCCGCCACCGGTGGAGATGAGGGCGGTGTCGTAGTCGGCCCAGCTCGAGCGCGGGAGCTCGAACAGCCGCTTCCGCTCGGCCCAGCTGGCCGCCGGGTCCGGATCGGGGTCGATGATCAGGTGCCGGTGGTCGAAGGCGGCCACCAGCTTGATGTGCTGACTGAGCAGCATGCCGTTGCCGAACACGTCCCCACTCATGTCGCCGATGCCCACGCAGGTGAAGTCCTGGGTCTGGGTGTCGATGCCCATCTCGCGGAAGTGCCGCTGCACCGACGTCCACGCGCCCTTGGCGGTGATGCCCATCCCCTTGTGGTCGTAGCCGGCCGACCCACCGGAGGCGAACGCGTCGCCCAGCCAGAAGCCGTGGTCGATGGAGATGCCGTTGGCGATGTCGGAGAACGTGGCCGTGCCCTTGTCGGCGGCCACCACCAGGTAGGGGTCGTCGCCGTCGTAGCGCACCACGTGCTCGGGCGGGACCACACGGGAGTCGACGATGTTGTCGGTCAGCTCCAGCAGGCTGGCGATGAACAGCCGGTAGCACGCCTTGCCCTCGGCCAGCCAGGCCTCCCGGTCGACCGCCGGATCGGGGAGCTGCTTGCAGTAGAAGCCGCCCTTGGCGCCGACCGGCACGATCACGGTGTTCTTGACCATCTGCGCCTTGACCAGACCCAGGATCTCGGTGCGGAAGTCCTCCGCCCGATCCGACCAACGCAGCCCGCCCCGGGCGACCGAGCCGAACCTCAGGTGCACGCCCTCGACCCGCGGCGAGTAGACGAAGATCTCGTACGCCGGTCGCGGCTGCGGCAGGTCGGGGATCTTGCGGGGCAACAGCTTGAGCGCGATGGTGTCCCGCCCGGGCTGGTAGAAGCTGGTCCGGATGACGGCGTCGAGGATCGCCAGGTAGGAGCGGATGATCTTGTCGTGGTCGAGGCTGGCCACCGCGTCCAGGGCCAGCTTGATCTTGTCCCGGAGGTCCTCGACCTCGTCGGCCCGATCGGCCTTGCTCAGCGACAGCCCGGGGTCGAACTTGGTCTCGAACAGCGCGACCAGCAGCCGCGCGATCTCCACGTTCGCGTTCAGCGCCTGGGCGACGTAGGTCTGGGAGTAGGTCGACCCGGTCTGCCGCAGGTAGCGACCGATGGCCCGCAGGATGCCGACCTGACGCCAGCCCAGATCGGCCCCCATCACCAAGGCGTTGAACCGGTCGGGTTCGCTGCGACCCCCGTAGGACGCCGCGAACGCCTCCATGAACTGGTTGCGGGCCGCGGTGTCCCAGCGCTTCTCGACCGCCGCGCGACCACCGGGCACGACGACCCCGAAGTCGTAGACGAAGGCGCGCTTGTCGTCGTCGACCGTCAGCTCGTACGGGCGCTCGTCCACGACGTCGACCCCGAGCAGGGACAGGTGCGGGAGGATCTTGGACAACGACAGGGTCTGCGACCAGCGGAAGATCTTGAACCGCAGGTCGGCGTCGTCGTCGGCCCGGTCGGGACGGTACATCGCCATCGCCATGTCGTCCGGCCCGGACAGGCTCAGCAGCGCCTGCAGATCCAGGATCCCCTGGTGGGGCAGGTAGTCCTCCTTGTAGCCTTCCGGCAGCGATCCCATCATCGTGGCCAGCACGTCGGGGTTCTCCGCCCCGGACAGCAGCTCCGCGAACCCGTCGTTCCACGACCGGGTGGCCAGCGTCAGCTCACGCTCGAGGGCACGGACGTCGACCTCGCCGACCGTCGCACCCTCCGGCATGGCCACGACGAAGTGCAGCCGGGCCAGCACCGACTCGGTCACCCGCGCCGTGAAGTCGATCGTCGAACCACCGACCCGGTCGAGCAGGATGTCCTGCATCTTGTTGCGCACGGCGGTGGTGTAGCGGTCCCGTGGCAGGTAGACCAGGCAGGACAGGTACCGGCCGTACGCGTCGCGCCGGACGAACAGCCGGACCTGGCGACGCTCCTTGAGGTGCGCGACCTTCTCCACCGCCGGGGCGAGCTCGTCGATCGGCGCCTGGAACAGCTCGTCCCGCGGGTAGGTGTCGAGCACGTCCATGATCGCCTTGCCACCGTGGCTGGACTCGTCGTAGCGGGACCGGCGCAGCACCTCCTGCGCCTTCTGGCGCAGCAGCGGGATGCGGCCGACCGCCTCCGAGTACGCGGTCGACGCGAACAGCCCGAGGAACCGCCGCTCACCGATGACGTCGCCGTCGGCGTCGAGCAGCCGGATGCCGAGGTAGTCGAGGTAGGCCGGCCGGTGCACCCGCGACTTGTGGTTGTCCTTGGTGATCACCATCAGCTGCGGGCGCGCCAGCATCGGCAGCGCATGGAACGAGCCGGGCAGATCGACGTCGGCGCGCAGGATGCCGAGCCCGGTGGCCGGCACGCTGAGGTAGCGGGCCGGGGTGTCGCCGGTGGAGTCGGCGGGCTGGTAGCGGTACTCGCGGTAGCCCAGGAACGTGAAGTGGTTCTGCGCGAGCCAGTCCAGCAGCTCGGCGGCGGTGTCGGCCTCGGTGCGACGGTCGGCGGGCAGCGCCTCGTCCCGGAGCATCGCGACGGTCTCCTGGGCCCGGTGCTGCATCTTGGCCCAGTCCTCGACCGCCTCCTCGACCAGCCGGAGGACCTCGCGCAGTCCCTGCTCCAGCGCGGCCGCCAGCTGGTCGGGATGTCCCTGGCCGCTCGGCGGCAGGATCTCCAGGTGCATCCAGGACTCGGCCACCGCGTGCACCGGCTGCTCGTCGGCGCCACGGCGCGGGCCCCGGCCGTCGGCCTGGTCGGGGCGCAGGATGTCGTGCAGGGTGCCGCCGAGATCGCGGTCGACGAGGAACTGGGGGTGGAACACCTCGCGGATGCTCCAGCCCTGCCGGAGCACCTCCATGGTCACCGAGTCGACCAGGAACGGGCGGTCGTCGGTGACGATCTGGACCACGGTCGCGCCGCGGGTCCACCCGTCGCCGGACTGGCCGGGGGTGCGGATCGCGATGGTCGCGCGGGCGGAGGGCCGGTGCATGGCGAGCTCGTAGTGGCTGGTCACCAGCCCGAGCAGCTCCTCGACACTGCGCTCGTCCACGTCGAGGGCATCGACGTGGCGGAAGTAGTGCCGCAGGAAGCCGCGGATCGCCTCGCCGTCGTAGCCCAGCGCCGCGGCCTTCGCCGCTCCCCGGGTGGCCACTTCCTTGATCTTGTCGGCTTTGTCGCGCTCGAGCTCGGTCTCGAATGTCGTCACCGCTGAGCAGCTCCTTCGGTTCTCGTCGGCACGACGTTGTGCCCGTCCACATTCGACCATAAGCCTGCCGCTGCGTGTGCGTGCCATGATGGCGGCCATGGACATCACGTCTCGTGTCGAGTTCGCCGCCGGCGTCGAGGAGGTCTTCGCGATGATGACCGACCGCGCCTACCTCGAGGAGGTGTGCCAGGCCTCGCACGCCATCTCGTACGAGGCGGAGGTGACCGGCACCACCACTCGGACCACGCGGAAGCTCCCGGCCCCCGACATGGCTCAGAAGTTCGTCGGCCAGACGGTCACGGTGATCGAGGAGACCGCCTGGGGACCTGCCGACGCCAGTGGCAACCGGACCGGTCGCACCTCCATGACCATCCCCGGTCAGCCGGTCAGCATGAAGGGCACGGTGGAGCTCGCCGCCGGCGGTCCCGGGACGGTGGCGCAGCTGTCCGGTGACCTCAAGGTCGCCATCCCGATCCTGGGCAAGAAGCTCGAGCAGTCGATCGCGCCGACGATCGTGGCCGGCTTCCGCGTCCAGCAGAAGATCGGCGACGCCTGGCTGGCGAAGGGCTAGTCGCACGAGCGGGTCGAGGACCCGCGAGCGTTCGGGCGGCGATGTCCGTCCGCGGACGCAGACTCTGGCTGCGGCGGTGCGGCAGTCGGCCGGTAATTTCCATCCACGGACGCACACTCAGGCTCCCCGCCGCCGACCAACCGACAATCAACGCCCATGGATGGAAATTGCTCACCAGCCACGCCCGCTGAGAGCGCAATTCCCGTCCGTGGATGGAAATTGCGAACCGTCGGCCCACCTGGATGGGCGGCGCCGTCAGCCCATGTGCGGGTAGCCGTGGGTGGTCGGCGGCACCAGGGTCTCCTTGATCGACCGCGGGCTCGCCCAGCGGATCAGGTTCCACATCGAGCCGGCCTTGTCGTTGGTGCCGGAGGCCCGAGCACCACCGAAGGGCTGCTGGCCGACCACCGCGCCGGTCGGCTTGTCGTTGAGGTAGAAGTTGCCGGCGGTGAAGCGGAGACGCTCCTGCGCGCGGGCCAGCGCGGCGCGGTCGTCGCCGATCACCGCACCGGTCAGCCCGTACGGGGCCGCGGTGTCGATCTCGGTCATCACGGTCTCGAAGTCGGCGTCCTCGTAGACGTACACGCCGAGGATCGGGCCGAAGTACTCGGTGGTGAACACCTCGTTGCGGGGATCGTCGCTGACGATGATCGACGGCCGGACGAACCAGCCGACGCTGTCGTCGACGGTGCCGCCGGCCACGATCTCGGTGCTGCTGCCGGAGCGCGCCCGGTCCAGGGCGTCGCGGTGCTTGGCGAACGCCCGACCGTCGATCACCGCCGAGGTGAAGTTGGTGAAGTCGCGGACGTCGCCCACCGGCAGCGCCTCGGTCTGCTCGATCAGGTCGGCTCTGATCGTCTCCCAGAGCGAGCGCGGCACGTACGCCCGCGAGGAGGCCGAGCACTTCTGCCCGGAGTACTCGAACGAGCCGCGGATCATCGCGGTGCGCAGCACGTCGGGGTCGGCGCTGGGGTGGGCGAGGATGAAGTCCTTGCCACCGGTCTCGCCCACGATCCGGGGGTAGGAGCGGTAGTCGGTGAGGTGCTCGCCGATGGTCCGCCACAGGTGCTGGAAGGTGGCCGTCGACCCGGTGAAGTGCAGCCCCGCGAAGTCGGGGTGGCGCAGTGCCACGTCGGACACCGCGATCCCGTCACCCGGCAGCAGGTTGATCACGCCCGGCGGCAGTCCGGCCGCCTCCAGGATCGCGTACGTGTAGTGCGCCGCCAGCTGCTGGGTCGGGCTCGGCTTCCAGATCACCGTGTTGCCCATCAGCGCCGGCGCCGTGGCCAGGTTGCCGCCGATCGCGGTGAAGTTGAACGGCGTGATCGCGTAGACGAAGCCGTCCAGCGGTCGGTAGTCGGTCCGGTTCCACACCCCGGGTGAGGAGATCGGCTGATCGGCCAGGATCTGCCGGGCGAAGGCGACGTTGAAGCGCAGGAAGTCGATCAGCTCGCAGGCGGCGTCGATCTCGGCCTGCTGCACCGTCTTGGCCTGGCCGAGCATGGTCGCGCCGTTCAGCGTGTCGCGCCACGGACCGGCCAGCAGGTCGGCCGCCCGCAGGAAGATCGCGGCCCGGTCGTCGAAGTCCATGGCCGCCCACCCGGGAGCCGCCGCGGTGGCGGCCGCGATCGCCGCCTCGGCGTCGGCGGCCGTGCTGTGGTGCGCGCGTCCGAGCACGTGGGCGTGGTCGGAGGGCATGGTCACGTCGAACGCGTCGCCGCCGCCGTGCCGGTGCTCGCCACCGATCACCGCGGTCAGCTCGACCGGCTCGGCCGCCGCCATCTCCGCCAGCCGGCCCTCGATGCTGGTCCGTTCGGAGGAACCCGGGGCGTACGTCTTGACCGGCTCGTTCACCGGTGCGGGCACGGAGGTGATGGCGTCCATGTAGTCGAGGCTAGTGGTCACGACCGGAGGTGACTGGCCCTGCCTGCGGATAGGGCGGCCGCCGGGCTCGGTGGTCACGGCTGGTCGCTGGCCGCGCGCCACTATCCGGTGTTGCGTAGCCCGGCCGCGATGCCGTTGATGGTGAGCAGCAGCGCACGCTGCAGATCGGGGTCCTGGGGACCGTCCTCCGGCAGCGCCCTGGCCCGGGCCAGCAACGACGTCTGCAGGGCGTGCAGCGGAGCGAGGTAGGAGTCCCGCAGCTCCAGGCTGCGCCGCAGCACCGGCGACGACTCCAGCAGCTGCTGCTGGCCCGTCACGGCCAGCACCTCGGCGACGGTCCGCGCGTGCTCGGCCTCGATGATGGCGAACAGACCCGCCGCGTCGTCGGGCACCAGGGTGCGGACGTAGCGGGCGGCGATCGCCAGGTCGGTCTTGGCCAGGGTCATCTGCACGTTGGACAGGAACGTCTGGAAGAACGGCCAGGAGCCGTACATCTGCTGCAGCACCTCGCCCCGACCGGCCTCGCGGGCCGCCGCCAGGCCGCTGCCGACCCCGAACCAGCCGGGCAGGATGATCCGGGACTGGGTCCAGCCGAACACCCACGGGATCGCCCGCAGGTCATCCAGGCCGCCCTCGCCGCCGGGCCGCTTCGCCGGCCGCGACCCGATGTTCATCTTGCCCAGCTCGTTGACCGGGGTGGCCGCCACGAAGAAGGGCACCAGACCGGGATCACGGACGAGCTTGCGGTACGCCACCTGGCCCTCCGCCGCGACCACGTCCATCGTCGTGTTCCAGCCCGCCAGCACCTCGGGCGGCAGCAGCGAGCGGCGGTGCAGCACGGAGGCTTCCAGGGTGGCGGCCAGGCCGACCTCGAGGTTCCAGCGGCCCAGACCGGGCAGCGTGTACTTGCCCGAGATGACCTCGCCCTGCTCGGTGATCTTGATCGGCCCGTCCAGGCTGCCGTTGGGCTGCGCCATCACGGCCTGACCCGTCGGGCCACCCCCGCGACCGACCGAGCCGCCCCGGCCGTGGAAGAGGCGTAGCACCACGCCGTACCGGCGGGCGATGTCGCGCAGCCCGCGCTGGGCGCGGTGCACCTGCCACTGGGAGGCGGCGATGCCGGCGTCCTTGGACGAGTCGGAGTAGCCCAGCATGATCTCCTGCACGTCACCGCGTGCGGCGACCACCCGGCGGTACGCCGGATCCGACAGCATCGCCTCCAGCAGCGGTCCTGCCGCCTCGAGCTCGGCCACCGTCTCGAACAGCGGGGCGAAACCGATCCGCGCGGAGGCCGGTGCGTCGTCGCTGCCGAGATCGACCAGACCGGCCTCGCGGGCCAGCACCACCACCGCGTACACGTCGTCGACATCGTGGGTCATCGAGACGATGTAGGTCTCGATCACGTCCGGACCGTAGGCGTCCAGGGCCTCGCGGATCGCCGACAGCAGATCCAGCGACGCCGCCGCGGTGGCGGGCAGGTCGAAGCGGTTCGAGCCGAGCAGCGGGCGTCGCGAGGCCATCTCGGTGGAGAGCAGCGCGATCCGGGCCGGACGGTCCAGCTCCGCGTACGGGGTGTCGAGCTCCCCCAGCCGGTCGTACAGGGCGGCCAGCGCGGCGTGGTGCTTGCCGCTGTGCTCCCGCACGTCGAGGGTGGCCAGCCCGAGGCCCATGGCGGTGGCCGTCCGGATCAGCCGCAGGATCGCCCCGTCGGCGGTCAGCCGGTCGCCCCCGGCGATCATCGAGTCGCGGATCAGGCTCAGGTCGGCCAGCAGGTCGTCCAGACCGAGGTAGTCCCGGCCGGCCTCGTGCGGCGTGCCGTCGGCCAACCGGTCGCGGGTGCGCTGCAGCCGGACGCGGACGTAGGTCAGCTTCAGCCGGTACGGCTCCTCGGCGTTCAACCGGGCCGCGGCGGCGTACGTGATGGGCAGCGCCTCCGCGTCGTCGGCGAGGCTGGTCAGCAGGTCCTCGGTCACCTCGACCACCCGGGTCGACGCACTCATCTCGGTGAGCAGGTCCTCCACGGCGGCGATCAGCGTCCGCAGACCGAAGTCGTGCTGCAGGGCCAGCACGTCGAGGGTGACCGTCGGGGTGACGTTCGGGTTGCCGTCGCGGTCGCCGCCGGCCCAGCTGCCGAACCGCAGCGGCCGGGCGGTCGCCGGCAGCTCCACCCCGATGGCACCGAGCGCGCGATCCAGCTCCTGCAGCAGGTCCGGGACGACCTGCGAGGCGATCGACTGCAGGTAGTAGGTGGCGGTCCGGGCCTCGTCCTTGGGCTCGGGTCGCACGACCCGCAGCTCGTCGGTCTGCCAGAGCAGATCGACCAGCTCGGCCAGCCGTCGCTCCAGCTGCGGGGTCTGTCCCGGCGACCGCTGCGGGTCCTCCAGGGCGGACACCACGTCGGCGATCTTGCGCAGCAGCTCCAGCACCGAGCGCCGACTGGCCTCGGTCGGGTGGGCGGTGAAGACCGGCCGGTACTCCAGCCGGTCGAGCACCTCGGTGATCAGCTCCCGATCGATGGTGCCCTTCTCCAACGCCTCACCCATCCGCCGGGTGGTGGCGGCCAGCGGGCCCTCCTCGGCCCAGGCGATCTCGCGCCAGCGGTGCAGCTGCTCGGTGATGTTCACCAGCTGGAAGTAGGCGGTGAAGGCCCGGGCCAGGCGCACCGCCGTGACGTCGTCGACGCCCTCGAGCTCGGCGTGCAGCTCGTCGTCGCGGTGCTCGCGGGAGAGCCGACGGATCCGTTCCACCTGCGCGAGCAGCTCGGGTCCCTCGTGCCGGGTCAGCGCCTCACCGAGCAGCTGACCCAGCTGTCGCACCGACGCCCGGAGGGCGGCGTGCTGACTGTCCGAGGACACTCCACCGGCGTACTGGGCCACATCCGGCACTCGGCGCTCGGCCTCGACCAACTCGTCCACGGTCGGCTCGGCCGCGCCGACGTCGACCTGGGCGGCACTCTGCTGCGTCATGGGTGACAGTCTGACGGCTGTTTGTGACAGCCCTGTTGCGCGTCCGCGATGCCGTCGAGAGCGGCCCCGGCGGCCGAGCCCGGTGTCCCGACCTCACCGACGGCGGCCCGACCTGGGGGACGGCTAGACGGCTTTGGACTCCGCGGCGGCCTCCCGACGCTTCTTGGCCGCCTCGACCGACGCCCGCAGGGCGGCGACCAGGTCGACGACCTCGGCCTGCTCCTGCACCTCCGGCTCGGCCTCGAGCGGGACGCCGTCCGCCTTGCTCTGCACCAGCGTCTCCAACGCCTCGCGATAGGAGTCGCGATACTCCTCCGGCTCGAAGGCACCCGACAGTGCGTCGATGAACGACTGCGCCATCGTGACCTCGGCGTCGGAGACCGTGACGTCGGCCGGCGGTGCGGCGAAGTTGCCGTCGCGGAGCTCGTCGGGCCACAACATCGTGTGCATCAGCAGCACGTCGTCCTTCGGCCGGATCAGGGCCAGCGCCTCTCGCGAGCGCAACGCCACCTTCACCAACGCGGACTTGGCCGACTTGGTCAGGGCGTCGCGGAGGAGCACGTACGGCTTGATGCCGGGCCCGTCGGCCTGCAGGAAGTACGTCTTGGCGAAGTAGGTCGGGTCGACGTCCTCCTCGGCCACGAACTGCACGACCTCGACGGCCTTGGTGGTGGTCAGGGGCAGGTCGTCGAAGTCCTCCGAGGTGAGGATGACCATCCGCCCGTCGGGCAGCTCGTACCCCTTGGCGATCTCGGCGAACGGGATCTCCTTGTTGCACTTCTCGCAGACCCGCTTGTACTTGATCCGGCCCCCGTCCTCGGGGTGCACCTGCCGGAAGCTGATGTCCTTCTCCTCCGTGGCGGAATACAGCTTGATCGGGATGGTGACCAAGCCGAAGGAGATGGCGCCTTTCCAGATGGACCGTGGCATGGGAAGAGTCTGCCCGATACCACCGACAGCGTGTGGCTCCCGTGCTCCGCGACGACCGTGGATCCGGGTCGCGCTTCGCGCGTCGACGGGGGGCCGCCGTTCGGGGGGCCGCCGTTCGGTGCGTCTCCGGGGGCCGCCGTTCGGCGGGCCGCCGTTCGTGACGCCGCGGCGCCATCCGGACACTGTCCCGGGCCCGGTCGGCGCCGTCCGTGACGCCGCGGCGCCTTCTGGAGTCGGTCAGGTGCTGGCGGTGAGCCCGCCGAGCTCCTCCGGCGCGTACCAGAGCAGGTCGTACGACTCCTGCAGCTGGTCGACCGCCGGGTCCGCGAGCGCCGCGGCCAGCTCGAGGCCGCGCACCGCGGACCGCGCGGAGAGCACCGCACGCGGCCGCGGACGCCTCGTCGGCGAAGAGCGACCGGACCTCGGCCCACTCCAGGTGGGCCACGGTCACGGCACCGAGCTCGTCACCATCTGCCACGTCCCGATCGACGGCCAGCACGATCCGCGTCGGCGCGGTGTCGTCGAGGGTGAGGGCGGCGATCCCTGCGTGGTTGAGCGCCACGTAGTCCGCCTCCTCGTCGTCCAGCCCGGGCTCCCCCAGCCAGTTGCGCAGCGCCGGCCCCGCGGCGTACCCGACCAGGTCACGGGCCGATCCCGAGGCCTCCAGCTGCTGCACGGCCGCCAGGGTGAGCGGCACGAAGAGGGTCATCCGTTCTCGACCGGGGTGCTCGGGGTCGGCGTCGCTGTCTTCGCTGTCGTCTTCTTCTTCGCCGTCGTCTTCTTCGCCGTGGTCTGCTTCGCCGTGGTCTGCTTCGTCGCCGTTGCCTTCTTCGCCGTCGTGGTCTTCGTCGCGGCGGTCTTCTTCGCCGCGGTTGTCTTCTTCGCTGTCGGGGTCCTGTTCGCAGCCGTCTTCGCCGGGGTGGTCTTCTTCGCCGCCGTCGTCTTCGTGGCCGCTGGAGCCTTCGCCACGGCCGGAGCCTTTCTGGCCGGAGCCTTCTTGGCGACCGCAACCTTTTTGGCGACCGGAGCCTGCTTCACCGCTGGAGCCGTCTCGGCCGCGGGAACCGGGGCCTGCTCGGCGACCGTGTCCTTCGTGGCCGCCGCCGTCTTCGCCGCCGTCGTCGTCTTCGCCGCCGGCTCGGGCTTCGGAGCGGCTTCCTTGGTCGGCAGCTTGCGCGCGGTCGAGGTCACCGGCGGCGCGGCGGTCCGCTTGGCACCCGGCACCGGGTGACGTTGCCGAGCTCGACCGCCCGGTTGGCCAGGTTGCGCATCGCCGCTCGCCGCTGACCGGTCCCCCGCCGGGCCTCCTGTCGGGCCGCCGCCTTCGAGGCCGCCTTGGACGCCGCCGCCTTCTTGGCCGCCGCCGAGGCCTTCCGGGTCGGCTGCCGCAGGGCCCGGGCCCGGACGGTCGTGTCGAGCAGCTCCTCCATCGCGTCGTCGAGACACTGGGCGAGCACGTCGAGGTCACCCACCGCGTCGCGGTCGGCGGTCAGCCCGAAGAACACGTGTCCGTCGTACGACGTCACGCCGATCGCCAGCAGGTGGCCCGCCCCCAGCGGCAGCACCGGATAGCTGGCGACCAGTCGCTCGCCCGCCGCGTACAGGGTCATCTGCGGTCCCGGCACGTTCGTCACGAGCACGTCGTGCTGGCGACGGAGCACGTCGTTGGACACCCGTACGCCGAGTGCGTGCAGGGTGGTCGGCGCGAAGCCGGCGATGTCGGACAGCGTGCGCGCGTCCACGGCTCGACCGGTGTCCTTGTGCGCCTGGGTCGAGTACGCGACCTGGTGCAGCCGCATCAGGGCGTTCTGCTCACCGATCGGCAGCGGCTGCAGGTGCGGCGCGACCTGACTGCCCAGCGAGGTCGGCTCGCCGTCGTCCTCGGTGACGCTCATCGGCACCAGCGCGGTCAGCTCACGCCCGGTGGGGACCGACTCGCCGCGGGTCAACAACCAGGACCGCAGCGCGCCGGCGACCGCCGCCAGGATGACGTCGTTGATCGTGTGGTCGTGCTCGTCCCGCACGGCCTTGAGCTCGGCCAGGGGCACCGACACCAGGGCGACCCGGCGCTGCTCGGAGACGACACCGGCCAGCGGGGACTTCGACCGCGGACGGCTGCCCAGCAGGGCGTCCTCGACCAGCTCGACCACGGTGGAGCCGACCCCGCCGACGGCCTCGCCGACCGCCACGGCGACACCGAGCGCGCTGGTCGCGGCGCCCTGGATGTTCTGCCACGCCAGCAGCGGGTCGTTCGCGCTCTCCCACAACGCGCCGGCGACCAGCTCGGCCGCCCCGGGCTCGGGCACCGGCCGCCAGGACTCCGGCGTGGCCAGCTCCGGCTCCGGCCGGGCGTCGAGCAGCACCTGGCCGATGTCCACGTTGTCGACGCCGTCCACCAGCGTCAGGTGGGTCTTGGCCACGACGGCGAACCGGTCACCCTCCAGACCCTCGACCACGTACATCTCCCACAGCGGCCGCGACCGATCGAGACGGCGGGCCACCACCCGACCGACGAACTCCCGCAGCTGCTCCATCGTGCCGGGTCGCGGCAAGGCGGAGCGCCGGACGTGGAACGTCAGGTCGAAGCTCTCGTCGTCCACCCAGACCGGCGCGGCGAGGCGCGCCGGGACGTCCGGACGCGCTGTCGGTAGCGCGGCAGTACGCGATCCGCTCCCGGATCAGCGCGATCAGCCGCTCGTAGTCCAGG
>CAVXBJ010000002.1:0-21161 GCA_963759915.1 uncultured Actinomycetota bacterium | reverse complement strand
CATGCGTCACGGAGCCGGGCAGCACACCTCGCGGCCACGGACGGAGACCGCCGTCGACCGCGGTCGTCATGAGCGGTCGCCGTCGAGCGGCGGCGTCATGAGCGGTCGCCGTCGGGCGGCGTCATGAGCGGTCGCCGTCGGGCGACATGACCGCCGCGACCGTCTGCGGATCGAGCGCGAACAGCTCGCGCAGCGCCGCCGCGTAGTCCAGCGACTCGGGATCGCTGGCCAGCTCCTGCACCCGTACGGTCGGCTGGTGGAGCAGCTTGTCCACCACCCGGCGGACGGTCCGGTGCACCTCGTCGCGCTCCCGGTCGGTGAGCTCCGGCGCGCGGCCGTCGAGTCTGGCCAGCTCCGAGCTGACCACCTCGGACGCCATGGTGCGCAACGCGACGACGGTCGGGGCCACCTGAGCGGCGCGCCGGAGTCCGAGGAAGTCGTTGACCTCACCCGCGACCAGTTCTCGGGCGCCCGCCACCTGTCCGCGGCTCGCGTGGTCGGGTTGGTGGGCCACCAGCCGAGCGAGGTTCACCAGCACGATGTCGCGCTCGACGACGTCGGCCGACACGTCGGCGGGGAGGGCGAGGTCGACGATGCCGACCACGGGTGTGTGCTGCAGCTGCTCGGCGTCGAGGAACACGTCGCGGGCCCCCGTGCAGGCGACCACGAGATCGGCGTCGCCGAGCGCCGAACTCAGCTCGGCGAGCGGGCGGGCCTGGGCGCCGATGGCGGCCGCCAGCCGCTGGGCGCGCTCGTAGGTGCGGTTCACGCAGGTCACCCGGGCGCCGGCCGCCGCCGCGGTCCGGGCCGCGAGACCGGCCATCGACCCGGCGCCGAGCACCAGCAGCCGGCGTCCGGCGATCGGTCCGAGATCAGCCTCCAGCAGCTCGTACGCGGCCGTGACCAGGGACCGCCCGGCCGAGCCGATCTCGGTCTCGGTGTGCACCCGCTTGCCGACCCGCAGCGCCTGCTGGAAGAGCGCGTTGAGGACGGTCCCGACGGTGCCGTGGGTCTGGCAGGCGGTCAGGGCGGCCTTGACCTGGCCGAGGATCTGGTTCTCCCCGACGACCATCGACTCGAGGCCGGCGGCCACCGCGAAGGCGTGCGCCACCGCACCCTCGTCGAAGTAGACCGCACACATCTGCCGGAGCTCGGCGACCTCCACCCCGGACAGGTCGGCCAGGGTCGAGGTGACGTCATCCAGGCCGCCGTGGAAGCGGGAGACCGCGACGTACATCTCGGTGCGGTTGCAGGTGGAGAGGACGACCGCCTCGTCCACGTGGTCGCCGCTGAGGAGCGACTGGGCCAGCTTGGTCGCGGTCGCCGCGTCCATGGCCACCCTGGACAGGACGTCGACGCTGGTCGTCTTGTGCGAGACGCTGACGGCCAGGATGCTCATCGGCGCACCTGCTCGGCGGCGACGAACGACACCGGACCACGGACCGGCACGATCATGATTCCCCTCCTGCGCTACGGACCAGTGCGGCGTCGGCCAACGGGCTGCTGAGGACGGGTCCGTCCGACTTGCGCAGCTCGTGGTAGGCCAGGATCTGGAGCTCCTGACCGAGATCCACCTTCCGTACGGTGACGCGGTCCGGCACGGTGAGCACGCTCGCTGCGAAGTTGAGGATGCTCGTGACACCTTGATACACGAGCCGATCGGCGACGGACTGAGCCGCCTCGGCGGGCGTGGCCAGCACGGCGATCACCGCCTTGGTGCGGGCGACGACGACCTCCAGGTCCGCGAGGTCGGTGATCTCGATCCCGTTGATCTCGCGACCGATCAGGTCGGGGTTCGGGTCGACGAGGGCCACGATCCGGAAACCCCGACTGGAGAAGCCCGAGTAGCCGGCGAGCGCGCGACCCAGGTTGCCGATCCCGACGATGACCACCGGCCACTCGTGCGCGGAGCCCATCTCCCGGCCGAGCTGCGCCTGGAGCAGGGCGACGTCGTACCCGACCCCGCGGGTGCCGTACGACCCGAGATGGGAGAGGTCCTTGCGGAGCTGGGCCGGGCCGACGCCGACGGCCTCGGCCAGGGCACCGGAGCTGACCACCTCGACCCCGGTACGGGACAGCAGGTTGAGCTCACGCAGGTAGACCGGGAGCCGGGCGACCGTCGCGGGGGGCAGGTCCGAGCCGCCCGACACGGTCTCCGCTGCTCTGGCGCCGGAGGGTCCTGAAGACGTCGCGCCCGCCGAAGGGGACGACGCGCGCGTCTCGGTCGGTGGCACAGTTCTCCTGCGGACAAGGGCATCCGGCGGGGGGTCGCCGAACGGGCCCACACTATCTCGCCCTGGCCAGATGCGGCGCCCGCGGGACGTGGCCTCGGCCACGCCGGTCGCGGAGGCGAGCCGGCGGCCGACCGAGCGGGGGCGCGTCAGCCCTCGTCGGCCGCCAGGAACGCCCGGCCGCGGGGGACAGGCGGTAGCCGACCTCGAGGCTCTCGGTCAGACCGAGGGCCTTCAGACGCCGCACCCGGGTCTTGAAGGAGAGCCGTTCCTGACCGGCCGCCTCGGCCAGCACGGTCGACACCACGCCCGGCTGGTCGGCGATCTGTCGGAGCACCGACCGGGTCCAGGGTGCCTCCGCGGCGGCATCCATCCGGTCCAGCCGGCGCCCGAGATCGCCGAGTGCGGCCTCATCGAGATCGTCGTCGGCGCGCAGCGCGACCCGGGGATCGGGTCCGGCCAGGGCGAGGTCGATCCGGTAGAGGGTGCCCTCCTCCCCCGCGCGGCGGGTGTCTCGTGGACCGCGCGCCGACCGCTCCAGCCAGCGCAGCAGCGCGGCCAGGTCAGTGAAACCGGCGGCCGCCGCGTCGCCGTCGCCCAGCTCCTCGGGGTCGACGGCGGTGATTCCCGTGATCTCGACCATGCCTGCGCGGGTGGTGAACCGGGACCCGACCTTGGGCCGCACCGTCGACCAGCGTCGGTACGTGGCCGTGACCGACCCGTCCACCAACCCGTCGAGGGTGGCCGCCGTGAACAGCATCAGCGCCGCGGTCGGTCGACCAGAGCAGCGCGCAGCCGGACCGGGTCCACCCGCCAGTAGTCGTGCTGAGCCCCGTCGACGAAGGTGACCGGGACCTCGTCGGTGTAGCGGCTCCGCAGCTCGGGGTCGGCGTCGATGTCGCGGGTGGTCCAGGTGTCGCCGGTGTCGGCGCAGACGGCCGCGACCACGGCGACCGCGTCGTCACACAGGTGGCAGCCGACCCGGGTCAGCACGACCACTCGCGCTTCGGGTGCGCTCATGACGGCACCTCGCGCTCCAGCTGACGCCGCAGCTCGGCCCGCTTCACCACCCCGGTCACCCCGCGGGGAAGGTCGTCGACGACCCGCACCTCGGTGGGCCGCTTGAACACGGGCAGCCGGGTCCGGCAGAAGTCGCTGACCAGCTCCGCGGTGACACCCGGACCGGCCACGAAGGCCACCAGGCCGTCCCCGGCCCGGCCACCACCCGCCGTGCTGCGTCCCACGACGGCGACCGCCTCGACCTCCGCCAGCTGGCGGATGGACTGCTCGATCTCGCTCGGGTAGACGGTGAAACCGCTGACGGAGACGATCTCCCGGGTGCGGTCGACCAGGAAGAGCTCGCCGTCGGTCTGGAAGCCGATGTCCCCGGTCGCGAACCACCCGTCGTCGTCGGGGCCGCCGGTGCCGTCGGGCCAGTAGCCGCTGAACAGGTTCGCGCCGCGGACGGCGATCTCCCCCGGCTCGCTCGGGTCCAGCCCGTCCCCCACCCGGACGTCGACCCCGGGCAGCGGCCGGCCCACGTGGAAGGGGCCGAGGATCTCGCCACCGACGGTGGTCGTCACCCCCGGCGACGCCTCGGTCAGGCCGTAGCCGCGCTCCACCCTCAGACCGGTCCGCTCGGTGAACCGCCGGCCGAGTCGCCAGGGCAGCGGCGCGCCACCGACCATGACCGTCCGCACCCCCCGCAGGCGGTCCGCGGCGTCCTCCTCGTGCACCAGGCGGTACAGCAGCCCCGGGGTGATCGGCAGGTTGTCGACCTGCTCCGCCTCGATCACCGTGAGCAGGTCCCAGGTCCCCGGATCGGGCAGCACCAGCCGGGCGCCGGCGGCCAGCCAGCTGCCGAGCACGGCGTTGAGACCGTACGCGTGGAAGAAGGGCAGCACACCGAGGACGACGCTGTCGGCGTCGACGATGCCGTACCCGCTGACCTGCTGCAGGTGGGCCAGCAGCGCGCGGTGGCTGAGCATCACGGTCTTCGGGTCGGCACTGGTGCCCAGCGTGGTCGCGATGACTGCGAGGGACTCGACGTCCGGCGGGGTGGCCACCGCGGTCGCGGTCGATTCCAGGGCGGCGAGGCCCTCCTCGCTCAGCTCGAGCGACGGGATCCGTTCGTCGGCGGCACCACCGCGGGTGGTCAGCACGGCTCGGGCGCCGCACCGGGCGAGCAGGCTGTCACGCTCGGCGGTCGACTCGTCCGGATCGGTGGGTACGACGACGAGGCCGGCCCGCAGAGCCGCGAGGTAGGCCACCACCCAGGCGATCGAGTTGGTCCCGTCCAGACCGATCCGCTGACCGGCGAGCAGTCCGGTGTCGACGAGTCCGGCCGCGACCGCGTCGACCCGGCGTTTCAGCTCGGCCCAGGTGATGGCGCGGATCCCCGGCTCCACGACCGCCAGCCGGTCCGGACGCTCTGCGGCCTGGAGCCCGGCCAGCAGGGACAGGTTGCTGACGCCTGCGGGCCCGTGGTGACCCGGGACAACCCCGTCCGGACCCAGATCCGCCATCTCCTCGGGCTCGGTAGCGACCACGGAGCGAGTCTGTCACAGGCGGACCCTCCCGAGTTGGGCGTCGGGACCCGGCTCGCACAAGACACGTGACATTAGGGTGGGTGGGGTGGAGACGACGGGCGACGGCAGCGCGGCGGAGGCCGCCGGCCCCGACGGTGACGTCGATCCCGCCGGCCCCGACGGTGACGTCGATCCCGCCGGCGACTCCGAGGCATCGCCCCCGGAACCCGGCACCCGGGCCGCGGAGGTCCTGACCGAGCCGTCGATCGGCCCCGACCCGCAGGCCGCCGCCTTCTTCGACCTGGACAACACCATGATCCAGGGCGCCTCGCTGTTCTACCTGGCGAAGGGTCTGTACCAGCGCGACTTCTTCCCCACCCGGCTGATCTTCCGCGGGCTGTGGCTGCAGGCCTACTTCCGGTTCATCGGCAAGGAGAACCCCGAGCACATCGCCGAGGCGCAAGCGGCCAGCCTGGGGTTCATCACCGGCCACACCGTCGAGGAGATCAGGCAGGCCGGCGAGGAGATCTACGAGGAGTCGATCGCCCCGCGGATCTGGCCGGGCACCCGGGCGCTCGCCCAGATGCACCTCGACGCCGGCCACCAGGTCTGGCTGGTCACGGCCGCGCCGGCCGAGATGGCCGGGATCATCGCCGCGCGGCTGGGCATCACCGGCGCGCTGGGTTCCCAGGCCGATGTGGAGGACGGGGTCTACACCGGTCGTCTCGACGGCGGTCTGCTGCACGGTCCGGCCAAGGCCACGGCGGTCCGCGACCTGGCCGAGCGGCACGGCTTCGACCTGGCCCGCTGCTTCGCCTACTCCGACTCCCACAACGACCTGCCGCTGCTGTCCCTGGTGGGTCACCCGTGCGCGGTCAACCCCGACGCCAAGCTGCTGGCCCACGCCGAGGAGCAGGACTGGCAGGTCCGGGACTACCGCACGGGCCGTCGCGCGGTGAAGGTGGGCGCGCTGGGCGCCGGGACACTGGGTGCCACGGCCGGCGCGGTGATGGCCGGGCTGGCGATCCGGCGTCATCTGAAGAGCTGAGGCACGCGCCGAGGCCGCGGCTGCGGTGCGTCAGATCGGCCCCGATCGGGTGCCCACGGACGCGTCACGCCGCTCAGGCCCGCAGTCGGAGCGAGTTCTCCGCACCTCGGTCACCCACGACGGGACGAGGACGCCCACCGCAGCACGACCCAGGCCGCCAGCAGGTAGATCACGAAGCCGCCGAGGCCGAGCAGGGCGAGGCCCTCCGCCCGACCCGGCACCACCGACAGCCGCCCCACGACCAGCACCGCAACCGCGAGCAGTCCGAGACCGGCGGCACCGATGACGGCGAAACCGAGGGCCTCCTCCGAGATGGCCGCACCGCGTCGGCGGACCACCAGCACGGTGCAGCCGGCCAGGGCGAGCAGCAGCAGGGCGAAGACCGGGTACACCGGCGGGTGCTCAGAAGAAGGTGCTGCGCCGCTGCATCAGCAGGGCGTACAGGCTGTGCTGGATCGTCTCGCGGACCTGATCGGTCACGTTGAACACGACCATCGGGTCCTCGGCCGCCCCCGGCGACAGCTCGTCGGTGGTGATCGCCTCACCGAACTGGATGATCCACTTGCTCGGCAGCGGGATCAGGCCGAAGACACCGAACCAGGGGAACAACGGGGTGATCGGGAAGTACGGCACCCCCATCGCGCGAGCCAGGGTGGGTGCGCTCGCGATCAGCGGGTAGATCTCCTCCGAGCCGACGATGGAGACCGGGATCAGCGGGACCTGGGCCCGCACCGCGGCCGAGACGAAGCCACCCCGACCGAACCGCTGCAGCTTGTAGCGGTCGGCGTAGGGCTTGCCCAGGCCCTTGAAGCCCTCCGGGAAGACCGCGACCAGCTGGTCGGAGGCGAGCAGCCGCTCGGCGTCCTCCTGGCAGGCCAGGGTGGTGCCGGTCCGGCGGGCGAAGTCGTGGGAGTACGGCGTCTTGAAGATCAGGTCCGCACCGAGCATCCGGACGTGTCGCCCGATCTCGTCGTAGACCACCGACTGCAGCACCATGCCGTCCAGCGGCATGGTGCCGGCGTGGTTGGAGACCAGCAGGGCCGAGCCGGTGGTCGGGAGGTTCTCGATGCCGCGGACCTCGACCCGGAACCAGTTCTGGGCGAGCGGGCGCAGGATCGGCAGGAACACCTTGGTGGTGAACTCGGGATCGAAGCCGAACTCGTCGATGGCGTACTGGCCACTCATCCGTGACCGGGTGAAGGCCACGACGTCCTCCACCGACTCCTGCCAGTCGACGCCGAGGGTCTCGGCGAGCTGCAGCACCGTCTTGAGCGGGTCGCGACCCAGGTCCCTGAGCTGCTCCACGGGCAGAGCGCGCAGGTTGCCCAGGGCGGCGGTCAGGGCGCCGGCGAACTCGGTGACCATGGCGGCGAGGTTGACCACGGGAGGCACGTGACCGGAGTGCCCACCGGTCGAGCCGGTCGAGCCGGTCGCCGGACCGTCGCCGCTCGCGCCGTGCTCGCCGGCCGCCGCCCACGCGGCATCGTCGATGTCGGGGGTGCCGAAGTCGTCGTCGATGGTGTCCTCGACCCCGGCCGGGTCGACGGCGTCCTCGGCCTCAGCCTCGGTCTCGGGCGCGGCGACCGGCTCGTCGACGATCTCGGCATCGATGATCGGCTCGACCACCTCGGCAGCGACCGGGTCGCCGATCACCTCCGGCTCGATCAGCGGAACGCTCGCGGCCGCGGCGTCGGCGACGTCCTCGGGGTGCAGTCGTCGTACGGGGGGTGGCGCGGGCCCGGGACGACCGGGCCTTGGCGCCGGGGGCGAGTCCGCGGGCGGCGGCCGACGGTGCCTTGCCGGAGCCGCGACCGGCCTTGCCCCGGCTTCCCAGCTGGATGATCTCCGCGTCAGCCACGGCGGGCTCCCTCGAGCAGCCCGGTGACCCCGGACAGCACCTGGTCGACCCGCTCGGGACTCAGCAGACCGGGGCTGGACACCCCGACGAACTCCTCCAGCGCGGCCCGGCTGGTGAAGCGCGTTCTCAGCCCGGTGGCCGTCACGAACCGGGTGGTGTCCATGGCTCGACCGTACGTGAGCGCCGCGATCTGGTCCGATGACCAGTCACCGAGGCGGGCCTGCCGGAGCATGCCGGCGATCAGCGGAGCCAGCTCCAGCGGCACGCCCACCGTGGGCCGACCCATCAGCCGGAGGGCCTGGGTGAGGGAGACGATGTCGGGTGCGCCGACGTTGTAGGTGCCGGGGTGGTCGTCCCGGGTGACCGCGAGCAGGGCGCCGACCGCGTCGGTGGGGTGCAGGAACTGCAGGCGCGCGTCGAAGCCCATCACCCGCGGCACCACCGGCAGGGACAGGAACCGCGTCATCTGGCTGTCGACGCCCGCGCCCATCAGGTTGCCCAGCCGGAGCGTGGTGACGGCGACGTCGGGGCGTCGGCGGCCGAGACCGCGGACGTACGACTCGATCTCCAGCGAGTCCTTGGCGAAACCCGTCCGGGGCTGGACCCGCGGCGACATGTCCTCGGTGAACTTGACCGGGTCGCGCGGCGAGGCGCCGTACACCGACACCGAGCTCTGCACCACCAGCTTGCGGAACGAGTCCGCCTTCTGGCAGGCCGCCAGCAGCTGCATGGTGCCGATGACGTTGATCTCCTTCATGGAGGAGCGTCCGGCAGAACCCGGGTTGGCCACGATGGCCATGTGCACGACGGTCTCGACCCCGCGGGCCTTGATCACCTTCCCGATCACGGGATTGCGGATGTCGGCCCGGACGAACGCGACCTTGCCCAGGTCGTGCCGGGGTGGGCTGACGTCGACGCCGATGACCTCCAGGGTCTCGTCGGTCGCGAGGGCGCGGGCGAACCGAGCACCGAGGTCCCGCGAGACCCCGGTCACCAGAACGACCCGCGACATCGAGCCGACCCCCTGGGTGCGCGCGGCTACTTGCCTGCGCGGCGGCGCTGGATGCGCGTCTTCTTGAGAAGCTTCCGGTGCTTCTTCTTCGCCATCCGCTTGCGACGCTTCTTGATGACCGAACCCACAGTGAAAACCTCTCGATGTGCCCTCTGGGCGGCCGGGATCCCGTACCGCTGGGCGCTTGTTGACTGACAAGAACTGAGCCCGGTGACCCGAGCAACACCGAATGCTACCGCCTGGCCGACGGGCCCTGCTCCACCGCGATCGCGCCGACCTCTCGGGTTGTCGGTTCTGCCGATCTACAGCCGAGGAGAACCGCCGAACCCGGACTTCGCCGCCCGGCTGGCGTTGAGCTCCTCGAAGGCGGCGACGACGAGGTCACGAGCGGCCGGGGGGACCCGGTTGTCGAACAGCTCCTTGACCTGCCGGCCCGGCAGCCAGGCGGTGTGCCGGCGGACGTCGTCGGCCTGTCGGGGTCGACCTCGGCGACCGCGCCCATGGTGGCCGCGAACGCCTCCGGGTCGTCGACCAGGTCCGGCCAAAGTCGTCTCCAGCGAGACCGGCGGCCGCGAGGTGTCCGCCGCCGGGGCGGTCACCGTCCAGGTGTGCCGACCCGAGCCCACCTCCAGCTCGCTGCCCGTCGGGCAGCTCGACCTCGGCCCGGCTGTTCGGCGGCACCTCGGCGACGACCCGCACCTGGTCGCCGTCGCGGTCCCAGCGCACCGACGCCGGTCCGTACGGCGTCAGGTGCCGCGCCTCCGCGAAGTCGAAGCCGGTCAGCGGCTGGGGGGCGATCCGGAGCACGGCGTACCCCGGGGTCGCCGGCGCCAGGCCGGCGACCACCCGGTGCAGCCAGTCGGCCACCGCACCCAGGGCGTAGTGGTTGAAGCTGGTCATCTCGCCCGGGTTGATGGTGCCGTCGGGCAGCATCGAGTCCCACCGCTCCCAGATGGTGGTGGCCCCCATCGTCACCGGGTAGAGCCAGGACGGGCACGCGGTCTGGGTGAGCAGCCGGGTCGCGGTCTCCAGATGACCGGTCCGCGACAGCGCGTCGGCCACGATCGGGGTGCCGACGAAGCCGGTGCCGATGGTGTAGCCGCCCGACCGGACCAGCTCGGCCAGCCGGTCGCCGAGCGCCTGGCGCTGCTCCTCGGCCACCAGGTCGAACATGATCGCCAGGGCGTACCCGGTCTGGGCGTCCGACACCATCCGTCCGGCCGGGGTCACGTACTCGGCCAGGAAGGCGCGCCGGACGCGCTCGGCGATGGCCGCGTACTTCTCGGCGACCGCCGTCTCCCCCAGCAGCGCCGCGGCCCGCGCGGTCAGGTCGGCGGAGCGGAACACGTACGCGGTCGCGACGATGTCGGGATGGGTCTTGGCCTCGGCCGGCCGCTCCGGCGGGGCGGAGGGATCCAGCCAGTCGGCGAACTGGAACTGGCCCTCCCACAGGTGCCGCTCGCCGGACCGCTCGACGATCACGTCGGTCCAGGCCTGCATGCTGGCCAGCTGGTCGATCAGCACGCGCTCGTCGCCGTAGCGCTCGTGCAGCACCGTCGGTACGACGGTGGCGGCGTCGCCCCAGGCCGCGGCCGGCCGCAGCCGACCCGCCAGCACGCTCGGCACGACGAACGGCACGATGCCGTCGGCGTGCTCCTGCTCCAGCTCGAGGTCGGTCAGCCAGGAGGTGAGGAAGCCGCGGACGTCGTAGAGGAACGACGCGGTCGGCGTGAACACCTGGATGTCGCCGGTCCACCCGAGCCGCTCGTCGCGCTGCGGGCAGTCGGTGGGCACGTAGAGGAAGTTGCCCCGCAGCCCCCAGACGACGTTCTCGTGCAGCCGGTCGACGAGCGGGTGCGAGCTGGCGAACCAGCCGGTCCGCTCCATGTCGCTGTGGATCACCTGGGCGGTGACGGCGGCGGGGTCGAACGGCCCGGCCAGCCGTCGATCTCGGCGTAGCGGAAGCCGTGGAAGGTGAAGCTCGGGCTCCCAGGTGATCGGCCCCCCCGGCCAGGGTGAGGGTGTCGGTCGCCTTGGCCGCGCCGGAGCGGGCGGGTGCCGAGCTCGTCGTGCTCGAGCACCTCGGCATGCCGCAGGGTGATCACGGTGCCGGCCGGACCGTCCACCGTCAGCCGCAGCCGTCCCACCAGGTTCTGGCCGAAGTCCAGCACCGTCCGGCCGGACGGCGTGGTGATGACCTCCTGGACGCGCAGCTCCTCGATCCGGCGGACGACCGGCGAGGTACGCGGGCCCGGCGTGACGATCGGGTCGGCGACGGCCGCCGCGGACCACCGGCGTCGTCGAATCCCGGGCGGTCCCAGCCCGATTGCGCGAGCCGCGCGTCGTGGTCCTCACCGTGGTAGATCCCGCTGGCCGTGATCGGGCCGGTGGAGACCCGCCAGGCCTCGTCGGTGGCCACCACCTGCCGGCGCCCGTCCGCGTACGTGATCACCAGCTGGCCCGCCACGCTGGGCTGGTCGCTGTAGAAGGGTGCCGCCTGGCCGCGGAAGCCGTACCGCTCGGTGGCCCAGCCGCCGGCGAACCGGATCCCGAGCGCGTTCGCCCCGGCACGAGCAGGTCGGTCACGTCGGTGGTCTCGTGCATGAGCCGCCACTGGTACGGCGTCCAGCCCGGCTTGAGGACCTGGTCGTCGACGTCGATGCCGTTGACGCTGGCCTGGTAGACCCCGAGACCGGTCGCGTAGAGCACCGCGGACGCCACGTCCCCGGCGATCTCGAACTCGGTCCGAGCCAGTCCGGGCTGCGCCTCGCCCGCCGGTTCGGCGAAGCCGATCGGGGTGGCCACCCACTCCCCCTCGGCCAGGAACCCGGCCACGATGCGGAGCGGTCGGCTCCAGTCGGAGGTCGCGCCGTCGGTGCCCGTGACCCGGACCCGCAGCCGGACGTCGTCTCGCGGCGCCAGCGCGGTGAACGGCCAGTCGACCAGCACCGAGCTGCTGCCCTCGCACGGTCGCGGTCTGGGTGCCCGACGGCGTGGTGAGCTCGAGCTCGGCGCTCTGCTGGGTCCAGTCGGGGACGTCGGTCGCGGTTCGCCAGGTCAGCCGGGGTTCGGGCACCGCAACAACATCGAGACCGCGGGGCGCTTGTGCACTCACCCCCTCGACGACGAGGTTGTTCTCGATGGCAACGGGGGTGCTGGCGGACGACACGTACGGGCTCCTTCGCTCGTTGACTGAGAGTGTCTGAGAAATGAGTTATGAGCTTCTTGCTTGACGGGCCCTGCCTCGCTCCATACTCTAAGCGCAGACGCTGAATCGTTTCAACACCCATACGAGGATTCAGAGCACGTCGCTTACAAGGAGGTAAGGAGTGTCCACATCACGTCGGCGTATCGCCACCCTTGCGGTGAGCTCGATCGCCGCCCTGTCCCTCGGACTCGCCGGCTGTTCCGTCGGCGAGATCGGCGGCGACTCGGGCGCGACCGAGGGCCAGACCGAAATCACGTTCCTGTTCGGCGACAGCGGTGGCACGGGCCGTGCCTTCGCCGAGGCCATGATCAAGAAGTTCAAAGAGATGAACCCCGACATCAAGGTCAATGGAGACCCAGCCGGCCGGCACCGAGGGCGACAACCTGATCAAGACCAAGCTGGCCACCGGGCGAGATGGCCGACGTCTTCAGCTACAACTCGGGTTCGCTTGTTCCAGGCCCTCAACCCGGACCAGAACCTGGTGCCCCTGACCGACGAGGCCTGGGTCACCGGCCTGCCGGACGAGTTCAAGAACGTGGTCAGCACCGACAACGGCCTCTACGGCGCTCCCACCGGCACCACCCAGGCGCGGCGGCGTCGCTCTACAACAAGAAGATCTACGCCGATCTCGGACTGAAGGTGCCCACCTCGTGGGACGAGTTCAAGGCCAACAACGACAAGATCAAGGCCGACGGCAAGGTCGACCCCGATCGAGCAGACCTACGGCGACACCTGGACCGCGCAGCTGTTCGTGCTCGCCGACTTCGCCAACGTGCCGCCAGGACCCGACTGGGCCGACCAGTACACCGCCAACAAGCGCAAGTACGTCGACCAGCCCGCCCTGCAGAGCTTCGCCAACCAGCAGGACGCCTTCGAGTCGGGCTGGTTCAACAAGAACTTCGCCTCGGCCCTGTACGACGACGGCGTCAAGGCCGTGGCGACCGGCACGGCGGCGCACTACCCGATGCTGACCAGTGCGATCTCGGCCATCAACCAGAACTTCAACGACAACGTCGACGATGTCGGCTTCTTCGCCCTGCCGGCGCAGAACGCCGAGAACACCCGGATGACCATCTGGCTGCCGAACGCCGTCTACATCCCGAAGACGACCGAGGGCGCCAAGCTGGAGGCGGCGAAGAAGTTCGTGGCCTTCTTCAACTCGCCCGACGGATGCGAGATCCAGAACGAGGTGAACACGGTCACCGGACCCGTACGTCGTCACGACCTGCGAGACTGCCGACGGACGTGCCACCGCTGGTCAAGGACGTGCAGGCGTACCTCGACGACGGCAAGTCCGTCCCCTGCGCTGGAGTTCGTCTCGCCGATCAAGGGACCGAACCTCGTCGCAGATCACCGTCGAGGTCGGCTCCGGCATCAAGTCCGGCGAGGACGGCGCCACGCTCTACGACGAGGACGTGAAGAAGCAGGCCCAGCAGCTGGGCCTCGACGGCTGGTGACGCCGGCCCGGTGACGAGCACCGCTCGTCACCACGTCGTGTCTCAGTGCGGGTGGCCGGTCACTCCGGCCGGCCACCCGCCTCCCGGGTGATCACCTCACCCGTCTGTTCACTCGACGAGCTCCTCACCCCTGATCAACGGAGACCAGATGGTGTCAACGATCTCCGCCACCGCCACGTCCGAGAAGGCCACCAAGCCTCGGGCCCAGGCGGAAGCGGAAAAGCCCGTATCCCCTGTGGTTCTACCTTCCGGCGGCGATGCTCTTCGTCGTGCTGTTCGCGGTGCCGACCTTCGCCTCGTTCTACTTCTCCCTCACCCGCTGGACCCTGTTCGACACCGAGTTCATCGGGCTCGACAACTTCCGCCAGTTCTTCAACGAGCCGTTCCTCGTGCAGGGCTTCATCAACACCTTCATCTACGGCTTCGTGACCTCTGCGGCCAAGGTGGTCCTCGGTCTGCTGCTGGGCCTGCTGCTCACCTCGCAGATCGTGGCCCGCGGCTACCTGCGCTCGGTGGTCTTCTTCCCGGTGCTGGTCTCCACCATCGGCATCGGCATCACGTTCAAGATCTTGATGGACCCGTTCGACGGCCTGATCAACCAGACCCTCGCGGTCTTCGGCATCACCGGGCCCGGCTGGCTCACCGATCCCTCCCTGGCCCTCTACAGCATCGCACTGATCGACGTCTGGAAGGGCGTCGGCATCGCCACGCTGATCTACATCGCCGGACTGGTCGGCATCCCGCAGGAGTACTACGAGGCGGCCAGGGTCGACGGCGCGTCGGGCTGGCAGAACTTCTGGCACATCACGCTGCCGCTGGTGATGCCGGCGACCGCGACCGTCATCCTGCTGTCGCTGATCGGCGGGCTGCGCTCCTTCGAGCTGATCTGGGCCACCACGGGTGGCGGGCCCGGATTCAGCAGTGACGTGATCGGATCGCTGATCTACAAGAACTACCAGGCCGGCTACTACGGCCTCTCGACCGCCGGCAACGTGATCTTGTTCCTGGTGGTGACCGCGATCATCATTCCGGTCCAGTGGCTCCTGAGCCGACGAGAGGTGCAGAACTGATGAAGACGAAGAAGCCCATCGGCTGGGTCGTCGGGGTCGTCGCCGTCTCGGCTCGGTCATCGTGTTCCTCGTCCCCTTCGCTTTCATCTTGCTGACCGCGGCCAAGACCGGCCCGGAGGCGGCCAAGTTCGACTTCACGCTGGCCCGACGACCTGGCAGCTGTGGGAGAACATCGAGGAGGTGCTGACCGTACGACAGTTCGTGGTGCTCCGCGCGTTCATCAACAGCACCACCCTGACGCTCTTCGAGCGTGGCGCATCATGGTCGTCCTCGCGGCGATGGTCGGCTACGTACTGCAGCGGCGCCGGTCACGCTGGAACCCGTTCGTCAACGCTCATGGTGATGGCAGGCCTGATCGTGCCACCCGCCGTGGTGCCCACGATCTGGGTGCTGCAGGAGCTGGGCCTCTTCAAGCAGATGCTCGGGATGATCCTGGTCAACGTCGCGTTCGGCATGTCCTTCTGCATCCTGCTCTTCCGCGCCTTCGTCGCCTCGATCCCGCGCGAGCTCGACGAGGCGGCCACGGTCGACGGCGCCGGCCCGACTGCGGCTCTTCTTCTCCGTGATCTTGCCGCTGCTCAGGCCGGTGGTGATCACCGTGATCGTGGTGCAGGCTGTCGCCATCTTCAACGACTTCACAAGGACCGCTCTACTTCCTTCCGGGCAGTGAGAACGTGACGGTGCAGCTGACGCTGTACAACTTCCAGAGTCAGACCCTGAGCCAGTGGAACCTGCTGTTCACCAACATCTTGTTGATCACGATCCCGCCGCTGGTGATGTACATCTTCTTCAACCGGCAGATCGTGGCCGGGATGACCTCCGGCGCCGTCAAGGGCTGAGACCACCGCTCAGAAGCGGGGGAACTCGTCGTCGGGGAGGACGTCGCCGCGGTGAGCCCGAGGTGGTCGGTGCAGACGTGCCCGGCTCCGCTGTAGCGGGTCTCGGCGTCGATGTAGATGTTGACCATCGCGTAGCGGAACTCGTCGGTGTTGTTGGGGTTCGCGGTGTGGGCCAGGTAGCCGTTGTGGAACGTGCAGTCCCCGCCCGCAGCGGCACGGTCACCCGCTGCTCGTACGCCAGGTCCGGGCGCCGCGGCGAACATGTCGTGGGCGTCGGTCAGGTCGATGGCCCGCAGGTCGTTGCGCTGGTGGCTGCCCGGGATGAAGGTCATGCAGCCGCGCTCCACGGGCACGTCGACCAGCGCCACCCAGGCCGACAGCTGGTGCCGGCCGCGGTGTGCGGCCAGTAGGGCGAGTCCTGGTGGAACTCGGTGGCGGTGTGGTTGTGCGGCTTCTTGATCAACAGCTGGTCGTGCCACAGCCGGACCTCGATCCCGGCCAGCTGGGCGGCGTAGTCGGCCAGTCCCGGGTGCAGGGTCAGCTCACGCAGCGTGTCGTCGGACTTCCAGACCTGCACGATCTGCCGGAAC
This sequence comes from uncultured Actinomycetota bacterium, assembly GCA_963759915.1. Taxonomy (GTDB): domain Bacteria; phylum Actinomycetota; class Actinomycetes; order Propionibacteriales; family Propionibacteriaceae; genus Microlunatus. Next base: position 5,320 of record CAVXBJ010000002.1, on the reverse strand, counting down.
ATCGGGTTGTCGGCGTCGAGCGGAGCGATCTCGTGTACGCCGCGCGGCGGCGGAGCGGAAGCGCTCGACCTCGTCGGCGTGAGCACTCCCTTGAGGTGGATGAAACCGTTCCCGCGATAGCCGCGGATCTCGTCGTCAGGTGAGGTGGGTGTCGACGCGGGGGAGGTCGCCGACCGCTGGCTCGTCATGCTCTCATTCGGGTGCTCCGGTGGACGGTCTTCATGCTCGCTCCGACGATCCGTGCCGACTAGGCCGGACCCTCTGCACTGCTAGCACGATCCTGCCGAGGGGCACCATGGACCGCCTTCTCCGCCGCGAGGTGTTCGGCCGACGGCTACCCGTCGCCGCGCCGTCTCGCCCTCGACGCCCGCGTCCGGCCCCAGATCCATGACTTCCTGCGAGCTGGTGGTGCCGGTCGAGGGGCGGGTGCACCGGACGTCTGCGACCCCGGCCGGTAGTCGCTTGCGGCGGGTGCGGTGGATGGCCGTGCGTCCGGAGCGACCGGCACGCCTTCGCCGGCCCGCGCGCGCGGTGACCGCGAACCTCTATCTCGGCGCGGAGCTGCTACAGACCGATCCCGCTGGCTGGTGGAACTCGGCGACCTCGGCCGGGTCCGGCTGCGGCGGCTGCCCGGCAGCACCTCGACCGACGGGCCCGGAGGCGGTCCGGACCCGGGTCACCGGCCGCGGAGGTCGGTCGGCCGAGCGGGCCGGGCCGAGCCCGGTCCAGTCGGTCGGTCTGTGCCGCTGCGACCGGCCGAGCTCGGTTGTCTGCGGCTGGCCGACTCCCGCCGCCCGTCCAGATCACCCGGCCGGTCCTCAACTGGCGCTGACCGAGATGTCGGGCGACCTGGCCCGGCCGTGGACGGTGGAGGAGTTGGCCCGGCTGGCCGCGGCCGTCGCCGTCGCAGTTGCACCGGCTCGTTTCGGGCCGAGGTCGGCAGCCACGCCGCTCGGCTGGCTGACCCGGAGCCGGGCCGAACGGTTCGCCGTTATCTGCTGCTCCGGCCGGGACGACACCGTCGCCGGGATCGGCCCGCCGGGTCGGCTGGCCCGACCCCAACTACGCCAGTCGCCGCTTCCGTCGTGCGTACGGGGTCAGCCCGTCGGCGTACCGGCAGCGCAACACGACCCCGCTGACGCACCCCTCCGTGCCCTGACGCGGCCGTTGCATCATGTGCGCGAGGACACGGAGAAGTGCGTCAGCGAGAGTGCGTGAGGCTGGTCACCAGAACTCGGGCGGGATGGTGTCGTTCAACCAGGCCAGCTCGTTGTCGGCGATGAACCGGGAGAGCTGGAGATCGAAGACCTCCGGCGGGCCGAGCCAGGCGTCGATGGCCTCCAGCAGGTGCTGGCCCACCGCGGCACTCGGGGCGTGCACCACGTGCCGCCAGGTCGTCTCGAACCGCACCGGCAGATCGAGCTCGGCCAGGGTCGCGGTCAGGTACTTCTGGCCGCTGAAGAACCGGTGGTGCTGGGCCAAGGCGATCCGGCCGGCTGCCAGGGCCAGGTGCACGCCGGCGTGCTGCACCAGGAACTGGTCGCCCAGCTGATCACCCTGCTTGAGGAAGTAGCCGCCGTAGAGCCGGGCCTGGGCCCGGTACGCGGTCACCCTCTTCTGCCAGACCTGGTCGGGCAGGGTGACGATGGCGGCGACCTGGTCGGCGATGGCGTCGGTCTTGTCCAGCATCACGCGGGCCCCGACGAAGGACGCGCGGGTGGGATCGTCGGCCCGCTCGATCGCCCGGTTCAGGTAGTCCGGACTGGCCAGCTTGATGTCGACGTACCCGCCCGGATAGGTGACACCGTCCTGACTCACCGACGCGATCATCCCCGCCGCCCGGGCGTTCGCGTACGCCTCGTCGGTCACCACCAGGTACAGATCGACGTCGGAGTCCTCACGCGGGGTGCCGCGCGCGACCGATCCGACCACCACCACCCCGAGGACGTCGGGTCGGTCCCGGACCGTCGCGACGTACCCCTCGGCCGTCGCGTCGTGATGCAGCACCCGATCGCCTCCTCGTCACCGCTGAAACGTTCTCTGCAATGCCAAACTAGGCGGCCCGACCGGCAGCGTCAAAGGGGTCGGGCCGCGCTACCGTGGCGGCTGTGACCACCAGCTATGTCGATGACTACTCCCCCGGCTCCGGCCGCCGCACGGCCGCCCGCTCCTGGCTGCACTCCGACGCCCCCCGGCTCAGCCTGAACGGCGACTGGCGCTTCCGGCTTCTTTTGAGCCTCCGCTGACGGCTGTACGAGGCGGTGGCCGCGGCGGTCGACTAGACGACAGGGAATGGGACGCGATCCGGTGCCGTCGCACTGGGTGCTGGACGGCGACGGCCCGCTACGGGCGCCCCCGTACACCAACGTGCAGTGTACCCGTTCCCGATCGACCCGCCGTACGTCCCGGACGAGAACCCGGCCGGCGACCACCGGCGCGGTTCGCCCGCCGGACTGGGACGTGGAGCGCGGTGCTGCTGCGCTTCGACGGCGTCGAGTCGATGTTCCGGGTCTGGCTGAACGGCACCGAGGTCGGCGTCGGCAAGGGCAGCCGGCTGGCGACCGAGTTCGACGTCACCGAGCTGCTGGTCGCCGGCGACAATGTGCTCGCCGTCCGGGTGCACCAGTGGTCCTCGGCCAGCTACCTGGAGGACCAGGACCAGTGGTGGCTGCCCGGCATCTTCCGCGAGGTCACCCTGGTCGGCCGCCCGTACGGCGGCATCGACGACGTGTGGCTGCGGGCCGGGTACGCCGACGGCAGCGGTACGGGTCCGGCGCGATCGGCGGCGGGCCGCGGCCTTCCCGGTGACCATCAGGATCCCCGAGCTGGGGGTGAGCCGGACCGTCTCGGCGGCCCGCTAGTGAGGTGTTCTCGGTCGGGGCCGTCGAGCCGTGGACTGCGGAGCACCGCGGCTCTACGACGCGGTGGTCGCCGCGGCGGGGGAGGAGATCACCTTCCGGCTGGGCTTCCGCACGGTCGCGATCCTGGGCGACCCTTCCTCGTCAACGGCGGCCAGCTGGCCTTCCGCGGGATGAACCGGCACGAGACCCACCCGGAACGCGGCCGGATGTTCGACGAGGAGCACGCCCGGGCCGACCTGATCCGGATGAAGCAGCACAACGTCAACGCCATCCGGACCAGCCACTATCCGCCGCACCCACGGTGCTCGACCTGGCCGACGAGCTGGGCTTCTGGGTGATCCACGAGTGCGACCTGGAGACCCACGGGTTCGTGGACTCCGGCTGGGGGGGCAACCCCAGCGACGACCTCGGCTGGCGGGACGCGTATCTGGACCGGATCGAGCGCACCGTCGAGCGCGACAAGAACCACCCGTGCATCGTGATCTGGTCGCTGGGCAACGAGGCGGGCACCGGCGCAACCTGGCCCCGATGTCCCAGTGGGTGCACCGCCGCGACCCGGAGCGGCCGGTGCACTACGAGGGCGACTACACCGGCGCCTACACCGACGTGTACTCGCGGATGTACCCGATCCTGGCCGAGTCGCCCGATCGGCGGCGAGCACGGGCCGCTGCTGGGCTCGGCCGGCCGAGGCGCGCCGGGTGCGCAGCAAGCCGTTCCTGCTCTGCGAGTACGTGCACGCGATGGGCAACGGCCCCGGCGCGATCGACCAGTACGAGGAGCTCGTCGAGCACTTCCCGCGGCTGCACGGCGGCTTCGTCTGGGAGTGGCGCGACCACGGACTGCTGACCCGCACGGCCGACGGCACGGAGTTCTACGCCTACGGCGGCGACTTCGGCGAGGTCGTGCACGACGGCAACTTCGTGATGGACGGCATGGTGCTCCCGGACGGCACGCCGAGCCCCGGGCTGCACGAGTGCGCCGCGTCGGCCAGCCGGTGATCTTCGACCCTGACCGGCCGGACGCTGGGGGTTCGCAGCCGCTACCACACGGCCGACACCGCTCACCTGCGGTTCGTGGCTCGCCGCGAGCTGGACGGCCGGATGGTCGAGGAGAGCGTGCTGGTGGTGCCGACCGTGCCGGCGGGCGGGGAGTCGTCGCTGGTGCTGCCGGCCGAGCTGCTGGCCTCCGCCGGCGAGGGCGAGACCTGGCTGACCGTCGCCGCCGAGCTGGCCGACCGACACCGCCTGGGCCGAGGCGGGGCACGTGGTGGCCTGTGCCCAGTTCGACTGCAGCGACTCGCTCCGCGGCCTGGCCCCGATCGGTGCGGCCGCACGTGCTGCGGCCCCGCCCGCCGACGGGAGACCGCACGGTGCGACCGACGACGGCGGGCTCGCCGTCGGGCCCGGTGTCTTCGATCCGGCCACGGGCCGGCTGCTCAGCCTGTACGGCCTGTCGGTCGACGGGCCGCGGCTGGAGCTGTGGCGTGGTCCGACCGACAACGACCGGTCGCGAGATGCGGGGCTCGTTCGAGCTGGGCGATCCCGACGACACCGCGGGCGAGGGCGCGCCCGGACCGTCCTCGGAGCGCCGCTGGCGCGATCGCGGTCTCGACCGGCTCACCCATCGGGTGCTGGCGCTGACCGACGGCCCGGGTTCCCTCGTCGTCCGGGTGCGGAGCGCGGCCGCGGCCAGCGTGCTGTTCGTCGACACCACCTACACCTGGACCGCGGTCGCCGGCGGCGGGCTGGGCCTGCGGGTCGAGGTCAACCCGTCACCGGCCTGGGACTGCACCTGGCCACGGGTCGGTGTCCGGTTCGACCTGCCGACCGACATCGACCGGGCCGCCTGGTTCGGCACCGGCCCGCACGAGTCGTACCCGGACACCGCTCACGCCGCCCGCATCGGCCGCTTCGCCGCCGGCCTCGACGAGCTCAACGTGCGTCTACTCGCGCCCGCAGGAGACCGGGCACCGGGCCGCCGCTGCGGCGAGCTCGAGCTCGGCGACGGCTCCGCCACCCGGCTGCGGCTGACGTCGGTGGCCGGGTCCGGCCGGCCACCGCCCCGGGCTTCACCCTCACCCGGCACACCCCCCAGGACCTCGACCGGAGCGCCGCACCCGTACGAGCTGCCGACCCCGACGCACAGCTACCTGTTCCTCGATGCCGCGGTCCACGGCGTCGGCTCCCGGGCCTGCGGCATCGACGTCCTCCCCCAGCACGCCCTCTGGCCCGGCGCCCACCGCTTCGACGTGATCTTCACCGACCCGACGACCTGACCAAAGATCCGCTGACGCACTCCTCCGACCACTCTCGCGGCCGTTGCATCGCGTGCGTGAGCACACCGAGGAGTGCGTCAGCGGATTCAGGGGGTTGGTGGGACCGCAGTTCCCAGGCGAGGCGGGTGGCTCTTCACGCAAGCCGCACTGACCCGAGGGCCGCCGAGCGATGGGGGTCCTGGAG
>CAVXBJ010000001.1:0-9486 GCA_963759915.1 uncultured Actinomycetota bacterium | reverse complement strand
CCCGTTGTGGGACCGGGACGACCTCCAGCTGGTCTACCGGGACTGGCGGAGCGTGTTCGACTCCTACGACCCGCCCCGCTTCGCCGTCGCCGAGGCGTCGGTGCATCCCAGCCGGCGGGCCCGCTACGCGGCCCCGACCAGCCTCGGTCAGGCGTTCAACTTCGCGATGCAGGAGGCGAGCTGGCGACCGGACAGCTACCGCACGGTGATCGAGGCGGGGATCACCGACATGGTCGAGTCGGGCTCGACCACGACCTGGCTGCTCGGTTGTCACGACACCGTTCGGGTGGTGTCGCGCTACGGACTCGCGGTGTCCGCGGAGGAGACACCGATCGAGGTCGCTCGCCGCTGGCTGCTGACCGATGGCGCGGATCCTCACTGTGACGAGGATCTGGGCCGCCGCCGAGCGCGGGCAGCGATCTTGGTGCTGCTGGCGCTGCCGGGTTCGGTCTACGTCTACCAGGGCGAGGAGCTGGGGCTGCCCGAGGTCGCCGACCTACCCCGCGACGTGCTGCAGGACCCGATGGCGTTCCGGTCCGCCGGTCGGGAGAAGGGCCGTGACGGGTGCCGGGTCCCCCTGCCGTGGACCGCATCCGGACCGTCGTACGGCTTCGGCGGCGGAGAGACCGAGCTCCCGCAACCCGGCTGGTTCGCCGGGTTCGCGGCCGAGGTCCAGGCCGGCACCGACGACTCGATGCTGACGCTCTACCGCCGGGCCATCGGGCTGCGACGCGAGCTGGTGACGGCCGCGACCTCCGCTGGGCCGAGCTTCGCCTTCGAGGACTCGGCGCCGGACGTGCTCGCGTTCCGGCGCGGTGAGGGCTGGCACAGCGTGACCAACTTCGGCGACGACCCGATCGCGCTGCCCGCCGGCACGGTGCTGCTGAGCAGCGTCGAGCTCGTCGACGGGCTGCTGCCCGGTGACGCCACGGCCTGGGTCGTCAGCGACGGGCCAGCACCGCGCTGATCACCTGCACCGCCGGGCTGGCGTCGGCGGCTCGCCCGAGGTCGGCGACCCGCCAGGCCAGGTTCGCCGTGGCCCAGAGCGCGTCGACGGCCGACGACCGGTCGTCGGGGGTGCCGACCAGCTCGATCCGGCCCGAGTCGAGGACCGCGGTCTGCTCCCCGCAGCTCACCTCTCCCGGACGCTCGACGCATCGCCGGGCCGGCTGCAGCAGGTCACGCAGGTCGTAGCCCAGGTGGGTGGGCCGGCTGTCGGCCCCGGCGGCCACCAGGTCGGTCGGCCCGTGGGCTCCGGTCAGCACGAGCATGCTGTCCAGTCCGGCGGCCACGGCACCTGCGATGTCGGTGTCCAACCGGTCGCCGACGAAGATCGGGTGACCGGCTCCGAGCCGGGCGACCGTGGCGTCGACCAGCGGGCGGTACGGCTTGCCGGCGACCTCCGGATCGACGTCCACCGCGAGCCGTACGGCCGCGACGGCGGCGCCGTTGCCGGGCACGATCCCCCGGTCGGTCGGCCGGGTGGGGTCGATGTTGGTGGCCACCCAGTGCGCGCCCCGGTGGATCGCGATCGCCGCCTCGTTCAGCTGGTCCCAGGTCAGGTCGAAGCCGAAACCCTGCAGCACGGCGACCGGTTGGTCCTCGGCGGAGCGGACCCCGACCAGACCCACCTCCGTCAGGGCGTCCCAGACACCGGAACCACCGACGGCGAGCACTGCGGCGCCCGCCCCGAAACGCTGGGCGACCAGCTGGGCACCGGCCTGCGCGGAGGTGACCACGTCGTCGGCGGTGGCCACGATGCCGAGCTCGCCGAGGTGCTCGGCGACCGCGGCCGGCGGCCGGGCCGCGTTGTTGGTGACGAAGCCGACCCGGGTGCCCCGGTCTCGCAGGGCACGCAGACCTTCCGGTGCCCCGTGCACCGCCACCGGGCCCAGGTACACCACGCCGTCGAGATCGAACAGGGCGGCGTCGTAGTCGTCAGCGAGCGCACTCATCGGTCGGTCTCACCGTCACCGTCGTCACCGGCTCCCCGGTGACCGGCCTCGTCGCCGCCGCTGTGATCATCGGGATCGCTGTCGTCGAAGGTGATCAGCATCCCGTCGAGCAGGTCGCGACGCTCGTCGGCATCGGTGTCACCGTCGCTGTCCAACCGGGCCGCACGGTCGAACCAGTCCCGTGCCTCGGACTGCTTCCCGGTGTTCTCGAGGGCGTCGGCGTAGGCGTAGTACAAGCGCGCGGCGGCCACGCCGAGCTGCGCGGCACGGCGATCGTCCAGATCCAGGATCGCCTGGTGCAGCACCCGGCGGGCCTCGGGTTGCTGGCCCAGGTCGTTCCGCGCCCCGGCTTCGACGATGAGCATCTCCACCGCCAGCGCCGGCTCGAGCGGCTTGCGGTGCGCCTCCTTGGCGATCTTGAGAGCGGCCTGCGGCCGGCCGAGGGCACGTTCGCAGTCGGCCATCACCGGCAGGTAGTCGTCGGTCCCCGTCATCCGACGCAGGGCCCGGAACTCCGACAGGGCCACATCCCAGTGACCGGCCGCGTACGCCGTCTCCGCCGCCGCCTCCCGCACCACCGGGAGCCGTGCCGCCCGCCGGCGCGCCGCCTCGGCGTGCCGGTAGGCCAGCTCGGGGTCGTCGTCGATCAGCAGGCCCGCCGTGACGAGGTGTCCGGCGACGACCTCGGCCAGGTCCTTGGGCAGTCCACGGAGCTCTGCCTTCACCCCGCGGGGGAGTCCTCGGGTGTCGACCTCAGCAGGCAGTCTCGGCTCGTCGGCGCGTTTCTGCAGACCGGGCGGGGGCGGCGTGCGCTCCTCGCGGTCGGACGGTCGTCGGTCCGGTCCTCCGCGGTCCGACCCGCCACGGTCGGGACGTCCACGGTCCGACCCGCCACGGTCGGGACGTCCACGGTCCGGCAGCCGCCGGTCCGGGAGCCGACCGTCGGGCAGGCGTGCGTCGGAGGTCTCCGGACCGCGTCCGTACTCGTTGCGCGACCGGTCGCCCGAACGCTGCTGTCCGGACGGACGCCCGGGGGTGCGCCCCTGCGGCTTGCGGGCCGCTGAGCTCCGGGACTGACCGGGACCGTTGGAGCCGCTTCGGCCCGAACCACCTGCGCCGGGGGTGCGTGCGGGTCCGCCATCGCGACGCGGCCCGCCACCGCCGGACCGACCCCCGCCCCGGTTGTCGCTTCCTCGGTTGTCCCCGCCTCGGTTGTCCCCGCCTCGGTTGTCCCCGCTCCGGTTACCGCCGCGGTCGTCCCGGCCGCGACCGCCTCCACCGCTGCCCCCCCGAGCGCCACCGCTGCCACCGCGGGCGCCACCGCCACCGCCACCGCCGTTGGATCGCCCGGAGCCGCCGGACTGCCCGCCGCCAGGTCGCTGTCCCCTACTGTCCGTCACCGCCTCATCCTTGCCGCACACTCTCGTGCGCGCAAAGCAGCCCGCTCAGGCCAGCACCACCGCAGGGCCGGCGGCGCCCAGGTCGGCCACCTGCTCCGGCGCCGCACCGTGGTCGGTGATCACCAGGTCGACCTCCGAGACCGCCCCGAAGGTGCAGAACGAGGTCCGGCCGACCTTGCTCGAGATCACCGGGACGAGTCGCCGGCGCGCCGCCAGCAGCATCGCCCGCTTCACCGCCGCTTCCTCGGGATTGGTGGTCATCAGCCCTCGCTGGGCGGTCAGCCCGTTGACGCCGATGATCGCAAGATCTGCCGTGATCGTGCCCAGTCGTCGCGCGGTCCAGGAGTCGACGGCCGCGGACGTGAGCCCACGAACCGATCCGGGCAGTGTCATGATCTGCAGCTTCGAGTTCCCCGCCAGGTAGCGCGCCGCCGGCAGGTTGTTGGTGACCAGGGTGAGTGGGCGGTCGGTCGGCATCAGCTGGGCGCAGACGAAGGTGAGGCAGCCCGAGTCCAGGATCACCACGCCGTCCTCGGGCAGCTCGGCCACCACGCGTCGGGCGATGGCCAGCTTGTCCTCGAACTGCTCGGCGTGCCGGGCCGCCAGTGCCTGCTCGAACGGCGTCGTGGACAGCAGCTCCGCGCCGCCCCGCACCCGGCGCAGCACCCCCCGACGCTCGAGGACGTCCAGGTCCTTGCGCACCGTCTCGCTGGTGACGCCGAGCCGCTCGCTGATCTGCGCGATCCCGGCCCGGTGTTCGGGCCGCTCGACCAGGTACTCCGCGATGGCCTGCTGGCGTTCCGGCGGGTACACGACTCGTATCCAACCATGACGACCCGGGCAAGACAACAAGCAAAACCACACCACTTCCCGATCAATCGGGCAGGAATTTGGCCCGGAACCCTGGACTTCGGGCATCCGCGGGTACTACCTTGCTCGAAACAACCCACTCGGGATGGCCCGGCCACGGCTCGGCTCTCGACCCGGAAGGCGGTTCATGACCACCACCACGCGACGACGCCTGGCGGCCGCCGGACTCGGGGTGAGCTTCTCGCTCGCCCTCTCCGGCTGTGCCGGATTCGGCAACCTCGGCAACGAACCCGGGGTCACCACGGTCACCCTGGCCAGCGTGAACAACCCGCAGATGCAGGACATGTCGCAGCTGCTGCCGGAGTTCTACAAGGCGCATCCCGACATCAAGATCAACATGATCTTCATGGAGGAGAACGACCTCCGCAACGCGGCCACCAAGGACGTCGCCACCAGGGCGGGCAGTACGACATCATGACCGTCGGCGCGTACGAGGTGCCGATCTGGGGCCAGAACGGCTGGCTGGTCGATCTCACCGACCTGGCGGCAGAGGATCCCGCGTACGACCTCGACGACCTCTTCCAGCCGGTCCGCGACGGGGTCTCCTACGATGACCGCCTCTACGCGCTGCCCTTCTACGGCGAGTCGTCGTTCCTGATGTACCGCAAGGACCTGTTCGAGCAGGCCGGCATCACGATGCCCGAGCGCCCCACCTGGGACCAGGTCGCCGAGTACGCCAACAAGCTCAAGACCCGGCGTCGGACCGGGCCGGCATCTGCCTGCGGGCAAGCCGGGCTGGGGCGAGATGTTCGCCCCGCTGACCACCGTGGTCAACACCTTCGGCGGGCAGTGGTACGACATGAACTGGGACGCCCAGGTGAACGCGCCGGGCTTCAAGGACGCGGTGAAGTTCTACCTCGACACCCTTGCCGACTCCGGGGAGGCCGACCCGGTGTCGTTCGGCTTCACCGAGTGCCTGAACCTGTTCAGCCAGGGCAATGCGGCGATGTGGTACGACGCCACGTCGGCCGCCGGCTCGGTGGAGGATCCGGCGAACTCCAAGGTGCAGGCAAGGTCGGCTACGTGCGGGCGCCGGTCAAGGAGACCGAGAACGCCGGCTGGTTGTGGTCGTGGAACCTCGGCATCAACGCCGAGTCCCAGCACAAGGACCAGGCCTGGGAGTTCGTCAAGTGGGCCACCTCCAAGGAGTACGCGAAGCTGGTCGGCTCCCAGCTCGGCTGGTCCCGCACCCCGCCGGGCACCCGGAAGTCCACCTACGAGATCCCCGAGTACATCGAGGCCGGCGGAGAGTTCGCGCCGTTGACCGCGAAGATCATGACCGAGGTCGACCCGAAGCAGCCCGGTGTCGCTCCGCAGCCGTGGATCGGGATCCAGTACGTGACCATCCCGGAGTTCCAGGACGTCGGCAACCAGACCTCGCAGCTGCTCGCCGACGCGATCGCCGGCCGAAGACCGCTCGACCACGCCCTGGACCAGGGCCAGGAGATCGCCCAACGCGCCGGCGACCAGCAGAAGAAGGAGGGCTGATGAGCACCGCGACCACCGAGCCGGCACCCGACACCGGCCAGAGCGAGTCGAAGTTCGCCAAGACCCAGCGGATGGCGGCCGTCTCCCGTCAGGACCTGGGCGAGCGCAAGTTCGCCGAAGCTGATCCTGCCCGCCCCTGATCGCGGCGATCCTGATCACCCAGGTGCCGTTCCTGGCCACGATCTACTACTCGTTCCAGAACTGGAACCTGGCCCGGCCCGAGGAGCGCTCCTTCGCCGGCTTCGACAACTACATCGCGGTCGTCACCAACGGGGCGTTCCTGCCCTCGCTCTGGGCCACGGTCCGGATCGTCGGCGGGTCGGTGATCCTGTCCCTGCGTGCTGGGTCTGGTGTTCGCGATCCTGCTGGACCGCAAGTTCCGCGGCCAGGCCCTCGCCCGGACCCTGCTGATCACGCCGTTCCTGGTGATGCCGGCCGCGGCCGCGCTGATCTGGAAGTACTCGCTGCTGGACGTCAACACCGGCATCGTCAACTGCGTGCTGTCCTGGATCGGCCTCGGGCCGGTCGCCTGGAACACCGACTACCCGGCGTTGACCATCGTGTTCACCCTGACCTGGCAGTACACGCCGTTCATGATGCTGATCCTGCTGGCCGGGCTGCAGTCCCAGGCCGGTGAGGTGCTGGAGGCGGCCGACGTCGACGGGGCCAACGCCCTCCAGACGTTCCGCTTCATGACCCTGCCGCACCTGCGCACCTACGCCGAGCTGGCCACGCTGCTGGGCACCGTGCTGATGATCCAGGTCTTCGACCCGGTCAACATCATGACCAAGGGCGCCGGCAACACCAAGACGCTGCCCTACCTGCTCTACGAGCGGGCCTTCATCGGCCAGCAGATCGGTGAGGCGGCCGCCTACGGCGTCGTCACCGTGATCGTCACCATCGTCATCGCCACCTTGGCGCTGCGCACGTTGTTCAAGGTGTTCACCGAGGAGACCGACTGATCATGGCCACAACCGTCGACACCCCCCACCGCACCGCCAGTCCGGCGCCCGCTCCGGCCCGCACCAGGAGTCGCTTCACCAAGCGCAAGGTCGGTCGGCTACCTGGTCACCGCGCTCACCTGGGTGGTCGTCTTCGTCTTCTTCTTCCCGGTGCTGTGGATGATCCTGACCAGCTTCAAGTCCGAGGGCGTGGCCGCGTCCTTCCCGCCGAAGATCATCTCCGACTGCGACCCTCGACCGGTACGCCGAGGTCTTCGGCCGGGGCATGGGCCTCTACCTGGCCAACTCCGCCGCGGTGTCGATCCTCTCCACCGTCGCGGTGATGGCGCTGGCCATCCCGGCCGCGTACGCGCTGTCGGTGCGGCCGATCGGCAAGTGGCAGGACGCGCTGTTCTTCTTCATCTCCACCAAGTTCATGCCGGTCGCCGCCTCGATCATCCCGGTCTTCCTGCTGCTCCGGGTGCTCGGGCTGCTGGACAACCTGTGGGCGCTCGGGGTGCTCTACATCGGCATCAACCTGCCGCTCGCGGTGTGGATGATGCGGTCGTTCTTCGCCGAGGTGCCGCTCGCCGTGGTCGAGGCCGCGCAGATCGACGGCGCCAGCTACAGCCGTGAGCTGTGGCGGGTCTCGCTGCCCATCGTGGCTCCGGGTGCCGCCGCCGCGGCGCTGATCTGCTTCATCTTCGCCTGGAACGAGTACTTCCTGGCCAACCTGCTGACCGCCGTGGTCGCCCGCACCACCCCGCCGTTCCTGGGCAGCTTCGTCGACGGTCGCGGCCAGTTCCTCGCCGTGCTGTCGGCCGCCTCCACGATCGCGGTGCTGCCGGTGATCGTGGCCGGCTGGATCGCCCAGAAGCGGCTGGTCCGCGGCCTGGCCATGGGCGCGGTGAAGTAGTGCGGGCGATCGTCTTCGCCGAGCCGGGGTCGTGGTCGCTCACGGAGGTGCCGGATCCCGTTCCGGGACCGCGCGAGGTGCTCGTCCGGGTCGAGGCGGTCGGCCTCTGCGGCACCGACATCCACGTGCTGGACGGCGAGTTCGCGCCCACGCGCTATCCGATCATTCCGGGGCACGAGACCTCCGGGGTGATCGAGGCCGTCGGCGAGCGGGTCACCGAGTTCGCACCCGGTGACCGGGTCTCGGTCGACCCCACCCTGACCTGCGGTGAGTGCTCGTTCTGCTCGCGTCGGTCGGTCCAATCTCTGCGAGAAGTGGAACGGCTCCGGGGTGGCCCGCACCAACGGGTCGACCGCCGAGCTCACGGTGGCACCGGTGCGCAACGTCCACCGGCTCCCCGACGACGTCGACCTGGCGCTGGCGGCCCTGATCGAACCGCTCTCCTGCGCCATCCACGGGTACGACCTGCTGCCGCGGCGGATGGGCGAGCACTACCTGGTGTACGGCGCCGGCACGATGGGGCTGATGATGGCCCAGCTGGCGCCTCGGGCCGGAGCCGCCACGGTCACCGTGGTCGACCGCAATCCCGCACGGCTGGAGGTCGCGCGCGAGCTCGGCGTCGAGCGGGTCGCCGCCTCGGCCGACGAGGCCGACCGCACCGGCGGCTGGGACGTGGTCATCGACTGCACCGGTGTCGTCGCGGCGATCGAGGACGGACTGACCCGGGTTCGGCGGGGCGGCATCTTCCAGCAGTTCGGCGTGGCCCCCACCGACGCGACGGCGAGGTTCTCCCCGTTCGGCATCTACAACGACGAGATCAGCGTCATCGGCTCGATGGCCGTGCTGCACAGCTACGCGCGGGCGGTGGAGATGTTCGCCGCCGGTGCCCTGAACGCAGACCGGATGGTCAGCCACGCGTACGCGCTGGAGGACTACGGTGAGGCCCTCGAGGCGTTCCGGGCCGGCGCCGGTCGCAAGCTGCAGATCCGGCCACAGGCCTCGGGGTCGCACCAGCTGTTGTGACCGTTCGGGGAGGGGGGCCAGTGATCGTCCAGGTGGACGCTGCGGGTGATCGGCACCGCCGCATCATCGACCTCCTCGACGCGCACGGTCGGGTGGAGGTGGGCGATCTGTCCGGCCGTCTCGACGTGGCCCCCGAGACCATCCGCCGCGACCTACGCCAGCTCGAGGGCCACGGACTGCTCCAGCGGGTGCACGGCGGCGCCGTACGCCGAGCCGAACGCCCGCTCTCTCCGTTCGACGGGACCACACCCGAGCACCCGACCCTCCACGTCCGCCTGGCCGAGCTCGTGGTCGAGCAGCTGCCCGAACGGGGCACCGTGCTCCTCGCCGCCTCCGCCCTCACCTGGGCCGTGGCCGAGTCGCTGAGCCGGCACCCACCGTCCGAACCAGGACTCACGGTCGTGACGACCGGACTGGACGTGGCGGTGGTGCTCTCCCGGGTCGAGAACCTGCAGGTCTACAACATCGGCGGCAGTGTGGACCCGCTGCACCGCGCGCAGCAGGGGACCTGGGCTCTCGACGAGCTCCGCCGCTTCCGCGTCGACCTGGCCCTGGTGTCGCCCTGCGGGGTGAGCGTCGAGGACGGGATGTTCGCCCCCACCCCGATGGCGGCGGCCATCACCGCAGCAGAGATCGAGATCGCTGACCGGGTCTGGTTGTTGATGGAGGGAAGCGACATCGGCCGCACCGGAGCCGTCCGCGTCGGGGACCTCGCTGGAGTTGACCACGTCTTCGCCGCGGGCGGTGTCGCCACCACGGCGATGGCGGCTGTCCGCGACGCGGGGATTCCCCTCAGCTGCGCCGAGTAGCCGGCAAGCCTCGCCCGAAGCCATTCGCCACGACGAGAACGCAGAACAGCCCAGGACCATGAAGGTCCTGGGCTGTTGAATTCG